>JBHJGN010000059.1:0-32603 GCA_050331735.1 Cyanophyceae cyanobacterium
TGCCTTTTTACGTTTAGAGAATCACTGGTTCAACACCGGCATCAGTTGGTACGAAGCTAAAACTAGCATCGTGCGCGAGGCAGTGCGTTCTTATTTGGCTTTTCCTTGGTTAACTCTCTCGCCAACTGCGTAACTCCTGTCCATTTAAAACTAAAAACTTACTGTCATGACTACCACTCAAAAAATCCCCAATACCTTTAGCAACCTATCCTCCCCTCACCATCCCCTCGAACCGCTAACGCCTGAAGAAATTACTACAGCAGTTCGCATTATCAAATCAGAAAAACAGCTAGGTGAAACCATTCGCTTTCCCACCGTTACCCTGAAAGAACCCGATAAAAAAGCTGTTCTCAGCTACCAAGAAGGCGATGAAATCGAACGAGAAGTATTCATCATCGTCCTCGACAATGCCGATGGGAAAACCTATGAAGCGATTGTCTCCCTCACCCAAGAAACCGTCACATCCTGGAAACACATCCCAGGGGTACAGCCTTCCATTATGCTCGATGAATTTATCGAGTGCGAAGCGGCTGTTAAAGCAAGTCCCGAATTTCAGGAAGCAATCAAGAAGCGCGGCATTACTGACCCCGATTTAGTCATGGTCGATCCTTGGTCGGCTGGCTACTACGGTATTGAAGAGGAAGAAGGCAAGCGACTGTCACGGGCGCTGTGCTGGGTGCGTTCTAGCCCCACCGATAACGGCTACGCCCGACCCATTGAAGGGGTAATTCCCGTGGTGGACTTAAACAAGATGGAAGTGCTTCGAGTCGAGGACTACGGGGTCGTTCCCATACCGCCACAGTCAGGGAACTACGCCAAAGAGTTTATCGAGGAATTTCGCAGCGACATTAAACCTCTAGAAATCACTCAGCCAGAAGGACCAAGCTTTGAAGTGCAGGGTCACTTCGTGCGCTGGCAGAAGTGGCAGTTTCGCATTGGCTTTACTCCCCGTGAAGGGCTAATTCTCTACACCATCGGCTATGAAGATGGGGGACGGGTGCGACCGATTATGTACCGCGCCTCTCTATCCGATATGGTGGTTCCCTACGGCGACCCCAGACCGAATCATTACCGCAAAAACGCCTTTGACGTGGGCGAGTACGGAGTCGGAACGCTGGCAAATTCCCTCACCTTGGGCTGCGACTGCCTCGGAGAAATCTTCTACTTCGATGCCTTCATGACCGACAGCCGGGGTGAAGTTACCACCATTGAGAACGCGGTGTGTATGCACGAAGAGGACTTCGGCATCCTCTGGAAGCACGTAGACTGGCGTACTGACCAGACAGAAGTAAGGCGATCGCGTCGTTTAGTGGTATCATTTATTGCCACAGTTGGCAACTACGAGTACGGCTTCTTCTGGTACTTCTACCAGGATGGCACGATTCAGTACGAGGTCAAGCTCACCGGCATCGTCAACACCGCTGGCGCAGCGCCCGGAGAAGATCCGAAATATGGTACGCTAGTCGCCCCTCAGCTTAACGCCCCCATCCACCAGCACTTTTTCAACGTGCGCCTGGATATGTGCGTTGACGGGCAGAATAACTCTGTTTACGAAGTCAATACGGAAGCGGAACCGATGGGTCCAGATAACCCCTACGGCAATGCCTTCTTGGCTAAATCGACTCTCCTAGCGTCTGAATCCGAAGCGCAGCGAGTAATCGACCCGTTCTCCGGTCGCTACTGGAAGATCGTCAATCCATCGAGTCTCAACGGTCTTGGTCAGCCTGTAGCCTACAAGCTAATGCCGGGAGAGAACATTCTGCCCTTTGCTCATCCAGAAGCTAGCGTCAGTAAGCGGGCTAGCTTTATGAACAAGCATCTGTGGGTGACTCCCTATCAGAGAGATGAAATGTTTGGGGCGGGCGACTATCCTAACCAGCACCCCGGCGGCGAAGGACTACCGAAGTGGACCCAGGCAAATCGTTCTGTTGAAGACACTGATGTGGTCGTCTGGTATACCTTTGGTCAACACCACATCACTCGCCCGGAAGACTGGCCCGTGATGCCCGTTGCCTACACCGGATTCAAGCTAAAACCCCTAGGCTTCTTTGATGCGAATCCTGCCCTAGACGTGCCTCCTAGCTCAAACGGACACGGGAAATGCCATTAGCCGACAGTTTTGATTGTGATTAAGCTGAAGGGGCGATCGCCTCTCTAGTGACGCTGATTGAGCGCGATTTGAAGTGACCAAGTACAGAAGAGTGTTGACTAAGCAATCGCCCCCTCTCCTCAGCTCAACTGAGTTGGATTTGAGGTAATTAGCTGAATGAGAGTTGCCACCAGGCGATCGCTTTCTAGAGGAACAATTTCTTTCCCGTGCATCATTTCCTGAAGAATTAAGTAATATACCAATGTCCCAACAAACACTCTCACCGTCGCTTCGGGATCGCTGAGTTTAAGTTCGGGATGAACCTGCAAATACTGCGTCAGCGCTTCGATGCCTGGTTTAGCAACGTTGCGAACATAGGCTTGGGCTAACTCAGGAAAACGCCCCGACTCCCCCATCATGATGCGAATAAAATTTAGAAACGTGCGATCGCTCCCCGCATTGTCTAGCAGCCGATGGGCTATTTCTGACAAAACCAGACTTGGTTCTCTTGCCATCGATTGAGGCTCTTGCAAACCCAAAACTGTCTGAAACTTGTCATGAACTAAGTCCTGAATCAAAGCATTAAATAACCCTTCTTTATCCCCAAAATGACTGTAAACAGTAGCTTTAGAAACTCCCGCTGCTTTAGCCACCCGATCCATGCTCGTTGCGGCATAACCATTGGCCAGAAACTCCTGCATGGCTCCTTTTAAAATTGCTGCGGCTTTCTCTTCAGACTTTTGTCGTTCTGATGTTCTATCTATATCGACCATGTTTGCTTTGTGCTACTCCTTCTTACAGTCAATCAATTAAACCTCGGTGGTTGATGGCAAGACGATATCAGCAGAGTGGCAGAAAAAACGATGTTATCTTCTGCCTCCCAACACTCAAAGTTCCGCCAGAGAAAGCTCCGGCGGCTGCTTTGAGCCAGCTCAACTGATGACTTCATCATGAGCTAACGTATCAGTTCGGAATAAGAATAGCGGCGGTTAAAATCCGCTGCTATTGAGACAAAACCTGCCGGCGCAGGTTCCTCAAACCAACCATTTCTGTAGTCCGTGAAGACGGATTGGGTTTTTGTAGCTGCGAATTTATTCGCCATGCGCTTATCTGAACTCAGGTTAGCTATTCAATATTTAGCTAGCTTTTTATTCATCTTACTGCTCTATGCCCCCTTGCTAAACTACTTAGTTTAGTTTTATCATAAATATATTGAACTAAACAGTTTGGTCTAAGTAAGGAAAAGAGCCGTGCAGAACATCACCGCAAAGAACCCTAAATCCTCCAAACCCCTCATTCGTCCCGCTACGGCCCTCATCGCTGCGGCAGTATTAGGAATCGGCGGTATCACTGTGTACGGGCTGCGCCAGTTCTCATCTTCTCAGCCGGAAACCCCGACTGAGGCCACTGCACCAAAAATTACTACGGTAACCGCTTTAGGACGCATAGAACCCAATGGGGAAATCGTCGAAATTTCGGCTCCCTCCTCATCTCAAGGCAGTCGTGTCGCTCAGTTGCTGGTGCAAGAAGGCGATACGGTCGCAGCAGAACAGACCATTGCTATTTTAGACAGCCGCGATCGCCTGCAAGCTGCCCTTAACCAAGCCGAAGAACGAGTTAGAGTGGCTCAGGCCAACTTAGCAAGGGTAAAGGCTGGCGCTAAAACCGGAGAAATTGAGGCCCAAAGAGCAACCATTGCCCGCATTCAGGCAGAACGCGACAACGATATTGCTGCCCAAGCAGCGACAGTCGCCCGGTTGACAGCCGAACTCAACAATGCTCAAGTCGAGTATCAGCGCTACCAGCAGCTTTACACCAACGGAGCCATATCAGCTTCAGAGCGAGACAGCAAGGCACTGACGTTAGAAACGGCTCAAAGACGACTGGAGGAGGCTCAAGCCAATCTAACGCGCATTCGTGCGGCTCAGCAACAGCAACTGAACGAAGCCCGAGCGACTTTAGAACGAATTGCCGAAGTGCGTCCCGTCGATGTTGAAGTCGCCGCCGCCGAAGTAAGAGAAGCACAAGCCGCAGTCGCGACAGCCCAGGCGGAACTCGCTCTCGCCACCATCAAAACTCCCCAATCCGGGCAAATTATCAAAATTCTCACTCGTCCTGGGGAAGACGTTTCTAGCGAGGGCATTGCTACCATCGGACAGACGAGCCAGATGTACGCCATTGCCGAAGTTTATGAAAGCGATATTAGCAAAGTACAGGTCGGACAGCCAGCCACCATCACCAGCAGCGCTATCTCAGGAGAATTACACGGAACCGTCGAGCGAATCGGCTTAGAAATTCAGCGCCAGGAAGTGGTGAATACCGATCCCACCGCCAACATTGATGCCAAAGTGGTTGAGGTCAAGGTTCGCCTCAATGAAGAGTCAAGTCAAAGAGTAGCAGGATTAACAAATCTACAGGTCACAGTAGCCATTTCTCTTCCCAACAATCAATCATGAACAAATTATTCAAAACTCTCCAAAACAGAACCCCTTTAGGTTGGCTACAGCTTAAGCACGACAAACTGCGTTTGCTAACAGCCCTATCGGGAATTGCCTTTGCCGACATCTTGATCTTTATGCAGTTGGGGTTTAAAGATGCTCTCTATACTACCAATACTCAGTATCCGCGCCGTCTCAAAGCTGATATTGTATTAACCAGCATCCAAGCCACGAACTTCAATCAATCCTACACGTTTCCTCGGCGACGACTCTATCAGGCACTGGATGTTCCTGGAGTAGAGTCTGCTGACGCGGTTTATATTGGTTCTCTCAACTGGCGCAATCCGCAAACCAGAGAAAAGACTTCGATGACGGTAATTGGCTTCGATCCAGAACAGCCTGCTTTTGACCTACCAGAAGTTAACAGTCAACTGGATAAGGTTAAGTTACCCGATACCGTTCTGTTTGACAGTGCCTCTAGAGGTGAATACAAAGACGTAATTGCCCAAGTCGAACAGGGCGTCCCCGTCACGACAGAAAGTGAAGGACGGACAATTACTATTAATGGGTTATTTGAGGTGGGGGCTTCCTTTGCCGATGATGGCGCACTGATCGCTAGCGATCAGAACTTTTTGCGCTTGTTTCCCCGCAAGGAAGCGGGCATGGTGAGCGTAGGACTGATTGACATTGAAGGCAATCGCAATCCAGAAGAAATTAGAGCCGCTTTAAACACCTACCTTCCGGAAGACGTTCGGGCCTATACCTACGAAGAATACGTAGACGCAGAACTGGACTATATTCAGAACAGTACGGCGATCGGTTTTGTGTTTAGTCTGGGGACGGCAATGGGATTTATCGTCGGCATTGTGATTGTCTATCAGGTGCTCTCAACCGACGTCAACGACCATATGGCGGAATACGCCACGTTTAAAGCGATGGGCTATCGCACCTTTTACCTTTTGGGCGTGGTGTTTGAAGAAGCAATTATCTTGGCTGGCATTGGCTTTATCCCTAGCGTTGCGATCGCTGCTGGACTCTATCGCTTAACCGCAGCGGCAACGGCTTTACCATTAGCGATGCCTCTGGCAAGAGCCGTTTTCGTATTAATGTTAACTATCGTAATGTGTGGTCTATCGGGGGCGATCGCAGCCCGCAAACTTCAGTCAGCCGATCCTGCGGATATTTTTTAGATGATTGTTAATCGTTGATTGTTGGAAGTAGAGAGGCAGATAATAATTCTTAGAGTTGTGGGTATAGCTATACGTTTTAGTTTCATGTTGATTGCTGATTGGATTGTTCATCGCCCTTCGACTACTAGGCTCAGATGTCTTACGGATTCAGGAAACGCTACATCGGCGATTAGCTATCAACCATTAACTATCAACAAAACCATCAACCATGAACCATAAACCATCAACAAATCCAGTAATTTCTATCCACAACCTCGATCACTATTTTGGTCAAGGGCAGCTTCGCAAACAAGTATTATGCGACATTAATCTAGAAATTAATTCAGGAGAAATCGTCATCATGACCGGTCCATCGGGTTCTGGGAAAACAACGCTATTAACCTTAGTCAGTGGTTTACGTTCGGCTCAATCTGGCAGTTTACGAATACTGGGAGAAGAACTCTGTGGCGCAACGACCGAACAGTTAGTCCAGGCAAGACGACACAATGGCTATATTTTTCAGGCACACAACCTCCACAGAAGTTTAACTGCCCTGCAAAACGTCCAGATGGGGTTAGAAGTACAGGGGAAGTTTTCTAGACAAGCAATGCGCGATCGCAGCAGCGCGATGCTAGAGCAAGTCGGACTCGGCGATCGCCTCCACTACTACCCCGACAAACTCTCTGGCGGACAAAAACAAAGAGTCGCCGTTGCCCGCGCTTTGGTGAGTCATCCGGCGATTGTCCTGGCTGACGAACCGACAGCCGCCCTAGACAGTAAATCGGGTCGAGATGTCGTTAATCTAATGCAGAAACTCGCTCAAGAACAGGGCAGCACAATCTTACTCGTTACCCACGACAGTCGCATTCTCGACGTTGCTGATCGCACGGTCCATTTAGAAGACGGTAGATTGATCAATAATTCTGTGGCCGCTCTTAATTGAATAGTGTTCCCTCTGATTTACTAGTTTTTTGTCGATTGTTCATCGTTGATAGTTGATGGTAGTCAACACTTTCCCAAGGAAACCGCTTCCAAGGAATCCACTGCTGCCATAGTTGAGCCACTGTCCCGTCAGCTATTAAGGTGTCAAGCGTTTTATTAAGAGCAGCCATTAACTCAGTGTTGTGTTTAGCGGTAGCAATGGCAAACGGAACCTGAGTGGGAACGCTAAAGGCAAGCCGGAGATTGGGATCGTCTTCAGCAGCAACAATGAGCACCAGTTCGTCATCGATGAGGGCATCGATTTCACCCTGTCTCAGCGCCTCCAGCATTTCTGGCAGCACCTTGTCACTCCCTGGAAACGGCACTGTCTCAACTCCAGAAAATCCTGCGGCGAGGGCAATATTGGTGCTGTCTGCCAAACCGCCGACTCGCAATCCGGCGAGGTCTTCCGGCGACTGAACTGAACTCTCAGCACGTACCAGCACCGCCTCGTCAAATAAGCCGTAGGGACGAGTGAAGTTAACGAGAGCTGAGCGTTGAGGGGTAATCGCCTGATTGAACCACACGCAGTCATACTGATCGGTTTGCAGGGCAGCATAAAAGTCCGCCATCGGTAGATTGTGCCATACAGGGTTAATGCCTAGGCGATCGCAAACTATTCTGGCTAAAGTGGGTTCGTATCCCAACCGTTCTCCGTTGCTATTGAGATAGCTCATGGGACGGGCATCAAAGTTGCTAGCAGCAATCGTTAACTGACCAGGAGTAACCGTTTTCAGTGGCTTCATTGAATTTAGGTGCTCTAGCGTTCTCATTGTTCAAGAACACTCTACACTCTATTCCCGCATCTTTGGCGCTACACTCTATACTGCCCAGCTCAATCGAATAATGGCAGCCGTGACCGAACCAGTTTGAGGACGATTAACAACTAGCGACCGACAGTGCTCTCCTTCAATTCTGATTAACACTCGCGTAGTGATCGCCCCATCCTCATCGTGAATCAACTCAAAACCGAACTCCTGCGGTATAACGATGTTATCCGTCTAACTCCCAATGACTCTATCGCCTACGTGAAGCGAGGTATGATTTATTTCAAACTAGCTCAGATCGATGAATCGATTCAAGATTTCGATCGCGCTGCCACCCTTGATCCGCTCCTCACGCCCTATCTTTGGCAGCGCGGACTCTCGTACTATTATGCAGGGCGGTATGAAGAAGGAGCCGAACAGTTTACCGTTGATTTAACGGTCAATCCTCATGATGCCGAAGAAACGATCTGGTGCTACTTGTGTATGGCTTGCTGGCAGGGAGTTTCCGCCGCCCGGGATGCTCTGCTAGTGGTAGAGAAAGAGCCGCGCCTAATCGTCAGAGCAATTTACGAGCTTTATGCCGGGAGAGCAACGGTAGAGGAAGTATTAAAGTCGGGAAGTACTGATCGCGACCGGTTTTACAGCCATCTGTATGTTGGCTTGTACTATGAAGCAGCGGGCGAGAAAAAGCGCTCTCGCAACCACATTGCCCAAGCCGTTGCCAGCTTTAAGCTAACAGATTATATGTGGCATGTCGCTCGCGTTCACCAACAGCTTAGAGAAGATCACAGTCCAGTAGCCGAGCCTTGATGCATTTGACCATCAATAAAAATTATTTCGATCTGTTTCCTCGGATTCTCAGCATCAGTCCAGCGCCGCTTTTCAGAGTTGCCTCGCTGCCAAACCTGTTCTCCTGAAAAGCCCATAATTACATCAGTAATATACCTCAGAGTCAAAGGAGCATCATGACCAACCGAGTGCCAGTCATCCCCGTAATAATGACGATGATAAATTTCCTGCCATTTTTCTCTGGTGACGCTTTCTAGAACAAAGCTAGCAGATGATTCCCTCTGAGCTTGCTCAAAGCAGCCGCCGGAGCACTCTCCGGCGGAACTTTGAGTGGGTGTCTGACTGGGGGTTGCTATCGAAGGGGGAGCTGCTAGACTGGGGGACAGCGGAGAATAGCTACAGAAAACTAAGCGAATCGTTTGCCCTGATTCTGTTTGCATCAAACAGCTTTGAGACTGGGCAGAGTAAGTGATCCCGCTCGCTAAAAAAGCGATCGCCACGCCTTGAATTTTATGCATTGATCGACATCCACGGCTCTACGCCACTATAGTTCCCACAGATGACACCTAACTAACGTAGGATAAAGCAGGAAAGACTCAGTGGTGTTGCACCCCGAACAATAAAATGAAGTTAACTGGATTTGATTGGTTAGCCGTAGGCTTAGCAATACTCATTGTGAGCAGCGGTTTATGGATGCTGTTTAAAGGGATGTTAGCCTTTGGACAAAAGAAGTAACTGTCACGAGCAAAGCAGAATTTTGACTCAAACCAGCCCTACGGCTGCGAGCACAAGCGGCTCAAAATGAGTTGTCCGCTAGCCAGTCGATACGTTCCTGTTGGTTCAATAATGGGATTACCATACTGCCAGGAATGAGCAGCGTCAGGATGAGAGGATGAGTCTTGATTGGGAACCGTTTGGATTGTCCCCGTTGGGTAGGCGGATACGGAAGCCTCGCCGGGACGAACCGGTAGCCCTCCAGCCCCGGTAATGATGAACGTCCCTCGCTGTTCATCTCTAGGGACCACACAGCTATTAGCAATCAAGGTTTCGGTATCAATCACGTTGACAGGCAGTTCGCTGGGGCTATTGTGCAGAAAGCTGACGTCCGGTAGGCTAATCTCTCCAGATACCGCACCACTGGCGTTAATATTAACGGACTCATTCCCATCCAGGGGATTCAGGTCGGTACTTTCTGGAGCAGGCTGGAAGCGAGAGCCAAAGAAAACGGGAGTATCAAGTCGAATGTCTCCTCCCTGACCATCTCGGGCAAAAGCCAGAACATCGCTATCGTCGAAAAGCACAATGGAGTTGGCGGTTAGAGTAATATCTCCCCCACCGCCAGCACCACTGGCAACTTCGGTGAGAATATCGCTATCGCCCCGCAGGCGAATATCTCCGGCGGTAATATCAATCGCTCCTCCGGTAGCTTGAGTCGAGCTTGTAGAAATTTCTCCATCCTCAGCTTGCAGAGTACCAAGAACCTGAATCCCAATCTCCCCTGAGTTGCTAGAGCCTAAGCTACGACTATTAATTTGTGCTCCATTCGTTAGAGAGAGAAAGTTGGCGGTAATGATGATGCTTCCCGCATTTCCAGATCCCAAGGTGCCGGAAGATAGTAGAGCCTCATTAGCGATGGCGAGTGAGTCGGTAGTAATTTTAATCTCGCCTCCATTGCCCCTAGCTTTTTCTCCAACAACGCTAAGGAGCGTACTGCCAATTTCCTCGTTCTTCCCCTCAATAACAACGCTCTCGCTGGCATCAATGGTGATATCTCCGGCATTTCCCCGTCCAAATGTACTGGCATCTAGGACAGCACCGTTAGTCATTCGCAGGGAACTGGTGGTAATGCTGATGTCTCCCGCGTTTCCATCGTCACTTGGGTTCTGTGGCTCTGTACCATTAAAAATACGCCCATCGTTGACAGTAACGCTCTCGCTGGCGTTGATTGTAATACTCCCTGCGTCTCCCCGTCCAAAAGTTCTGGCAGCTAGTCCAGCGCCATCAGCGATGGAAAGAACTTGTGTAGTAATCTCAATTTTGCCTCCATCCCCCTCAGCTCCGGACAGAACACCGCCAAAGACTGCACTGACAGCTTCTCCGTTGCTCCCCTCAGAGGAGCCAGTGGTAATCCGAGTTCTGCCTCCATCCCCTTCTCCGGGTAAACCGTCGAAGAGCGTAGTGTCAACTTCGCTGCTTCCCTCAATGGCCACGCTCTCCCTCGCATGAATAGAGATACTACCGGCATCTCCCCGCCCCGCCGTGTTAACACCGATTGTCGCCCCATCAGCGATTGTCAGGGAGCCAGTGGTAATCTCAATGCTGCCGCCATTGCCCTCGGCTCCGGTTGAGACAAAGCCGGCTACCACTCCATTATTGAGGGTAATGCTCTCGCTGGCGTTAATCGTGATATTGCCAGTATTTCCCCGCCCAAACGTGGAGGCACTTAATTGAGCGTTATTCGTTACCGAGAGAGCGCCAGTGTTAACGTCGATACTGCCGCCATTTCCTGTGGCTTGACTGGATACGTTACTGAAGGCAACTCCGTTATCTAATACCACGTCACTGGCGTTGATGGAGATACTACCGGCATTTCCCCGTCCATAGGTACTGGTACTCAGTCCGCTATGGGTAACTGAAAGAGAGCCAGTATTAATGGTGATATTGCCGCCATTGCCCTCAGCCCCTTCTGCGACATCGCCGAGGATCCCACTAAAAATTTCCTCGTTCCTCCCCTCAATGGCGACGCTCTCGCTGGCGTTGATGAAGACACTACCGGCATTTCCCTGTCCATAGGTACTGGCATCGAGTCCAGCACCATCAGTAACCGAAAAAACATCCGTCGTAATTGTAACGCTGCCGGCATTTCCTACCGCTTCGTCTCCGGCAATGCTCAAAACTCCACTGATCAATTCCTCGCCCCTCCCCTCAATCGCAACGCTCTCGCTGGCGTTAATAGCAATACTGCCAGCATTTCCTTGTCCAACAGTGTTAGAAACCAGTCGAGCACCATCGAACACTGAGAGAGAGCCAGTACTGATGTTAATATTGCCTCCTTTGCCGAGCGCTCCTGGTTCTAACACATTGGCAATGATGCTTTGATCTGTGAGAGTTACGGTTTCTGTTGTTTGAATATCAATGTTTCCTGAGCGAACCTGAGACGCTCCTAAATCCGACCCAATTCCAGCTAACAGAAAGCTACCGCCCAGAATCTCTAGGCTGCCCGCGCTAATGACAATACTGCCTCCGTCATCAGCAAGCACAGACACCGCTGCTTCATTGCTTAAAGCTACATCGGGTCGCGCTTTCTCCCTCGGGAACGATAGCTGCCATTGGCCTTCCTCCCTGATTCCGATTGTTCCTGCTGCGGCCAATCCGCCCAACTCCACTCGACCTCCTGGAGCCAGCAACGCTCCCCCATCAACCAAAATGCTTCCCGTTGAGTTTGGAGTCGGAGACACGGTTCCTCCGACGAGCAGTAAGCTCTGACCAGTGGGGACGGCTAAATTGCCTTGGACCGCAATCGAGTGGTGCGGCTGAGTGGCCACTTGATTGAAGAACAACGCCGCCGGATTGACGGAGAGTAACTGAGAGGGAATTTCTGGATTCGTCGCACTAAACATGTCCTCCTCGCCGAAGCGAATCCCGTTAGCTGTCGTACCGACAAACGACCCGTTGACATCTAAGCTGGCATTGGGTCCGAACAAAATGCCGTTGGGGTTAATCAGCAAGAGGTTGGCTTCTCCTAACACCCCCAAGGTGCCCAAGATATCCGAGGGACTGCCTCCCGTGACGCGACTGAAGATATTTTCCACCCCATCCGGGGTGCTGAAGTAGGCTCCGCGTCCTTCCCCTACGTTGAAATCTTGGAAACTGTGAAACAGATTCGCTCCCCGTTGAGCGCCGCCGTCGATGCGATCGCTCGGCGTTCCACGGATCGCTGCCGGGGTTACCACCGAGCTTTCTTCTGCTAAAGAATCATCCGGCGCTATCTGAGCTTCAGCACCGTCACTCACTGCGGTCAGCGCTCCTACTACAGCCATCAACCCTAATCGCAGCAGCCAGCACCGACGGCGAGAGGGGGCGATCGCTAGATAGGCCTGCTGAGCTAGCAATCCTTCTCGATCCCGACCGTAGATGTTCATTTTGTGACTCACTTTCCTTCAGAAACGAGCTTAATAGCGCTTGTCGCCAGTTCAAAAGCCAAGACTTAACGACATCTCCGACTCAAAACGAGCTCTCCGCTGGCAAGCTGATGCACTCCCGTTGGCTCCACAATCGGATCGCCTGGTTGCCATAAACGAGAACCAGCGCTGGGAACTGACCGGATTGAGCCAGTCGGATAGGAAGAAACCGCCGCCTCGCCGGGACGAACCGGTAGCCCTCCGGCCCCGGTAATAATAAACGTGCCTCGCTGACCGCCGCTGGGAACTACACAGCTATTAGCGATGAGGGTTTCGGTATCAATCACGTTGATAGGCAGTTCGCTGAGGCTATTGTGCAGAAAGCTGACGTCCGGTAGGCGAATCTCTCCAGACACGGCACCGCTGGCATCGATATCAACGCGCTCATTGCCATCGAGGGTATTGGGAGCGGCCTTTTCTGGGAAAGCCTGAAAGCGAGAGCCGAAAAATATCGGAGTTTGTAGCTCAATATCGCCTCCCTGACCGTCCTGAGCAAAGGCCAGAATATCGCTATCGTCGAAGGCCAAAATAGAGTTCGCCGTTAGAGTAATGTTGCCACCTCCCCCCGCACCGCTACTGACGCTGGTGCGAATATCGCTGCCCCGCAGACGAATATCTCCAGCGGTAATAGCGATCGCTCCTCCCGCCGCTTGGGTCGCACTCGTTAAGATTTGGCTGTTATCAGCCTGGAGAGTGCCAAAAACCTGAAGGTTAATTTCCCCGGAGTCTCGGGAGCCAAAACTGCGGCTTTCTATCTGCGCTCCGTCGGATAAGGACAGCAAGCGAGCGCTAATTTGAATTTCTCCCCCCTTGCCTGCCCCCGAAGCCCTGGCGCTGATTTGGCCGTTGTTGAGCAGTGAGAGGGAACCGGTGGTAATTTTAATCGGGCCTCCATCGCCTTCGGCTCCGGCAACGACTCCACTAAAGGCCGTTCCGTCGTTGGCGAAGGTGGCGTCGCTAGCGTTAATCGTAATCCGACCGGCATCTCCCCGTCCTAGGGTGCTGGCGGCTAGTCGAGCGTCATTGGTAACCAAGAGAGAACCTGTCGTAATCTGAATTGGGCCGCCATTGCCCTCAGCGGCTTCTGCGACACCGCTGAAGGCTAACCCGTTATCGAAGGTGGCGTCGCGGGCGTTAATCGTAATCCGGCCCGCATTTCCCCGTCCCGCCGTGCTGGCACTGAGTAAAGCATCCTCAGTAACCCGCAGGACATCCGTCGCGATCACAATTCCCCCTCCGTGGCCGTTGGCATTGGGTCCAACATCGCTGGAGACAAACCCTTCACGCTCGATAGCAACGCTCTCGCTAGCGTTAATCGTAATCTGGCCGGCGTCTCCTCTTCCTAACGTGGTCGCAGAGAGGAGAGCATCATCCGTCACCGAGAGCAAGCCGGTCGTAATCTCAATTCCGCCTCCGCGGCCCTCGGCATCCGCACCGACACTGCTAGAGACGGTACTAAATGAGGTGTCGCTCCTCCCCTCAATCGCGACGCTCTCGCTAGCGTTAATCGTAATCTGGCCCGCATTTCCTCGTCCGAAAGTAGTCGCCGTTAGTTGAGCTCCACTGTTGACGAAGAGAGAGTTTGTGTCAATTTTAATGCTGCCCGCGTCTCCCCGTCCCAAGGTGCCGGAAGACAGTTGAGCTCCACTTTCGAGAGCAAGAGACTCGGCGGTGATTTGAATCTTGCCCCCACTTCCCTCCGCATCAGAGCCAACATCGTTAGAAACAAATCCGTCAGTGGCGATCGCAATTTCGCGGGCATCGATCGTAATTTGGCCGGCATCTCCTCGTCCTAGAGTACTAACCGCCAGGAGAGCATTGTCCGTCACCGAAAGAGAGCCTGTGGTAATCTCGATGCCACTGCCGTTTCCCTCCGCATCAGAGCCAACACTGCTGGAGACGGTACTGAACAAGGTGTCGCTCCTCCCCTCAATCGCAACGCTCTCGCTAGCGCGGATCGTAATTTGACCTGAATCTCCTCTGCCAAAGGTGTTGGCAGATACTTGAGCCCCCTCTGTCACCCAGAGAGAGCCTGTGGTAATCTCGATGCTGCTGCCATTCCCCTCCGCATCAGAGCCAACGCCGTTGGAGATAGTACTAGCAAGACCAGCCAGGTTCTCGCTAGTGCCAGCAACGGTAACGTCGCGGGCGCTAATCGTAATTGGTCCCGCATTGCCCCGTTTAAACGTATTGGCTGAGAGCTGACCGCCATTCGTTAACAAGAGCGAATCCGTGGTAATGTCAAGGCGGCCTGCATCTCCCTGTCCTAAAGTGCTAGAAGAGAGCTGAGCTTCATCCGCAATGACAAAAACGTTGGCGTTAATCTCGATGCGGCCACCCTGTCCCTCTGCCGCTTCTCCAACCCCGTTGAAGATAAACCCGCCCTCGGTGAAGGCAATGTTGCTAGCGTTAATCGTTAGGTTGCCTGCCTGTCCCTGTCCCGAAGTATTGGCCGTGAGGAGCGCGTCCTTCACCAGAAGAGAACCGGCAGTAATAGTGATATTGCCGCCCCGGCCCTCGGCTTCCGGACCGACATCGCTAGAGACAAAGGCAGCAGTGCTTAAGGCCACGTCGCTGGCGTTTATCTCTATTTGGCCCGCATCTCCTCGGCCAAACGTGCTAGCACTCAGTCGCCCCCCCTCGGCGATCGAGAGAGAACCTGTCGTGATGTCAATGTTGCCTCCATTGCCTTCGGCTCCCGGTCCAACCCCGCTAAAGACTGTACTCACCAAATTCTCACTGCTGCCCTCGATCGCCATGCTCTCGCTGGCGTTAATGAGCAGGCGGCCTGAACTCCCCTGTTCCTCAGTACTGGCAAGTAACTGACCGCCATTGACGATCGAGAGGGAGCTAGTGGTAATTTCAACGTTGCCGCCATTCCCCCTGGCGTCGGCGGCTACCACATTGGCAATCAAGCTCGCCTCTGCCAGGGTGACGGTTTCTGCCGTCTCGATCACAATGTCTCCGGCCTGAGCTTGAGGGGCCTCTGTTTCAGAGTTGATGCCGGCTCCTAGCTGGCTTCCTCCCAAAACGGCTAAGTTCTGAGCATTAATCGCAATACTGCCTCTGTTACCAACGACATCAACTGCCGCCCCATTGTTTAAAACCACATCGGCTCGCGTTCCCTCCTGTGGGAAAGACAATTGCCAATCCTCTCTCACTAGCTTTACGGTTCCCGCTGCGGCTAATCCGCCCAATTCCACTCGACCGCCCGGTGCCTGTAATTCTCCCCCATCAACGGCAATCGTGCCAGGAGCATCAGGAGTGGCAGCAACTTTCCCCCCCACGAGCAGCAAACTCTGCCCCCGAGGAACGGCCAAAGTTCCTTGAACTGCAATAGCGGTGTTTGGCTGAGTGACCACTTGATTGAAGAAAAACGCGGCTGGATTGACGGTGAGGAGCTGTGAGGGAACGGTTGGATCAGTCGCGCTAAACCAGTCCTCACCAAAGCCAATCCCGTTGGCTGTCGTGCCAACAAACGACCCGTTCACATCTAAGCTGGCGTTGGGTCCGAAGAGAAGGCCGTTGGGGTTGAGCAGAAACAGGTTCGCCTCTCCCAATACCCCTAAAGTGCCGAGAATCTCTGAGAGATTGCCCCCAGTAACGCGGCTAAAGATATTATCAACGCCGTCTGGATTACTAAAGTAGGCTCCGCGTCCTTCCCCTACGTTAAAGTCTTGGAAACTGTGGAACAGATTCGCTCCCCGTTGGGCGCCGCCGTCGATGCGATCGCTCGGCATCCCGCGAATCACGGTGGGAGATACTACAGAGCTTTCCTTCCCTAACGTGCTGTCCGGCGTCATTTGGGCGCAGGCGCGCTCGCCACTGCTGATGCTCCCAATCACTACCCCTCCTAAAACAACCCACCGTACTCTCCCCATCGCGGCTGCTCATCCCCGTAGCTAACAATCTCTCCCTTTAATCTGACGGGTAATGGCTGCGTTCGCAACAGTTCATAGTCACTGGTTTGCTGGCGTTTGTCAGTCTGACCGCTTCCAGTCCGTTCCGGTTCAAGCCCTCGTTCGCTTCTACAAACGGCGGTTCTAAGCACGGCTTTTCATCTCGGCCAATTTCCGCTTCATGGCCCGAAAAGAGTCGGCTTGCACGATGTTAGCGACTTCACGAGCTTGACGAGAGCGGTCTATCTCAACAGTGGTGACTATTGGTGGCTCGGGCGCTGCTTGCTGTTGGCGATCGCTGCTCCTGCGAACCAAACTTTGGTAATATAGTATGTTGCCATTGCAGTCGCGAACCGCCCAGGTATTTTCTTCTACCCAAATTTTCTGGCCGTCTTGCCGATAGGCCTGATACTGAAATTTCACCTCGTTATTCTCTGCCAATAACTGTTTGAACTGAGCATGTTTGCCCGGTTCAACGAACACTTCTGTGATAGCTTTCAGGCTGCCGACCATAGCATCGGAAGAATCGTAGCCAAAAATGCGAGAGGTTGCTAAGTTAACCCAGACGTACCGATCGTCAGGCGTGAATTGATAAATCCCCTCAGAGTGAGCGTCAAGGATTCTCCGGTAGTTTTCTTGGGCAACGCGGAGGGCTTCTACTTGTTGTTTGAGAGAGACGGTCATTCTCTTCAACGCTTGATTTTGTTCTGCTAGCTGCTGAGGGGTCTGCCACGCTTCTTCAACCAGCGGAGATACATCGTCATAGCCGTCACGAGAGCCTAACTCGATTTTGCTGGCTTCTATCTGAGTGATGTCTAGAGCGTTCTCTTTAAGAGCGCATCCTAGCTGCTCTTTAAGCTTTCTCAAGACCGTCGCTTCTCGCTCAACGCACAAAACAACTAGGTTTACCATCGGTTTTCTCTGTCTACTGAGCACTTTCAAACATCATACTGAATGTTACTTAATTAGTGACTCAGAAAGTCCTTGAGACAGGTTTGAAGTAAGTTAATTGTGCTTGTCGGGGCAAATACTCGTTTTCCAGCAGGAAAAATGCCTAAATTTGAGGATAGCGAGGGCCAGAAATTTGACAGTTTTAACCATCCGCTCTATCGGTTTTAATGTTAGTAAACATCAGCCTGTGTAGAAAAAATTATTGTTGATTCTGCTTTGAGTAGCTCAATGATTCTGCTCGTCCTTTACGGCATTATTGGCAGATTTAATGCCTGTTACTCACTTGTCAACAAATGCCTATTTAATTTCCTCGGTCTGTATTGCTAGAGAGTGACTTATTTTGTGACAATCTTAGCGTTGAAGTTGCCTTGTCCGTTATAGGATTGACTGGAAATTCGTTGCATCAGTTTAGCTCTCATATAGACAGATAGTTACTGAGTGAAAGGATTCCTCTTTATTTTGTTGAGAGTTAAAGGTTGAAAAGGAAGTTTATGACCAAGAAATCCCGCCAAAAAAATCCCAAGAGCAGCGAATCTAAGTTTTTTCGGCTAGGACTTAAGCGACAATACCTTTTTCCTTTTGCTTTATTCTGTGTGGCGACAGTAATCTTAAGTTTTCTCGCTGTCAAACCAGATCCTCAGCGCCTCCAGTCAGAGTCTATTCCAGAGCAGTCAATTCTTCTGGCCCTGGCCAATGAACCCATTCAACCGATTCCCCTCCAGCTAGAACTTGACCCCCAGAAGGTGGCGCTGGGACAAAAGCTGTTCAGCGATGTGCAGCTATCTGGCAACAATACGATTTCCTGCGCAAGCTGCCATAACCTCAGCGACAATGGAGCCGATCGCCTAGCGCGTTCAGTGGGGATCAACGATGCTGTTGGTGTCATCAATGTCCCGACGGTGTTTAACAGCGGCTTCAATTTTCGCCAGCACTGGGATGGGGTCGTCGAAACTCTCGAGGAGCAGGTCGAGCGACCGATTCGCTCAACCCTGGCGATGGATTCGGACTGGCCAGAAATTGTGAACAAGCTCCAGCAGTCATCCGAGTACCGCCTTCTGTTTGGGCAACTCTACGAGGAGGGGATCGCAAGCAGCAGCATCAAAGAGGCGATCGCCACGTTTGAACGCTCCCTCTACACGCCCAACTCCCGCTTCGACCAGTATCTACGCGGCGACGAAACGGTGCTGAGTCCTCAAGAAAAAGAAGGCTACCGTCGCTTCAAAGCCTATGGCTGTGTAAGCTGCCATCAGGGAGTTAACGTTGGGGGAAATCTTTATCAAAGGTTTGGCCTGATGGGAGATTACTTCAAAGATCGCGGGAACGTCACCGAAGCCGACCTTGGCCGGTACAACGTCACCGGGGAAGAAAGCGATCGCCACGTCTTTAAAGTGCCTAGCCTGCGCAACATCGCCCTCACCAATCCTTACTTTCATGATGGTTCTGCCCAAACCCTTGATGAAGCCGTGCAGGTGATGGGTAAATATCAGCTCGGGCGACAGCTCTCGGCAGAAGATATCGATCTGATTGTCACCTTTCTCAACACTCTTACGGGCGAATATCAAGGCAATCCACTATGAAAAAAATCTCCTGGCGCAATCTATGTATTCCTCTGTTCGCCGTGATTCTTGTCGTTGCTCTGATTGTGAAAAGCTTACCGGTCTACTTCGGGAACCACCGACAATATCAACAGGCTTTAGGGCTTCAACGGGAAGAAAAAGCGCTGCTCAGCCAAGAACTACTTAAGTCTAGATACGAACTATTTTTCTCCTACGACCCGTTAGTTGCCTACATCACCGCTCTCAAGAATCTGCAAAATCAGCTCCAGGTTTTACCTCCGTTGCCCGCTGACAAAAAACGACAGTACCAGGCACTGCTACAGGCAGATACGGCTGCGCTAGAGCAGGTCGAAAATCTGTTGGAAGAGTTTAAAATCCAAAATTCTACTCTGAAGAACTCCCTGCGCTATCTTCCTTCCTTAGCTACAGAAAGCTCCAATTACAGATTCTCAGAAGTTTTCAGCGACCTCGCCCAGAATTTGCTGCTTTACGAGCTCACCTCCAGCGAAGAGCTGTCTGCGACGATTAAAGCCAGTCTCGAGCAGCTTCAGCAGCTCCAAGAACAAAGCTTTGGCGAAGAACGCGCTTTAATCGAGCTGGCTAGCCGTCATGCCGCCATTATTCTCAACTATAAGCCCAAGGTTGACCAAGAAGTTCAGCAACTCCTAGAGCAGCTCTCCCCGCAGCAGAACGGTAAGCTCAGCATGGCCTATCACTCCTATTACCAAGAAGCTGTGGCCGCTGCCAATACCTATCTCCGGTTTGCCTATGGGGGCTTTCTGCTGCTGCTCGGCTGGATTGCCTATGCCATTATTAGCCACATTTTGAAATTGCTCAACAAGAGCCAGCAGGCAGAAGCAAAACTTCAGCAGATGAATGAGGAGTTAGAGGCCAGAGTTAAACAACGCACCGCTCAATTGAGTGAACTCTTAGCATTAGAATGCCTCTCCGAGAAAAAACAGCGCCGAGAAAAAGAGAAGCTCAAAAAACAGCTTGAGCAGCTTCAAGGGGAATTAGGAACTTCTCGAGATAGCTTTATTAGTCTTAATCCGTCGACAGAATCAACGTTTAGAAATGAGTCAACTTAGAACCTCAACTAGCCAATAGGCTAGGTGAAATGTGGACAATTCGCTGCTCCGGATTTTCCTCAGTTGGGAGAGACGACTGCTTTTCTATTGAATAACACCGACTGCCCTTTCACACATCATCACAATCAACCATGTTTAACAACGTCTCTGAACAAACAATGCATCGGGTCAGGTGGTTGTTAACGCTTGGCTGGCTACTCTTAATTGCCGTCCAATTTTACGATCCCCTCTCTCCCTGGCTGACAGACCCGAGTAATAACCTGAGTCCCCTCCGTCTCGAGACCGGCGTTTGCGTGAAGGTGCAGGGGGTTTGCCTGGTAGAACAGCCTTACCCGGTGGGAGCACGGCTGTTTTGGGCCACGATTGTTCCTTGCTCGATTATTATTCTCTTAGTTTTCGGACACGAACTGTGGCGACGCATCTGCCCGCTATCCTTTGTTTCTCAGCTTCCCCGCGCCCTCGGAATCCAAAGACGCTCTAGAAAAGCTAAAATCAAGCAGAATTCTTGGCTCGGTCGCAACTATTTGTACTTTCAGTTTGCCCTATTCTACCTCGGTCTCTGCGTACGGATTCTGTTTGTGAATACAGTCGGGTGGGCGCTGGGCTCTTTCCTGCTGTTAACAATTAGCGCTGCCATTCTAGTCGGCTATCTCTACGAAGGCAAGTCCTGGTGTAACTACTTCTGTCCGATGGCTCCTGTCCAAAAGATTTATAGTGAACCGGGAGGACTCTTGACCAGCGCTGCCCACACCAACCGCAGCCAAACAATCACTCAATCGATGTGTCGGGTGGTCGATACAGACGGGAAGGAGCAGAGTGCCTGTGTTGCCTGTCAAACTCCCTGTATTGATATTGATGCAGAGCGGACCTATTGGGACAGCATCAACCGACCTGATCGCCAGTTACTCTCCTATGGCTATATTGGCTTAGTGTTTAGCTTCTATTTTTACTACTATCTCTATGCTGGTAACTGGGACTACTATTTTTCGGGAGCCTGGACTCACGAAGAAAAGCTCTTGAGTAACCTATTCGCTCCCGGATTTTACCTGTTTGAAACGCCGATTCCAATTCCGAAGCTTGTCGCCGTTCCCCTCACTCTCGGTGGCTTTGGTGTGGGAAGCTACTGGCTCGGGCTTCAGGGCGAAAGGCTCTACAAAATTTATCTACGGCGCAGAGGAAAGTATTCTCAAGAGCTGCTGCGCCATCGTATGTTTACCTTAGCGACGGCTTTTGTTTTTAATCTGTTTTTCTGGTTTGGTGGTCGTCCGATGATTCGGCTGCTGCCCCCCACGCTGCAAACTCTCTTTACCGTCATCTGCGCGGTTCTGAGTGGATTATGGCTATCCTACACCTGGAAGCGAAGCCCAGAACAGTACCAGCGCGAAAAGCTAGCCGACTTACTCAGAAGGCAGCTTGGCAAACTGCACCTCAGCGCTGAGTACCTAGAAGGACGCTCGTTAGACCAGCTCGATGCCAACGAAATCTATATTCTCGCCAAGGTATTACCTCGTTTTACAAAAGCGCAGCGATTTCAGGCTTATAAGGGAGTTCTTCAAGAAGCGTTAGAAGAAGGCTATGTGCAGTCGGCTAGCAGCTTAGAAGTCCTCAAGCAATTGCGTTTAGAACTAGATATGAGCGATCGAGACCACCAAACACTTCTCACAGAACTTGGCATTGAAGAACCATCACTTTTCGATCCGCAGCGGCAACGAACCCGCGAAGATTGGGCGCGGCTACAGGGCTTTCGCCATCGTCTTCAGGGGTTAGTCAAACCAAAACGTCGCCGTTCTGCTAAAGGCTTAGGTCGGGAACTGCTCCAGGTGGTGACGAAGGAAAAATCCCTAGAAGAGGTGTTTGTGCAGGAGAAAGCCTGGCGATCGCTGAGTCGAGAATACGCGCTCACGCCCGCGGAACAGGCAGAAATTCTCGCAGACCTCAGTCATTCAGCCAAGCACGACCAATGACCACAATGATCTCGATTCACTCTTACCGAGGCGGAACGGGTAAATCCAATTTGGTCGCAAATCTCGCTACGAGTCTTGTCCTTCAGGGACGGCGGGTCGCTATTCTCGACGCGGATATCCAATCTCCCGGCATTCACCTGCTGTTTGGATTAGACGAGACACAGATCAAGTTGACTCTCAACGATTACCTCTGGGGGCGCTGTCCTCTGTCAGAAGTGGTCTATGATGTTAGTCCCGTCCTCGATCCTGCTCCTGCCGCTAGCAACCCTGCCAGCAGTGCTTCTCCCACGGCTCAAGCAGTTGGCGATCGCGCTCGCCTTTACCTTGTGCCCTCCAGCATGAAAGCCACAGAGATTGCTACGGTTCTCAGTGAGGGGTACGATGTCGAACTCCTCTACAGGGGATTGAATGAACTCCGCCACCTGCTCGCACTAGACTATCTGTTGATTGATACTCATCCGGGTTTGAGTGAAGAAACGCTGCTGGCGATCGGGTTATCGCACCTGATCCTCGTTGTGCTGCGTCCCGACTACCAGGATTATCAAGGCACTGCGGTTTTTGTCGAAGTGGCGCGAGAACTGGACGTGTCTCGAATGATGCTGGTTATGAACAAAGTTTTGTTAGAGTTTGATGCTCAAGCACTACAGCAGCAGCTCGAAACGACCTATCAAGTGCCAGTAGCGGGAGTTTTGCCAGTTTCTACCGAGATGATTCGTCTTGGGAGTCAAGGCATTTTCTGTTTGCGTTACCCCGAGGCCCTCCTCACTCAAGAAATTAACCGCATCGTTCAAAAAATCCAGGAGGTTGTTGACGTTCAAAGTTAAAAAGGCTTTGTTAATGCCGGAGCCAACTCGGTTGTTGCTACACTGAACAGTGTTTTCTCCTTTGTCTTTTGCTCTTTGAATTATGCAAGTAGCAACCTGGAACGTTAACTCCATTCGCACCCGTCAGCAACAGGTGATAGACTGGCTGCACGGCAATCCTGTGGATGTTTTATGCCTCCAGGAAACAAAAGTGATCGATGCGGACTTTCCGAGCCTTCCTTTTGAAGAGTTAGGATATCAGCTAAGCGTTTACGGACAAAAATCCTATAACGGCGTCGCCATCTTGAGCCGCACTCCCTTGCAGAAGGTAAAGACCGGGTTTGCCCCGGTTGTTGGTGAATCGCTAGCCGCAGACTTTGCAGCCCAGAAACGAGCGATCGCCGGGAGCGTCGCAGATATCTGTATCGTTAATCTCTATGTTCCCAACGGCGGAGCCATAGACAGCGATAAATACGACTACAAACTGCGCTGGTTAGGGGTGCTGCGGAAGTATTTGGCAACTCTTCGCCAGCAAACAGCAGAACTGTGCATCTGTGGCGATTTTAATATTGCCCTAGAAGATCGAGATATTTACAAACCCGAAGGCAAGGAAAACCATATCATGTCTTCTCCTCGGGAACGGCAAGCACTCCAGAACATCCTAACGCTGGGACTACAGGATGCTTTTCGCAAGTTTACCCCAGAAGGAGGGCACTTTAGCTGGTGGGATTACCGCGCCGCTGGCTTTCAGCGTAACCGGGGATGGCGCATCGATCATGTTTATCTGACCCCCATGCTTTACGAACGAGCCAAATCCTGTCGAATTGACAGAGAGCCGAGAAAGCTTCCGAAACCAAGCGATCATGCTCCGGTCGTTGTTGAGTTTTAGAGTGACCAGCTCCTTCCTAATAGGATAAAAACTCCTCTAAATGAGGTACGTCTACCCAACAGTTATTCTCATGGGAGCGATGGGTGAGATCCATCAACAGTTGAGAGTAAATTCCTTCTCGTAAAGAAGGCGTCACGGATTGCCCCCCATCAATTCCCTGCACCCAGCGATCTACGACGCGGATGAAGGGGGCTAACCGTCCGTCAGCATAAACCTGTGGGAACGCTAAACGCTGAGGAATGTCCACCGTGGTGAAATTTTTTCCCGCGGTGGCTGCGTGGAGGCGGAACCCGTGGACGTAATCTTTCAAATTGTCGCTGCCTAACACTAGCGTCCCGCGATCGCCATACACTTCGACCCAGTGTCCTCGTCCTTGATACGTTACCGAACTCAACGTCACCTGACACGGAGTTCCATCGGCTAGTTCTAGCATCAGCAGGCAGGTGTCGTCCGCATCTACAGGCTTCAGTTCTCCCCCCGCTGCTGGATCGGGGCGTTCGGGGATCGCGCAGCTCAAGCGGGCACACAGCCGTTTCACGGGACCAAACAGCCAGCTAATATAGTCAAACGTATGGGAACCAATCGCCCCTAGCGCCCCGCCACCCCGGCTTTTAACGGAATACCAATTCCAGGAGCGTTCGGGATTGGCGCGGCTGGTTACCAACCAGTCGATTTTGATCAACCGTTTAGTGCCCACGTAGCCTCGGTGGAGATGTTCCGCAAAATACTGCCACTCCGGAACATAGCGAAACTCGAAATCCGCCGCTGTCACCACACCTTTCTGGGCAGCAAGCTGATAGAGTTCTTTGGTTTGCTGCACCGATAAATTCATGGGCTTTTCTAACAGAAGATGCTTCCCGGCGGTTAAGGCGGCTTTGGCCATCTCGTAGTGTAAAAAGGGAGGCGTAGAAATGCTGACTCCATCTACTTCCGGCAGCGACACCAGCTTTTCTAAGTCATTTGAGGCGTAAGGAATATCGTTTTCTTCAGCGATCGCCTGGGCTTTTTGTAGATCTCTGTTGTAGACAGCAACCACTTCAGTCCGATGATGTTTCTGCAAGCCAGGTAAATGTATTTTTTGACCAAAGCCTGTTCCGATTACCGCCACTCCAAGTTTACGCTGGTTTTTTTGAGAACTGTTCATGGGTTAGTTGAAGATTTCAAAAAACATTAAAACGTTCGGTTTTGCCGACGCAATTAATACCAAAAAAGCTTTTGTTTTTTGTCTATTTGCGATTGAAATTATTGATTTTCCTGTGTAAAACAATTAGCTATTCAGCCTTAATGAAGCATTCAATTGTTCACTGTGTTCGTCCTACATGCCGCTAAAATAATACTATAATAGGCTTAAGCCGGTATAAAAAATAGACATAATTCGTATAGACGACTCTGCTCAAGAATAGGAGTTTATTAGAAATTGGTTACTCAAGTCTCTAGTCAAAGCTACGAAGCCAAAACTCAGGAAATTGCTAAACAGCTCCTGGCAGCTACCCGAGACCGTTCTTTCTTTGCTCAAATGCGCGATCGCCTGCGGCCCGATGACCGACTGCTTGACTGGGCCATGAGCAATCCGGGTTTGCGAGTTCAGCTATTCCGCTTCATCGACTGTTTGCCCACTCTCCACAGTAAAGCCGAAATCGCCCGCCATTTGCAGCAGTATTTGGGTGCAGAGTCAGTAGAACTGCCCGCAGCGCTCAAGGGCATTCTTAATTTTACCGATCCCACTTCTCCCCCCGCCCAAGTAGCGGCAGCCACAATCTCGAAAACGGTAGAAACGCTGGCTCAAAAATACATTGCCGGAGAGACCATCGAGCAGGTTCTCACCACAGTAGAACGCCTACGAAAGGAAAAAATGGCGTTCACCATCGATCTCTTAGGAGAAGCCGTGATCGCCGAAGCCGAAGCGCAAGACTATCTCCAGGGATATCTAGAACTCATCGCTCGCCTCACCGAGGAGGCGAAGCAGTGGAAAACAATCGAGGAAATTGATTTAGCAGACGGGGAAGCACTGCCGAGAGTGCAGGTGTCGGTTAAGTTGACCGCCTTCTATTCTCAATTTGACCCCATCGCTCCGCAAACCAGCAAACAGCAGGTCTGCGATCGCATTCGGGTGCTGCTGCGCCACGCCCAAGCTCAAGGAGCCGCTGTTCACTTTGATATGGAACAGTACGTGTATAAAAACTTAACTTTGGCGATCCTCAAAGAACTGCTCCTCGAAGAAGAGTTTCGGCACCGAACCGACATCGGCATTACGCTACAGGCGTATCTGCGCGATTCCTACGAGGATCTTCAAGACCTGATCGCGTGGGCCAAGGAACGCAGCTATCCAGTGACGGTACGATTGGTCAAAGGAGCCTACTGGGACCAGGAAACCATCAAATCTCTACAACATCACTGGCCGCAGCCCGTTTACGATGATAAAGCCGCCACCGACGCGAACTTTGAGCGAATGACCACCCTGCTGCTAGAGAACCATGAGTATCTGTACGCCGCTATCGGAAGTCATAACGTGCGCTCGCAGGCGCTGGCGATCGCCATTGCCAACACCCTTAATATTCCCCGTCGCCGCTTTGAGATGCAGGTTCTCTACGGCATGGGCGAACAGCTCGCCAAAGCGCTCGTACAGCAGGGACATCGCGTACGGGTCTATGCTCCCTACGGGAAACTGCTCCCCGGGATGGCTTACCTGATCCGGCGTTTGCTAGAGAATACGGCCAACAGTTCCTTCCTGCGGCAGAATTTAGAAGAGCGCCCCATCGAGGAGTTGATTGCTCCCCCCGTTGCCCAAGAGCAAGGGCACGAGCACCACGGCACCTCCTTTCCTAATGCCCCAGATACCGACTACGCCGATGTCGCCCAAAGAGAGAAAGCTCAGCAGGCACTCGCTCAGGTCAGAAACTCTTTCGGGAAAATCTATTGGCCGCTTATAGACGGCCAGTTCGTCGAAACCAACCGCACGATCGACTCGGTGAATCCTTCCCGCTCAGATGAGGTGGTGGGGAAAGTGGGTCAGATCGCTATCGAGCAAGCTCAGCAGGCTCTAGAAGCGGCTCAAGCAGCGTTTCCCCAGTGGAGCCGCACCTCCGTCAGAGAGAGAGCCGGAGTACTGCGCAAAGCAGCTCAAATCATGGCAGAACGGCGGTACGAACTCGGCGCCTGGATCTGCTTAGAAGTCGGCAAAGTTTTGAGTGAGGCGGATGCGGAAGTGTCAGAAGCGATTGATTTTTGCCGCTACTACGCTGATGAAATGGAGCGCCTCGACCAGGGCTACAGCTATGACGTGGCCGGGGAAACGAATCGCTATGTATACCAGCCGCGAGGAGTGGCGGTGGTCATTTCTCCCTGGAACTTCCCGCTGGCGATCGCCACTGGCATGACGGTGGCAGCGCTGGTCGCGGGCAACTGTACGCTCCTCAAGCCTGCCGAAACGTCTTCAGTTATTGCGGCTCAGCTAGCCGAGATTTTGAGGCTGGCAGGAGTGCCCAACGGAGTCTTTCAGTACATTCCGGGCAAAGGTTCAGAAGTAGGAGCCTACCTGGTTAAGCATCCCAATGTCCACCTGATCGCCTTTACGGGCTCGCGGGAAGTGGGATGCCGAATTTACGCGGATGCTGCCGTTCTTCAACCCGGCCAGAAGCACCTCAAGCGGGTCATTGCGGAGATGGGCGGTAAAAACGCCATTATCGTGGACGAAAGTGCCGATCTCGATCAGGCTGTAGCCGGAGTGGTCAGGTCGGCGTTTGGCTACAGCGGTCAAAAATGTTCAGCCTGCTCGCGGGTGATCGTGCTATCTCCGGTGTACGAGGCTTTTGTGAAACGGCTGGTAGAAGCGGCTCGCTCCCTTAACGTCGGCGCGACGGACAATCCGAGCACCACTGTTGGACCCGTTATTGATGCCACCGCCCGCGATCGCATTCTCGAATACCTCGAGCAAGGACGCGCCGAAGCCGAAGTGGCCTTGGCGATGGAAGCTCCTGGCGGTGGCTATTTTGTCGGTCCCACCGTCTTCAAAAATGTTCCAGCCGAGGCGGCGATCGCCCAAGAGGAAATCTTTGGTCCGGTGCTAGCCGTGCTGCTGGTCAAGGATTTTGATGAAGCGCTAGCGGTGGCGAACCGAACCGATTACGCTCTGACAGGAGGACTCTATTCTCGGACTCCTCACCATATCGAACGGGCAACGGCAGAATTTTCTGTGGGGAATCTTTACATTAACCGCACTATCACCGGAGCGATAGTCTCCAGACAACCTTTCGGCGGCTTTAAACTCTCTGGCGTTGGCTCTAAGGCAGGCGGTCCCGACTACCTGCAACAGTTCCTCGAACCCCGCACGATTACTGAAAATACTCAGCGACAGGGATTTGCCCCCATAGAGGGAGCCGAGTAAGGCACCGTGGGCGCGGGGAAAGGGAGGAATGGAACAATTTTCTGCCCCCTTAACCCGCTCCGGAGGAACATCACATCAATCCGTCAACAGTTGATACAAACAATTCAGAATCGGGAACTCTATTAAGGTAAGACGTTAGGAGTCACTCCCAAGTTCACCTGGTATACTGCTGGCAGCAGAGTTAACTTTAGCTACCAACTTGCCTCCGATGCCGAGTGGCCCAGATGCAACAGACCCGATTGCTAACTAACTTTCTGCCAAACAGACTCGACCTCATGTAGCACTTGGCTGGCGATATGCAGCACTCCTCATCCTCTCAGCTCGGACAACAAATTGTTCAGCTCGTCCTGGCTAGTACCGCTCCCGAGCGCCTCCTGTCAGAAATTGCTGCCCGGCTGGGAAAGTTTTTTCAAGCTGATTTTAGTGTGATTGTTACCACCGTGGCGATAGCGGATGCCAGTCTTAGCTTAGATTCAGCAGGCGAGCCCCCCAACGCTCTCATCGGCTTCTGGTATGGCAATGATACCGTCAAGCTTTCTCGAGCAGCCCTGCTCAAGCAGTGTTTAATTGCTCAGGACTTAGTAGCGGCAGAGCCCTTTGCTTCAGTAGACGTTGAGCAGGTTCCGTTTTTGCATGAGCTTCCGGTCAAAGAATTGCTACAGATCGTTACGTGCTATCAGGGTGCGATTAATGGAGCTATCTTCCTGGGATTTTCCGAGCCTCAGCGGTGGAGTCGAGAAGAGCAGCTCATGCAAACGATTGCTGAATCAGTGGCTATAGCCGTTGCCAGCCTTAACTTCCATCAACAAACGCAAATTCAGAGCCGTTACCGCTCACTGTTTAAGATATTTAGTCAAACTCACACCAGTGCTAATGCTGATGCGCAGCTCGATGTGGCGCTAGAGGCGATCGCGATCGCGCTGCAGGTAGACTGGGGCTGTATTTGGCAGTTGAAGCACCGAGACCCTTTGAAAAGCCGCAGCGAGCTTCAGGGAACCGCAGAAGCGATCGCGCAATGGTCAGGGTCTATAGACTATGAGGCTCCGTCTTCAGTTCCTCTAGCCGCTCCCCTCTTCCAGAAAGTCTGGCAACAAGCGCCTCAGCCACTGGCCCTTACCGAACGAGCCGCTTTAGAAACCCAGTCTCCCTCCATTGTCGCTGCTGAAGCCTCAGCCCTGCTGGCGGTGCCAATTATCAGCGCTCAAAAACCTGATTTATCGGCGCCAGCGATTCTAGGCTTTGTTGTTCTTCAACAGCAACAGCCGCGCGTATGGCAACGAGACGAAATCGAGCTGGTAGAATGGGCTGCCGCTCAGTCTGGCACTGCCGTTACTTATCATCAAACCCTTAATCGAGTACAGTCCCTCGTGGAAGAACGGACAGCACAGCTTCGTCTTAGTCTCGAAGTCCAAGCCAAGCTTTCTGAGAAAATGCGCCAGCAAATTTCTAAACTCCAGCGTCTGAACCAAGTTAAAGATGAATTTATCGCCAACTTAAGCGATTCTCTTAAGCACCCACTCACCAAAATGAAAATGGCGATTCAAATGCTCAAGCTAGCCTCAGATGAGGAGCAGCGCCAGCGCTACTTAGAAATTTTAGAGCGAGAATGTGCCAAAGAAATCGGTTTAGTCAACGATTTGTTAACTCTTCATCATTTAGAAGCCAACCGTTCCTCACTGTACGCTCAAAAACTCGACCTGAAGGAACTCATTGCCGAATTTGCTCACTCTTTTGAGCAGGAGTGGTCGGAGAAGGGACTAGCGTTGTCCGTTGATTACACTAACTTCGACGACTCTAAGTCTATCCTAATGTCTATTGATCCAGAAAGTCTGAGGCGAATTCTGCACGAACTGTTGACCAACGCCAGTAAATTTTCAGCCGCTGATACCGTCATCCACCTGACAATTACTCGGCAAGAACAAAATCAGATGGTTTTCCAGATTACCAATACGGGAGCGGGCATTTCCACAGAAGAACAAACTTTCATCTTTGATAAATTTCAGCGGGGCAAAAACGCTAGTCAAGGATCTGAGCAGGGAACTGGTCTTGGTTTGGCTTTGGTCAAGTCGTTAGTCCACAATCTTAACGGCACGATTGAGGTCTGTAGCTGTCCTTGCGAAGATTCTGAAATGTCGATTACCTCCTTTACTGTCATCCTACCAAGGTTTCAGGGAGCGTAGTGACTGTGGGTTAAAGAGATCCTGCCGTCAGCGACAGGTTCGTGAAGTTTGGTAGCTTAGAGAAGCATGGTGACTAGATTTGCCTTAAAGCCGACAAGCTCAGAATGAACAATAGCAAGCTAATTAATTTCTAGTTAAAAGTTGAAGCAAAACGACCTAATACCATTTACCGAAAGTAGTCAGATAGTTCCCAAACTAACCAAGCATTGGAGGTTCAAGGGCAAAGAGCTGCTGTGCTTCCCTTTCCCCTTGACCCCTTCCCCTTTCCCCCAACTCATCAAGTCTCCTATTACTTTTTCTAATTGGTATAACAGCGTGAAATAAAGGATGTTTCTTCTTGACCTGTGAAAAAGAGTGCGGTCTTTAGATTTCTTCAGAATGCCACGAACAAGGGCTGGACGCGGGAGCAGCCCTATCTCACGGATAGCTCGCTGTACGGCGGAGACCTCCGTGCTCGGGATATTGCACCAGCTAAGGCTCGTAGCAATCTATTCCCTCGGATTTCCGCTCCTTTGCAACGGCATCTTGCTTCTCCCCTAGCTCGCCAACTGCAAATCTTTGGCGTAGCCGTTAAGCTGCTGTGGTTTATTTGGTGGGATTCGGTCGCTGGCAATTCTCACCAGCAAAGACAACGGCGAGCGCGCTGGTTAGTAAAACAACTGCTCAAGTTAGGACCAACTTTCATCAAAATCGGACAGGCGTTGTCTACTCGAGCCGATTTAATTCCTTTGGAGTATGTGCAGGAGTTAGCACACCTGCAGGATCGAGTTCCCCAGTTTTGCGAAGATGAGGCGATCTCTATTGTTGAGGCCGAATTAGGAGAGTCAATTTATTGCTTATTTAACCAGTTCGAGCGAGTTCCTCTCGCCTGCGCTAGTTTGGGTCAGGTGCATAAAGCGCAGTTGCGCAGTGGAGAAAATGTTGTGGTTAAGGTCCAGCGTCCTGGTTTAGAAAAGCTGTTTAACCTAGATTTTGAGGTGCTGCATCGGCTGGTGCGCTTGGTCACTCGCTACTTCGCCTGGACCAGAAAATACCAGTTAGAAACAGTTTATCAAGAGTTTTTTGAACTGCTCTATCAGGAAATAGACTATATTCACGAAGGCAAAAATGCTGATCGCTTTCGGGAAAATTTTAAAAGCGATTACCGCATTCTCATTCCCATCGTGTACTGGCGCTACAGCACCAAGCGGGTGTTAACGATGGAGTACTTGCCGGGAATCAAAATCAACGACCGCTCCGCACTAGAAGCCTGCGGGATTAACCCCGACACGATTATTCAGCTCGGAATCTGCTGCTACCTCAAACAGCTACTAGAAGATGGGTTTTTTCAGTCCGATCCCCATCCCGGCAATATGGCGGTGAGTGAAGACAGTCGCTTAATTTTCTACGATTTTGGCACTATGACTGAGCTGAAGTCGGTGGCAAAAGAGCAGATGATTAAAACATTTTTTGCCGTCTTGCGTAAGGATACGGATGAGGTCGTCAATACCTTAGTCTACATGGGACTGATTGAACCATCCGCCGATATGACTCCCGTTAAACGCTTAGTTGAGTTTATTTTGGAGCAGTTTAGAGAGAGACCGATCAACGTCACAGAATTTGAGCATCTCAGCAGCGAGATCTACTTAATGTTTGAGCAGCAGCCTTTTCGGTTGCCCGCTCAGATGACGTTTGTCATTAAATCTTTAACCACCCTAGACGGCATTGCTCGCGCCCTCGATCCAAACTACAATCTGCTTGCTGCTAGCCAACCCTTCGTGCGCAACGTCATTCATTCTAATCGTCAAAATTTAGTCCGCTCTTTGGCTCAACAAGCAAAGGACTTCGTGAAGATGAGGTGGCGGCGACCGAGCCCAACGGAAGTCTTGCTGGGAAGACTAGACTCAAGAATTGAAGAAGGTTTAACAATACGTCTTCGTTCAGAGGGCGATCGCGCTCTCAGGCGCATCCATCTAGGAATCAAAAGTTTGATCTATGCGCTTTTGTTTGGTCTGACTTTACTTTCCAGTACTGTCCTGTTGTCCACAGCTTACCATCGCTGGGCTTTTTTGGTATTTTCCTTGTCCGGTCTTTGGTTTCTGTTTCTGCTCCGTTCATTAATCGCTCTTTCAGTTCAAGAAAGACGCGATCGCTTAGCCAGATAACAGCTCAATTCCCCTTTCTTAAAGACCATACGGAGCAAGGCAGAAGCGCGCTCAGCAGGAGGTGCGGAATGCACTGCCGTGCTTGCATGGGGAGAACCTTCGGCACAACACGCCTCCTGCCTCTTCAAGAGGTTAACGTTAATTCCAGCAGAAAACAGAAAACACTCCATCAAGTCAACAGACCGCCCCTAAATCCAAAAAAAAGCTTAACTTTCTTTACAAAAGTAAATAAATCCGCTAAGGTAAGTAACAACAGGTAAAACGCCTGTTACAAATTGTTCAAATAACTAGAAATAATTCATCAATGACAACTACCATACAACAGCGCTCG
>JBHJGN010000060.1:0-4418 GCA_050331735.1 Cyanophyceae cyanobacterium
TTGTGCCCGGGGTCTATGGGCAATCGAAATTGCTTCTGGATGGGAGCTGTCGGGGATTGAGCTAACAACTCAGTCTAGACAAGACCGTGTGAAGGAAGAAGCCCGCGCTCTGTCCGCAGGATGAACGCCGGGAGAAGTCACTCGGAATTTGGCTGATCGATTCGGGGACATTTGCGATCGCGCCAGATCGAGACTATTCTCATCTGGGGCAAATGCGAGTGTTTTACTATCGCCGTCCTCAGCAACTCTTTGCCCAGTTTGAAAAACAGGAATATATCTTACCTCCAGAACAGGTTAGTGCACTAGTTATTGCCCTGCTAGCTCAACCCGAACGGCTCAAAGAATTTGCGGTTTATCGTCAACCAACCCAATCGATCCGCGAGATGTTAGTTTGTACTCACGGCAATGTTGATATTGCTTGTTCTCGCTTTGGTTATCCAATCTATCAGCAGCTACGTTCCGATGCGGCAACCTCACAAGGTCAACTGCGCGTCTGGCAATGTAGTCATTTTGGCGGGCATCGCTTTGCCCCTACCCTCATCGATCTCCCAGAAGGACGTTACTGGGGACATTTAGAACCTGACATCTTAGGGCAATTAATTGATCAAAAGGGCGAACTTGCCCAATTGCTGCGTTTCTAACGAGGTTGGGCAGGAATGCCTCGCTTTGCACAAATTGTAGAACGGGAAATTTGGAGGCAGGAAGGGTGGCAGTGGTTGAACTATGACAAAGCCGGGGAAGTTTTAGCCACAAATGAAGACAAAATGTGGGCAGAAGTCCGCATCGACTTTGCTAGTCGCAATCGGCGCGGACATTATCAAGCCAGGGTAGAGATGAGCGATCACGTCACCACGATGGGAAAGTCTAACAAAGATACTTCATTTCGAGAACTTAAGCAATATCGCGTCAGTTCTTTATAATATTATACCTCATTCTATTGAACACAGTTTTAGTAGATTAAAAAATCGAGAGTGAGAATTTTGAACGAGAAGACGGTGATCGCCCGATTCCACAACTTTTCCTTGCTCCAAAATCAAAATTTGATCGGCTTGCTGTAGGGTTTTGAGACGGTGGGCAATAATAATTGCCGTACGCTCTTTGAGTAGGCGTTTGATGGCACGTTCAATGAACACTTCCGTTGTCGGATCGAGACGGGAGGAGGCTTCATCCAGAATGACCAAGCCGGGATTTTTGAGAAATACACGGGCAAAAGCGAGCAGTTGTGCCTGACCAGCAGAAAGCCCGCTACTATTGGAATTAAGGAAGGTATTTAAACCTTGGGGAAGCGATCGCAGCCAGTCTGTCAGTCCCAGTAACTCTAGCGTTGATAAAATCTCTGCATCGTCAATCGTAGAATTGAAGAAGGTAAGATTATCGCGAATGCTGGCTTGAAAAAGCTGCACGTCTTGAGTGACCATTCCCACTCGTTGGCGCAACTCCGATAGTGATGTTTGGTCGATCGCCACATTTCCTAAACGGATCGTTCCTCGCTGATTCTTATAAAGTCTGAGGAGAAGACGAGCGAGGGTGGTTTTACCACTGCCAGTATGTCCTAGCAATCCGAGAGTTTTACCAGGAGGAAGATGGAAAGAAATGTTTTGCAAGGTCCAAGGTTCTTTGTTATTTGTCCTTTGTTCTTCGTCATCGGTTATCGAGCGTTCAATGACCAGCGAGCGATCGTAACTAAACCAGACGTTTTCAAACGTGACTGAGAGTGCTGTTGAGGGGAGAGAAATTTTTCCTTGATTGTAAAAGTGTGGTCTATGCCAGTCTCCTTCGGAAGATCGCAACTGAAATAGCTCACGAATGCGGTGAATACTGGCTTCAACTTGCTGAAGTTGTTCGAGTTCTTCACGAATCCGCTCGATGGGTTGGCTGAGGAGATTGGTATAGTGAAAAATTAGATAGGCGCTGCCAATGGTAATTGCCTGGCGATGCCAAAGGGTGACAGCCAGAACCAGGGCGATCGCATTACCGATGGTGAACAGCCCGACGCTACTCGTCCACAGCAAGGTGCTGGCAAATCGAGCTTGGTGATAGACAGACAACCAACTCTGCGAAATTAGGTGAAACCGCCGCATTACATAGCTGACAGCACCATTGGCGCGCAGATCTTCTCGTCCAGTCATCTGTTCGCCAATGAAGCCCAAAAAATCAGCACTCTTTTGACGGTAGCGAGTCCACGGTTCTACCGCCAATCTTTGCACTCTTAACAAGAGTAGCAGTGCCATACCGGAAAACAAAGACAAACTTAAACCCGCCCGCCAATCTTCAACTAAAAGAATAATGAGAATGCCAATTAATAAAATACCGTTGCCGAAAATGTGAATGACGAGTTGGGAAAAAAAGCGAGACAGGACGACGACATCCCCATCTATGCGTTCGACCCATTCTCCTGGCGTGAGAGATTTGTGATGGGTAAGATCTAGCTTTAAGCCGTGTTCCGCTAAGTCAAGACATAGAGCATTGGTGGCTGTCCACGCCACCGTCTCACTTAGGTAGGTGGTCAAAATAGCTAGCACTTGATTCAGTACTGCCACGGCGATGAATACAGAAGCAATAGCCACAAGGGTTTTAGTCGCGCCACCCGCTACCGCCGTATCGATAAAATATCCCAACAGTTGCGGATTGAGGATTTGCAGAGTAATACTGCTAAGAAGCGCGATCGCTAGCTTAATTACCCGTCCTTGTTGCGGTTTTAGATAATCTGATAGAAGGTTGCTGTATTGCTGAAGCGGAATCCCCATGAGATGTCTAGTCGGCAGTGCAGGGGAGTTATTGACGGAGAACCAAAAATATAACTCGCATCATTCATTCTATTTGCCTATTTGCGTACTTAACGAGTGTACTGAAAAGCTCAACTAAATTTGATTCCCAAACGGAATTTTTTGACTCTGATACGGAACAATTTGGGATCTACAAGTATGTAAAGTATGTAAATGAATCGCTCGGAAATTTGCTAAGGTTGAGTGAATCGTGAACTCGACAACTTTAGTATGGTTCAGCAACGACACAACCCACAATCGAGTGCGGTTAATGGGCAACTACCTCTAGAGAGTGGCGATCGCTTAACTCGCCCTGAATTTGAGCGACGCTATCTGGCTGCACCCCACGTTAAAAAAGCGGAACTAATCGAAGGGATTGTTTACGTGGCATCTCCTTTACGTTTTCAACAACATGCAGAACCCCATAGTCGTCTACACGGATGGCTCTGGAGGTATCAAATTTCTACACCAGGGCTACGTTTGGGTATTGAGCCAACAATCCGTCTCGATCTGGATAACGAACCCCAGCCAGATATTGTGTTGATTTTGGATGAAGCGGTGGGAGGAAAAGCTAAATTAACCGATGATGGTTATTTGGAGGGAGTTCCAGAATTAGTGGTAGAAATTGCGGCGAGCAGTGCGGCAATCGATACAGGTAGTAAAAAGCAAGCTTATCGTCGCAATGGAGTATCGGAGTATATCGTTTGGCAATCCTTTGAAAATCAACTCGATTGGTTTTATTTGATAGAAGGAGAGTATAGATTGCTCCCTATTGATGAAAATGGCATTATTCGCAGTCATGTATTTCCGGGTCTATGGTTGGCGGTTTCAGCTTTGCTGGCAGGAGATATGTCAAGGGTGTTGGCAGTGGTGCAAGAGGGATTAAATTCACCTGAACACGCAACATTTGTGAAACAACTAAATAAAGAATAATTGCATTTGTGTGTTAATAAAGACTGTAATGGCAATTGTGCTTATCGAAATAAAAATAACTTCAAATTATAGAAAGCTCAAAGTTTTAGACCGCGCGATCACCTAAACACTCTATCCCAAGAACACTTAGAACTAGGTGAAGCTTGACTTGATTTCTCAAAAATGTCCGTAGAAGCTTGGTTAAGTAGATTCAAAAGTTAAGAAGACAATTATGACTTGCTCGCTACTTCTATCAAATCCTATTGATTACCCAGAACAAATGTAGTAGCCCTAGGGAGCAGGAGGAATACGGGCGATGCGGTGAGGTTTGAGGGAAGCAGGAAGTTGAAAGGCAGGCACCATACCGTCGTCGCTGTCGAGATAAAGTTCGCTGGCGGCGAGCAAATCGGCGGCGCATTCCAGGGGCGGCAAGTCGCCAAACAGATAGGTAGGTTTTTGGGTGCCAACAAAGGCAATAGCACAGGGACGTTCGCAAATGCACAGGCAACTCGTAGTCTCAATCGCCAGTTCGTTCCGACGAGTCCACTGGTCGTAAAGGAGCTGAAGCTCCTTCAGCAGCCGAGTCCCGTCGGTTTCGTCGCTGTGTTTTTCTCGAACGGCTGACAATTGGCAGGACTTGCAGATGATCAGTGCGTGGTTTGCCATCGTTATTCCTCTACTAAGTACTTAAACAAATCGTCAAGAACGGCATTAGCCGCAATAGGACCGCTTCCAGTCCAA
>JBHJGN010000061.1:0-53555 GCA_050331735.1 Cyanophyceae cyanobacterium
GTGACGTACTCCAGAAGTTGACCGCTTAGGCGGTACAACGCTGGCTTCTCCTCCCTTGACGGGATTCGCGTTTTATAGTGAGGCGAACGCCCAGCCCCACTTTTTGAATCAGTACAGCCGAGTTAAGATCTCGCGGCAGCATTGAGCCACAGCCAGAACACAGATGCCAGCGGTCTGACAGCTCCTTGTCAACTCGGTTGAGACATTCTGCACAATGTTGAGAAGTTCCTGCTGGATTGACTTTCACGACCAACCGCCCAGCTTGTGCAGCTTTGTACGGCAGGATTTCGTTGAGGAACCCAGCTATCCCCGCATCGGCAAAAGATTTGTTAAGACCCGACTTAGCTGCTTGACCGTTGGGCAGAAAGTGTCCATCCTCGTCAAGCTTGGGCTTGTTACGTCGAGTCAGGCTAGCTACTTTGAGGTTTTCGACAAAAATAACTTGTGCCTTGTCTAGGAGCTGGTTAGCAAGCTCGAAGTGCCATTGCCGCCTCTGCCTAGCAATGCGTTGGTGTAAGCGAGGAATTTTTTGGTTAAGCTTGCGTCTAGCTGTGCTACCTTTAACTCGACTGTCTCGCTTGGCAGAGAGATGAGCTAGCTTTCCTTCAGCTTGCCTGTAAAACTTAGGAGGCTTTTTCAGATCGCCATCCGAGCAGGCGACAAAATATTCTAGTCCGGCATCTACCCCAATACTGTTAGTGGCAGTTGGCACAACATCAACTTCGGGCTGATCAGGAACCGACTTGTCTTCTAGCGTCAGCGTAACGTACCAGCCATCAGCTTTCCTGGTAACAAGTGCCCGCTTGATGGTAAAACCATTGGGGATTGGGCGATGCTGTATAAATTTAACTTCTCCCAGCTTGGGCAGCGTAATCCGATTTTCTGAAATGCAGTCGGGCTTAACAGAGTGATAAGCAAATGTCCGATAGCGATTCTTGCCCTTAAAACGTGGCTTCCCGCTACGCTTACCGTTGCTGTCTCCAGAGATCAAGCGCCGAAATGCCAACTCGACTCTCTTCACCATGTCCTGTAGCACGTGAGCATGGATGTCTTTATCCCACTTGCGCTCTTGCTTAAGAACCACCAAGGACCGTTTCTGAGAATAATATTCGGGAGGCTCTCTCGGCTGAGCAATGCTGCACGTCAAAGGGCAAGCGTTAACGGAGCAGCGATTCATGGTCCACCAATCGAAGCGATTTGCTAACAACCAGTTGTACTGACGGCGCAGCATGTCTAACCACTGGTCCATGCGGCAGCGCTGTTGATAGGTTGGCAGAAGTCGGTACTGGTAGCTAGTTATCATACGATGAGTGTACCAAAATTTAACTACAGTGATAATGAAAGATGATTTTGTCTCTAGCGGTCGCGCTATCTCGGACTTGAAAGCCCATCTAATTCTGACTACCAAGTATCGTCGCAAGGTTCTCTCTAGGGAAATGATTGAGCGCCTACAAGCCTTGCTTTGGGAGCTGTGTTGCAAGTGGGATTGCAAGATGATTGAAGCCAATGGCGAAGCTGACCACATTCATTTGTTGTTTCAGTATTACCCACAGCTAGAGCTACCAAAGCTGGTTGGTAACATCAAATCAATAACCAGCAGAAGGCTACGCTCTGAGTTTCCAGAGTTAACGAGCCAATACAAAAAAGCCGTCTTGTGGAACGAAGCCTACTTCATTGCTAGCTGTGGAGGTGTTACTGTTTCGCCGTTAAAAGCTTATGTAGAAAAGCAAAACACCCCTGATTGATAACTTCCGCGTTCGCTTCAGTTATCGCGCTATCCTTCTCGACGCTCACCTGTCGGTAGAGCGCGGGGCTATCGCGACTAGCTCAAATTAATTGGCAGGCAGTGAACAGGTTAGTGATGGGCAGAAGTGAGGATAGCAGGGGAGAATGAACAATCGCTAGTAACACAGTAGGGCTGACCCCTGATGTTTTCAGTTCTACGGCTAAGAGGAACGAGAGCACTCAACCGCAACAGCTTTGGTATCTAAAGAAATGACGACAAGGATTTGGTTTGGTCTGAGCTTACTGGTTCCTCTGTATTTTGGTTTGTTTTCTCTCTATCACGCCTTTAGCTATGACTATATCGTGCAGGACGATGCTCGGCTTCATGTTGTCTGGCTACAGCAATTTGTTGAGCCTCAGCTTTTTCCAGACGATCTGATCGCAGAGTATTATCGCACCATCGCTCCGGCTGGCTTCAAAGTCGTCTACTGGCTAGGAGCGCAACTGGGGATTGAGCCGCTTGTCTTTGCCAAAGTGCTGCCGATTGGGTTAGCAATAATCGCTACCGTTTACCTGTTCCGCGTCTCCTTACTGCTCATGAACGTTCCTGCCGGAGCTTTTCTGACCATCCTCCTGCAAAATCAGAGCTTTTGGACAGAAGACGATCTCATCTCAGCCGCACCAAGAGCCTTTATTTATCCGATCTTTGCCGCTTTTCTCTATTATCTTTTGCAGCGATCGCTAATTCCGTGTGCGATTACGATCGTCCTCCAAGGCTTATTTTATCCTCAACTCCTGCTGATATCGGTAACGGTTCTGGGCCTGCGCCTGCGACCTTCTCCAGGACTGGTTAGCAGCGAACCAGACAATCTCCTTACCGGTCGCTCACCATACCGAACCCCGTTCCAAACTCATGTCCTCTTGTTGCTCACTGGATTGACTGTGATGGCGATTGTCCTACTCACCTATTCTCAACCAGTATCTGAAGCGTTTGGACCGCTGGTAACAGCGACTCAGATGAGAGCCATGCCAGAATTTACTCATCCGGGAAGAAGCGCCTATTTTAGAGACTCTATCGGCTTTTTCTTGCAAGGAACAAGCGGAGTGCTGGCTCCTCTGTATCCTCCAATTCTCTGGATCAGTCTGTCCTTACCCTGGTTGCTGAAATCTCGGCTGCCGTTAGCGAAGCGAATTACTCCCAAAGTCGCTATCCTTGGGCAGATTCTAGTGGCGGCTTTCGGTTTGTTCATCCTCGCTCATCTCTTTTTTCTTCAGCTCTATCTTCCCAGTCGCTACACCTACTACAGCTTGAGATTTGTTATGGTCATGGCCACCGGCATGGTTGTCGTCGGGTTTCTCGATACCGGAAAGCGATGGCTTTGTCGCAGATTACAGTCGCTAACGCCATTGACCCGACAAGAAATCGTTCTGATCGGCCTCACTAGCACGTTTTTAGGTATTGCTTGCTGGTTTCCCATTTTGCCCGGGATTTTTCTCTCTTGGCAAAATTGGATCATTGGACCAGCCCCAGCCATCTATCGGTTTTTGGCGACGCAGCCGTCAGAGACGCTGATTGCTTCTATCGCCCAAGAAGCGGATAATCTACCGGCCTTCACTCAGCGCTCCGTTCTCTTTAGTCAAGAGCTTGCCCTCGCCTTTCACCCCGCTTACTACACGCCCATGCAGCAGCGAGCGAGGGATCTGATTCGCGCCCAGTATAGCGCCGATCCTTCAATACTTAACCACGTAATTCAAAAATACGACATCGATTATTGGCTGATCGATCGAACCGCTTTTGAGCCGGATTATTTTCAGGAGCAGCCTTGGCTTGTTCATACCTCATTTAACAATGAGATCCAGGAAGCGATCGCCCAGCAGAACCCCGTTTTCCCTCAGCTTGTGCCTAACTGTTCAGTCGTCTCAACAGAAACTCTCATCTTGCTCGACGCAGCTTGTCTGAGGGAAGCCACTCACCCTGCAACCAGAATTACGAATGATTACCTCAAAAACCAAAAATAGTGCTAAATTCTCTGTATTTTCTGATAAGCGCCGATAAAATTGAAGACGGCAGGATTATTCATGCTGAAGTATCCAATTTTGACTTAGCAACCTTCGATTTACTATGCGATTAATTCAGGCAATTTCAGCTTTTAGCTTTGTTGTGGGTTCTTTTGGCACGTGTACTCAGACAGCGGCTCAAGGAATAATTCAGTTGGGAAGTCCTGGCTACACCTGGACCGGAGATTTCAATGGGGATGGTAGAACTGATATTGCCTCTGCCGCTCAGAACAGCGTTTATATGTACCTTTCTACCGGAACCGGATTTACAAACGAGATCTGGACGATTTCAAGCGTCTGGGGCAGCCCAGAGTATAGCTGGGTGGGCGACTTTAATGGGGATGGTCGGGCGGACTTAGCGTCTGCGGTTGGCAATACTGTCTACCTGCATTTGTCAACTGGTTCCAGTTTCGATAGCGCTACCTGGCTCGTCGCCGGAACGTGGGGAGGCGGAGGCTTCAGTTGGGCAAGAGACTTCAACGGAGATGGCAGAACCGACCTGGCCTCGGCTGCTGGCGCCAGTGTTTACCTACATCTTTCAGAAGGAACGAAATTTACCAGTCAAGTCTGGTCTGTCCCGGGTCGCTGGGGTGGACCCGAATATAGCTGGGCCGGAGACTTCAACGGAGACGGCAGAACCGATCTGGCTTCGGCTGTCGGCAATGAGGTATTTATGCATCTGTCGACCGGTTCGAGCTTTGAGAGTGCTGCCTGGCTCGTCGCTGGAACCTGGGGAGGAGCAGGACATAGCTGGGCCGGGGATTTTAACGGGGACGGCAGAACCGATCTGGCCTCGGCTGCTGCCTCCAGCGTGAACGTTTATCTATCGGAAGGAACACAGTTCGACAGTCAGGCCTGGGCGGTAGCCGGAACCTGGGGCAGTCCCGAGTTTAGCTGGACGGGCGACTTTAATGGAGATGGCAGAACCGATCTGGCCTCTGCGGTAGGGAGCAATGTGTCTGTTCACCTTTCCACTGGCTCCGGCTTTGAAAACGCCACTTGGCTTGTAGCCGGAACGTGGGGAGATCCGGGCTATATCCGTCAGGGCGACTATAATGGCGATCACCGCACGGATATTGCCTCTGGTTCGGCGACTGGCATTAACGTCCATCTCTCAGAGGGAACGCAGTTTGATAGCAAAGTATGGTTCTCGCCCTAATGAAATCAGCTTCAGTTTTGGCAAAAGGGGTTTTCATTTTTGGAGGAGTAATCTTAGCGGCTTATTTTGGGTTATCTGTTTGTCTCCGCCTGTGGCAAACCCGACTGATATTTTTTCCCACAGCGACCCTGGCCGCCACTCCGACTGATGTCGGTTTGAAGTATGAAGAGGTGCGGCTGCCGATGTCCGTCGGGGAGGTTCACGGCTGGTGGATTCCTGCCCAGGGAGAGCACGTCTTGCTCTACTTCCACGGCAACGCCAGCAATATCGGCGATCTAGTCTATCGAGCGGCTCGCTTTCAGCAAATGGGTCTATCGGTCCTGCTGATAGACTATCGCGGCTACGGGTACAGTACTGGTTCATTTCCGAGTGAAGCCAGCGCCTACGAGGATGCCGAAGCGGCTTGGCAGTATCTCACCCAAACGCGGCAGATTTCCCCTCAGAACATTTTTCTCTTCGGACAGTCCCTAGGAGGAGCGATCGCTATTGATTTAGCTATCCGTCAGCCACACTCAGCCGGGGTAATCGTAGAATCCACCTTCACCTCAATACGGGCGATGGTAGACCACGTAGGGACTTATCAGCTTTTACCCATAGACTGGATCTTGACGCAGCGCTTTGATTCTTTGGCTAAGATCCGCACCCTCCAGATGCCGTTTCTCTTTATTCACGGCAGTAGCGATCGCACCGTGCCCCCGCGCATGAGCCAGGAGCTATATGCAGCAACTAACGGTCCTAAGCAACTCCTGCTTATTCCTGAAGCCGGACACAACGATGTTGCCATCGTTGAAGAAAGCAAATACTATCAAGCCATTCAGGAGTTTGTACAGAAATACCAATAAGCGCATAGCGCCGCAGGCGCGGGGCAAAGGGAAAAGGGTAAGGGGGAAAGGAATTTAATAGTGAGCAGTTATCAGTTATCAAATTAGCTAGTTAGTGTGGTCACTGCTCGCTGTTTACCCTTTTCCCCTTCCCGGTCCCGCTAGGGACGGATTTCCCTTTCCCCGTTGCGGAGCAACTATTTCCCCTATTTCCCCGTCCCGGAGGAACTTCAACGTAGATGAGTATGAGGCAATGAAACAATATCGCGTGGTAGCTCTTCCTGGAGAGGGAATTGGACCAGAGGTGGTTGATGCGGCCTTGGAAATTTTACGCCAGGTGGCTCAACTCTATGGTTTTGAAGTGAAGATTGATTATGGCCTGATCGGAAAACCAGCCTACAGCAAACTTGGAGCTTTTTTTCCAAGAGTGACAGCGCAAATTTGCGAAGGCGCTGACGGCATTGTTTTTGGGGCTGTCACCAGCGGGGGACTGCTAGAACTGAGGAAACAGTTTGATTTTTTTGTCAACCTGCGACCTGTTCGTTCTTTCCCCAGCTTGTATGACAAATCGCCTCTGAGAAAAGACAAGCTTCAGGGAATTGATATTCTTTTCGTTCGAGAATTAGTCAGCGGTATTTACTTTGGTCCTGCGGGATGCGGGGAGGATGAAAATGGCGGCTATGGCTATCACACCATGCGCTACTACGATTGGGAAATGCGGCGGATTGCTCAAGTAGCCCTGCAGCAGGCTCAAAATCGTCGCGGGTTACTGACGGTAGCTCATAAAGAAAATGCTTTGCCCTGCTTGCGGTGGTCACATCTCGTCCAGGAAGAAGCCCTAAATTTTCCGCAAATAATCGTTGAACCAATGCTAGTGGACAATCTGGCGATGCAGCTTGTGATGAATCCTCGATACTTTGATGTGATTTTAGCGGGGAATCTGTTTGGCGACATCCTCAGTGATTTGGGCGGGGCGATCGCCGGGTCAATCAGTTTACTTGGTTCTGCCAGCCTGAACGCTCAGGGGTTTGGCCTGTACGAACCCGTTCACGGTACAGCACCGGATATTGCGGGTCGAGGCATTGCTAATCCGCTAGGAACTCTGGAAGGCGTTGTGTTAATGCTTCAGCACTGGGGAGAACAGCGAGCAGCACACAGGATCGTGCAGGTTCAGGAGCAGCTTTTGGCTCAAGGCTATCGCACAGCCGATCTCTCACTCCAAGGAAGGGAAATATTGGTCAATACGCAGGAGCTAGTGGAGCTATTTTTGCAGGAGCTTTCTGAAGCGGCTTAAGGAGTGGGTGTGATTGGAAAAAAATGGTGAAGTCGTCAGTTCTCAGTTTCTTTTCTGGAGAAGAGCACGTTTTTGTGGCTTTTTCTCGATCTACTTAAATCATTGGTCGAGACGGAAAGAAAACCACTTTCGCTAGTAGACTCAACAAGCCAGCGACTAACCCGAGCAAAATTACTCTGAAACTGGTATCCTGCTGATTGATTCTTCCCTCTAACTTTTCTATACTTTTATCGACACCATCGATTCGTTTATCAATGCTGTCAAAGCGTTGATCGACACCATCAAAACGCTGATCGATCGCCGTTAGCATGTCATCTAAGCGCTGATTAAGCGCTTAGAATCTCTCGTCAGTTCGTTGAGCGATTGCTGTTAATCTGTCGTCGGTTTGTTGAGCGAGCGCTGTTAATCTGTCGTCAGTTCGTTGAGCGATTGCTGTTAATCTGTCGTCAGTTCGTTGAGTAAGCGTTACCAATCGCTCGTCCGTTGCTGTTAATCTGTCATCAGTTCGTTGAGTAAGCGCTACCAATCGCTCGTCCGTTTTAGTAATGTGAACATCTAATTTTTTGTCTAATGTATTGTACTGGTCGCTGAGCCGATTATATTGCTCGTTTAGCTGTGCATACTGGCGACTTACTTTCTGGTCTAAACCAAGAATTAGCTCTTTTAACTCTCCCATCTCTGTATCTGATGGTGCCATCATCTACTAAACTCCTAGTAGCTTTCCCTCTCTTCAATCTTAAGCTTGTCAACAACCAAACATGAGCAAAACTGACATTCTCAAGCTCGGAGATGATATCAACACCGATGATATTATTCCCGCCAAGCGAGGCACGAATGGTGCTTTAGAGCATTTAGCCTACTACGCCTTTGAACATCTGCTCGGTCCAGGAAAACTGCCAGAGTACGACGTTATTGAAGCTGGATACAATTTTGGCTGCGGTTCGAGTCGAGAGTATGCCCCCTTAGCCATTAAAGCCGCAGGGATTAGCAAGGTTCGCGCTCGATCCTTTGCGGACATTTTCTATCGCAACAGTATTAATATCGGATTACCGCTAGAGGTGATTGGAGAAGAAGTTAAGAATCCAGTTGTTGAGGCGATCGCCCGCTCAGGAGGACTGTTTGCCTTTAACCAGCGGCGGAGGCTCCATCAAATTCAGATTCCCAACAGCGACACTGAACCTCGCCCAATGACAATGGCGGAGAAGATTTTGGCTCGCGCTTCTGGTAATGCTTACGTACAGCCAGGAGAAGTGGTGTTTGCTCAGGTTGATTTGGCCATGTCCCACGATGCGATCGCCGGACCCGTTGCCGAGCTTTTTTACAGACACTTTGGAGACGATGCTAGAGTTTGGAATCCAAACCAGGTCGTGTTAGTGGCCGATCATTTTATTCAGGTTAATGATATTCGTCCTGACCGACGAGCGATTCAGATGCATCAACAGATGGTGCAGTTTGCCCAGGAGCAAGGATGTCGCTTATTTGATGTGGTATCTCCTGGGGAAGCTGCCGGAATTTGTCACGTGCTGCTGCCGCAGCAAGGCTTGATTCGTCCCGGCATGGCGATCGCCGGAACCGATTCCCATAGCTGCACCTATGGAGCTTTTGGAGCCTTATCAATTGGGGTCGGCACCACAGACATGGCCAATATTTGGGCGACTGGTGAGATGTGGATGCGTGTGCCGCCCACGCTGCGGATCGATTTAGCAGGAACTCTTCCCCCCTACCTCAGCGCGAAAGACATGATGCTGTTCCTGCTTGGTCAGATTGGCTGTCGCGGTGCAACGGGTAAAGTGATCGAATTTCGGGGCCAGATTGTAGAGCAGTTATCTATCGACGAACGGATGACATTAGCAAACATGGCGGTGGAGTGTGGAGCTATCTGCGGATTGATGGCTCCCAACGAGGAAACCTGCCAATATGTTCGCCAGCGGTCTGCAACAGATTTTGCTGAAATTTTCAGTGATGCGGATGCTCAGGGCGATTATCAATTCGATCTGAGCCACCTAGAACCGCAGATTGCCTGTCCTCCTAGTCCCGATCGAGTGGTCGGCATTAGTCAACTAGGAAACGTACCGATTACGCGGGCGTTTATCGGCTCCTGTACCGGAGGCAAGCTGTTCGATCTGGCTCAGGCTGCTGAGGCTTTAAGCGGTCGTCGAGTCGCTTCTGACGTTGATTTATTTGTTGTCCCTGCCTCTCAAGAAATTCATCAGCAGGCGCAATCGTTGGGCTACCTAGACATTTTTAAACAGGCCGGAGCCCAAGTGCTCAAGTCTGGCTGTGGAGCCTGTATCAATGCAGGACGGGGAGTGTTAGGCCAAGAGGAAGTGGGTCTCTACGCCACCAACCGTAATTTTCGGGGCCGCAGTGGCGAGCCGACGGCACACCACTACCTAGCTTCTCCCCGGGTGGTGGCTATCTCTGCTATCCAGGGAAAGATTTCTGCTCAGCTCGAGCGCAGCTAACTATTGACTGTAGCAGAATTTGTAACAAGAAACACAGTTTTTTACTCAAAAAGCATCAAAATTTACGTTGCTTGCTTTGAGCGAGCAAACGTGATCGCTCTGTAAACGTCTTGATTGGCCAATGCTAGCAGCATGAGCGGCAGTCCATGCAGGAAACGATGACAGTCTTTCCCTTTTCCCCGCTGTTTAAATCTGAAATACTGCTTACTGAAATGAGAGAATTTACTGATGTCTGATTTTTTTCGATTTGAAGCCGACTTTGTTGACTCTTTGCGCTGCATTCCAATGGTCGTGCGGATGAAGCTCGATACCTGTGGCGTAAAGCTCAAATTACATCATTGGAACCAGTTAACTTCCGAGGAACGGCAAACTTTAGTAGCAATGCCCTGCACTACTTCAGCAGAAAGTGAGGGATATCGGGACTTCCTCCAGCACCTTGTTACCCAAAAAACTGGCGCTCCAGCGGGGGAATTAGCGGTTGATTCTCCGTGGATGGATGCATCAACGATTCCTGTCAATGTTCAAGAAAAAGCAGCCGAGTATGGAGCAGCCGTTTCTCTATCCCAGTGGGCAGCCCTCACGCCTCTCCAGCGTTTTGCGCTCATTAAACTGAGTCGCCCTAGCCATGAAAATGCCAATTTCCTCCCGGCTTTAAAAGAATTTCAGTTGGTCTAATCCTCTAAATGTGTTGAGTAACAGAGTTGAAAACTCTGGTTGTTCTTTTGCTGAGAAGAGCAAAGCTTAGCTAAAAATGCCAAAGAGAATCTCAGCCGTCAAGGAGTAGAAATGCTAGGATTGCGACAGAGAAAGAAAAGAGACAAAAGGAAAAGAAGCTGAATGCAGGAATTTGAGAAGTCGATATCCTTCGACGGAAGGGATATTCGACTCAAAATTGGTCTGCTCGCCCCACAAGCAGGCGGTTCCGTTTTAATTGAGTCGGGAGATACGGCGGTTTTAGTAACAGCGACTCGTGCGCCAGGAAGAGAAGGAACAGATTTTTTACCGCTGCTGGTTGACTACGAGGAAAGACTCTATGCCGCTGGTAAAATTCCTGGCGGTTTCTTAAGAAGAGAAGGTCGTCCTCCAGAAAAAGCTGTGCTCACCAGCCGCCTAATTGATCGCCCGCTGCGTCCGCTGTTTCCCCAGTGGATTCGAGACGATATTCAGATTATTGCTACTACCTTGTCGATGGACGAACAGGTGCCACCGGATGTTTTAGCGGTAACGGGAGCTTCCGTAGCGGTTTTACTCGCTCAAATTCCCTTCTACGGACCGATGGCTGGCGTTCGAGTTGGTCTAGTCGGAGATGACTTCATCATCAACCCAACCTATGAAGAAGTGGAAAAGGGCGAACTAGATTTAGTGGTAGCAGGCAGCCCGGATGGGGTGGTGATGGTTGAAGCGGGAGCAAACCAGTTGCCGGAGAGAGACATTGTTGAAGCGATTGACTTTGGCTATGAAGCCGTCCAGGATTTGATTCGCGCTCAGCGCGAAATCATGGAGGAATTAGGGCTGCAAATTCCGGAAGAACCAGCACCAGCAGTCGCTGAGAACCTGAAGCAGTTTATTCGTGATCGCGCCTCCGCAGACATCAAAAAAGTGCTGTCTCAGTACGACCTTGATAAGAATGCCCGCGATCAGGCTCTCGATCAGGTCAAAGAGACCGCCGTTAACAGCGCGATCGCCGAACTGAGCGAAGACGATTCGATTCGCGTTAGCGTTGCTGAAGATAGCAAAGCCGTGGGCAAGCTTTTCAAAGCCCTGACCAAAGAGCTGATGCGCGCTCAGATTATCGACGAAGGAGTGCGGGTAGACGGTCGCAAACTCGATCAGGTCCGACCGATTGCCTGTAAAGTTGGACTGCTGCCCCAGCGCGTCCACGGTAGCGCCTTGTTTACCCGAGGGCTCACTCAGGTGATGTCCATTGCCACTTTAGGAACCCCAGGAGACGCTCAAGATTTGGGGGACGACCTCCATCCAGTAGACGAAAAACGTTATCTGCACCACTACAACTTTCCTCCCTTTTCCGTAGGTGAAACCAAACCCCTGCGTTCTCCTGGACGTCGGGAAATCGGCCACGGTGCGCTGGCAGAACGAGCGATTATGCCAGTATTGCCTCCTCAAGAGCAGTTTTCCTACGTGCTGCGCGTTGTCTCCGAAGTCGTGTCTTCTAATGGCTCAACGTCGATGGGGTCTGTATGCGGCTCAACCTTAGCTCTCATGGATGCAGGGGTGCCAATTATCAAACCCGTTAGCGGTGCAGCGATGGGTCTGATTAAAGAAGGCGATGAAGTCCGAATTCTCACCGATATTCAAGGAATTGAAGATTTTTTGGGAGACATGGACTTTAAAGTAGCTGGCACCGATTCTGGCATCACGGCACTCCAGATGGATATGAAAATTACGGGACTTTCCATCGACGTGATTGCTAAAGCCATTGAGCAAGCTAAACCAGCCCGTTTGCATATCTTAGAGAAGATGCTGGGTACGATTAGCGAACCGCGTACGCGCCTCTCTCCCTTCGCTCCTAGATTACTGACCATCAAAATCGATCCAGAATTAATTGGTTTAGTGATTGGCCCTGGAGGTAAAACCATCAAGGGCATTACTGAAGAAACCGGAGCTAAAATCGATATTAATGATGATGGTACAGTCACAATTTCAGCCGTTGAAGGCGAAAAAGCAGAGAAAGCGAAGAAAATTGTCTACAATATGACCCGCAAGCTCAGCGAAGGGGATGTCTTTGTCGGTCACGTCACTCGGATTATTGACATCGGTGCTTTTGTGGAAATTTTGCCTGGGAAAGAAGGCATGGTACATATTTCTCAACTGGCAGAAGGACGAGTCAATAAGGTAGAAGATGAAGTGGCCGTTGGAGACGAGATTGTGGTCAAAGTCCGCGGATTTGATAACCGGGGTCGCCTCAATCTAACCAGACTCGGCATTCATCCCGATGAAGCCGCCGCCGCTAGAGAAGAAGCGGTCGCCTAAAGCGATCTCTGAAACAGGCTAAATTGTCTATAGAAGGGTTGAATGTAGATCGCGTTCAACCCCAAGTTTTTATATAATCAGACAAGCCGCTGTGCGGTTAGTCAGAAGTGAAAAGGTCGTCGGGAAGCACATCCTTTCCCTTTTCCCTTTCCCCTTTCCCCTTTTCCCTTATTTATGTCTTTGCAACTGCGCGTTTATGTCCCCGACCATCCGCTGATTAAGCATTGGCTAGGAGTGGCCCGCGATCGCAACACCCCCAGCGCTCTATTTAAAAGCGCCATGACAGAGTTGGGGCGCTGGTTAACTTACGAAGCCAGTCGTCGCTGGCTACCAACCTTAGAAACAGCGGTAGAAACTCCGTTAGCCAACTGTCCGGCGACCTTTGTTAATCCTGAAGTACCGGTGGCGGTTGTGCCGATTCTGCGCGCCGGACTGGCTTTGCTCGATGGCGCTCAAACCTTACTGCCGCTGGCATCGATTTATCATTTAGGCATGGTACGAGACGAGGAAACTCTCGAAGCGAGCTGCTACCTCAACAAACTGCCGGAACAGTTTGACTCGCAGACACGAACGCTGATTCTCGATCCGATGCTGGCAACGGGAGGAACCATTTCTGGGGCTATGGAACAGCTTGTGAGTCGCGGTATCGATCCGGCGCTGACTAAGATTGTTTCTGTCGTCGCTGCACCAACAGCTCTAAAAAAGTTAGGCGAACACTATCCGAGCCTCAACATTTATACCGCTATGATTGATGAAGAGCTCAACGAGCAGGGATACATTGTTCCGGGGTTAGGAGATGCCGGCGATCGCGCTTTTGGGACTTAGACACCTCCCCTTAAATGTGCCATGTTTAGATCAGCAGTTAAACGGTTGAATGAGAAAAAACCATGAGTCAGCGCGAAGGGTTTACCGGAGGATTTGTAGCCGGAGCGATTTTTGGCAGCGTTGTGGGCGGCATTATTGGCAGTCTGCTGACCGCCCGCCGTCGTCCAGCGGAGGAACAGGTTCTTGCGGGGACGGAAGCGACCGAAGAAAGTATTGAAGGAGCACGTCGCCGTTTAGAGGATAAGATTGCCCAACTCAATTTGGCGATTGATGATGTCCGTCAGCGGATGGAAGTGCCACAGGATGGCGAGAATAGTTAGCCATGACTTAAGGCGAGGGGAAAGAAGCCAGGGACTTTGCTCGCTCTTGCTAGACTTGTCCCAAAATCGAGCATGAGTTCTAGAGTCTTTAATTTCAACACTCTAGAACTCGCCCTAAACCTTCCGCAAGGAGTAATAGCTAGATGCCTGAGCTGATGCTCGTCTTCTAGCTGATGCGCTCCAACTCTTGATCTGCACCGGCAGCTTGATAGGATCTTTCTAGAAGCATAATTCTCTTAGCCTGCTCGGATAAAGCCGTTGCATCGAGCCAGTTGGCAATTAAAGCATCTGTCGAAAAGAGTCCCGCACCGTTCACTGTAAAGAACAGAAAGCAAGCTGCATAAATAGCCGACAGTTCCAGATAGGGAATATTAAACCCGGCCACAAGAATGTGGTGGTACATGGCAACGCACATTGTGAAGAATAGTCCCAGAGCCGCTGGCCGAGTTAGCAAACCAATGGCCAGTAAAGGAGCCCCAACGAGCTCTGTAAAAGCTGCTACGTAGCTAAAGAAAATCGGAAAAGGCAGCCCGATGACTTCGACGTAGGCTTGAGCGAAGCTTTCAATGTTCGCAAGCTTATCTAGTCCGTTGTGAATCATCACAATACCGACAACGGTACGCAGGATAGCCCAGGCAGACTGAGACCAGAGGTTTGGGGAAATATTGGGCTTGAACAGATTGGTGAGAAGTAAAGATTTAGACATAACAGAAGATGAGTGATTAATGACAATTTATGAACGCTTACATTAACAAATGTAACAAAGCCACAGAAATTTAACTCATCTTTAAGGTATATTTAATTATTTTTAGGGGCAGCAAACCGAGTAAAAATCCCGATGAACAAGGATTGACTCATTTGAAGCGCCCAGTGGAATCTGGAGCTGTATTATTAAGTTTTGTCAGCTATTGCTGCTCGTCAACTAGTCTTTACCCTCACCCAAAGTGTTTATTGATACAGCTACTCCAGAATCTGCTCCGTATAAATCGGTCCATATCGGTGGAGTCCTCTCCCGGGGAGGAACTTCTCCGGCCACCTTGTCCTCTAAAAAAACGGGAGGTTATACAGGCTCTAGCGGTGAGCGCTTGACCTGATTCGCTAATGGTCATTTAAATCTGGAAAAACGGCCTGTACCGCTGGATGAACGAGACGATGATTTTTAACGTTGAGACCTCCAGCTAAAGCAGCATCCTTTTCTAGGGCCTTTAAACCGGAGTTGGCAAGCTGGAGAACGTAGGGAAGAGTACTGTTGTTTAAAGCTTGTGTCGCTGTCCAGGGAACGGCTCCCGGCATGTTAGGAACGCCGAAGTGAACCACGTTTTCGTCTACGTAAGTAGGATGAGTGTGGGAGGTAGGGTGAAGGGTTTCGACACAGCCGCCCTGATCGACGGCAACATCGATAATGACAGAACCAGGACGCATTTTTTGGACTAAACGACGAGTCACTAAAACCGGAGCACGACGACCCGTGACGAGTACAGCCCCGATGAGTAAATCAGCTTCAGGAACGACCGCTTCCACCTGAGCCGAATTACTGTGGAGCAGCTCTACTCTTGAACCAAAAAGAGTTTCTAGATAAGATAAGCGCTCGACGTTAACATCAACAATCTGCACCTGCGCTCCCATGCCAACGGCAATGCGGGCGGCTTCGGTGCCAACGACGCCACCGCCGAGAATGACCACTTTGCCGGGGCGGACTCCTGGGAAACCGCCCAATAGCACTCCTCGTCCGCCCTGCTGCTTTTCTAAATATCTAGCACCAAACTGCACCGACAGACGACCTGCTATTACGCTCATGGGCAGCAGCAGCGGGAGCTTTCCGCCAGTCAGCTCGACAGTTTCGTAGGCGATCGCACTCACGCCAGAGTCCAGCAACTGTTCGGTTAAGCGGCGGTCGGCAGCGAGGTGGAGATAGGTAAACAGTAGCTGATCTTTTTGAATACACGAATATTCCTCCGGCAGTGGTTCTTTGACCTTAACCACCAGCTCTCGGCTCCAGGCAGCGGCAGCGGTCACGATTTTGGCACCAGCAAGGCGATATTCTTCATCGGTAAAGCCAGCTCCTACTCCGGCCTGGGTTTCTACGAACACCGTGTGCTTGTTCTCACAAAGAACGCGTACGCTACTCGGGCTTAATCCGACGCGAAATTCTTGATCTTTAACTTCTTTTGGTACGCCAATTTCCATATCCACCTCGCAAGTGTTTTCCCCTACATAATGTCTTAACACTCCTGTGGAAGTTGTGGCTTGCAACACCTAAACATTCACGCCGATAGACGTGCCTCTTGTCTAAGGGACTACCCTCTACGCGGAGCGCAGGCCAGAGGACTGAGTCGCGTTCGCTAACCGAGTGCTGCGTTTAGCAAGCTAAATCTTCGTTACAGTAAAGAAGAAATTGTCAGAAGTTGACTATGGAAACGCGATCGCTTGGATTATCGGATGTCAAAATTACCCCCGTTTTGATGGGAACCTGGCAGGCGGGAAAACGGATGTGGGTTGGGATTGATGACCAGGAAAGCATTGAGGCCATTCGCGCTGCGGTGGAAGCTGGCATTACCACCATAGATACTGCCGAAGTTTATGGAGAAGGACACTCAGAGCAAATCGTAGCTCAGGCGCTCTCCGATATTCGAGATCAGGTCACCTACGCTTCCAAAGTCTTTGCCAATCATCTCCAGTACGACCAGGTCATTGAAGCCTGCGAGCGCTCGCTGAAAAATCTCAACACCGACCGCATCGACCTTTACCAAATCCACTGGCCCGCTGGCGCGTTTAATAGCGAACCAGTGCCCATCGAAGAAACCATGAGCGCTCTCAATCATCTCCAAGAGCAGGGCAAAATTCGCGCCATTGGCGTATCTAACTTCTCCCGCGCTCAGCTCGAAGAAGCGTCTCGATATGGACGGGTCGATAGTCTCCAGCCGCCCTATTCCCTCTTCTGGCGGCAGGTGGAACAGGATGCCGCGCCCTACTGCATCGAAAACAAGATTTCTATTTTGGCCTACTCGTCGATGGCGCAGGGTTTACTGACGGGGAAATTCGGCCCTGACCATCAGTTTGAGCCGGGGGACCATCGCGCTAAGAATCGACTGTTTCAGGGGGAAAATTATCAACGCGCTCAGCAGGCTCTAGACCAGCTCCGACCGCTCGCCGAACGCCATCACTGTACTCTGGCTCAGCTTTCCCTAGCCTGGTTAATTGCTCAGCCACAGACCAACGCGATCGCCGGAGCGAGAACCGCTGAACAAGCCTCGGCGAATGCGAAAGCCGCTCAGGTCCAGCTCAGCGAGGCCGAACTGCAAGACATCGACCAGATTGGCCGTCAGGTCACCGACCACCTCGACGACAATCCCGTGATGTGGGACTGGTAGCCAAGTGCCCAAGCAACGACTCGATACCCTGCTAGTAGAGCTGAACCTGTGTGCTTCTCGCCACCAGGCCCAGCGAGTGATTCGGGCTGGAGAAGTCCAGGTTAATCAGCAACGGGTGGATAAACCGGGAACCGCAGTAGAGCCAACCGCCGAGATCAAACTCCGGCAAAAACCTGCCTACGTTTCCCGGGGCGGAGAAAAGTTGGCCAAGGCGCTCCAGACCTTTGACATTGAGGTGGCCGGGCGGATCTGCCTCGATGGGGGGATTTCGACCGGAGGGTTCACCGACTGTTTGCTCCAGGCCGGTGCTAGCCGAGTATATGGAGTCGATGTGGGCTATGGGCAGGTGGCCTGGAGTTTGCGCCAGGATGAACGGGTAGTGTTAAAAGAACGCACTAACTTTCGCCACCTCACCGTCAGCGAACTGTATGGCGAGGAACCGACCGCCGATCTTGCTGTCATGGATTTATCGTTTATTTCGCTCACCAAGGTGCTGGCTCCTCTGTGGACACTGTTAGCATCGCCGCGAGAGGTCGTGCTGTTGGTGAAGCCTCAGTTTGAGGTAGGGCGAGCGCGGGTAGGTAAAAAAGGCGTTGTGCGCAGCCCGAAAGATCAAGCTGAGGCCGTTTGGGGGGTTGCTCAAGCGGCTAGAGAGTTAGGCTGGCAGTTTGCGGGGTTAACCTGGTCTCCCCTCGCTGGACCAGCGGGTAATGTGGAGTACTTACTCTGGCTTAATGAGCAGGGTCAGGCGGTATTTCCGAGCTTGGCCGTTCTGGAAGCGGTTGCCGACACAGCGATCGCCACTGTCGGCAAAAACTAGTGCTCAACGGCTCATCAGCAGTAAGGCTTTCTCAAATGTGCTCTATAATTTGGGCGTTCCGATTACGGTGCGATCGCTGACTAAGGTCTTCTTCAACAGTTTTCTGTTTAAGGTGCGCGGGCTTGGTTTTTCGGTCAGTGTCGAATGTTCCTTGTTTTTTTCTAAATCAATCAAAATTTTAATCTGAGGACCGGAACTAGCTAGACGAATAATCATGCCATCTACCGCCGTCATCTGAGTAATGCGTTCGCCATTGACGAAGGTGCCGTTTGCTCCCATACTCGCGATCTCCCAGGCTGAACCGTTATACTTAATTTCCAGGTGTTGCCGGGAGACAACCGCACTGTAGAGAACGACATGATTATTGGCTGAACGTCCTACTCGAATAACTGCATCAGGATTGAAAGACCAATGCTGAACCGGAATCGCTTTGAGGGGATGCAGTAGGATGAGAGTGATCACTGGCTTACCTACATATTTCTGCTTGGTGGAGTCGATTCACTCTTTATCTTTAAAAGAGCAAACCCGTTTGCTTAGGCATTCCTAGCATACCCAGATTGAGCCAAAGATATTACACAAGCAGGAGAAAAAAGTAGCCAGTCAACGCTTTTAAGCAATTTTTAGCCGACTAGAGCGCTTAAATGACTGCCAGAGAACGATAGCAAACGCTCGTTCTCTGGCCGGTAGAAAAGTCTCCTAAATATTGGAGGGACCGATTTAGAAAACGCCGGCGTTCGACAGTCCTAAAATCACGCCAGCACCGATTAGATGACCAAAGCTGGCTGTGGCCAGCAGTTCGGGAACGCCAAACTCGTTGCCAAGTCCAGGAAGAGAAAAGGGAAGATTTGGTCCTTTACCAGGGTTTTGGATGGCAAAGCGACCAATCGCGATCGCTACTAAGTTACAGGCAATCATGACAAAACCAATTTCCCAAGTCCAGTCCTGCGCGCGGGGAACGGTGGCTTGAACGGCAATAAACAGGGGTGAAGTAATGTTTGTAAACAATTTGGCTCCTATCCTATGTATGATTAACGGTGATCAATAACAGGAATTATAGGGAGCTTTCCCCCTGGAACTGAACTTTGTTTGAATAATTAACACTGATAGCCGTTTGCACTGGCATGAAGTACCGGATCGCACTCTAGCTTTTGTTAATGGTTGATGGCTGATGGTCCCCAACTCAGAGCCTGTGTATCCTGCTCATGCAAAAACTGCTATTAGCTCGTCTTTAGTCTTGAGGAAGACGCTAATAACCCAGGAAGAGGTTCCGTTATCTCTCAAGGAAGCTAAAAAAAGCTCGGCTGATGGCGAATTAAGTTCAAAAACTCTTCGCGGGTTTTTTGCTCGTCTTGGAAGACGCCGAGCATAGCGCTCGTTACCGTCCAAGAGCCAGGTTTCTGTACGCCCCGCATCACCATACACATATGCGTCGCTTCCATGACAACAGCGACTCCCTGGGGGTCTAAAACAGTGGCGATCGCTTCGGCAATTTGACGGGTTAACCGCTCCTGAACCTGAAGGCGACGAGCGTACATCTCGACAATGCGAGCCAGCTTACTCAAGCCGACCACTTTTTGATTAGGAATATAGGCAACATGAGCTTTGCCCATGAACGGCAGCATGTGGTGTTCGCAAAGGCTAAAAAAGTGAATATCCCGCACCAGCACCATTTCGTTGTGCCCTTCATCGAAGATAGCCCCATTCACAAGAGTCTCTAAAGACTGATCGTAGCCTTGAGTGAGAAACTGCATCGCCTCTGCAACACGCTTTGGCGTTTTGAGCAATCCTTCTCGTTCTGGATCTTCTCCGACCGCCTCTAGTATCCCCCGCACAGACTCCATGAGCTGTTCCTGGGCTTGTTCGGCATCAAGAGTGGGACGAACCTGAGCCTGTTGTCCTCTGCTGGTGTTGCGGTCTGGTCTGGGAGAAACTCCTTCTCCAGTGCGATGTCCATTCTTTAACTCAGATTCAAAGCGGTTATGAGTGTTAGAAGAAGCTATTGTCATTGTTTTTTCATTGCGTTCGTTGATTAGTGAAGCCATTAATAAGGCTCTCCTACAAAGCCCCGGCATTGGGCATTAAAGTGAGGTCTTCAACAACGGCTTGCTGGGGCAGCAGGGCTGCATGGAGGATCGTTTGGGCCACCGTCTCAGGAGAGAGCATCGCTCGGCGGTTAAAATCAGCCTGAACCGTTTCCGTATCCCAGATCGATGTATTCACCGCCCCCGGAGAAATTGTCACGACGCGGATGCCCTGCTGCCTTTCTTCGGCGGCGAGAATTTTAGAAAAGGCAACGAGGCCTGCTTTGCTGACGCTATACGCTCCCCAGTCCGGAAACGAGTTGTGGGCTGCAATAGAAGCAACGTTGATGATGGTTCCTCGGGTACGAGCGCGCATGTGGGGTAAAACTCCCAGGACACACTGAAAAACGCTGGTCAGATTGAGATCGAGAACCCGTTGCCAATCCGCTAAAGCCGTTCTGCTGAGCGGATTTGTATAGCCAATGCCAGCGTTGTTGACCAAAATATCAACAGAGCCAAAATCGGTTACGACCGCGGCTAGCTGCTCTTTCACCGATTCCACTTGAGCGAGATCGATTTGATAGGTTTTTGCCTGTACCCCGTGTTCGGCGGCAGCACCTCTGACCGCCTCTAGCCGCTGCGGAGAGCGTCCAACTAAAGCAACATCAATGCCCGCCTTAGCGAAGATTAGAGCCGTCTCCTTGCCAATACCGCTACTGGCTCCTGTAATAATCGCTCGCTGCTCTACAGAAGAAGTCATAAACCGCTCGGATGTTGGGTGCTACGTTCATCGAATAAGGCCGACTTGAGCAGATGTTTACCAAAACTCATCAAAATAGCTAGGCTACTCAGCAGTAGCCCGAAGTTAACGGCCAGCAAACTCATGTCACAAATTTTGAATGGAGTCTCGATAATCAGCAATTTTGCCTGTCTGCCCAACCGTTCGCTCGTTAAGGAAAAACTGAAAAAGTCTTCTTCCAGTTGGGAATAAAAGAGATTCAGCGAACTTGCCTTTGCAATTATAGCACTCGGGTTGCTCAAAGCCAGGGAAGACCTCTGTCGTCAGATGGATTCTTGAAAAATGCCCATACTGCGAAACTTTTGATGGCGCAGTTGACGACGCTGTTCGGAGCTCATCTGCAAGAGTTCTTTGAGGGTGTTCACCAAAGCTTGCTTGAGAATGGCGGCGGTTCCCAGAGGGTCGGTATGCGCTCCGCCCACCGGTTCCTCCAGAATCTGGTCAATAATGCCGAGGCTTTTCAAATCTGACGCGGTAATTTTGAGAGCACCGGCGGCTTGTTCGGCTTTCCCCGAGTCTTTCCAGAGAATGGCCGCGCAGGCTTCTGGAGTAGCAACGGTGTAGACGGCATGTTCAAACATTAAAAGGCGATCGCCCACGCCAATGCCTAAAGCGCCGCCAGAACCACCTTCGCCAATGACGGTACAGATAATCGGCACGTTTAGGCAGAACATTTGCCGGAGGTTATAGGCGATCGCTTCTCCCTGGCCGAGTTTTTCGGCTTCTACTCCCGCCCAAGCCCCAGGAGTATCAATAAAGGTAATAATCGGCATCTCAAAGCGGTTAGCGTGCTCCATCAACCGCATCGCCTTGCGATAGCCACTCGGAGAAGCCATGCCAAAATTACGAGCGACGTTGTCTTTGGTATCTCGACCTTTCTGATGCCCGATAATGACGATCGGTCGTCCTTCCAAACGAGCCACGCCACCAACGATGGCCGGGTCGTCGTAGCCGCCGCGATCACCGTGCAGCTCAAACCATTCATCGCTGATGCCCTGGATATAGTCTAGGGTACTCGGTCGGCGAGGATGGCGAGCCAACTGAAGCAGCTGTGCTGGAGTGAGTGCACTAAAAATTTCTTTGCGCAACTGCACAGCCCTCATTTCTAGCTGAGAAATTTCTCCAGAAACATCAACCTGATTCTCCTGAGCGAGTTCTCGAATCTGCTCAATTCGAGACTCTAGCTCCCACAGAGGTTTTTCAAAATCGAGGAGAAAGCTCCGTTGCTCTGTTTTTGCCATATTGCTTTAGCCGTTAACACGAATCCTCCAGAAACCCTTTTCAATCTAGCAGGAATATGCCACGGCTGGCTCGAGCATGACTGTTACCTGACTAGGTTGCCGATCGACTGCCTGGTTTAGCGGTATTGCTGTCTCTAAGACAGTGGGTTTCTGACGTAGGCGGAATAAATAGGAGCCATCAGTATGAATGGCTTGAGCTGTCTGTTCCGATTCTAGCTGACACCAGCTTACCGGCAAACTAGAGCGATCGTAGAGGGTTAAGTAGATATCGTAGGAGCTGAGAAGCTGAGGATAAACGTTTACCTGCAACGTGTCATTTTTGTGCAGATAACCGTAGAAAAATTTTGTATCAGTTGCTCCGACTGGCAAGTACTCGCGCTTCACCAAGGGAGCGGGCAGCCAATTCGCCTTCAGCAGCGTGAAAATATAGGTGTGCAGCCCCAGATAAAACCAATTTTTTTTGTCGCTTAAGCTGTGGTAAAACTGATTAATCTGAGGGTCAATTTCGCAAGCCGCCGCAACAGTTTGGCCGTCAGCTTTAATAGCGGGTAGCCGAACCGACTGATACCAGCTATAGTACCTTAACCCAATCGTGTATTGACCCGGTCTAAGATTGACAGATACCCAGCCGTCCTGAGCGACGTGTTTTGATTCTAAGCTGGCGATCGTCTGATAGCCGGGGAAGCTGTAAAAAATAGCAATCCAAGACTGAGCCGACTGGTTTGCCGTTTCCCCATCAAGTGAAATCGTTGTTTGCACTCGAAAAGGCCCTAATGTCCCGATAATGGCGTGAGTATTCCAGCGCGGAGCTTTGGTCATCAAGACGGGAAGACTCAGCGGTTTCTTCAAGGTTTCCTCAGACAATACCTGCCACTGATGGGCTCTTTGCTGGTTAAAAGCTAAATAAAGAGTATAGACGACACCAATAAAGAATTTCACAACTTTGTTGAACAAAAACGATAACAAAGCCAGAGGAATTTCCCACCAATGAATCATTGGCCAATCACCTCCGCGATCTCGGTAGGAGCTTCTAACGGCAGATTATGCCCGCCGCGAAGAACGATTTGCTGAGCGTGGGGCATGGCTGAGTGCTGCTGCTGGAGGTCATCGGTGCGGTTAAAGTTGCTGTTATCTCCATAGATTAACGTGATGGGGGCGCGAATGTTGGCCAGCAGACTCAAATAGCGGGAGCGACTCATGCCGTTGAAGCCGATGCCGGCGCGGGTTCGGAGTTGAGCCGCCCAGCGCCAGCGGACCCCTCCAGGACAGGGCTCGACGAGGCGATGAGCGAGTTTCATCGCCGTTGCTTCTGAGAGGGCAGGGGTGGCGAGACGCAATCGCTGAGCAGCGATGGCCACATCTGGAAGAATGGGATGGGCGGGCGGCGATGCGAGATAATCAAGGTGAGTGGCTAACTGTTCAGCGACTTCCTCCTCAGCTTCTTCGGTCGGCAGAATGGTCTCTACTAAAACTAATTTTTTCACCCGTTGCGGTCGGCTGCTGGCGAACATTGCCGCCACAACCGAGCCGAAAGAGTGGCCAACGAGAATCAATGGTTGCTCGGTCAACTGAGCCGCGATCGCATCAAGATCTCCCAAGAAATCCAACAGGTGATAAGAACCACCCGCTGCCCCGTGGTCGGAACGCCCGTGTCCGCGAAGATCGGGAGCGACAACCCGGTAACCTTGAGCAGCCAACGGCATGGCGACGGCTTCCCAAGCAGCGCCCTGTTCTAGAATGCCGTGAAGACACAGCACCAGCGGACCTGTTTCGGGCCCCCAAGTACACAGGCACAGCTTGAGTCCTCTGACGTCGAGAAACACTTCGTGCCCAGTCTGAGTCGGGCTGTCTGCCAGCGGCAGCTCATAGTTAAAGGTAGCCGCCAGCCGACGGGTCAGCGGAGACAGCGGCTGTGGCAGGTGAATTGCTTTCCAAGCATCGCCTAAGCGAGCATCGATCTGGCTGTGGGTGAGAAAATTCGGATCGCCGACCGACAGCGATTGTTGCTGCACCCCCTCAGTCATGCGGTGCCCTTCATAGGGCTTTAACATAGAGGCCTCAAACGTCACCTCCAGAAATTGACAGAGGTTCTGCATGACGGCGGTCGGATTGGCCACTAAATCTTCGTACCGCACCAGATAATGGCGCTGTGAGTCGATCGTCGCTAGAAAATCGCCAATATTTTGATGGCTCTGCCGCCAAATAGATTCGGCAAGCTGATGAGGAGCGTCGGTCTCAGAGCCGATCAGTTTGTCCATTCTCAGGCGGCAGAAAGACTCAATCACCGCGTAGGGGTGGCGAATCAGGTGAATGTATTTCGCGTGCTCAAACAGCGCTTCGGCTCGGTCGAGAGTCTCTCGATGAAAGGCGTAGGTCGGAGACTTATCGATCAGCAGGCGCTCGCCTGCTAGTTCGCTGAGCAGGGCATACACCTGCTCGATCGCGGTATCTTCTTCGCTCAGCCGCCCAACCAATCGTTGGCTGGTGGCGGCATCGATGCCTTTGAGCTCCATCAAGGCTCGCTGGAGTCCTTCTCCCAAATGAGAAGCAGCCAGGGTTTGCCTTCGTTCTCCCATAGAGTTAAAGGGCAGCAGGTGGAGTTCGGGGGGAGAGATTAGGTGTTTGTGTCCGGCCAGCATCACTCTCAGCAGAGTGGAGCCGGAACGAGGACTAGAGAGAATCAGGGCGATGCCGGGAATTTTCTTTTGAGAGCGAGCCTTAACGGCTTTAGCCCTAAATTTAAAGGCCGCCAGAGTTTCCGGTGGGAGCGCTTCCCGATTGAAGGGCCGCTCTTCTCCTCCGTGGGTTTTGGCAAATTCAGCAGCAAGATACTTGGCTAAAGCCGCAATTTTGGGCCGCTCGTAGAATTCTCGCGGATACAGCATCAACCGCAGATCGCGCTTCAGCTCGGCGATCGCTTCCATCACCATAAGCGAATCCATGCCTTTGTCGAGCAGGCTATCGGTGGTCGAGACCGTCGGGATCTGGAGGATTTGCGCGAGGGAGGTTTGCAGGTAAACACCTAAAAATTCCTCTCGCTGGTCAGCCGGCAACGCTAATAGCTTCTCGAAAACCTGGCTCGGCGGTGGGGATGAGGATGAATCATCTCTCACCAGTGATTGCCAATCGGAACGTTCTGGGAACTGACGGCTGAGTTCGTTCCAGTCGGCATGAAAGACGCCAACTTGTCCGGTCTGGGTCAGCAGCCGAGCTAGGGCAGATAACCCTGGCTCGGCTGCAATCGGGTCAATTCCTCTAGCCAGCCGGGTCGAGGCCGCCATTCCGATCTGCCACGGTCCCCAGTTAATGCTTAGGGCTGGCAACCCTTGATGACAACGGTAGTGCGCGATCGAATCGAGAAAGGCATTAGCAGCGGCGTAATTTCCCTGACCAGCCGACCCTAGCAGTGATGCGACCGAAGAAAACAGCACGAAGAAGTCTAGCGGGAGATGACGAGTATGGGCGTGAAGATGCCAAGCTCCCAAAACTTTCGGCGCTAGAACAGCGGTTAACCGCTCCCAGGACTGATTTTGCAGCAGACCATCATCAATAATTCCGGCGGCGTGAATGATTCCCCGCAAGGGGGGCATGACAGCCTCGATTTTGTCCAGCACCCCGGCAACATCCTGCTCAAGGGAGACATCAGCCTGAAGAGATAAAATTCGGGCTCCTGACGCTTCTAAAGACTGAATCGTTTGCAGAGCCGAGTTTGTGGGGCGGCTCCGTCCCACCAAAACTAACTGTTTAGCTCCCCAGTGAACGAGCTGCTGGGCAACAGTCAATCCTAAAGCGCCTAGTCCTCCCGCGATCAGATACGTCTTTTCGGCGGATACGTCCGCCGGAGTGGGTCGAGCCACAGGAGCCTCAACAAGACGGGCTACATAGCGATCGCCTCTAAAAGCCACCTGCCCTTCTGGGTTGACCGAGAGCATTTCGGTGACTAATTGATGGCTTTCGTCTGGCTCAGCCTGGGGGGCCAAATCGACGATGCCTCCCCACAGTTCTGGATGTTCTAGAGCAACGACTTTACTGAATCCCCACAGAGAAGCAGCGGATAAAGACACTTCGCTTCCTTCCACTGATTGCGCTCCTCTTGTGACCAACCAAAGACGAGACGAAACTGACTGCTTGAGGAGAGCCTGAATCAGATGAAGAATGCTGCCACAGTTGAGGCTTTGGGACTGCTGAAGCGCCGTTCCGGTTAATGGCTCGACCGTCTTGAGGCTCCACAGATAAACAATGCCGCTCAGTTCCTCCCCCGCTAAGCTTTCTGCCAGCAGACGGTCGAAATGGGCCAGACAAGACGGGTCAATCGACCAATAAGATGACTGAGCTGCGTAAGCCTCTCCGGGGTAGACTACCACGCAGCGACCGTACTCAGAGAGCTCTTGAGCCACCGTTTTGCCGACTCCGTCTCGGTCAGCGAAGATAAGCCACGTCCCGCGAGCGTTTCTCTGCTGCAGGGACCGGGTTGGTGGTTTTAGCTGCCACTCAACGTGGTAAGTATCCGGGGCTTTAAGAGTCTCTGGCGGCAGAGATTCAATCCAGTAGCGCTGTCGCTGAAACGGATAGGTTGGCAAGACCACCCGCCGGCGTTCGTAGTCTTGGTCAAAGCCAAACCAGTCCACTGAAACTCCCCGAACCGAGAGCTGGGCAAGACTCGTCAGCAGTTGCTGCCAGTCTTCTCGACCGGGACGGAGGCTAGCGAGCCAGAGGGCGCTCGCGTTGGGAACGCAGTAGCGACCCATGCCTAACAGGATCGGCTTGGGACCGATTTCCAGAAAAATTTGATAGTTGTGTTTTTTCAGCAGCTCAATGCTGGAGGAGAAGCGGACAGCTTGACGGACATGGTTGGTCCAGTACTGAGGAGTGGCTATGTCTGCTCCGGCGAGTTCTCCGGTGGTGTTGGCCACAATATCGATCTGAGGTAGAGCATAGGTAACGCGCCGAGTAGCCTGCTCAAACGGCGCTAGGATGGGGTCCATGAGCGGTGAGTGAAAAGCATGGGAAACTGGCAGTCGCTTGGTTTTGACGCCTCCTGGCAGAGAAGCTATCGCCTGCTGGACCGCCTGGGTGTCTCCTGAAATGACCAGGTGATTCCCGTTGTAGGCAGCAATGGCAATTTCTGGGAAGGGCGCGATCGCCTCGAGCACCTCGGCTTCCCCAGCAAAGATAGCGACCATGGCTCCCTGTTGGGGCAGCTCCTGCATCAGCCGTCCTCGTTCGGCAATCAGCTTCAGACCATCTTCTAGGCTGAACACGCCTGCGATACAGGCAGCTACGTATTCTCCAACGCTGTGCCCCATTACCACATTGGGGACGATTCCCCACGACAGCCAGAGCTGCGCGAGGGCATATTCAATGGCAAAGAGGACGGGTTGAGTATAGGCCGTTTCGTCTAAGAGGTGGGCAGAAGTAGCATAGAGCAGCTCGAGAAGGGGTTTATCTAGGAGCGGCTCCAAAATATCGGCGCAGCGATTGAGGGCCGAGCGGAACGTTGGCTGGGTCTCGTACAGTTGTTTGCCCATGTCAACGGACTGAGAGCCTTGCCCCGTAAACAGAAAGGCGACTTTGGGGCTTTGAGCCTGTTCTTGAAATACTCCCCGGACGGCTTTGCCAGCAGCGCAGGCCTGGAGCTGTTCGCTGAGCTGCTGGGTCGATTGTGTGATGATCGCCAGCCGATGCTCAAAAGAGGTTCGCCCTGTGTTAGCGCTGAAGCAGATGTCGGCCAGCGGAATTTCCGGATGAGACGACAAGTATGCCTGATAAGCTTGGACTAAAGCTGACAGAGCTGAGGGCGATTTAGCACTCAACGTCAGCACCTGCAGCGGTCGCTCCGGCAGAACTTGGGGTTCTGAGAAGGAAGTCTCCCAGTCTCCAACAATGACGTGGGCATTGGTTCCGCCAAACCCAAACGAACTCACGCCAGCGTTCCGCGCCCGAGAGCGACTCCAGGGATAAAGCCGGGTGGGAATGGCCAGGGGCGATCGCAGGTCAATGTGCGGGTTAAGCTGATGAAAGTGGAGGTGGGGAGGAATTTGCTCGTGCTGAAGCGCTAATACCACCTTGATTAATCCGGCAATGCCAGCGGCAGCTTCTAAATGACCAATGTTAGTTTTCACAGAGCCAATGAAACAGGTCGCATCCGCTGGGCGCTCTGACAGCAACACCTGGGCCAAAGAATTAACTTCAATGGGATCTCCGAGGGCGGTGCCCGTTCCGTGAGCTTCTATGTAGCTCAAATCTTGAGGCCGCAGACCGGCACTTGCGAGAGCCTGCCGCACAACTGCCTGTTGAGCGGGACCGTTGGGAGCGGTTAATCCGTTACTGCGCCCGTCTTGATTCACCGCCGAGCCCTTGAGCACTGCTAATACGTTATCTTTGTCGCTGATCGCCTGTTCTAGAGGCTTGAGGAGCACCACTCCGCAGCCTTCTCCTCTCACGTATCCATCTGCCTCGGCATCAAAGGTTTTACAGCGTCCATCCGCCGCCATCATGCCCGCCTGAGCAAAAGCCTGAGTGAGGTCGGCAGAAAGAATCAGATTCACTCCTCCGACGAGCGCTTGGTCGCACTCTCCGTTGCGGAGGCTTTGGCAGGCTAAATGCACCGCGACCAGAGAAGAGGAACAGGCTGTATCAACCGCCAGGGAGGGACCACGCAGATCGAGGAAATAGGATAGACGATTGGCCGCGATGCTGGCAGCATTCCCCGTTCCGATATAGGCATCTACTCCGGTTCCTGGAGACTGAAGCCGGGAGTAATCACTGCTGCTGATGCCGACAAATACCCCAGTACGACTGCCCATAATTCTAGGAGTCATCCCGGCATTTTCTAAGGCTTCCCAGCTAACCTCTAACAGCAGCCTTTGCTGAGGGTCCATCCGCGTTGCCTCCCGAGGAGAGATGCCAAAAAACTGGGGCTCGAACTGGTCAACGTGGGCGATAAATCCGCCCCACTGAGCACCCTGACGATTCTTGGTGACGGCATCTTGAGCGGTACACAACAGGTGCCAATACTCGGCGGGACTAGAGGCATTTGGAAATCGGCAGCCCATCCCCACAATGGCGATCGCCGTTACGGCCTCGGTGCGGGGCTTAACAGCGGCTGGCTGCGACTCTAGCTGAGCTAAATGGTGAGAGAGGCTTGCGATCGAAGGATAATCGTAGGCTAAAGTTGGGGTGAGAGGCCGACCGAGCCAGTCCTCTAGCTGAGCCGTTAACCGCACGGCCTGTACCGAATCTAGGCCGTAGCTTACAAACGGCTCGTGCACGTCGATATCCGACAGGGATACCCCAAGACCTTGAGCAATCTGGGCCACCAGCCAGGCCTGAATCGCCCGCTGTTGGTTTGAGCCAGAGGCGATTGCCGGACGAGGCAGAGACAGCGGTAGCGCCAGCGCGTTTTTGGGTCCGCCTGTTTCTCTCCACTCTTCAACGATGTCTAAGCTTTGCTCTTGCAAGCCTGCTTTGCAGGCATGACGAGCAATTTTGCCGCTGGATGTTTTGGGAATGCTGCCCGTTCTCAGCAGAACCACGGCGTAAGGCTGAAGTTCGTGCTGCTCCACTACTGCTTTACGAATCGTGCTGATGACTTGTTCGGAGTTAAGCTTGCGTAAGTAGCTGCGTTTAACCTCGGCGGTGATCGCGAGTCTTTCTTCACCGTCTATTTCTACCGCAAAGGCCCCAATACACCCGGTTCTCAAGGCAGAGGTACTTCTTTCTACGGTCAGTTCGATATCTTGGGGATAGTGATTGCGACCTCGAATAATAATTAAATCTTTGAGGCGACCCGTCACAAACAGCTCGCCAGCATCCAGAAAGCCTAAATCTCCGGTTCTTAAGAATGGTCCTGCGTCTGGATTGCTCAAATAAGCCTGGAAAGCTTCCTGAGTTTGGGTGGGTTTGCGCCAGTACCCTTGAGCAACACTGTCGCCTCTCACCCAGATTTCGCCAATTTCGCCGGGACGGCAGCGGCGCAGGGTGGTGGGATTGGCGACCGCAATCTCCTGTTCGGGCACCGTTTGACCGCAGCCAACGAGGGTAAACACTCCCTGCTCGTCAGCAGAAGCTGGAACCACCTGATTTTGTGCGAGAGCTTTTCCTTGAACGGTTTTCGTCACCGGAGGCGCGGGTCTGTTCCCTCCCGCAATCATGAGCGTGGCTTCCGCCATTCCGTAGCAAGGGTAAAAGGCTTCGGAGCGAAAGCCGCAGCGCGCAAAAGCGTGAGTGAATTTTTCGAGCGTTTCCGCCCGCACTGGCTCAGCCCCGGTAAAGGCCAGCTCCCAGCTACTGAGGTCAAGAGTGTCTTTCTGCTGAGAAGTGACGTGACTAACGCACAGCTCGTAGGCGAAGTTCGGTCCGCCACTGGTTGTGACTCGGTAGTGAGAGACGGCTTTGAGCCAGCGGAGGGGTCGCTGCAAAAACGATACGGGCGACATCAACAGCATCGAAATGCCCAGATAAACGGGCTGAATAATGCCTCCAATTAACCCCATATCGTGGTAGGGAGGTAGCCAAGAAAAGCCTTGACTCTCAGAGGTGTCCTTCATGCGACGCTGAATCACGCTGGAGTTGTGCAGCAGGTTACCGTGACTGACCATGACTCCTTTTGGAGTTCCGGTCGAGCCGCTGGTGTACTGAAGAAAAGCGAGGGAACGAGCGGCGATCTGAGGATGTCGCCAAGCCTCAGCCCAATCTCCAGAGAGGCTATCGGTGGCCAGACAGCGAATTTCGTTAGCAGCCGCTTGATTAAGCTGACTGCTGATGGTTCCCTGTAACGATTGCGTTGTAAGAGCGATCGTGGCCTGAGCATCGGCAACAATGGACTGCAGGCGATGAATCGACCGGTTCTGTCGAGGAGGATAGGCTGGAACGGCAATGACCCCGGCATACAAACAGCCAAAGAAAGCAGCAATAAACTCGAGTCCCGGCTGATAGAGCAGGAGCGCTCGTTCGCCTTTGGCTTTTAGCTCCTGTAACTTGGCGGCGATCGCTCTGGCCTGCTTGTCTAACTGATGATAAGTAATGCTGTCTAATACAGTTTCCCCGTCTTGCAGAAAAGTAAAAGCTTTTTGAGCGTTTCTTTCCCAGGCTTGGTGACGCAGTAAGTCTACAAAATTGGCAAATCGGAACATTTATTGATTTAGCTACTCCTCAAGTTATCAAGGGAAATCAGAGGTAGTCCCGTCATACCGGGTTTCGTCTACTCTTTTTCGACAGCTTGCAACTGGCCGGGGTTTTAACAGACCCAACGGACAAAGCAATCGGGACTAATGTGATGGTGGTTGGGCCAAAGGTCAGCTAATCAAATCTTGGCTGTTGCGTCGGGATGTGGAGCTGGCAGCGATTTCTAGCTTGTTTTCCCAAGCTGTTTGCGATCGCCTGTAAAATACTTGTCGGTTGCTGTTGAGCAATTGTTCCCCAGAAATCACCAAATGACGCATGATAATAACCATTTTGCATGGTGTAAGGTGTTGATCTTACAAATTATTTAGATTTGAATCAATTATAAAGTTGGCCTATTGGCTAGAACGATTATTAGTTGTCTAGTCTGTCATTCTACAGGTAAATTTGGAGGTCAACAATTCTGCGAAAGTTAGATTAGCTAGAGGGAGCCGCTTCGCACCGGAAGGAAACAGGCCAGTTACTTGCTTCTATTATTCCTATAATCGTTGATGAGCCGCTTTTCTCGATCCTAGGCTTCCTATCTTTATTAATTAATGTCTTTTCCTGCACCCTACTGGTACAACCGCAAAATTGTGTCGCTGCTGCTGCTTTTGCTGGGAGCTGTTCTTATTTTGTCTCCCCTTGGCGTTGTGTTGTGGACTTCAATCACGCCAGCCGGGTTAGCGCTGGGAGAAAATTCTCCGGTGACCTGGAAAAATTACCAGGAGGCTTGGCAGCGAGGCGATTTTTTGCTAGCCTTCGCCAATTCGACGCTGGTTGCCTTGGCTGTTACTGCTTTTCAGATTGTGACATCGACCTTAGCAGGCTATGCTTTAGCACGATTGACGTTTCGCGGACGCAGCGCTGTTTTACTGATCATTCTGGCTACGCTGGTAATTCCGTTTCAAATCTTGGTCATCCCGATTTTTTTAGTTTTGAAGTGGGGGCATTTGATTAACACCTACTGGGCTTTAATCTTACCAACCGCCGCTAACGGATTTAGTATTTTTTTGATGCGGCAGTATTTTTCAACGGTTCCAATTGAGCTAGAGGAAGCAGCAACTTTAGATGGAGCTAACCGCTTGCAAATTCTCTGGCAGATTATGCTGCCGTTGTCTCGTCCAGCGTTGGTGACTCTATTTCTGTTTACCTTTATTGGGGAGTGGAATGATTTATTTAAGCCGCTTGTGTTCACGACTAGACCAGAACTGAAAACGGTTCAGCTCGCATTAGCAGAGTTTCAAGAGCAATTTACGAATAATTGGTCTTTGCTCATGGCGGCGGTTATCTTAGCAACAATTCCCGTTGTTGTTCTGTTTGCTATTGGTCAGCGGCAGTTTATCCGAGGGATTGGGACGACGGGAATGAAAAATTAGCTCTTGGCGACCCAAGTCATAACGACTTCGCGTTATCGTAGAGAAATTAGATTCAGGGTAGTTAAAGTTAGGTGGCCAAACTTGCACAGAAACGTCCTCAGAACGTTGAGGGAGATTTTTATGTAGATAGTACCGGTATTGACTGTGATACCTATCGCTGGATGACTCCCGAAGTTTATCGTCGCGTCGAGGGAAAGAGTGCCGTTCATCATCAACCTCAGAACGAAATAGAACGCTAGCAGGCTTTGCAGGCGCGGGGCAAAGGGGAAAGCAGCTTGCGCTGCGGGGAAAGGGAAAAGGGGAAGGGGGAAAGGGACAATAAGTTAGCTTGTTCCTTAATCCTGTGTTCTGTTCCATCCCGAGGGACAGTTTCCCTTTCCCCGTCGCGGAGTGACAGTTCCCCTCGTACCGAGGGCGCATTATTCCTCAGAATCATCCTCGGAACCGTTTTGATTGACGGTATTAGCCGAGACGGTGGCTCCCATGTTGAGCTTTTCCCGAACCTGTTGCTCCACCATCGATAATGCTTCCGCATTTTCTTCGAGGTATTTGACGGCATTATCGCGTCCCTGAGCAATGTTATCGCCGTTATAGCTATACCAAGCTCCTTTACGAACAACGACATCGGTTTGTTCGGCTAAATCAAGAATGCAGCCTACTTGAGAAATGCCTTTCCCAAAGATAATGTCAAACTCTGCAATCCGAAAAGGAGGAGCTACCTTGTTCTTAGCTACCTTAACTTTAGCCCGGTTGCCGTATTCCCCTTCGCTACCTTTCTTGAGCGTTTGAATGCGGCGAATATCTAAACGCACCGAAGCATAAAATTTCAGAGCCGTTCCTCCCGTTGTTACTTCTGGGCTACCGTAGGTAACACCAATCTTCTGGCGAAGCTGATTAAGAAAGATGACGGTGCAGCCAGACTTACTGACGTTACCCGCGATCTTTCTGAGAGCTTTACTCATCAGGCGCGCCTGTAAGCCAACCTGATTGTCGCCCATTTCTCCTTCAATTTCCGCCCGAGGAACCAGCGCTGCGACTGAATCAACCACAACAATATCGACTGCTGCTGAACGCACGAGCTGATCGACAATTTCTAAGGCAGATTCTCCTGTATCGGGTTGAGCAACAAGGAGGTTTTCGATATCAACGCCTAGCACTCCGGCATAGGCGGGGTCGAGAGCGTGTTCAGCATCAACAAACGCGGCAACGCCTCCGGATTTTTGAACTTCAGCAAGCCCGTGGAGGGCAAGGGTTGTTTTACCAGAACTTTCAGGACCGTAAATCTCGATGATGCGTCCTTTCGGCAGCCCCCCGCCCAGAGCAATATCTAGAGTGAGAGCACCGCTAGATATCGTTTCTACCCGCATGCGAGTAGCGTCGCCGAGACGCATAATTGAGCCTTTCCCAAAATTACGCTCGATCTGATTAAGAACTAAATTTAGAGCTTTATCTTTATTAGAATTACTGGAGCTGTTTGCTGTAGTACGAGTCATTAAAATGCCTCAAGTTAATGCAGAAGAGAGTTTTTCTTATTTTAGGCGCTCAATTTGGCCGCGATATCGGCACGAATCAAGAGCTGCTAGAGCTAGTCAAGCTCTAGTAGTACATAAGTACCTACAGTATTTTAACCTGTCTCTTCCCTAATTAAGATCAATGTACACAAGTGTTAAGCAAAATTAGGGAGAAAAATCCCGCGTATCTCCCAGCGCTTAATCAAGCCAAGGACGAGTCGCTTGCTCTAGCTGAGCTATTTCTGCGCGATTGATACTCCAGCCTAAAGCACCGGCATTTTGAGCTGCCTGAGCAGCAGTCTTAGCTCCAGGAATGGGAACAGTTCCTTGAGTAATTAACCAGTTGAGGGCCACTTGAGCCGGGGTTTTTTCATATCTGTCGCCGATTTGGCGCAGTAACTCGAGAACTGGAGCGATTTTTTGCAAGCCTGTAGTGCTGAAGCGCAAAGACAAGCGCCGTGCTCCGTCCGGGGGATGAGCGGGGGTATACTTTCCGGTCAGCAATCCTTGAGCAAGAGGACTATAGGCCAGAATCGTAATATCAAGTTCGCGAGCAGCAGCCAGAATTCCTTTGCTTTCTACCTGCCGTGACAGCAGCGAGTACTGTACCTGATTGACGGCTAGCTGAATACCCCGTTGAGAGAGAATTTGATGAGCTTGGCGCATCTCATCGGCGGCATAGTTGCTGACCCCGATACTTTGAATGCGTCCTTTTTCCACTTCATTAGCGAGAGCGTTCATCAAACTTTCCTGGCTCATGAAAAAGGTGAATGGTGAATGAACCTGATAAAGTGCCACCCGCTCTAGCTGTAAACGGTCAAGACTAGCCGTCAAAGCCTCGGCAACCGCTTGGGAACTGAAGCGCCAGGGAAGCGGCAAAAACTTAGTAGCAACGTCTATCGAATGCTGGTTCTGCTTGATGAACTGCCCAAGTAGGGTTTCAGACTCACCAAAGCCGTAGACTTCTGCTGTATCGAAAAAAGTAACGCCAGCATTGACAGCCGCTTCAAAAGCGGCGGCCACTTCTGAAGCCCCGTAATTTTTGCCGTAGTTCCAAAATAGTTGATCTCCCCAGGCCCACGTTCCAATTCCTAAGGCAGAAACGGAAGGACCGCCGGAGCCTAACGTGTGTCTACTCATGAATCTTTTTACATTTTGTAATATGCTTCTAGTGTAAAAGTTTTGGTCGCACCGTAGTTTCTCCTCGGGAGACTTCACATAAGCAATGGATTTTCTTGCTGCTATTTTTCTGTCCATATCAACTAATGTTGATAATTTTGCTGTTGGTGTCGCTTACGGCATTAAAAAACCAACCATTAGCTTTCCTGCTAACTTGATTATTGCTAGTTTGTCTGGCGCGAGTACATTCATTTCTATGTCTTTGGGAGAACAGCTCAATTCAACGGCTAATCTCGCGCGCGCTTGGTAGTGCCATTTTAATTATTGTTGGTCTATTGTCAATTTGGCAAACCAGACAAGAGTCAGCGTTGCTTAAAAGCGATCGCTACAGTATCGATCGTCAGCTAGTGAGTGTTGCTGTTTCAGCCAAAGATACTGTTAGCTTAAAATCAGCATTTGTTGTAGGATTAGTGTTGACGTCTACAAACTTGGGCACTGGAATTGGAGCCGGTATTGCTCAACTCAATATCGCGTTAACGAGCTGTTTAAGTTTTTTTTCTAGCTTATTATTGGTGGGAAGTGCTTCTGTACTCGGAAGCTTTGCTACTGCTCTATGGACAGGAAGACTAGAATTGCTTTCTGGTATTTTGCTGATTAGTTTAGGGCTATACCAATTCTTTGATTAAGAAAGCATTGGCTAACTGTTAGCTAGCTTTTGAACGAAATTAGGTGTTTGCTCGTATGTTGAGCGTATGACGCGTCAGCATCTCAGAAGTGATCGCCTCTTTAAGAAGTGCTGGGATTGTTCAACATTTTCGCGGACAGATTACGATTATCAATCAGCGAGCTTTAGAAGTTAGGGCTGGCGAGCTTACGCTTTATTTAAAAATGATCTGGAACAGATGATTGCTAGCTGAAACCAAAGGCCTTAACTACTGTACTGGGAAAAGCACTTACAGAAGCATTTACTCTACCAGACCAGAACGGAGTGCGCGGACAGCCGCTTGCGTACGATCATCGGCACAAAGCTTATTGAGAATATTGCGGACGTGAGTTTTGACGGTGCCGACGGTAATAAAGAGCTTGTCAGCAATTTGAGCATTGTTACATCCGGCGACAATAAGTTCAAGAACCTCTAACTCTCGCTCCGTGAGTGGATAGGTTTTGAGAAACTCCTGATAATCTTCATCCATAGAAGCAATCTCTCGCGTGGGAGTCTGTCCGCCATTGCCTCCTGTGTCTGTTCGCGCCTGCTTGAGCACGGTTCGGGCGATCGCCGGATCGATCCAGGCATTGCCTTCGTAGGTCACCTCAATCGCCTGAACCAGATTATCGAGACTGACATCTTTAAGACTGTAGGAGTCAGCACCGGCTGCGAAAGCGGCCAACACCGAATCTTCGTTGTTGTGCATCGTCAGAATCAGAACTTTAGTAGCCAGCGGCTGAGCGGCCTGATTCTGCTTAAACTTTTGCGTTAACTCAATCCCATCCATATCTGGTAAGCCGATATCCACAATCGCGACATCGGGTTGAGTTTGCTCTAGTACCTGTAGCCCTTGACGAGCATTTGCCGCGTCACCCACAACCTCAATGTTTGAGTACTGCTGTAAGGCAGCGGTTAAACCAATCCGACTCAGGTTATGGTCTTCGATCAAAACAATCCGAATTGCGCTCATTATTGGCAAATGCTGCTTCAGTTGAGATTGAATATAGATTATCTAAAATTCTCTCGCTAACGACATCTTTCTTCAGAAGTAGCAGCGGCTGTTCTTTGGATAGATTTATGAGGATCAGGTCTACTAATGAGGATAGAAACTTGGGTTCAGTTTCAAGTCGACTGATAGCGTACAGTGTAGGAGAGCGAGTGGCCTCCCCAATTTTTTCCTAAAGCTGCCACTGAAAAAAACGCACCACCTGACCAAGGCTACGCTGCCAAGCAGGACGCTGTTGCCAAGTTTGTAAACTAGCCCGCTTACTTTGAGAAAACCCTTTCTCAAAAGCCTGTTCCAGGCTATTGATTAAAAACGGATTGGCCGCAGAAATATCCAACTCGTCGTTGTGGAAAAAGCTGCGTGGGTCAAAATTAGCGCTTCCTGTATTCACCCAACAATCGTCTACCAGCAGCATTTTCGCATGGATCATGCTGGGCTGATACTCGTAAATTTCTACTCCTCCTTTTAATAACTCTCCATACAGTTCGGCGGAAGCGTAATAGACAAACTTCTTGTCAGTACGAATGCTGGTTGTAAGAATGCGTACATCAATCCCAGCTCGTTTCGCCTCTAGCAGCAGCTTGCGGGAATTAAGATCCGGGAGGAAATAAGGACTAGAAATCCAAATTCTTTTTCTAGCAGCAGCGATACAGTTGAGCTTTAAGGCTTTAATCGGAGAAAAGCGGTAGGTAGGATTCGTTCCGGGGGTAATGAGAATAAGCGGGTTCTCGGCAGGATCGGGTTTAATCAAGGCTTCAGCTAAGTCAGCGACGCCGCCACTGTAGGTTAAGTGCTGCATAAAAAGACCTTCTAAAACCGCAACAATTTCTCCTTCTAGACGCACTTCAATGTCAAACCAGGGTTGGGTGTCGTGGGCTTGTTCTACGCCATCCCACAAATCGGAAACTCCAGCCCCCCCAATGAGGGCAAATTGACTGTCGGTCAGCAACAGCTTGCGGTGGGTGCGTCCGGCATAATTGGCTGGGGCACGCCAGTTAAACTGATTGAAAAAGGCTATGTGGACTCCGGCTGCCTTGAGGCGCTGCCAGTAGCGATCGCCTAACTTTCTGGTTCCGTAACTATCGACGACCAGCCGAACTTCCACTCCGGCGGCGGCGCGTTCGGCGATCGCCGCTGCAAAATCGTTAGCCCTCCGTCCGGGAGTCATGAAGAAGGTTTCAAAGTGAATCGTTCGTTGGGCACTTTGAATGGCTTGCAGGCGAGCCTGCTGAATGTCGTCTACTTCAGACCAAAAGTGAGTGATCGCTCCCGAAGTGTAGAACGAGCTTGATAGACTAGCTAGAGTTAGCGGAAAGCGGGGCTCGCCCGGACTTGGACTATTTTTGACTCGGTACTTGACAGATTGCCGAAAAGCACCTCGGATATAGAGGCCAATCAGAATGAGGCAGGCTAGTCCCAACACGAGCCAGAAAAGCCACTGGAGAATAGCAAAAATAGACATGGCTATCCGGTTCAAGGAGTAAGTGACGCTGATTCCACAGACGTTAGTGATGGGTTAGGGGGTTAATCAGTCATCTTTAGATCCAAATGAGCGCTCAAGGACTCATAGTTAACCTCTCCCTTTTTAACAAATTATCATCGGGCCAAAGAGGTCAAGAACAACCTTATGGTTGGAAACATTAGCTAGATTTGGCCGCGTCCCGAAAGGAATTGACGGCCTCTGGCGTTCACCGATTTGTAGAAGCCCGCGATCGCCGCTTAGTAGGACTCCGAGCTAGGCCAGCGATTGCGAACTCGGTGAAAGTTAGCCGGATCAAGAGGCGGTTGGGGGAATATTCTGTCTTTTTATCAACAGGATTAAATATTTTGATAGATGCTGAGGGTTCGACAGACAGAGTATTATTTTCTAGCTAACTGAAAAATGAGCGATTAGCAGAGCGGTTGAGTCAGCGATCGCTTGAAGAGCAGGAGAGATTTATGTGGGTAGAAAAACTAGCTCGGTTTGGCTATGCGACTAAAGGAGCCGTTTACGGTCTGATTGGTGTCCTGGCACTGATGGCCGCTTTTGGTTCAGGGGGCAAAACCACCGATACTCAAGGAGCTTTGCATACCATCGCCGGACAGCCTTTTGGACAAGTCTTACTCATCGTGATTGCTATTGGCTTACTCGGCTATGCTCTCTGGCGTTTGGTAGAAGCTTGGAAAGATCCAGAACACAAGGGAGACGACGCTCAAGGAATTGCGACTCGTCTGGGTTACGTTACCAGTGGTTTTATCTATGCCGCTTTATCCGTTAACGCCGCCTTAATCGCGTTCGGGTCTAGCGGCGGTAGCGGAGGCGGCAGTTCAAGGCAAACCTGGACGGCGCGCCTCATGCAGCAGCCGTTTGGTCGGTGGCTCGTCGGCATTGTAGGAGCGATTGTTATTGGTGTTGGGATTTATCGAATTTACAAGGCTTACAAAATTAAATTCCGCAAGCGGCTGAATCTGAGGGAACTGAATCAGAACCAGGAACAGTGGGTCGTCAATATTTGTCGATTTGGAATTGCGGCCAGAGGCGTTGTATTTGTTATGCTTGGTTTTTTCGTTCTCCAGGCAGCTTATCAGTCTGACCCAAATGAAGTCAGAGGACTGGACGGAGCCCTACAAACCTTAGCCCAACAGCCCTACGGCAAAATTCTTTTAGGGGTAGCTGCCCTTGGTCTAGTTGCCTATGCAATTTACTTGGTGGTGCAGGCGCGCTATCGCCGATTCAAAACTTAAATAGATTCCATCTCGCTTCAGTTAGTCCCGTTATTAAATCACGGGACTCTCTCAAACTGTCTGCTGGAGAAAACTCCGGCAAGACGGTTTGAACCTAAGCTCAGTTCAACGAGCGGAGCACTCTTAACCTTGGTCCCTGCCGTGTCCTTGCTCTTAACCATTAAATTAATTCGGCTTCGGCTCTACTTGAATGTTCGGTAATCCTTCGAGTCTTTCAAATACCTTTTCTTCTGCTGTCGCCTGGAAGAACACCGTTAATCCTTCGGGAATGCATTCAACATCAATAGGCGTGTCTCCTGCTATTTCTCCATCGATTGCCACTTTCTGCGGTGGATTGGTGGTTACTTTTAAGCGGTTTGTGCGCAGGTAGGCAATATCATCGCGCTTTGCTGGATTGCCCTGAAGAGCAGTTTGAAGGAGGTGGTAGGAGGCGCCGATAGCGCCCGTTAGATTTGTGATAGCGACGATGGTGACATCTAATAAGCCATCATCGTACACAATCCCCCCTGGACCCTGCGCCAGAATAGAAGTCGGCGGTGCTGCGTTGGCTACCGTAACGGCTCCGGCGTTAATACCGCGAATGACTTTATCATCTGTTTCAATTTCAACTTCAAAAGTCTCAAACTCCGGCAGATTTTTCATCCCAGACAGAATGTAGGCAGCGGCTCCCCAGCGTTTTTTAGACTGCCGAGTGGTGTTTTTTACCGTCTCAGCCTCAAACCCCACTCCTGCTAGTAAAACCATCGGTTGCCCGTTACATCGAGCAACATCAATCTTTTTGGTTTTACCCTCTAGGATAGCCTGACAGGCTTCTTCAATCGTGTCGGGAAGCTTAAGAGCAGCAGCAAAGGCGTTGGCCGTTCCTCGCGAGATCACTCCCATCGGAATATCTGTTTCGACTAGAGCTTCTGCTGCCGCTGAGAGAGTGCCGTCTCCTCCAGAAACAATGATGGCCTCTGCCTGACGTTCGACGGCTTCTTTGGCTAAGCGATCCGCTCCAACCTCTTCCGTCGTCATGCGAATATCGAGCTCGACGTTAGGCTCTAGCAGCAGCTTAATTCGGTCTAAGTCTTGGTCGGGGTCACTTTGACCAGCAACGGGATTAAATATTAAACAGGCAGTTCTACTCATCTCAAGTCACTCTGCTCCTCAAGCACAATTAAGATTAGCTCGCTCTGAACGCAATTAACAACTGTAGGCTAGGGATAAGCTATGCCCGGTTCCCAGGGACGCTTTTTTCAGTCAGTCAAGGCGCTGGGGTCTGAGTCGCTAGTAGAAAATCGGCTAACGCTGGCCTCCTACTCGAAATCCTATGCGACAGCCTCTATTCTTGAGTGGTTAGAGACTCTAGCTGAATCTCGACGGCTTCTAGATAAGCTTTGTCTTCCAGAGCTTTTGGAGATAGCACTCCGGCCTCAACCGCTGCCTGAACAATGTCTTCTGCCTCGACCGTTCCCAGTTCGTATTCAGATGTTAGCTCTAGATAGCCAGGAATTCCTTGTTCTTCTAATTCTCCTCGATAGGCAGAGCTGACTAAATTGAATGCTTCAGTTCTGCGAATCTCACTGGGAGAGGAACTAGCGACACTTTCCGTTGGGGCCCCAGCGTACGCAGGAGCGAGCAGCGACAGTACAACCGCCGCACCAACAACTAGGCTTCTCATGTATCTATCAAAAATTCAGTCTAGACTAATCTTATGAAGAGATTAAGAAACGCGCTTCTAGCGAGAGAGATAGCCCGCTCGTTATCCTCATCTTTCTCAAGCAAGATATCTGGAGAGTTTACAGTTGCCCGTGCATAGCCAACTTCATCTCGCGAACGGCTCTTTCAATCCCAACTAAGATGGAGCGACTCACAATGGTATGTCCAATGTTCAACTCTTCCATTCCGGTGATACAGGCAACGGGATAAACGTTCCTATACGTTAAGCCATGACCGGCGTTTACTCTCAGCCCCAGAGACAGCGCTTGTTCAGCTCCCTGAGCTAAGGTGTTCAGTTCGCGCTGGCGTGTTGCTCGCTCAAAAGCCTCGGCATATTTCCCGGTGTGTAGCTCGATAAACTGAGCTCCTGTTCTAGCAGCGGCCTCAATTTGCTGAGGTTCCGCGTCGATAAACCAGCTAACTGGAATCTGAGCGGTCTGTAGCTGTGCAACCATTTCACTGAGGCGTTCAAAATTGCCAGCTACATCTAATCCGCCTTCAGTGGTCACTTCTTCACGTTTTTCTGGGACTAGGGTAACGTAGTCTGGGCAGATCTCGAGGGCGATCGCTACCATTTCTTCGGTGGGGGCCATTTCTAAGTTGAGATGACTCTGCACGGTTTGCCGCAGCAGTCGTACATCTCGCTCCTGAATGTGTCGCCGATCTTCTCGCAGATGAACGGTAATACCATCGGCCCCCCCGAGTTCTGCTAAAACGGCGGCGGCCACCGGGTCAGGTTCGACGGTTCGGCGAGCCTGACGCACCGTTGCTACGTGGTCGATATTAACACCAAGAGTTAGCAATTGTTCTCTAGCTCAAATAACAAGTTTACTGCCGTTGTTAGCCGCTGCCGACTATTGCTCAAAATCGGGTTACTGATTAAAGCAACATCGAGCAGACCACTAACCGAAACTCAATCAAGATATCCCATTAAACCCGTGGGATCGATCTCGTTAGAGGCAACCGGGCGATTGCCCATGACAACGTAGGTTTCGCTAACCTGTAGATGGCTAGCAGCGATCGGACGCTTGCCGGAAACCGTCAGCATTCCGCTAACTTCCATGGTGCTAGCCGTGATCGGGCGATTTCCGCCAACCGAAGAAAACGTTTCTACAACCCGCAGGTGGCTTGACTCTACAGGGCGCTGCCCGGGCAACTTGGTATGTTCTTGAAGCTGTAGCTTGAGCGGCTGTTTGTCGCCGGATTGCTTAGAAATCGATAACGCTCCTTGCTCTGAGTTATTCTCTGAGCCAGCTTTCTGTTCACCTTGTTGGTCAGTTTCCTGTACATTCTCGTCAGCGCTCATTTAAATCTCCTTGTCTAGTTTAGTGAGCTCAACTCAGTCGGCAGCAGACTCTCCTGTTGGTAGCTTTACGCCTGGTCTGATTCGAGCTTTAATTTTTCTTTAACAATTATCTTTATTATAAAATGACGAAGGGCACGCACTTCAAAATTCCCGAGATTAAAAAATTAAATTAGAACGCGTTGCATAACTTATATTGAGGCTCCCGATGGCTGTGACGGCGACCGTGCTGGCTAGAGGGGCGGCTGCCTCAGACAAGCTGAGGTAATTGGCATTCGTTTTGGCGGTGATTTATCTTAATCAAAGGGCGGTAATTTTTATGACACCATTTTCTCTGCAAGCTCCTTTCCAGCCGACCGGGGACCAGCCCCAGGCGATCGCTCAACTGACGGAATTTCTGCAGGCCAATCAGCCCATGCAAACGCTGCTGGGAGCGACGGGAACTGGCAAAACCTTTACCATTGCCTCAGTCATTGAGAATATCGGCAAACCAGCGCTGGTGTTGGCTCACAACAAAACTCTGGCCGCTCAGCTATGCAACGAACTGCGGCAGTTTTTTCCGAACAATGCTGTTGAATACTTTATTAGCTATTACGACTACTATCAGCCGGAAGCCTATATTCCCGTCAGCGATACCTACATTGAGAAGACAGCTTCGATTAACGACGAAATCGATATGTTGCGCCACTCAGCCACGCGATCGCTGTTTGAACGTCGGGATGCTATTGTTGTTGCCTCCATTAGCTGCATCTATGGTTTGGGCATGCCGTCTGAGTATTTCAAAGCGGCAGTTCCTCTTCAGATTGGCACTGAAATCGATCAGCGTCAGCTGCTGCGAGATTTGGTGACCGTGCAGTATGCCCGTAACGATACCGAACTGAGCCGGGGGCGCTTTCGACTCAAAGGGGATGTGCTAGAAATCGTTCCTGCTTACGAAGACCGAATTATCCGCGTTGAATTTTTTGGCGATGAGGTGGAGGCGCTGCGCTATGTCGATCCCGTCACCGGAGAGATTCTGCACAGCATTAACGCCATTAACATTTATCCGGCCCGCCACTTTGTCACCCCCGAGGAGCAGCTAGAACGGGCCTGTGATGATATTGAAGCTGAACTCGAACAGCAGCTTCAGTTTCTCAGAGCCGCCGATAAGCTCCTCGAAGCGCAGCGCCTCGAACAGCGAACTCGCTACGATCTAGAGCTGCTGAGAGAAGTGGGCTACTGCAACGGAGTCGAAAACTATTCTCGACACTTAGCCGGTCGCCAGCCAGGAGAACCCCCAGAATGTTTAGTAGACTATTTCCCGGATGATTGGCTGCTGGTCGTCGATGAATCTCACGTTACGGTTCCGCAACTGCGCGGCATGTATAACGGCGACCAGTCCCGGAAAAAAGTGCTGATCGAGCACGGTTTTCGCCTGCCTAGCGCCGCCGATAACCGGCCTCTGAAGTCTGAAGAGTTCTGGCACAAGGTGAATCAGTGTGTATTTGTATCAGCTACTCCGGGAGATTGGGAGCTAGAGAAGTCTGAGGGGAGAGTCGTGGAGCAGATTATTCGCCCGACAGGAGTCCTCGATCCAGAAATTTTTGTTCGTCCGACATCGGGGCAGGTAGACGACCTCATCGGCGAGATTAACGAGCGCGTGGTGCGTTCAGAACGAGTGTTGGTGACCACGCTGACTAAGCGCATGGCAGAAGATTTGACCGAATATTTTCAGGAAAGAGGGATTCGGGTGCGCTATCTGCATTCCGAGATTCACTCCATCGAAAGAATCGAGCTGCTCCAGGCGCTTCGGGAAGGAGAATTTGATGTTTTGATTGGGGTGAACCTGCTGCGGGAAGGGCTAGACCTGCCGGAGGTGTCTCTTGTTGCCATTATGGATGCGGATAAAGAAGGATTCCTGCGAGCGGTACGCTCGTTAATTCAAACCATTGGTCGAGCGGCCCGACACGTGCGGGGGCAGGCGATTCTCTATGCCGATAACCTCACTGACAGCATGATGAAAGCGATCGAAGAAACCGAGCGGCGGCGAGGCATTCAAATGGCGTATAATCGCACTCATCAGATTACGCCACAGCCAATTTTAAAAAAATCAGGGAACTCGATTCTATCGTTTCTTGATATTTCTCGACGGCTGAATGCTCAACAGCTAGAGGAGGTATGCGAATCCGACGAGCTGCCCCTTGAAAAAGTCCCGGATTTGATTGGACAGTTAGAAGCCCAGATGCGCGAGGCTGCTAAAAATCTGGAGTTTGAAGCGGCAGCGAAATACCGCGATCGCATTAAGCACCTGCGGGATAAATTGTTAGGACATCGCTAGGGAGCCGAGGAGAAAGGCCTAGTAACCAATGGCTAGGAATGCTATCGTTGGCTGCCAAAAATGTCTCAACTTTTTCTGTTATTTTGTACCGTCAAAAGACAAAAAAACTACCTTGTTACGGTAGATTGGCGTCATGTTAAGGCCGCCTACTTTAGTGAAGGAGCTTCGATTTTTGAGGATTAGCGATTTTACTCTTCCTTTCTACTGTTGACAGTTGCTAAAATTGGGCTCTAATTGCTAGAATTATGGATAACTTCGGGTAGGGATCAGTGCAATTACTGGAATTTCATAGATTCTCTTAACTTTCATTGAGAACTTATGATAAGTTACTGACAGCGAAGGTTTCGATACCTTTGTCGGTACAAATAGTGTTTTTCCAGAATACATAATGACAAAGACTACCTCGGCGGTTAGGGCTTTTATCGAGAGTGATAACGGCGAGCCCTTGACATATCAGGACTTGGATCGCGCCGTTGAAGCTATTTGTTGCAGTCCTCACTTTAGAGACTTGCTCCTTGCACTAATAGACGGCAAAGCCTTCTCTCAAGAGCTCGGACAAGAATTTGAGTCGGCAGGAGCCATTCAAGGCTTGTCGAGCTGTCGCAGACTGCGAAGCTGTCTCAATTTATCGCTGAGCAGTTTTTTTGGGCTGCTTGCAGAGCTAATATCTGCCTTCAACGAAGCTACTGGCGAGCAGTGGTTCGCTTTTACCGATAGAATTTATCAATCCGCATTGGGGACGACTAAACTTTTAGACCGTCTGCGCCGCAGCCAAGAGCAAGCTTTCTACCAAGAACTAGCGTCTCAACTGGTTGAAGCGGACCCTCATGCAATTTTTCCGACATCGAGCTATCGTGAATGCCGTGGACACGTTGTCAGCACCGCTGACGACCAAACTATTGAAGCCGTGATGAGCGCGAGCACCTTTACCTCCATTAAGCTGATCGACAATGCTTTAGTCCCTGAACAGACTCTCCTCCGAGATACCTATATTTCCCTCGGACGCTGTGTCTGTTTAGTGGACCAGAATGTAGACCGCTACTATAGCGAGCAGCTTGAGCATTACTTTCACTATCACGGCATTCATCTAGAAAAGCTGGTCTATCGGGCGATGGAAGTAGACAAGGGCATTCATACAGTGGAGCGCATGCTCGGTGACTTCAAGCGTCTGGGAGTTTCTCGTAATGAGCCTGTGCTTATCGTTGGAGGCGGTGTATTGGCTGATACGGGAGGTCTGGCCTGTGCTTTGTATCACCGGAATACTCCTTACGTCATGCTTTCTACATCGATTGTGGCTGGAATCGATGCCGGTCCATCTCCGCGAACCTGTTGCGATGGCTTTGGCTATAAAAATCTCTTTGGGTCTTACCATCCGCCAGTACTTTCTATTACAGATCGCTTCTTCTTTAAGACTCTCCGAGAAGGATGGCTGCGACACGGCATTATAGAAATTGTCAAAATGGCTGTAGTCAAAGATGCCGAGCTATTCTCCGACCTAGAGAAAGCCGGATCGCAGCTTATTACCACTCGTTTTGGAACGACGAACTGCCAGCCAGAAGATGAAATTAACGCCCTCTCCCAAAAAATACTGGGGGCAGCGTTACGTAGCTATGTAGCAGCGGAGTATGGCAACCTTTATGAGACTCATCAGTGTCGTCCTCATGCCTATGGACATACCTGGTCTCCTGGCTTTGAAATTGAAGCGGGATTACTCCACGGCCATGCCGTTGCCATTGGAATGGGCTTTGGCGCCTACTTGAGCTATCGTTTGAACTGGATTAGCGCTGAAGTTTGCCAGAGAATTCTGCGTCTCATCAGCTCGTTTGGATTGAGTCTGTGGCATGATGTTCTGCTGAATAAGGAAACGCTCTGGGCCTCCCAGGAAAAAATTATTCAGAAAAGGGGTCGAAATCTAGCCGCGCCTCTCCCCAAGGGAAAGATCGGTTGCTGTGGCTACCTAAATTCTCTGTCCCGCGATAAGCTTTATGAAGCAATAGAGGAGTACAGAACGGTTTGTGCAGATTATCCAAGACAAGGTTTAGGCATTGAGCCGCTCTGTAGTGATGTCGGACTTGAGGATCCTTCAACGGTCGCCCACCATATTCCAGAGACGGTGTCAGCCTACCAAGAGGATCCAGAAGAAATGTTGTCTAGCGTATAACAATCTACTACGCCCAAGTTATGATACAAGAAGCAATAGACTTTGTGATTCCGCTATATCGAGTACGCTGGAATACGCGGGCTGTGTTGGAGGGATTGACAACCCACTACAGACCACGAACTATTCACGTCGTCACGCCAAAATCCCAGGCGGGACTGCTCGCCGAGCGAGCGCAAGTCTGGCAAATTGCTCCCCTCTATACCTATGAGGAAGAAACCTTTTTTCATAGAAAGAATGGTCTCACCAAGGAGAGCATCTGCGCCGAGCTGATTGTTGAGGAATCACTCTATCGCCCTGGCTGGTTCTATCAGCAGCTTCTCAAGCTTGGCGCTTCTGAAGGAATTGAGGGTCTTAATGAATGGTATGTTGTTTGGGACAGCGATTTGCTTCCCGTCTCTCCCTGGTCGCTTCTAGGCGAAGGCGGGCAGCATACCTTTGCCCTGCTCCAGAACAATCAGTGGGGGAATGCTCAAATTGTATCTACTTGGGCTGAGTGGATTCGCTCAGTGCTGGGGGTGGAACCGCTGACCGATAGTGTTGGTACTTTCATTCCCCATCACATTTGGTTCAAACAAGAGCACCTTGAATCTTTTAAACGTCAGTTGAGTGTCTACTTTCAGTCAGACACCTCTTGGCTCCTGTTGATGATGCGCTCAGCAAATCAGTTCGGCACCTTCAGTGAATACTGGTCCTATGCCTCCTGGGTAGCAGCCAGAGCTCCTGCTGACCTGGCTTTTCATCCCTACGAAAAATATGGAGCGACTACTGAAAGATTTTTCGACGACGGGACTGGGCGGTTCTCGGCTGCGCTTCAGCGTTATCAATCGCTGATGACTGCGAATGAAGGTTTTTCTCCTCCTTATGCAGAGGTGGAAGCTTTTATTCGAGCCGAGTATGGCACAAAAGCTCTACCGTCTTCGCTGTCCTTTGAAAGTAGCCCCCGTCATCTTCAAAAGCAGGCGGAGACCATGCATATTGAAGAGTTCCGTTCTCGCTGGAATCCGCGCTCCACTGAAGTCTCGAGCGCAAACATCTAAGTCGTGGCATCGCCCCTTGTAGTATCGATGCAAAACCAGCGTCAGCAGGAGACGAGTCCCTGCGCATTTTCACTCTATACTGTACTAGAATAGTCGAGCTATCACTGCTGGTCTTAGAAATTGTTGGTTTTTGAGCCAATTGCTGAGCTCATGCTACCCGATACCCTCAAAAAAGTCATTACCTATACCATACTGGAGATACAATATCGGTTTACTATCCAAAGTCGTCTGAAGCAAATCCCGATCGTTCAAGAAATAGCTCGTCTTCAGGAAAAAGAACGGTATCAGAATCCTCACAGCCTGCTTCCTTTTGGAGATAAACTCTATTCCCAAAGCGATGAAGACGGAATTATTAGAGAAATCTTTAAAAGAATTGGAGTGACCAATAAAGTATTTGTAGAATTCGGGATTGGTAACGGCTTGGAAAATAATACCCTGGCTTTGCTTTTTGATAATTGGAGAGGACTCTGGATTGATGCTTCTTCCCGCTCTATCCGTAAAATCAGAAAACATTATTCTCAGATTATTGATAGTGGTCAGCTAGAAGTCATTCAGTCTTTTATTACGAAAGACAACATCGACCAGCTAATTTCTTCTAAAATTAAGCATTGCGAAATAGATTTGTTGTCGGTAGATATAGATGGCAATGACTATCACATTACCGAAGCAATCTCGTGCATTGTCCCTAGAGTAATCGTTATTGAATACAATGCTAAGTTTACCCCGCCAACTTTATTCTGTATGGACTACGATGAAACTCATATTTGGGAAAAAGACGATTGCTTTGGGGCTTCTTTGAAGTTTCTAGAAATTAATCTAGCTCGAAAAGGTTACTGTCTCGTCGGTTGTAATCTTGCTGGTGTTAACGCCTTTTTCGTCAGAGAAGATCTTGTCTGTAATAAATTCTTGACTCCCTTTACGGCTGAAAATCACTATGAGCCTGCGAGGTACTATCTTTCTGGGTATTTTGCTGGTCATCCTGCTACCTATAAAACCTTAGCAAAATCCCTAACCATGCGCTCTCCTTAAGGGAGCTATTTTGTTTGCTCAGCAATGGTTAGATGCGGTTAGTGGCCCTACTTCGGTCTGCCACTGGTTGTTTGAGCAGATACTATAGTGGAACCTGTCGCAAGCTTACTGCTGGGAGCCTGCTTTTCTAGGACAAATCAAGAAGCAGTCAGTGAGACTTAAGCATTTTTGCTATTGATTGAGCAATCATCCTGGAGATAGAAACGACCTGTAGCTTAGCGCCGTGCTGCTTGACCAAAACTGTATCTGTGACGAAAATGTGGTGCAGGTTGCTGTGACTAAGCTTTTCTAGCGCATCGCCGATTAACAGTCCGTGAGTGGCAGCAACGGTAAGCTGAGGACGGGCACCCGCTTGGAGTAGAGCTTCAATGCTGCTAATCAGCGTACCGCCAGTGGCGATTATGTCGTCTACAATCAGGCAGGTTTTGTCCTGAACCTCCCCAATAACGTGAGTAATTTCTGTTTGTGTGCCACTTTCCCGCTGCTTTTGCAAAACCGCTATTGGAGCGCTGAGCTGTTGAGCAAACTGAAGCGCCATTGGGATTCTGCCGCTATCAGGAGAGACAACAACAAATGGCTGTGGAATAGCTTCAAGCGCTTTGTAGAACACTGGTGCAGCGGCGAGGCTATCGACAGGAATATTAAAAAACCCTTCAATTTGGGGAGCATGAAGATCGACTGTCATCAAGTGGTCAATTCCTCCCGCCTCCAGCAGACGAGCAACCATGCTGGCCATAATTGGCTGACGGGAACCCTGACGTTTATCGGCCCGGGCATAGCCAAAGTAGGGCACCACGGCTACAATCCGGCGAGCAGAGGCCCGACGACAGGCATCCGCCAAGGCTAAAAGCTCTATCAAGTGTGAATCTACCGGGGGGGCAGTCGACTGGATAATAAAAATTTCCTGCCCTCGTACAGACTGATGAAGCTGTACGGAAATTTCGCTATCAGGAAAACGCTTAATCTCGCAATTGCCTAGCTCAACGCTAAGATGGGAGGCAACTGCCGCAGCTAATTCGCGGTTAGCCGTTCCTCCTAAAAGAGTAAAGTCATTCACGCTTTGTTGGTCCAAGAGAACCGAACGGAGACGGTATTTTGAATGAGTGCTAACACCTGGGGAGCAGGAGAGGCGATCGCTGTGAGATTAATCGCTAGGCAAGCGCTGCCTAGCGATAGTAGCACAAAGGTGACCGGAGTAATAACACCAATGAGCCACCAGGTGCTGACGTGTAGAAATAGAGTCAGAGCGACAAGAGTGCCGCTAATTGAGGTGACGCGCAGCCAGTAAGGGCGCTGGAGCAACAGCAGCAGCAGGGTACTAGACGTGGCTAGAAGGTTAATGGGGACTAGCAGGGCACAAATCTGTACACAGTAGCTACGCGAGAATTCCAATAGGGGCGTTAAATCAAACATGCTTTAATCGTAGAATCATTATTTAGCAATCTCAGTAAATTTTCTGAAATTTTAAGATTAGGAGCTCCTCTCTTTAGTGTTGAGAGAGAGAAACAATCTCGCTATAATGATTGGGTAGCTCGCTGTTGATATGCTAAGAGTATTTTACTCTTTTTGGTTCTTCATCTTTTCTTAAGAAAGATGTCGCGCTTAGTCAACCTAGAGATATTGACCTGGGGAGAACAGAATCTTCCCAGTAGTTTTATGGCTGTTTGGGGAACATCCAGCTAGTCACAGCTACAGATTGAACATACATATACAGGAGGAAACAGTATGACCCAAGTGGTCGTAGGACAAAACGAAAACATTGAATCAGCATTACGTCGTTTCAAGCGTCAGGTATCGAAAGCAGGCATCTTTGCAGATATCAAGCGCCGTCGTCACTTTGAAACTCCCATAGAAAAGCGCAAGCGTAAAGCCGTTGCTCGACGCAAGAAACGCTATCGCTAAGGCTTAGTCAGACAGAAAAGGACGGGGGATTAAGCGAGCTTTTCATTAAAGCAAGCATTCAACCCATTAATGATTGCAAAAGGCGAGAGCGTCTACGGGGAGCATCTAGCCTACTAAAATCTGAGCTAGCGCTGCTTCCCGCCTCATCGGAAGGGCGTTTAGGTGCTGAGAGGAGGTTTAATCCTCCTTCCTCAATTTTCTAAAAATCTACAGCTTGCAACTACTTCATAATCTGCCGCATCATGCGGTTCGCCTGAGCACCATAGCCACCGCCAAAAAGATTAAAGTGGTTAAGAATGTGGTAAAGATTGTAAACCGTTTTGCGCTGCTGGTATCCTTCATCAAGCGGCCACTGGTTGCTGTAGCCTCGATAAAAAGCCGCCGGAAAACCGCCAAACAGTTCGGTCATGGCAATATCTACCTCACGATCGCCCCAGTAGGTCGCCGGATCTAAAATAATGGGTTCGCCGGACTCGGTAACAGCCGCATTCCCTGACCACAAATCCCCGTGGACGAGGGAAGGTTGAGGATTTCTCCGGGCTAGACAAGCTTGAACAGCCGTGATCGCTTCACCGAATTCGGGAAAGTTTCCTCCTCGTCGCTGCGCCAACCGTAGCTGATAGCCAATCCGATGTTCAGCAAAGAAATCAGCCCAGCTATCCGTCCAGGTATTGATTTGTGGGGTGGAACCAATAGTATTATCCTGGTCCCAGCCAAATCGGGAAGCGCCCTGAACTCGATGCAGACTGGCTAGCTTGCGCCCCATTTCTGCCCAAGATTCGGTCGTGCCGCGACCAAAATCGAGCCACTCCATCACAATATAGCTAGAGCTATCGGCCACTCCCCAGCAAATTGGTTTGGGAACCCGAATGGTGTGGGTAGCAAGCATTTGTTGCAAACTCAAAGCTTCTGAGCAAAACATCTCAGCACGTTCAGCCTGATTGAGCTTGACAAAGTAGGTGTTGCCGTTACCCACCAAAGCGTATCCCTGATTGATACATCCTCCACTCACAGAGCGGTAGTTATCAATCTGAAAGTTGGTGGCGGTAGTGTCCGAGATCTGCTGTGCAATTTGCGTCCACATTGTCTATCTCAACGATCGGGTAAGCTGTCTACTCTGGCTTCATCACAACGATTCCATAAGCATCAGGAGACAAATGCCGTTCTGCCGCCGCCTGGATATCTGACGCTTCTAAGGACTGAATCTGAGCGGGATACTCGAGGGCAGGAGTGAGGTCTTGGAGCTGAGAATAGTAGTATCCATAAAGGTTCGCGCGATCACTGGGTCTCTCGTTACTGAAAATAAAGCGGTTTGCTACCTGAGTCCGGATGCGCGCCAGTTCTGCTTCTGTAACGGATTCAGTTTGAATCGTGCGAATATGCTGAGCGATCGCCGCTTCAACTGGGGAAACATTCTCGGCAGGCAGTTGAGCCGATACATAGAACACCCCCTGAATGCCTTGAGTCATGTTGCTAACCCCAACATGAGTAACCAATCCCCGGTCTTCCCGTAAGTCCCGAAACAATCGAGACATTCTGCCCTGTCCGAGAATGACGGCTAAAACATCGAGGGCATAGGTTTCGGAGAGCTGCATCATGCCCGGAACTCGCCACATCATGACCAATCGCGCCTGCTGTAAACTCTCGTCGGTAAATTCTCGGCGAACCACTTGAGAGAAAGGCTGTTCTGGCTGACGGGAAATGGGGAGCTGAGTTGGTTGACTAACCCGAGACACTGCTTGTGAAATAATGTCAATGAGTTCGTCTACTGGCAAATTTCCCACCACCGCTGCCGTCATATTTGGCGGCTGATACCACTGAGCATGAAAATCTCGCATCTGCTGAGGAGTTAGCTGCTCGATTACCGAAGCTGGACCCAAAACCGGACGGCGATAGGGCAACTGGTCAAAACAGGTTTCCATCGCTCGATAGAAAGTACGGCGGCGGGGATTATCCTCTGAGCGGCGAATTTCTTCTAAAATGACAAGTCGCTCTCGCTCGAAGGATTCATCCGGAATACTCGGATTAGAAACGACATCAAGCTGGAGAGGAGCTAAATCCGGAAAATCTTTGGGAGCAGTGGTAATGTAATAGTGTGTATATTCCTGGCTAGTGGCTGCGTTGGTGACCGCGCCTCGTTCTTCAATCAGCCGCTCAAACTCCCCGCTGCCTAGTTGAGGCGTTCCTTTAAACACCATGTGCTCGAGAAAGTGAGCCATGCCGTTAATACTGTCTGTTTCTAAAGCCGAGCCAACATTAAGCCAAATATTGAGGTTAACGGCATCAACTGGCATCTGTTCTGCCACAATTGTCAAACCGTTCGGCAGGGACTGGACTGTTGGCGCATTCAAAACCGGATTGAGCAGGGTTGTCATTAAGCGTGCTTTTGATGGGGATTACCTTCTCTATGTTAATCAGATTGCCCCTGAGTGAGAAATTTGCTGCTGAGCATCAACTGAGTGACGTACTCCAGAAGTTGACCGCTTAGGCGGTACAACGCTGGCTTCTCCTCCCTTGACGGGATTCGCGTTTTATAGTGAGGCGAACGCCCAGCCCCACTTTTTGAATCAGTACAGCCGAGTTAAGAT
>JBHJGN010000062.1:0-20818 GCA_050331735.1 Cyanophyceae cyanobacterium
GCAACTTTTCTGATCGAGCTATCACCTTTTTCTACGGCATCAATTATCTTTTCTCGCAAATCTAAGGAATAAGGCTTCATCTGGCAACTTATTTTTACAATACTAGAGATTGTCCCCTATTTAGCTGCAAACTGCTGTAAGTCTTGAGAATCAACGACTAGATGGCGCTTACGCCCTTTAACCGCCGACCCAGCTTGAATGCATTCAAGCTGAAAAGCGGCGGTGCATTCCGCACCTTTTTGCCACCATCAAAACCGTAGACTGCCCCCTGCTTGGTGCGCGTGACCGCCGGAAGTGGTTCCGGCTAGGTTGCATCCGCTTTTTTTAGTCCGCACCTGGGTTCTCGGAGCTTCGCCATCTCCGCTTTCTGCGCTGGGCGGACGACGACATTATCTTCGTAGTTTTAATTGCTCTCAAGAGTTGTAGTTGAGATACTCCACCATACACGATGTACGAGGGTTGACGAAACGTATACTAGTGTGAATCCAATTAAAGGATGAAGTATCTCTAAATGCAGAGGAGTTTTAAGATGAATGCTGCAAAACTGTAGTCCCATCAGCACTGGTAAGCTAGTAGCTAAAGCACGAATTCTCCTGGAGAAAGGTAAAATCGCCGATCCTGCTAGCAAGACTAATGATATTCCAGCGTACCCCCGCACCCATAAAACATGAATATTCCACCAACCTGGATCGTTGAAGTAAGCAATTCCTACGGTTAACAACTGGGCAATTAAACAGAGATTGAAAAGAACGGCGATCGCATAAAAACCAATTTTCATCCAGTATTGGGGAGATTTGTCGCGACCGAGTGTCGAATTTATAGTCATGACAAACTGCCCTCCTTTTCTGGAAATAAATTTTGCATAGCGTAAGCAATGGCTTGATTTACCAGTTCTGTCCCTGCTTTCTCTGGCGAACCTACATCGAATGGTGGGGCTGGATCGTACTCCATCAAAAGTTGATTTATTTTGGCAACTTCCTCGCCATAAAGGGCAGCAGCAACCGTCAAAGCGAAATCGATTCCTGCGGTAACACCTCCGCCAGTGTACCTGTTGCGATCGACGACGACTCTTTCTGTACCGACTTCAACACCCAACTGGGCTAACTTATCCCGCGTCGCCCAGTGAGTTGCTGCCCGATATCCTTCGAGTAGCCCTGCTTTGGCTAAAAATTCCGAACCGCCACAGACAGAGGTAATAAATTTAACCTTACTTTGCCGACGGAAAAAATCAATTACTTCATCGTCGTTTACTATTGCTGGCTGTCCCATACCACCGCCGACACAGATTAGATCTAAGGTTGGACAATTGGCAAAGGTGGTATCGGGTAAAATCTTCATGCCATCGTCAGTGGCGATCGCATCTAAATTTTTCCAGATTCGATGGATTTTGACATTGGGTAAACCGCTAAACACTTGTTGCGGTCCAACGATGTCTAGTGCGGTCATGCCAGGATATATTACCAAACCAATAACATAATTTTTAGAGTCAGTCATAAATCAGTTGTCCTCATATGTTTGCAATAAAATCTATCCTTTATACTAAGAGGAACAACTCACCGCGCCTAGTACTCGATCGGGTACTCTTCAAGACAATATATGACTGACTTACAGCTTCTATTTAAAGAAATAGATCGAGTAAAAAACGAATCCCAGTTGCGATCGCATTTAGCACCAAAGATTGGTGAGTATTTTACTGCTACGCGATCGGGAGTATTTTTCTTTGAATCCCTCTTAAGCGATCCTAGATTTAAAAATATCCTCAATCTTGCCCTATCCATCGAACGGAATCCCGTAGCGCGTTATCTAGCCGAACGCCATACACCCGTTCACGAAGAGATGGTAACATCACCAAAAGCTTGGAAAATTATTTGTCCCCGTCCCGATCATTGGCACGTAATGGCAGGACCAATTGTTAATCGCGGTCAATTAGTAGGTGTAGTGGGTTGTACTCGCGAACGATCGATGCCTGCTTTCAATACCGAAAATTTAGCTGATTTAAGTGCTATTTGTTTGCATTTATCAGTTTGGTCGGCGACGGTAAAATCTGCCCAATACAGCGATTCCATTGCCCTTTTGACACCTCGCGAATTAGAAATCGCCGAATTAGTTGCTGAGGGAAAAACCAATGCGGAAATTAGTCGCGAGCTTTGGATTACAATCAATTCTGTCAAACAGGCTCTCAAACGAATGTTTCGCAAACTTGAAGTTTCCTCTCGCGCAGAAATGGTGGCGCAGCTTTTTACCATAAGCAGTTCTGCCAAATAAACCTAAAATACAATGTGTTTGATTTAAATCCCGAATTAACTACTGCCAGCATCAAAAACAACAATGCTCAAATAATGACACTTTAAAGAGATTTGGCAGAATGTCGGTCACTCCTGAGCGACTGCCCGTTTCAGTTCGACAGGCACAGGCTTAATGAAGGCGATTGCCTCCTTAACTCCTCCAAAAAGTAAGGAACTGTTACCTTTCTAAATCCTTAACTTTTCTGTATCGACCGCTTCTAAGAATCGTCGTATAAATAGGGCTATCAAGGTTAAACCAGTACTAAGAATGCTAATTAACCCAATTTTAAATCGCTTCAATGCCCTGAGATTCATCTGCCGATTGGAGAAGAAGTCACCATGCAGAATAGTTTAAGTCAACCATTTCGACAGGCGCGGTGGGCGATTGGTTTAGCCATCGGTTCAATAGCCATCGCGGGAGCTGGCGTCATCTACTACACCCATTCTCCATCATCATCTGTCCCTGCCCTCCCAGCAGAAACTCAACCAGTTAAGGTTACTGCTTTGGGGCGACTGGAACCTCAAGGAGAGGTCGTGCAGGTATCTCACCCCTCCCATCCGAGCGGTGTTTATCGAGTCGAGCAATTACTGGTTGAAGTGGGCGATCACGTTGAAGCCGAGCAAACGATTGCTATTTTAGATAACCGCGAGCGCTTGGAAGGAGCCGTTCAGGAAGCTAAAGAGCAGGTTAAGATAGCTCAGGCAAATCTCAACCAAGTCCAAGCCGGAGCGCAGCAGGGAGAACTCGACGCTCAACGCGCAACCATCGCTCGTCTAGAAGCGCAGCTAGCGGGAGATATTAGAACTCAACGCACAACGATTGCTCGCCTCGAAGCAGAGCGGCAAAATGCCGAAGTAGAGTACCAGCGCCATCTATTCCTCTACCAAGAGGGAGCCATTTCCGCCTCAGCGCTAGACAGTCGCTCCTTAACTTTTCAAACGGCTCAAGAGCAGGTGAATGAGGCAAGCGCGGCACTTGAGCGCACGAACCGCACTCTACAGCAGCAGATTCAAGTTGCTAAAGCAACCCTCGCTCGCATTGCGGAAGTCCGCCCAACGAATATTGCTGCTGCCAGAGCGGAAGTGGACCGGGAGATCGCCGCCGTTGCCAGAAGCCAAGCTGAATTGGATGCCGCATACATTCGCGCTCCTCAAGCGGGTCGGATTCTGCAAATTCATACCGATACGGGAGAAGCTGTCGGTAATCAGGGCGTTGTGGACTTAGGACAAACGGAACGGATGTACGCGGTGGCTGAAGTATACGAAGGCGATATCGGTAAAATTCGTATTGGTCAAGCTGCCACCATCATTGCCGATACCCTTTCGGGCAACCTTCGCGGAACCGTCGAACAAATCGGCTGGACGATTGCCAAACAAGACGTGCTCAATACCGATCCAACCGCCGCCATCGATGCCAGAGTGGTTGAGGTCAAAATTGGCTTAGATGAAGCCGCCAGTCAGCGCGTAGCGCAATTAACGAACTTACAGGTAGACGTGGAGATCGAGCTATGAAACGTTGGATTCCTCTAGCTTGGCTTCAGCTCATTCGCCAAAAAGGACGATTTTTGGTAGCACTGTCTGGCATTGCGTTTGCTGATATTCTGATGTTGATGCAAATTGGGTTTGATTCTGCCCTCTACGAGAGCAATACGCGCCTGCATCAAAAACTTAACGCAGACATCGTTCTCATTAGTCCTCACGCTTGGTACTTAGCTAGAATGGCAACCTTTCCCCGTCGCCGCCTGTATCAGGCAGCAAGTTTGCCAGGGGTCGAAGCTACCGCTCCTCTATACGCTCAGATCGTCGAGTGGGAAAACCCACAGACCAATCTCCTCACGGGTATCTTCCTCTTTGGCTTCGATCCAGAAAGACCCGCTTTTGACCTACCGGGAGTGAATCAAAACCTCGATCAGATTCGGCGACCGGACACCTTGTTGTTCGATCGAGCATCGAGGGGAGAGTACCAGCAGGCGATCGCCCGTTTGGCTCAGGGCGAAACTGTAACAACCGAAGCGGGAGGGCGCACTATCCATCTCAGGGGACTCTACGAGGTAGGAGCTTCTTTTGCGGGGGATGGGAGTCTGATGACCAGCGACCAGAACTTTTTACGCCTTGTGCCTCAACGCAAAGCAGGGGAGGTCAGCGCTGGGCTCATTACTCTAACACCCGAAGCTGATTTAAATGCGGTGAAAGTAGCCTTAATGTCGCATCTGCCTGACGACGTTTTGGTGCTGAGCCGTCAAGAGTTTATTGACTTTGAGAAAAGTTACTGGAGAAAAAACACAGCCATTGGGTTTATCTTCGCCCTAGGAACCATGATGGGATTTGTTGTCGGTGTCATCATTGTCTACCAAATTTTGTACAGCGATGTGGCTGAGCATACGGCAGAATATGCCACTCTTAAAGCAATGGGCTATCGCAACCTTTATTTACTAAGTGTTGTTTTTCAAGAAGCCTTGATCTTAGCTGTCCTTGGTTACATTCCTGGAAACTTAATTACCATCGGGCTTTATGCTCTGACGCGCAATGCCACCAATTTGCCGATCTATATGACTCTATCGCGCACAGTTTACGTATTGTTGCTCACCATTATGATGTGCATTGCCTCTGGAGCCATTGCGGTTCGTAAACTACGAGCAGCAGATCCGGCAGATATTTTCTAAGGGGCGATCGCTATTTCTACCTTAGCTATGCAAACCCTATCCTCTACTCTTCCCGATCCGGCAACCTCTGTCATTGCTGTTACAGCCCTCAATTACTACTTTGGTCAAGGTCAGTTACGCAAGCAGGTTCTCTTCGATATCAATCTCACAATCCACGCTGGTGAAATTGTGATTATGACCGGACCTTCAGGTTCAGGAAAGACAACCTTATTGAGTTTGATCGGGGGATTGCGCTCGGCTCAAGCAGGCAGCCTCAAAGTATTGCAGCAAGAGTTGTGTGGCGCAAGTCAGGAGCAATTCATTCAAGCTCGGCGCAACATTGGCTACATCTTTCAGGCACACAATCTTCTTAATAGTCTCACGGCATTGCAAAACGTACAGATGTCGCTACAGCTCCATAATTGCTCTTGGCACGAGAAGCAAGCTAAAGCGGCTGAGATGCTCAAAGCGGTTGGGTTAGAAAACCGCCTTCATTACTATCCTGACAATCTTTCTGGGGGACAAAAGCAGCGGGTCGCCGTTGCCCGTGCTTTGGTCAGCCGTCCTCCCATCGTCTTAGCCGATGAACCAACGGCTGCCCTTGATAGTAAATCTGGTCGAGATGTCGTCGAGCTGATGCAAGAACTAGCGCAACAGGACTGCACGATTCTCATGGTAACTCACGACAACCGCATTTTAGACATTGCTCATCGCATCGTTCGCATGGAGGATGGCGTTGTGCAATAGAGCTATTCCTTTTCTGTCAGATTCCGAGGAATCGAAGAACACAGATAAAAGAAAAATCCGCGATAAGGCAGGGAGAGCGATGGATGTAGAACTACAGATCCTCGCGCCAGTTGCCCGGAGACCCTCAGCCCACCGTAACGTTTATTGATGAGTATTGTAGCGGCTACAAAGACCTGTTTCCAGAAGTAAGAGGATACGAATGTTTTAAATACCTACATCTAGGAATCATTTCCCCAATACCGAGAAAATCATTACCAGAAATAGCCAAAATAGTCGGCATCAATTCAGCCCAGTCACTACACCACTTTATTGCTCAATCGCCTTGGTCTGTAGCAGAGTTTAGACAAAGAAGATTAACCAAAACCCTCACCGCCTTAGCCGGACAGAAAATTACCATAGTGATTGATGAATGCTTATGGTGTTTATGAGCAGGTCACATTTCCGCTGCTGTCTAAAGTGTTCAAACCCAAAGGCACACTAAAACCCGAAGACCAGTACAAAACCAAAATCGAATTAGCTTCACCAATTATTGAAGAACTAGTTGAATTTGGCTTTGAAATCGAGCTAGTTCTGGCGGACAGTTTGAGGGCGTGAAAGTAGCGCCTTCATCCACACTTTAGAGCAATATAAGTTGCCTTGGGTCTTAGCAATTAGAAGTAATCATGGAGTGCTAATGCCCTGCGAGCAGAGGGTTAGAGCTAACAAATGGTGTAAGTTTGAGCGAGTGTTTAGCGACCACACTGCTGAAACTAGATATATCCGAGAAATTATTTTCGGCGAGAGAGATGCGAGAACCTATTGGGAAGTTACCACTGACCCGGAAACAATGCCGGACAATTCTACTTCGTTCGTTATGACCAACCTTGCTGGTAAAAGTTCTTAGCTCAAGAAGGTTCTTGGCAATCTTTATGGTGCGGAATGCACTGCCGCTTGCGACCTGGAATCGAATTCCAAGTCGGTCGGCAGGTTAAGAACCTGGGTTGAATATAGCTTCCGACAGTGTCAACAAGAGTCAGCCGGTGCACCGGAATGCGATTCCGGTGTACCGGCTGACCCTGATACGGGTTAGGTTGGACCGACTACCGCTTCACCAAATTTGAGCAAATCGAGAAGTGGTGGGAAATGATTATGAGAGCTTATTTAATGATTAGTTTGAAACGAAAGCTTTCGGTCTTTTAAATCAAGCTCAGAGTACACCTAATGCTGAGCAAGGTCTGAGGGATTTTCCTCGTCATCAACACTGGAATCATCAACAGAGATGGAAAAACACCCTCAATAATCTTCGTTTGATTATTTAACCACTGATTTTGTTGTGGTTAATTTATCCCTGGTTAGCTGTTTTTCCCAATTCCACCTATTGCTTGGCTTTCGTGACTCTCATGGCCCTCATGAATCAATTTTACTCTTACTTTCCTGACGGGTAAACTCGCTTGTTTATGACTTCTTCACCTCGGAATCTGACAGAAGAGGGATAGCTCGAAAACCTGCTCTCACTGTTGGTATCAAGTGGACGAACTCTCTCTAGCCGTTAGAGAGTGGGTCCGAGTTGCGTTACCCGTCACGACAGGGAGGGAAATGCAGCGCTCAGCATTAGAGCAGAAGGCATCAGGATACTAAAGGCGGAGGGAACACCCGTCTCTGCTAGTGGAGGAAGTGTCAGACCAACTCGCGGTCGTAAGACTAAGACGAGGCAATTTCCGGCAAAGCTAGAAACCACGGCTTCAAAGAAGTAAGTCGTGGTAGTTAATTCGTGCAGGCTACGCGAAAGCCAACGTCGTTACTGCGACCGTCTGGCTGAAATGCATAGCGACACGCAGCGCGACAGAATCGCGGCTGGTCATACCAAGAACCCCCGCGAATCACACGGGCCTGGTATCCATCAGAGATCCAAGCACTGCCATCCGTAGGGGCATTGAGATAATTATCGTGCCAGCGATCGCCGCACCACTCCCAGACGTTGCCGTGGAGGTCAGACAGGCCAAAATTGTTTAAGCTCTTAAAATAGCCAACTGGGGTCGTTTGCTGACGATAGGGCCCAGGAGTCGAACCATAGGACGAGCAGCCATCGTAATTAGCTAGATCGGCGGCGATCGCCTCTCCAAAGTGAAAGGGTGTTGTCGTTGTTGCACGACAGGCGTACTCCCACTCTGCTTCGCTAGGGAGGCGATAAAGCCGTCCGGTTTTCTGGGCTAGTCGAGCACAGAACTCAACCGCGTCGTCCCACGAAACCCGTTCTACTGGAAGATTGTCTCCTTTAAAGCAGGCAGGCTCGGGATCGAGAGGGCGCTCCACCGTCGGAAGAGAGGCGATCGAGCGCCACTGAGCTTGCGTCACTGGATATTTTCCCATCGCAAAGGCCGCAATTGTCACAGAATGCTGCGGACCTTCATCAAGGCTGCGTTCTCCTTCTGTTGTCGGAGACCCCATAACAAACGTTCCGCCTGGAAGACGCACCATTTCTAAACGGACGACGTGAGTACTGGGGGTAGCCCCAGGCGACGTCCTCTCCACCACGCCTAACTCTTCTGACCAGGTGAAAGGTCGTGACTGGCGCAGGTAGCATTGTGTCGATTTTGGCTTGCTGGTAGTCGGCTCTTTCCTCTGAAGGTGAACGGAGTCGAACGCTTGATGAAGCTTGGTACTGCCAAATTCAGTTGCCGTCACCTGAAAACAGTTTGGGGCAAAGAGAAATGTTTGTTCGCCTAGCCATTGAGACTGTCCGTTTATTGCATCTATGCAATTGCTCATTATATCAACGACCTTCTGGGCTGCACTAAGCTCTAGGTTGTTGAGAACCAGAATAATCACTTTTCCCGAACGCAGAGCCTCTAAAACCGAGGCCATCTTCTCCAAAGAAAATAGCCTCATTACCTTAACTTCCGGAGGGTTTTCTTGATGCCGACCGAGTAAAGCAGACCAAATTGAATTCATTTTCCCCCTAGTGCTTTACCTATTCAAGCGATCCACCGTTCCATCAGATACATCTGGCTAGGAAAAGTGACGCTCCGTTTGGATGCGCTCCTACCCAAGCGGCTCCTGCACAGTTATCAAAACAGATTTTGAGAAAATTTAAACACAAACCGTGAAAATGCAGTTAATTACTTAGCAAAAATTTACCTTCCTCAGGACTTGATTGCTTAAAGAAGCCTACATGGTGCCTTCCCTGCCCTCGATGCGCTTCCCAAAACACCTGTTCCTAAAACCATTGTCAGTCTAGGAGGAATTGGTCAGCTTTCGTCAGTCGAAATCACCCGCAAGGACTTGAGGAGGAGCATCGCTAGATGCAGGTTCCGGCTGGTCACACGTCTGTGCTTTCATAGAAAATCAATCTACAGGATAGAAAAACTATCGCTCCAACCGTCTCCTCAATTTACCAGTTTCCGTTTAATAATACTTTCTTGCAAGACAATCTTCAGATTTGGCGGCAGTTGGCTTTGGTAGTAAGGGGGACTCTTTAACTTCCGACCTATCTCAACTTTGTCTCTGATTAAGATAAGTTAAAGCCTCTTAATGCAGAGAACTTACCTCGAAGATTTGAATCCTTGAGAGCTGAAAGCCGCAAGCCAATTAAAGTTTTATTAGGTAGGCAATATCAAACTATTAACTCAGCTCTACTAAGCTATTCTAGTTCTTGGAGTGATCCTGCTCTTCATCAAAGCTACCTTCTTCAGGGACTGATCGAGCAATCAAACTGAGTAATTTATCTGTTGAAGCACAGTAGTAAACTTTAATCGGACTTAGCTTTCCCTTTTCAAGCCAATAAATTGTCAACATACTTACTTTTTCATAACTCTATTTATAGTCTGCCCACCTTTTCAGCATTTATAACATTCGCTGCTAGAAATATATATTCAGGTATTAGGAATACTTTCGGCGCATTTACAGATGAGCTACGTTAACGCTCTCCTGTTTTTGTTTTGGCTAGCTACAGTAAATTACAGAACCCTGTATTACAATCAAATAATTTCATGGTTGTTTATACGGTTGACGACTCTTGTCATCTGTTCGATTAAAAATCAACGGATTTTCTGAAGTGCTTTTTTGTTATCTAAAATAGAGACGGTACGCCAATTCGGCAACAAAAATATTTAAAAAACAATTAAGAAAGGCCGAGGAGCTATCGATGAGCTGACCAGGCGAGCAATCTGTAGCTGATTCGAGACATTGATGTAGTGACAAAAAAATTTTTGATGATGGGTCATTGGATTAACGTCAAGCGACATAGAGCTTTTACAAATAAACGGCAAATCTATAGTTTAATGCGCTCCAATCAAGCCAACAACTTGAGCACTAGCTTAATTAGAACCTCCTGACAAACTTTTCACGTGTTCTTAATCTGTTTTCTCAATGTTCATCTGTTTTATACGGTCATAACTTAAGGGAGTCAAGTAGATGTAGAAACAAGTTTTTTTGAAGTCGCGTCAAGGTCATGTCTTTTGGCAAGATGTTCGTTGAATTGTTGTCTGGGATGCTAAACCTCAAAGAATTTGCTCTGGCTGCCGCAGCAACCAGAGCAAAGTACATAGATTACTAAACCCAACACTATATAAGAAGCTTTACTCTTAGTTTTTGTTTCCCAATTCCCAAGAATTTTTGATATTGAAATTGTCATGTCTATGGTGATATCTATGGCCGTAACGCTACAAGCACTGTATAGCAAGACTTGTAGCCACACAATTTAGTCTTGATTATGTCTTCTTGTCGGGAATTTTCCCCGTCATCAATGCCAACATCACGACTGAAAAAATGCAAAGCTCGCTTCAGGCTACTTCATTGACCTGTGAAAAATAATTAGACTGGGTAGGTTAGATTAGAAAACGATGCAGAGAAAAACCGGATTCGGGAGTAAGTTCCCGTCTGCTGTCCCAAACTCTGCCATAAATATTGACTTAGAGGCACAGCCGCCATTCGCTATTCAAAAAGAGCAAAGACGCTATGGGATATCAACCGATCGAAAATTACGGCATCATTGGCAATATGTACACAACTGCTCTAGTCGGTAAGAATGGCTCTATCGACTGGTTCTGTTTTCCCAATCACGATTCTCCCAGCGTTTTTGCGGCTCTGCTTGATAAGGACAAGGGGGGACAGTTTCAGATTACCCCAACTCTGAAAGAGGCCACTCACAAGCAGTTTTACTGGCCAGAAACGAATGTGTTAGTGACGCGCTTTTTAGCGGAGTGCGGTGTCGGAGAAATTATCGACTTCATGCCCGTTGGCAAAGCGGCCAAAGAGCAGGGCTATCACTGGTTAGTCCGCATGGTAAAAGGCATTCGCTGTAGCATGACCTTCCACTTAAAGTGCGATCCCGCTTTTAACTACGCCCGCGACCAGCATCAAACTAGCTTAACCGCAAACGGAGCCTGCTTCCGTTCGCCACAGTTGAGTCTAGCCCTGGTCACAGATATTCCGCTCCAGCAGAACGACCAAGGCGTTTGGGCAGAGTTTACGCTCGGTGCCGGACAAACTGCTGTGTTTGTCATGCAGCAAATTGATCCAGACTCAGACTGCGGTTTACCACTCCGTAATGAAGCCGCCGAAGAACTCTTTGTTGAGACGGTGGACTTCTGGCGTCGCTGGCTCTCGCAGTGCATCTACAAAGGTCGGTGGCGCGAAACGGTAGAACGCTCAGCGCTGGTGCTCAAGCTGCTGACCTACGAACCGACCGGAGCGATTGTCGCTGCCCCTACCTGCGGTCTCCCCGAAGAAATTGGCGGCCAACGGAACTGGGACTATCGCTACACCTGGATTCGAGATGCCGCCTTTACTTTGTATGGATTGCTGCGGATTGGCTTTACCGAGGAAGCCGCTCAGTTCATGAGTTGGATAGAAGCCCGCAGCCACGAACTAGATCCCTGCGGCTCCCTGCAAACCATGTACAGCATTCATGGAGATCACAATCTCAGCGAAGAGGAGCTAGAGCATCTAGAAGGATACAAGCAATCGGCTCCGGTACGCATCGGGAATGGAGCTTATAGCCAGCTACAGCTTGACATCTACGGAGAGCTAATGGACTCGGTTTATTTATTCAATAAACACGGTGCGCCCATTTCTTATGACCTGTGGACCTATCTGCGGCGGTTGCTAGATTGGGTCTGCAATAACTGGCAGCAAACCGATGAAGGCATTTGGGAGACGCGAGGCAGTCAGAAACATTTTGTCTACTCGAAGCTGATGTGTTGGGTGGCGCTGGACCGGGGACTGCGCTTAGCAGATAAGCGCTCTTTCCCCGCAGATAGAGAAAAATGGATTAAGGTCCGAGATGACATTTATGAGGAGGTCATGCAAAAAGGCTGGAACGACGAGAAACGAGCGTTTGTGCAGTATTACGGGAGCGATACGCTAGATGCTAGTAATTTGATTATGCCCCTGGTGTTCTTCATGTCTCCTAGCGATCCCCGCATGATCAAAACCATCGATTCGATAAGGCGATCGCCAGAACAGGGAGGACTCGTGTCTAACAGCTTAGTTTATCGGTATAACCTAGAGGACACTAACGATGGCTTAGACGGCAAGGAGGGCACCTTCAACTTGTGTAGCTTTTGGCTAGTGGAGGCGTTAACGCGAGCCGGACGCACCGACCTCGATAAACTCAACGAAGCCCGACTGATGTTTGAAGAAGTGCTTAGCTACGCCAATCATCTGGGGCTGTTTGCCGAGGAAACTGGAGCCAGTGGCGAAGCGCTGGGCAACTATCCTCAAGCCCTCACTCATCTTGCCCTGATCAGTGCCGCGTGGAACTTGAACAAATCTTTGGGCGGAGACTAATCGGGACGGGGAAAGGGTCAGTCGCTCCGCGACCGGAAAAGAACGCAGAACCAAGGAATAGGCCGAGTAACCTCCCTTTGCTCTTTTCCCGCGTCTATAGCGCTATCCCCGTAGCCTATGGATCTGACGGATCGAAAACAGTAATGTTGAGCAGGGGCGTAACGTTAAATCCTTCTCGACGCAGTTGGGTTTGAATTTCGCTACTGAGGCGATCGCTGACTTCCTCTTTTGAGAGATCAATGTCGTTCCGTTGCTGAACATAGATAACGCCGAGGAGAGTGTTCTGGTCGGCAATATCGGAGCGAGTAAAGCGGATGTTGGCCTCAATGAGCTGAGCTAATCCACTTTCCTGCACCACCTGTTGAATTTCAGCCGTTGCTCTTTGGCTACGGCTAGAGCGTTGCAAACTGGGCGAACTGGAAAACTGCCAGGTTAACAATCCCACTAAGACGGCGACTGTCACAGCAAGGACAGCGGGAAACATCCATTTTTTGCCCCGGCTGTAGCGCGCTCCCCGTGCAGACAAGCCATAGCAGCGCAAAATAGTGGCCGCAGCCAGATTGATCCCCACCAATTGCAGCAAGAGAAGAAATCCACCGCTTCGGACCATATCCCACCGTCCTAAGGCCGTTGCCATACCGACCAGACCAGCCGGAGGAGCTAGAGAAGCCGCCACCAGCATCCCAATTGAGGCTCCCGATACTAAGCTACTGCGTTCCGACTGCACGAGTTGAAGAGCGCCAGCGGCTCCGGCAGCCAGAGGCAGGAGCACCGATACTGCCGAGATTTCGCTGTTGTCGATCATGGCGTTGGTGGCAATTTCCTGACCCAACACCAGGCTGAGCAGCAACGTCACGGCAATGGTCACTCCGAGGGCCGCGAAATAGCGCACTAAGCTGCGCCAGAGCAGCGTTCGGTCTCCCCGCGCTGTGGCGATCGCCACGTTCATGGCTGGACCGGCAAATGGCGCAATCAGCATCGCCGCTACCAGCAGAAAGCTACTGTTGGTAAATAAGCCAATCCAGACGACAACTCCGGCGGTGGCAGCGTATCCCAGAAAGCCTTTCCAAGAGCCAACGCTTTGTAAGCCCTGCAAGAAAATTTCGATGGGGCTAAGGTTTTTAACATCTGTAACCTGCTCAGGAGCTTCGCTGGGCGGCGGTTTTAAAGTAGTGACCCCCCGAGGAATCAGCGTGATGTGCAGGTTTGGCAGTGGCTCTAGGGAGGCGAGTAACGGCTCGACTTTGCCGTTAGAAACGTGAACGATGACTACATCGACGGGTCCATCGGCACTTTTGGCCTCAAGCTGCACTAAGTTAACACCTTGATGGTGCTTAGCAATGTTAAAAACTTCTCTCCCTTGTCCTTGCGGAACCTGAACCAGTAGTTGTCGCACGTTTTTTAGTGAGCAGATAACAATCAAAGCTAACAAATTGACGTTAACTGCTACAAGCGACTTTGGTTAGATTAGTCGGCGGATTCTAGCTGATCGAGTCGAAACCAAATATTGGGAGTTGGCACGTAGAATTTTACTAAAGCATACTCGTCGTCTGTTTCTAAAACTTCTCCCTTGCTCTCAAAGATGTAGGGAGGAAGACGATTATCGCTGGCCATTGCCTCTAAACTGCCCTCATATTTCTCGCGAACAGCCCGAACCAGAGACCCTTTTTTGATTTTACTTGCCATTACACAAATGAAGCGTTAGTTTATTCTTCTGTTAATTGTGACACAGAGGAGATCAAAGTTTAACAAGTAGCTCTTAGCTCTCGGAAGGCTTTTAACTCATCGGGTTCCTGCGTGTCAAGCGGCTAATAGCTTGTTATCCCGCATAGCCTACTGACATAACCTCTTCTACGCAACCCTGAAAGAACATTCGACTCCTAAGTAAAAATACTCGCTCATCCCGAGGAGTATTATGCAAGGCAGCAATCTTTGAGAATCGCCAACACAGAGCAGCTTTGATGACTAGTGGTGGATGTTAGACTACACTGATGACTTTGTAGAGATAAGCTGAAACGTTGAGGAAGGTTAGCAATTGAAGGAGTTTGACAAACCTATTCCTAAAGAAAAACTTGACATTGTTGACAAAACGAGATCTAACCTATTCGCTTGGCGTGGTCAGTTTTCGCCGCAGCTTATTGAAGTTATATTGAACGCCTACTGTTTGCCTGATTCGATTATTCTCGACCCTTTCGCCGGTAGCGGGACTGTTTTGCTAGAGGCTGGAGTTCTCGAACTTGAAGCATATGGCTTCGAGATCAATCCAGCAGCCTGGATTCTCAGTAAAACATATGAATTTATCAATGATGCAAGAAGAAAAGAGCATATAAATATTCTCAGAAAATTAGTAGACAAAGAATTCCCTTTTAGAATCTTTGAGCATGATGATGAAGTAAAAAACTTATCAGGAATACTTAAAACTATTAGAGGAGAGTTGAAGCAAGAAAGCAAAAGAATATTTGATGCGTTGGTAATTTTACTTGATGTGGCAAACAACAAGGTAACCAACAAATTTGTTCAATCAAAATTTGCAGCCTTGGCAAATTTGATCGAAAATCTTCCCTACTCTAACAAGGAAATAATTATGGGTTTGTCTGATGCTCGTTCTCTTCCGCTAGAAAGCGATTGTATAGATTTTGTGGCAACGTCTCCACCCTACATAAATGTATTTAACTATCATCAGAATTATCGTAGATCTGCTGAAATACTGGGTTGGGATTTATTAAAAATAGCAAAATCAGAAATTGGCTCTAACAGAGCTAACCGTTTTTATACAGTAGTTCAATATTGTCTAGACATGGCAGATACTCTGAGAGAACTGTCTAGAGTGACTAAGGACGAAGCTCGAATTGTATTTGTTTTAGGACATGAATCTAATGTCCTCGGCGTTCCCTTTTATAATGCTGATATCATTGAAAAAATTGGAGTAAGGGCCAATCTTTTTTACAGAACTCTAAGGCAAAAGAGAGAATTCAAGAATAAGTTCGGAAAATTAATCAGGGAAGACATTATTAGCTTCTCAAATCTAAACAATAAAACTTGCAAAGAGACTGTTGAGCAAATTGCAAGGGATGTAGCGTTTGATGTATTAAAGAGTGGAATGTCTTCAGTTCCCTCAAAGAATCTTGCATCTTTGGAAGATGCAATTGATAAAGTTCAAGATATTGGAAGAACACCCACTTTAGATCAAAGACTTTACATCTATCAACCTTATCAAGATAGTACATCCTCATCAAGGAAAGTTCAATCTATGCCTGAACTCTCTCGTCCTCATTACACTAAATTAACTGCTTGCCTCAACAATCGTCGCTTACCTGAAGCTGACAAGGAAAGTTTAGAAGAAGCCATTAGGAAATATCATGAATGGATAACGGATATGGAGTCCATTGAGCGTGGTCAAGCTGACACTGTTGAGAAGTTGGTCGAAGCAACTAATCGATATAAGCGTTTCATCGAGCTTGATTTCATATTCGATAGCCCAGATAATTTCTTATAGAGACAAAAAGGACAGCTAAAGTTAGATAACACCATTTTAGAAGAGTTTTTGCCACAGGTTGTTTTCCGTAGTTTACGAGGGATCGATGATTCTTTTGAATTGGGGCCACGAAATACATTTGCTGGGTTAAGTTTTTTGTCATCCCTCGGAAATCCTGGGCAGGGTGGAGAACCAAGTATTAGAAGTAAAGATCAAGTCTTTATACTTGGCAAGAAATTATACTTAAAGTCATCATTTAATCCGGAATTTCAAGATTATAAGTTACTTGAGTCGCATCTTGGCTATGTTTGTGCAGAATGCAAGACTAACTTAGATAAAACTATGTTTCAAGAAGCTGTAGCGACGAGTCGAGATTTAAAGATTGCTGTGCCAGGATCTTTGTATTTTTTAGTTTGCGAGTTTCTTGATATGACACCAGTTTCAATTATCTCAACTCAGATTGACGATGTTTTAATTGTGCGAAAAACGAAACGGATGTCGTCCAACATCCGCCAAGAATATCGAACGCCTGAAGAAAGACAAAAACATAGACAAGGGTATATAGATTTTTTGGATTCTTCTAGGTATTATCCTGATGTATTTCAAAGAATGATCAACAAGATCCAATCTCTGATAGACGATACAAGCCCATCGATGGAGAATGTCTTGAATCAAGGACATTTTTAATATTTTTCTCCTTAAGTAATTTAGCAGCATAACAACCCCAATGCAGCGGACAGACAAAAGTCGTTGGTACAGTAGCAAAGTCTGTCTGCTGCCGCTGAGTGGGATCTTTCATCTACCTAGTCCAACTGCTTAAACAGAGCGGCCAAAACTGTGTTAGACAATAAAAAGCCTTCAGGATCGCTCAATCTCACTCGTTCAGCAATAGGAGTATGTGTTTCCTTAAGGCTGCTAGGTTGCTCGACGGCTTCTACTAATCCCTGATGGAGAAAAGGCTGCAAGCAGGTCCAAATCTGCTCGACTGTTTTTTGACCAAATTGCTGTTCAATGCGGGATAAACTAATGCCATCGGCTAAACGCAGCCCAAGCATCAAGGTTTCCAGGAGTTCATCGGTATCGGAATCGTCCTCAGCTCTGCTTCCGTTTGAGGCAAGCTGCTGAACCCAGACGTAGTATTCTCGACGAGTGCGAGGACGACTCATTCTTTGCTGATTAACGTAGCTAGTCGCCCCCATGCCAAATCCATAGTAGGGTTTATTTTCCCAGTAAACGCGATTGTGGCGACACTGATATCCGGGTTGAGCATAGTTAGAAATTTCGTAATGCTCGTAGCCAGCCTCAACTAGCATTTGCTGGGCTAGTCGGTACATCTGAGCCGTCAGATCGTCTTCTGGTAACAAAAGATTTCCGGCCTGATACCGCCGCCCAAAGGCGGTGGTGGGTTCGAGCACCAGATCGTAACAGGAAATGTGCTGAGGCGCAATGGCGATCGCCGTTGTCAAAGAATGTTGCCACTGCGCCAAAGTTTGCTGCGGTAAACCGGAAATTAGGTCTAAACTGAAGTTAGGTATTTCTACCTGATGAATTAAATCAATGGCGGTGAAAATATCGCGCTGAGAGTGCGATCGCCCGCAGGCGGCGAGGAGTTCATCTTGAAAAGCCTGTATTCCCAGGCTAATCCGGTTGATTCCTGCTGCTTTATATTCTTGAAGCTGCTGAAGAGAGAAAGTTCCTGGGTCCATCTCTATGGAAATTTCTGCATCTGAGGCAATCTTCAACCGACGCTCCACCGTTACGAGGATGCGCTGAAGCTGAGAAGCGCTGAGCAACGAAGGAGTACCACCCCCAAAGAAAACAGTGGACAGTGATTCTAACGCTGGAGTGGCAGCAATCTCAGCACAAAGGGTTTGAACGTATTCTTCAACCCAAGGAGAAGTACTGGCATCAGTTTCAGCTCCCAACACAGAAATGGGAAAATCACAGTAGTAGCATCGGCGGCGGCAAAAAGGGATATGAATATAGGCAGAACGAGGCGCGGCTCGTTTAGCAAGTGGCCGTGCTGTGCTTGAAATTCTTGTCATTCGTAAAACTTGTAGCCGAGCTGCTTTCTATTTGATACTCGAATATAAAAAATTATTTTTGTAAGGCAAAACCGGCATTAAATGAGTTCGTTTGTAAAATTGCCAAAAAAACCTGGGTAAAGTAGCCTATCCAGAGATAATGATACAGTTTATCTGCTTTTATTCTCCAAGCAAAATCTAGCAAATCCACATTTTTCTTTCTAGTGTAGCTTTAACTACATTTTTTTAACAAGGCTAGTTCGGATAGGTAGTAAAGACAATCGATATAATGGTAAAGATCGCCCAATCTCAACTTTCTTAGTCTATTATTTTCATTTTTTATTCCCCTTTATTCGATTCGGATTGGAACAATGATTGATGCCATCATAATTATTCTATGCGTTTTGGCGGCAGCCGGAATCGGCTTCGACGGCGTCCAGCTACTGCCTAGTACCGTTAGAGAGCAAGTGTCAGATTTCGAGGCTTTACGCCTCGTCTCTGCTGGTTTTGGTGCTCTCATTGGTTTTGCCATTGGCTTGAGCGTACAAACCACCTACCGACGATTAGAATCTCAGGTCCGCAACACCTCGATTGAAACAATTCTGACAAGAGCCATTGGGTTAGTAGTCGGTTTGTTACTCGCAAATTTGATGTTAGCTCCCATTTTCCTGCTGCCCATTCCTGGAGAGTTTGCCTTCATTAAGCCGATGATGGCAATTTTAGGCAGCGTTATGTTTGCCTTTTTAGGTGTTAGCTTGGCAGATACTCACGGTCGCACTTTCCTTCGTCTCATCAACCCTAACAGCATCGAAACGATGCTGATAGCAGAAGGAGCCATCGAGCCAGCATCGACAAAAATTTTAGATACGAGCTGCATTATCGATGGTCGTATTGAGGAACTATTGACTACGGGGTTTTTGGAAGGACAAATTTTGATTCCTCAGTTTGTTTTACAAGAGCTACAGCTACTGGCGGATGCTAACAACGATCAAAAGCGTATGCGGGGACGCAGAGGGCTAGACATTTTGAACCGCATGCAGGAAGCATATCCAGATAGAATTATTATTCACCCAGCAGACTACGAAGACATTTCCACGGTTGATGCTAAGCTAGTGCGCTTAGCTCAAGAAATTAACGCGCTGCTACTCACCAATGATTTTAACCTCAGCAAAGTCGCTAACTTGCAGAAGGTGACGATCCTCAGCATTAATGACTTAGCGCAGGCTGTGCGTCCAATCTATTTGCCGGGCGATCGCCTAGACCTCAAAATTCTCAAAGAAGGAAAAGAACCAGCGCAAGGAATTGGCTATCTTGAAGACGGCACGATGGTTGTGGTAGAAGAAGGCAGCAATTACGTTGGTGAGGAAGTTCAGGTTGTTGTAACCTCAGCTCTGCAAACGGTAGCGGGACGCATGATTTTTGCTAAGCCTCAAGCAGTGATGGCATCTTGATAGATAACCCTCGAATTCGCGTTGGGTCAGCACATCGAGGAAGCATCAACGGAGCTTCTCGTGCTGACCTCCGATATTACCGTCCGCCTTTGAAACCCTCTTTAGCAGGGTTATTCGATCTGTCTTTAAGCAGGTGTAATCTGCTTCAGTCATCGCTTGAATAAACGAGGAATGGCGCCTAAACGCCATTTTACAAGTATTAAGGAAAGCGAATGACTTTTACCACTAACGAAACAACCCAAAAAGCCGTTGAGATGTTCAGCGGCTTTGACACAGACACAAAGCTAGCTTTGCTGTGGTATGGATATTTAGATCTTAAAGAGCAGTTGTCTCCTGCTGATGCTGAGTCGGCTGAAGTGACAGCGAACGCCGTATTTGACAACATTAAGGCTATGTCCAAAGAGGAGCAATTACAGGCTCAACGCGATATTGTGAATCGAGCCAATACCGACATTAGTCGTGCCTATGGTTCCCTAAGTTCTAGTGCCCAAATAGATATGTGGCTGAAATTGGCCCAAGCGATGGAAGCAGAAAGCGTTATCAACGTCCCTGACGATTACGAACTTCCTGACAACACCAACGACTTCGTTGCCATGATGAAAGAGCTGGAATTTGAGGAGCGCATTAACTTCACCCGCAGCGTTGTTGTTAATATGGGAGCTAAATAAACTCGTCAAGAGTAGCAAATAGCCTTTAGCTATCGACAGAAATAGGTGTTAGAAAGATTTCTAGCACCTATTAGTTTTTAGATATACGCGACGCGCAAGGCCCAAGCGATTAAAGCAGCAATACTTCCTAAAACAATAATAGCTGAGATAGTAATGACGATTGGCTTATCGGCTCCCTCAAACTTCATAATGCCGCGATTAAGATCAGACATTTTTCTCCCTCAAATAAATGGGTGAATCTCCAGCTTATAGGATAACTGAAATAAACAGACAAAGATATAGATTTTTAGCAAGATAGACCCGAATAAAATTACATTTTCTGTCACTGAGCTAAAACTGACGCACTATGCTATTGCTGGCTAGACGGAGCTTGAACAGAACTTATCTAAGCGGATAATAATATCAACTCTGCTTAACTAGCCGTATTCTTAAGACATGAAAGCTGTGAGTTGGATTTTTGATCCCTGTCTTCTAGTGTTTATTAAGTTAATTCATTAGAGGATATAGTGCAGTTGAATAATATCTAATCAGGCAGAAGATTTGTGTTCTATGCACCAAATAAAAACCCCCCCATAAAAGGGAGGGTAATGTTAGCTGAATAACTATTGTCTCAATAACGTTTAGCCATTGATAGAGGGAGCCGTCAGAGCAACCGTCTGGGCCTCAGCACTAGCCAAGTCTAAGGGGAAGTTGTGAGCATTGCGCTCGTGCATCACCTCGAAACCCAGGTTCGCCCGGTTGAGCACGTCCGCCCAGGT
>JBHJGN010000063.1:0-69283 GCA_050331735.1 Cyanophyceae cyanobacterium
GTGTTACTGTTTCGCCGTTAAAAGCTTATGTAGAAAAGCAAAACACCCCTGATTGATAACTTCCGCGTTCGCTTCAGTTATCGCGCTATCCTTCTCGACGCTCACCTGTCGGTAGAGCGCGGGGCTGTCGCGACTAGCTCAGTTCACTCTATCAACTGTGGCGCTTTGAAAATGCTTTAGAACCCGGTCAAGTACATCAGGGATACGACTGCCTGTATGTTCCCCAAGTCGGTTACGTCACGGGAGATCTAGACATTCATGATATTGCCGTTGCTACTTCTCCCAAAAATGAGCATCAGGTGATCTTTGTCAATACTCTCTTTAGCTGTCTGGCAACCGTGAGCAATACCCACAGCTTTGTGCCTTTGTGGAAACCCCCTTTTATTTCGCGCTTGGCAGCCGAAGACCGCTGTCACCTCAACGGTTTAGCGCTAAGGGACGGTCAGCCTCGCTACGTGACGCTGGTAAGCCGCAGTGATATTTTAGAGGGATGGCGCGACAGGAGAACAGACGGTGGCTGCGTGATGGATATCAGCAGCAATGAGACGATTCTCTCTGGGCTGTCGATGCCTCACTCACCTCGGTGGTATCAGGATAAGCTGTGGCTGGTTAATTCGGGGATGGGAGAGTTTGGCTACATTAATCTGGCGCAGGGAAAATTTGAACCTGTTGCCTTTTGTCCTGGCTACTTGAGGGGACTAGCATTTTGGGAAAACTTTGCTATTGTCGGGATCTCAAAGCCGCGCGAGAACAAAACCTTTTCTGGGCTACCGTTCAACGAGACGCTGATGGCTCAAAAGGTACAGCCGCGCTGCGGACTAATGGTGATTGACTTACGAACGGGAGATATTGTCCACTCATTACGGATTTAGGGAGTAGTGCAGGAACTGTACGATGTGACGGTGCTGCCGGGGGTCAGGCGACCAATGGCGTTGGGATTTAAGACAGATGAAATCAGACGAGTAGTGACGATTGGTTCGACGGCTTCAGAGTCAATGAACACCGAATGACTCGAAGAGAGCAGCAGGGAGGATAAATTAAGCTCGAAAAAGATTAACTACAGGCAGGAGGAAGTCGTTCTGCGCGCTGTCAGTAAGTCAGTTTTAGATTTTTTTACGCCTACTGATCTTAAATCATGGCAGTCTTATCTATCGTGCAGTCGTGCGTCTATGCCAATTGATTGAGAGAAAGGCATATCCTGCAACGAGATTCCCGCTCAATCTACCAATAACGTGCCATGCGCTCTGCTGAAATTCCCTTTAAACTCAATGAAGAAATATTCTCTATTCGCCCAGACCGCCATGAGAGACATTATTAATCGGGTTCTTGGCACCTTGATGAAAACGCGACCACCAGCGCCAGAGGAAATCGATGGGGCTGAAGCCCAAGTTTTTCTGGCTACAATTCGCCGAGAACTACCAGATAACTTAGTTTATAGTCTCCGCATGGGAGCCGGAGGAGAAGGAGAAATTATCTTTCAGAAGCCGACGCAGTATCGAGGATACGTGATTTATTTTGACGACTTAGACAACGCTATTCTTAAGTGCCGCGAGTTTAAAATTAAAGTCCTTTCGTGATGAGTTTTAATAGCTATTAGCGATTAGCTTTTAGCTTCTAGAGCGTAGTTAATTCAAGCAAGGCAAACCAGTTGTACTTAACCATGACACAGCTTGACTCTACCGAGCCGACATCCCGAACCATACAGGTAGGCATTGTGGGAACCGGATATGCAGCAAAGCGAAGGGCAGAGGCTTTTGGAGAAGAACCCCGTTCGCACCTATTGGCCGTGGCTGGTCATACTCAAGAGCATACAGCAAAATTCTGCCAGATTTACGGAGGAACGCCACTATCTTGGCAGGAATTAGTTGATTTACCCAACTTGGATTTAGTGGTTATCTGTAACGTTAACAGCCATCATGCGGAGATTACCCGCGCTGCCCTAGAAGCCGATAAGCACGTTGTTGTGGAATATCCCTTAGCGCTCGATCCGACCCAGGCTCAGGAGTTGATTGCCCTGGCTAAACAGAACAACAAACTACTGCACGTCGAGCATATTGAATTACTCGGTGGCTTACATCAAGCTGTCCGTCAACACCTTTCTAAAATTGGCACCGTGTTTTCTGCTCGCTATACCACCCTTGTCCCCCAACGTCCGGCTCCGCGTCGCTGGACCTATCACCGGGAAATGTTTGGGTTCCCTCTCAGTGGTGCTCTTTCCCGCATTCATCGCCTCACCGATTTGTTTGGTTCAGTGGATTCGGTGAGCTGCCAGTCTCGCTTTTGGGATGCTTCATCTGGTTACTTCACCGCCTGCTTTGCTCAGGCACAGTTGCGCTTTAGCTGTGGCGTTGTTGCTGATGTCGTCTACGGCAAAGGAGAAACAGTTTGGAGAAGCGATCGCACCTTTGAACTACACGGAGAAAAAGGGACGCTCATTTTTGCCGGAAACCAGGGCACGCTCATTCAGGAGAACGAAACCCCCATTGAAGTAGGTGGTCGTCGCGGTCTCTTTGCCCAAGATACGCAAATGGTTCTAGACCACCTGCTCGATGGCTCTCCTCTCTACGTAACACCAACTGCCAGCCTTTATGCCCTCAAAGTGGCTGATGCTACTCGTCAAGCGACAGAAACTGGAGAATTGTTAATAGTTGATCATTAATGGCATCTATCAACGATCAACCATGAACTATCAACAGAGCAAACGCGCTAAGGTTGAACATATCAACGCATTCTCTACCGTACCTGTATTAATGATCCATGCTGCACTCTTATTTTGACGTTGAAGAAAACGGGCGCAAGTCTTTTGAGCTACCGGGAGCAAAACCTCACTACAACCCCGACCGCCCCGGACAGGTTGACCATATTTTCCTCGATCTGGTGCTGGATATTCCCCACAAGAGCTTTCAGGGAACCTGCACCATCACGCTCACGCCAGTTCGCACCGGAATTAAACAGCTTACTCTAGATGCGGTCGATCTTCAGATCGAATCGGTCCTAATTGATGATGTGAGTCAACCGTTCGACTACGACGGCAATCAGCTTGTCATCAATCTGCTCGAACCGACGGGAGAAGCACCGATTAAAATTGCGATCGCCTACCGCGTGGAGCATCCCCAGCGCGGACTTTATTTTGTTGGCCCCACCGAACACTACCCCGATAAGCCGACGCAGGTATGGACCCAGGGAGAAGATGAAGATTCCCGCTTCTGGTTCCCTTGCTTCGACTACCCAGGGCAACTGGCCACGTCAGAAATTCGGGTGCAGGTTCCGCAACAATTCATCGCTGTATCTAATGGAGAACTCGTTGCGACTGAAGACTCAGGCGATGACAAAATCTACCACTGGCAGCAAAAGCAGGTTCATCCGACCTACCTAATGACCCTCGCAGTCGGAGACTTTGCCGAGATCCAGGAGCAGTGGAACGGCATTCCGGTGAACTACTATGTAGAGAAAGGTCGGGAAGCCGATGGCCGTCGCAGCATGGGTAAAACTCCCCGCATGATCGAGTACCTCAGCCAGAAGTACGGCTACACCTATGCCTATCCAAAGTACGCTCAAGTGTGCGTCGATGATTTCATCTTCGGCGGCATGGAAAACACCTCCTGTACGCTACTGACGGACCGCTGCTTGCTCGACGAACGCGCGGCAATTGATAATTCACGCACCGAGAGCTTAGTGCTGCACGAACTCGCTCATCAGTGGTTTGGAGATTTAGTGGTTATTAAACACTGGTCCCATGCCTGGATTAAAGAAGGCATGGCTTCCTATGCAGAGGTGCTGTGGACCGAATACGAGTATGGTAAAGATGAAGCGGCGTACTACTTATTAAATGAGGCGCGGAGTTACTTAGAAGAAGACAGTTCTCGCTATCGTCGTCCCATCGTCACGCACGTATACCGGGAAGCGATTGAACTCTACGACCGTCACCTTTACGAGAAAGGAGCGTGTGTCTATCACATGATGCGGACGGTCCTGGGAGAGGAATTATTTGACAAAGCCATTCATACTTTCGTGCAGGATAACGCTCATCAAACCGTTGAAACGGTGGATTTACTGCGGGCAGTGGAAAAGTCTACCGGGTACAACTTGATGTTTCTGTTCGACCAGTACGTTTTTAGAGGTGGACATCCTGATTTCAAAGTGGCCTACGCTTGGGATGGAGAAAATAATTTAGCCAAGCTGACGGTGACTCAAACGCAGGTTAAAGATAGTAGCAATACTAACGAGCTATTCAATCTCAAGATTCCCATCGCCTTTGGCTACCAGCAGGAGGGTGGCGTTTCCTTAAACACCATGACGCTGAAAATCCACGAACGCGAACAAAGCTTCTATTTCCCCCTAGCAGAAAAACCCCTCTTTGTTAGTTTTGATGTCGGCAACAACTTCCTCAAGACGGTGACGCTAGAGTATCCCGTGGCGGAACTCAAAGCCCAGTTGCAGCACGATCCCGATCCGATTTCGCGAATCTATGCGGCGACGGCTTTAGCCAAAAAAGGGGGACTAGAAGTGGTTAATGCTCTTGCGGACGCGTTGACCCATGAGCCGTTTTGGGGAATCCGAGTAGAGGTGGCGAAACAGTTAGCCAAAATTAAACTTGACCAGGCGGCGACGGCTCTCATAGCAGGGTTAAAAGATGAGGATGCACGAGTTCGTCGTGCTGCGGTGGATGGCTTAAGCCAGTTCAAAAATGACCACAGCTATCAAACTCTCACAGAATATTTAGAACGAGGCGACGCAAGCTACTACACCGAAGCGGCGATCGCCCGCGCTCTCGGCGGCATGGTAGCAGGAAACCTGAAAGAAAAACAAGCAGAAGTCCTTAATTTACTCAAAACAGTGCTGGCAGAACGCTCCGGCTGGAATGAAGTGGTCCGTTCAGGAGCGATCACCGGACTTAGCAAGATGAAAACGTTCCCAGAGGCAGCAGAGGCCATTTTAGAATATACTCACCCCGGCGTTCCCCAAGCCATGCGTTTAGCGGCTATACGGGCATTAGGCGCCGTTTCTACCGGACAAACTCCGGATCAGGTAGAAATGATCTTAGAACAGCTAGAAACCCTCTCTGGGGAGTCTTTTTTCCTCACGCAGGTATCCGTTTCCTCTGCCCTGGGGCAGATGCAGACTCCCAAAGCGATCAGCATTCTTCAGGCGTTAGCTCAGCAAACTCCCGATGGAAGAGTTCGCCGTCGAGCCGAGGAAGCCGTGAGCAAAGTGCAGCAAAATATTGGGTCAGATAAAGCCGTTAAGGAGTTACGCGAGGAACTCGATCAGCTTAAACAGGATAATCAGGATCTTAAGAGTCGTTTAGCTAAGCTAGAGGCGAGCACAAACTAGTTCTTTAGAAAAACCTAAAATAGGAATACGTTGTAGGCTACTCGCTGTAGTAGCCTATTCCAATGATGCCCAGGGGATGAAAAGAATGACCGCCAGCAGCGAGAGAAAATTACTGTCTCAAATTGATTCTGAACAACTACGACCAATTCTGGCTCAACTTCTTGAGGGGCAACAGCAGACACACAATACCTTGAATAAGGTTAGCGAAGACACTCAAGCTGTAAAAGAAGATATTCAAAACAGAAGAGAGCGACTCATCAAAATTGAGACGCGCCAAGAAGACTGGAAGCCTCAAATCGATAATATTGGCGGAGTCATTGAAAAAGTCGGTGAACTTAAGAATTAGCGACAGATCGCACTGATTGTTATCGCTGCATCTGTCAGCGGTTTTTTGGAATGGTTTTTGCGAGGCGGAAGACTGTAGGATTGCTCGCTAACGATAGGAGCGATCGCCTCCGTTGCCATTCAAATTTTCTCTGCCATTCATCTCGGCGGGGTGCTGCTGGTGGAGCTATTGCGCCTGGCAGGCGTTTAAGAAATTACGACGTAGCGGGTGCAGATCATCTTGAAGTAGAAATGTGGGCAGCGCGGCGCAGTTGGCAGGTTTTAGCAGAGCCATTAAAATATCAGATTAATCAGAAGAGGATAGCTTTAGAGGTCTGACTAATTAACTGAGATGCTATCATTTAATCCTGTTACTCTATCTGCTCAGATGACGACCGACTAAACTAAAGGTCGCTAATTACCTTGCACTATGAGTGAGCCAACTGTCATCAGCGAAGATTTTTATATTCCAGATGCTGAGCAATTTGTCACGGAAGATGATATCCCGGTGGATAATTTTGCCTCTGAAAAACAGCAGCGTTTTTTAGTGAGTTCCCTCTACAGCTCCAGATCCGAGCAAATTTTCATCGCTGCGGCTAACGTCGGTGTCTTTTATCAAGACCGTCAGCCTGCAATTGTGCCAGATGTGTTTCTGAGCCTAGATGTTCAAGTTCCTGACAACTGGTGGAAAAAATCAAACCGCTCCTACCTGCTGTGGCAGTTTGGCAAACCACCAGAAGTCGTGATCGAAATTGTTTCTAATAAAGAAGGCTCGGAACTGAGTCAGAAGCTAGACATCTACGAACAGATGCGAGTTAGCTACTATATTGTCTACGATCCTAGTCAGCAGCTCAGTGACACAGAGCTGCGTATTTACGAACTGAGGGGAAGGCGATTCTTTGAAACCGAGCAAACTTGGTTAGAACAAGTCGAGTTGGGGGTTGCTTTGTGGGAAGGAGAGTTTGAGGGCAGACAGGACACCTGGCTACGCTGGTGCGACAAAGACGGAACAATTTTACTAACGGGAGATGAACGCGCCGCACAGGCTGAATCCCGTGCTGTACAAGCTGAATCCCGTGCCGCACAGGCTGAATCCCGCGCCGAGCAGCTAGCAGAACAACTGCGGGCTTTAGGAATTAATCCTGATACTGTATAGACGGAGTCAAGTTTTTAACCAAAGGCAAAGAAGCGATCGCCTCTTCAGCCCTTCCTATCTAGGCAAATTTCCCTCATCCTCGCGCCAATCTGGACAGGATTGCCCATTCCAACCATAAGGATGAAAGCCGCATACTAAAATTGTGCGCTTAGCACGGCTCTGACCGTAGGCTTTTCCGTGATAGTGAAGACATCCTTGACACGGTTGCGGACGAGCAGAAGCCGCTGATTCAAATCCTAGTTGAGAACGCAGAATTTGGCATTGAGACTGATAGCGATGCCAGCGACGATGAATCGCGCGGCGACGAATCAGATTGGCGGTGGGAGAGGAGATCTGAATTGATGCCATCAGAATTAGCTCATGGTGCTGCGCTCAGGTGCTGGCAATAGCTTGTTCCAGTTTGCTGTTGACTGCAATTACCTCTAACTTACCCAAGCTACTGATAAATACGCCCATACCTCTTCATTGTGGCAAAAAATCTGTCAGAATTTCGTCGGGCTCATCATCAAAATCGTCATCATCAAGCATTGGGGATGGAGTGGCGGACTGCTGAAAAGTTTTGTCGGCTTGAGTTTGGCTCAGTTTTTGCTCTAAAATTTCCAGCCGCACGTGGAGAGATTTGAGCTGCTGTTTGTGAGGCTCAAGCTCAGACACTTTCTGTTTTAACTCGACGATCTCTTCCTCTAATTCAACGGTAACTTCCCGATCCATGCCAATGTATTGAGCGATCGCCTCTCGCACCAGTTCCGTCAGCGATCGCCCAGTCTGCGCCGATAGCAGTTCAAACCGCTCGATCCATTTTTGCGGAACAGGCGCTCCTAATACTCTTTCTTGATACTGGGCCATAGGTTAAGCAAAAGTCATCCCAATCACACCAAAATTCGCCTCAGCGGCAGCAGCTACCGCCGATGAATCAACATGCCCGGGGCTTGGTCGGTGGGCATTAACACCACATCCAAAATATTAACGTGGGCGGGGCGAGTGACGCAGAAGAACACCACGTCAGCAACATCTTCAGGAGTGAGCGGAGTCATGCCTTTGTAGACATCTTCAGCGCGCTTAGTATCGCCGTGAAACCGCACATTACTAAAGTTAGTTTCAACCAGTCCCGGATCGACGCAGCACACCCGTACCGGAGTTCCCAACAGATCCTGTTTCAGCCCTTCGGAAATCGACCTAACCGCCGCTTTTGTCCCGCAATAGACGTTCCCACCAGGATAGGTTTGATGCCCTGCCGTCGAGCCAATATTAACAACGCAGCCCCGCCCTCGCTCTACCATCCCGGGAACGAGCGCTCGAGTGACGTAGAGTAATCCCTTGATATTGGTGTCGATCATTTCTTCCCACCCCTGAACATCCCCTTCATAGAGCTTATCGAGTCCCCGACTCAATCCGGCGTTGTTAATTAAAACATCTACCGCCTGCCAGGGAGAGGGCAGGGAGGAGAGGGATGAGGCTACCGCCGAGCGATCGCTAACGTCTAGCTCGAGCCAATGAATGTTGCTGCCGTAATTTTTGGTTAAATCAGCAGCTAATTGCTCGAGAGGTTCTTGGCGACGCGCTGCCAAAATCAGTTGAGCACCCGCCGCCGCAAAAACTTGAGCACAGGAAGCGCCAATGCCGCTGCTAGCGCCGGTGATTAAAACAGTTTGGTCATCGATTGGTGCTGGCATAAAGTCTCTAACGAATTAGCATCAGGCAAATTTTTCCCACAGTACCCTTGTCAAAGTCAATAGCTCGTAGGCCACAAAGACACTCAAAATCACCGTAACAACCTGCCTGAGAACGGGAATATCACCGTGTCCAAACAGAGAGGCGATAAAGTAAACAACAACAACAGTAAACGCTAGAAGCACGGTCAGTTGCAAAGGAGACATAGACAATAGTATCTGCTATCAGAATCTATAAGTGGTTATTGCCGGAGAAACAGTTGGCGGGCTCAAATCTTGCTCTCGGGCAAACTCCACTCGAATATATCGAAAATTTGTCAGCTCTAGCCGAAGTAGTAAGGTTCTGTTAACAAATGTTTGTGCCTTACCTCGCCCCATTGCTGGTTCATTATTCTTTGTTCATACAAATATCCCAATCAACAATCAACCAAAAATCCTAGGTATAATCCCAACAGAATTGAATTTGAGGCTCTAAGTTGGTGATTGCTGTTTATCCTGGTAGCTTTGATCCGATTACTTTTGGTCATCTTGATATTATTGAGCGCAGCGGCAGGCTTTTTGAGCACGTGATTGTAGCAGTTTTATGTAACCCCAGCAAACAACCGCTATTTCCAGTCGCTAAGCGAGTTGAGCAAATTCGCACGTGTACTCAGCATTTGCCCAACGTTGAGATCGATAGTTTTACAGGTTTAACGGTAGAATACGCCAAACTGCGTCGCGCTGGAGTTCTGCTGCGGGGACTGCGAGTCCTCTCAGATTTTGAAAAAGAGCTACAGATGGCTCATACCAATGAAACTCTTTGGAAGGGGGTAGAAACGGTGTTTCTTGCTACAAACAAAGATTACAGCTTTTTAAGCAGCAGCGTTGTTAAAGAGATTGCCAAATTTGGCGGTTCTGTGGCTCACCTTGTTCCTGAAAGTGTTGCTAAAGAGCTCTATAAACATTATCAATCGAGTTGAGCGTTTCTGGTCGCGTTTGGCAGCCGTTGACTTTCAGCTACTTTTGTTGAACTGTCATCGATTAGTGCTTTAATCTTAGATAAACGCCATAGCGCTGATAGCAGCAATTAAATCTATCCTAAGAGTGAATTACAACAGAGCTTGCTCACGCTCAACACAGCAGTCGGAGCCTGCCTTCGACTTCTGTGTTGAATATCCCCTCGAATCAAAAAGATTCTAGCTTCAGTAAGGTTATTGATTATTGCTCAAAATGCCCAAAAAACTATCTTCCCCAAGCTCTTCCGCTGATCGGACCTCGCCTCCTGAAAAATCATCTCAGGAAGTAGACTTTAACATTCAGCAAGAATTTAATCGAGTTGAGGAAACAATTCTCAGCAGTCCGCGCATTCCCTTCACGCGGAGAACATTAGTTGACGAAGACAAGCTGCTGAACCAGCTTGATTTAGTCAGGATTAATTTACCAGAAGCCTTTGAAAAAGCGCTGACTATTGTGCAGCAGAAACAAGAAATTCTTCAAGACGCGCAAAGCTATGCTCAAAATCTGATCAAAACTGCACAAAATCAAGCCGCTCAGCTTTTGGATAGTTCGGAGATTGTGCGGCGGGCGGAGCTAGAAGCCAATCAAATCCGTCAAAAAGTGCAGCAAGACTGCGAAACCCTACAGCGAAAGACGTTCGCCGAAATTGAGCAGAAGCGTCGCTCGACTTATCAGGAATTAGAGCAGATGCGTCAGGCTGCCCTTGCGGAGTGTGAAGAAATCCAGAACGGAGCCGACCACTATGCAGATGCTGCTTTGGAGCGGATTGAGCAACAGCTTGGCGATATGCTGAAAGTGATTCGCAACGGTCGTCAGCAAATTCACCAGCACTCTTCTCATAAAAGAGCGACCAGCGTTCCGCCTCGGGTACAGCTAGACAAAGGGAAAAAAGTTAAACAGAATGAGCGCTCGATTAAATCATAACTGGGATGAGAGAAGTCGTTAGTGGCAACGATAGCCAATCTACCTCGGGTTCGTGGTTAGTTTTCGGGAGAAAGACCAGCCGCTCGCTCTGAGAAACTCGGCTCCAGCTCATTCATGCTATTTTTGAGGCTGGTAATACTCGTGAGAGAGAAATGGCACAGAGACTAATTTTCCGGGCGTCTCTTGGACCCAGACCTCTAGTCCAGCATCGCCTACTTGAGACCGCACATAAGCTAAACCTGACGCTCCCCCCGCGGTTGCTATACAGCTAGTCAGTTCTCCAATTTTCTTGCCTTCAGCCAGAATCGGTCCTGGCTGAACGGGGGCTTCTAGCTGCACCCCCCACAGTCTTTGCTTAACCCCTTTGTAAGTATTCAAGCGAGCAATCGTTTCCTGTCCGATGTAGCAGCCTTTTTCAAAGGAAATGGCAGACCATAGTCCGGCTTCAAGAGGATTGTAGTCTTCTGTTAATTCTTGGCCAGGAGCGGGTCTGCCCTGCTGAACGCGGAGCTGCTCCCAAACGCGATCGCCTAAAGGAACTGCGTTTAAGGAAATTAGTTCTGACCACACCGAAGCTGCCTGTTCAGCCGGACTGATTAGCGTATAGCCCGGCAAAGCCAAACCGCTCCCCAGAGCTATTCGTACCGACGCTTCACCGAGCTGACTCAGAACGTGATCTCCTGGTTGCGTAAGCACTTCGACTCCAATTTTTTCCCCAAGCTGTCTGCTTTGCGGACCAATTACTCTAAAAATGACTTGGGCATCAGCGAGATTGCTCAACTCGACTTTGTCAAAGGGAAAAATATAGCGGTCCATCCACTCCATTAACGGCTGTTGGCGCTGAGGCGAAACCAGGAGCAAAATAGCGTCCTGCGTCACGTACGCAGTTGCTAGCTCTAGAGTCCGCCCGGTGGAGGTTACAAACACGGTGTCGCACCCCTGTCCAGGCTGTAAGCGGTTAATATCGTTCGTGGTTTGATTGTGTAGAAACCGCTGGCGATCTGCGCCCCTAAGCTGGAGCAAACCTTCCGGGGAGTGATAGAGAGCTACCCCAGAAGTGGCAGCAGCAATCGCCTCCTGATCGTTCCCAAAGCTAGATGGAGTGCCAGCTTCGGAAAACTCTGCTCCTGCTGAACCTTGTTGATTCTGTAGTTCTTTCATGGGTTATAGAAAGTGCAAGACGGGATGGGGAAAGAGTTCCTCCGGAACGGGGAATGGGGAAATAGTGACCAGTGATCAAGCTAACTAGCTAATTTGATAACTGTTAAGCCCCCCCTTTTCCCCTTCCCCTTTGCCCTTTTCCCTGCGCCGGTGGCGCTTCCCCTTTTAGTTTAAATCCTCATCTTCCCCTTCTGGTATTCCCCCAAACCGGGGTTGAGGAGGAATAGCGGCAATAATGGCATCGATGACTTTGGCAACGGGAATCACATCTAAGCCAAGGGTGTCGGGGTAGCTTTGCCCTTTAGGAACGATCGCTCGCTTAAATCCGAGTTTAGCGGCTTCTTTGATCCGCAGCTCCATTTGGGAAACGAGCCGCACCTGACCACCTAAGCCAATTTCCCCGATGAGTACGGTGCGGGGATCGACAATGCGATCGCGGAAGCTGGCAACAACGGCGATCGCCATCCCCAGGTCAGCCGCCGGTTCTTCTACCCCCAGTCCGCCAGCGGAGGCGACATAAACATCTAGCTTAGATAAGGGAATCCCGACTCGTTTTTCGAGCACGGCCAGAATTTGCTGAAGGCGATTGTAGTCTACTCCGGTTGTCGAGCGTCGCGGGGAGCTGTAGCTAGTTGGACTGACTAGTGCCTGAAGTTCCACCACCAGCGGACGAGTGCCTTCACAGGCAACGACGGTGGAGGTTCCCGGAGCCAGTTCGTCTCGACTGCCCAGGAAAATCTCTGAGGGGTTGAGGACTTCCCGCAAGCCCTGATCGACCATTTCAAAGATGCCAATTTCGTGGGTGGCTCCAAAGCGGTTTTTCACCGAGCGCAGCAGCCGATGGGAAGCGTAGCGATCGCCCTCGAAGTACAGCACCGTATCGACGAGGTGTTCTAGCACTCGGGGTCCGGCGATCGCTCCTTCTTTAGTGACGTGACCGACAATCAAAAGCGTAATATTTTCCCGCTTAGCGATCTGCATCAGGGCAGACGTACATTCCCGCACCTGAGCCACAGAACCAGGGGCAGAGGTCAGAGCAGAAAAATGCAGGGTTTGAATACTGTCGATAACTGCTACCTGGGGTTTCAGCGATTCTAGCTCCCGCAAAATTTCTTCTAAATCGGTTTCTGGCTGAACGAAGAGATTATCTGCTTTAGCGGCTGGTTCTCTGGCTTTTCCCTTGCCGTTTCCGTCCTGAACAGACTCGGTTTGTACCCCCAGACGAGAAGCTCTTAACTTCACCTGTTGCCCAGATTCTTCAGCAGAAACGTAAAGAATCCGCGGCAAACGGCGAGCGAGCTGATTCGCCGTTTGCAGCAGCAGCGTCGATTTACCAATGCCGGGATCGCCACCAATGAGAACGAGAGAACCCGGCACGATCCCTCCTCCCAATACTCGATCTAGCTCTTGATAGCCTGACTCAAATCGCGAGAGCACATCGCTTTTAATTTGAGAAAACCGCAGCGAGGCTCTCGGCTGGACCGGACCAACCGCTCTTTTTTCCTGCCGAACCGCCGATTGCCACCCACTGCGGCTAGCCGGAGCCGTTGGCGTGATAATTTGTTCTTCTAGCGGAATGTTGCTCCCGCAGCTTGGGCAGCGTCCCCACCACTGTCCATGCTCTGCCCCACATTCGCTACAGACGTAGATTGTTTTGGTCTTCGGCATTGCAGGTTTTTAAGAAAGTTTAAAATTTTAAAAAATAGTTGAGGATATACTTCTAAATAGAAAAAAGCTGATTCCTTAGTAAAACTTCAAAGTATTTCAGATATAATCACCGATGGCCAAAGAGCCAGTGGGAAAAGATAATCTATAAATAACTGTACGTAAATGAAACTTTTTGAAATTAGCAATTTTAATTTAGGAGTGACACACGTTGGAAGCTCATAAAGCAAAAATTTTGGTAGTTGATGACGAAGCTAGCATTCGTCGTATTTTAGAGACTCGCCTCTCGATGATTGGCTTCGATGTCGTCACGGCTGCTGATGGAGAAGAAGCCCTCGATACTTTTCGTAACTCTGAGCCCGATTTAGTGGTTCTAGATGTTATGATGCCTAAGCTCGACGGCTACGGTGTTTGCCAGGAGCTGAGAAAAGAATCAGACATTCCTATTATTATGTTAACGGCTTTGGGCGATGTTGCAGACCGGATCACCGGGCTAGAGTTAGGAGCTGATGACTACGTTGTGAAGCCCTTTTCGCCCAAAGAATTAGAAGCCAGAATCCGCTCAGTACTGCGGCGAGTGGATAAAAACGGGGCTCCAGGAATTCCGAGTTCTGGCGTAATTCAGGTGGGTTCGATTAGAATCGACACCAACAAACGGCAGGTTTACAAAGGAGACGAACGCATCCGCTTAACCGGAATGGAGTTTAGCCTCCTGGAGCTACTAGTGAGTCGTTCGGGAGAACCCTTTTCCCGCTCGGAAATTCTTCAGGAAGTGTGGGGCTACACGCCTGAACGCCACGTCGATACTCGCGTTGTTGATGTCCATATCTCGCGGCTGCGAGCTAAGTTAGAAGACGATCCGAGTAATCCAGAGTTAATTCTGACGGCTAGGGGAACTGGTTACTTGTTCCAGCGAATTCTCGAGCCAGGGGAAGAACTGTAAACGGTGACTAGCAACTCCAAGATTAAGAAGATGGGGAAAAGGGGAAAGGGTAAGGGGCAAAGGCGTTTCATGACTTCTGATGGCTAAATCCGATCCGAATCGAGTGCTGCGGCTGTTGCCTCTGTTTGCTGGTGGGCTAGGCGGTGTGCTGCTGCTGATCAACCGTTTGCTTACGTCAATCCTCACCGATTCTCAGGCGCGTTCTGATGTGCTCGGCGTAGTGCTGAGTGCTGTACTGATTTTAACGGGACTGATTTGGCAGCAAGTTCAGCCAAGATCGCCGGATGCCGTCGTTTTAGAGGGGGAAGAGGAGTTTGAACTAGCGTCAGATTTGCCGGACGAGCTCAAAACAGAGCTAGCGTGGGCATCGCATTTACTGCTGACCAATACTGTAACGCGATCGCTCGTTGTTTACTATCAGGGAAAAGTCCTGCTGCGGCGAGGCATTTTAGGAAGGAATGAGCAAGTTAACCCAGGCCAAATTGTGCAGCGGGTATTAGATAAGCAACAGCCCGTTTACTTGGTCGATCTGAAAGTGTATCCGGGACGGATCGAGTTTGACTATTTACCTGAAAATACCCAAGGAGCAATCGTTCAGCCTTTGGGGGAAGGAGTGCTAATCTTAGGAGCTAATGCCCCACGCAGCTACACCAAACAGGACGAAAACTGGATCGAGGGGATTGCCGAAAAATTAGCTAATTCTTTAGGGGCATTAGAAGCAGCCAGTGCTTAACGGTCTTCAGCCTGGGTTTGGGCTTCTCCTTGAGGCGATCGCTCTTCAAAAGAGATCCCGTTAACGGATAAAATACAGGCAGCAGCTTCGCTCGAGTTGTCGCTCTGACAAGCTTCAGTTTAGACAAGCTCACAATCTAACGTTCAAGAGGAGAAATCATTATGAGTGCTCACGACATGCTTTTTAATGGAGCCATATTATCTTTTGCCCTGATCCTGGTTGGGTTAGCCTGGGGCTTTTTACTGCTGAAAATTCAGGGCGGCGAGGAATCAGAATTATAACCGCTACGCAGATAGGTCTGAAGAAAATCCGTACAGAGGCTAGCATCTCTTGCTAGCCTCTTACTCATGTCAAGGCTTGTCCCCCACACGGGAACCCATGACCTACACTAGGAAAAGGCAAGAGTGACAAGCAGCACTCAGTTTTGAAGGCGATCGCAAAAGAATGAAAGTAGCAATTACCGGAGCCACTGGCTTTGTTGGCAGTCGTTTAGTGGAAAAACTCACTGGAGAAGGACATCAAATTGTGGTCTTTTCTCGCAACCTGGATAAAGCTCGGCGTGTCTTTCCTGTTGCGACTCCTAATTTAGAAATTGTTGCCTACAATCCTAAAACCTCGGGTTCCTGGCAAGAAGCGATTTCTGGCTGTGATGGCGTTGTCAATCTAGCCGGGGAAGCGATTTCGGAACGCTGGACTCCTCAACACAAGCAAGCTATTTTAGAAAGCCGTCAAACGACCACCAGAAGAATTGTTGAGGCTATTGCAAAAGCGGAAACAAAACCGAACGTATTGGTCAGTGCCTCAGCCGTAGGTTATTACGGCACCAGCGAAACGGCGACCTTTGATGAAGAGAGTCCAGCAGGCAATGATTTTTTAGCGCAAGTTTGCCAGACATGGGAAGCCGAAGCCGAAAAAGTTAAAGAAGCGGGGGTCCGACTAGTCATTATCAGAATTGGTATTGTCCTTGGTGATGGCGGAGCCTTAGCTAGAATGGTTGGTCCTTATCAGTTTTTTGCCGGCGGTCCTATTGGCAGCGGACGGCAGTGGCTCTCCTGGGTGCATCGGGATGATTTAGTCAATTTAATCATTACCGCTTTAAAGCAATCAGAAATGGCAGGAACCTTCAACGCCACGGCTCCCCATCCAGTACGGATGAGTCAATTCAGCCAAACTTTAGGAGAGGTCATGAATCGCCCTGCTTGGCTACCTGTCCCGGAATTTGCCCTCGAACTACTGCTGGGAGACGGGGCAAAAGTTGTTCTCGAAGGGCAGCAGGTGTTGCCTAGAAAAACTCAATCTACAAAATTTACCTATCAGTACCCAGAGTTAAAGCCAGCGCTGACAGATATTCTTGCTAAGCAATAAACGCTAATTAATGTTCCTTCGGAACGGGGAAAGGGGAAACTGTCCCTCCGGGACGGGGAAAACAGTGAGCAGTGATCAAGCTAACTAGCCAATTTGATAACTGTTAAGCCTTCCCCTTTGCCCTTTTCCCTGCGCCATCGGCGCTTCCCCCTTTCCCCTAGCAGCTTCGCTGCTTTGCGCCTACGGCGCTGTTGTGCCGAAATAGGTTTCCAACACCTGACGTACCATTGGTGCTGCGACTGAACCGCCACCGCCACCAGAATGCTCGGCAAAGGCAACAACGACAATTTCTGGCTGATCGTAAGGGGCAAACGCGCCAAACCAGGCATGAGCGTCGCCCGGAGGAGCTTCGGCAGTACCGCTCTTTCCAGCCGTCGGGGGCAGGTGCGGTACTCTTAACGCGCCACCAGTTCCTCCGGAGACTACCTGCCGTAATCCCTCTTTTAAAGTTATCACTGTCTCTGGCTTCAGATTTAGAGATTTGGGCTCAGGGTCGTCGTCTTTAAGGAGGTGTGGGACTACGTTGTATCCGCCGTTAGCGGGAACGGCAAACATTCGGGCTACCTGTAGCGGTGTGGCAAGAGTAAAACCCTGACCAATAGACATATTGACCGTATCGCCTTCGGTCCATCCCCAATCAAACTGCTGCTGTTTCCAGGCATCATCGGCAATCAGACCCGGAGTTTCTTCGGGGAGTTCGATACCCGTGCGTTTGCCAAAACCATAGCGACGCGCCCAGTCAATCAGCGTCGTGCCGCCAACACCTCGACCGACCTGACCAAAAAAGGTGTTGCTACTCCAGGCTAAGGCTCCGGTGTATCCAAGGGGACCGAATCCGGCACGGTTCCAGTCATGAAAGCGAGTACCGCCGACGCTAATAAACGCATACGTACCCAGGACGGTATGAGGCGGGTACTTATCGGATTCCATTCCGGCTGTTGCCGTCACGACCTTGAAGGTAGAAGCGGGCGGAAAGCCCCGCAGCGCTCGATTGAGAAACGGCTGATTCTTGCCCTGAAGTTGCTTCCACGTATCGGGAGTAATTTGGCTAGAGAAGATATTAGGATCGAAACTAGGGTTGCTCGCCAGCGCGAGGACAGCACCATTGTTGGGATCGAGAGCGACAATAGACCCGATGCGATCGCCTAACGCTTCCTGCGCCGCCCTTTGCAGCTCAAGATCCAGAGTCAAGGCCACATCTCGACCCGCTTTGGCTTCTTTTTGACCGAGAATTTTAAGAACGCGTCCAGCCCCATCCACCTCCAGCAGCAGCCCGCCCCATTCACCACGAAGCTGCGGCTCAAAGGAGGCTTCTACGCCCATTTTGCCGACCACATCCCCGAGGCGATAGCCTTCTGCCTGTCGCTGGGCAAGTTCTTCTTGGTTGAGTTCTCCGGTGTAGCCAAGTACGTGAGCCCCTAAATTTTCATGGGGATAGTAACGAACCGTTTCTACATCTACTTCTACTCCTGTCAATTCGTGCCTGTATTCGGCCAGACCAATAATTTGCTCAGGAGTCAAACCGCGAGCGATTCTAATCAGGCTTGGTGAATTGTAGCCAGCCTGTTCAACCCGCTCCTGAAGTTTAGCTTCCGGGACTTCTAAAATCTCGGCGAGGCGATCGCGTATCTGAGGCCACTCCGCAGCTTTTTGCACTCTGGGCCATAAATAAGCCGAATGGGAGAGGCGCGTTGTCGCCAGAACCTTTCCTTTCCGGTCGAAGAGGCTTCCCCGCACGGGCGGTTTAGGCATAATGCGAACGCGATTATTTTCTGCCAGCTCCCGATTCTTTTCTCCCTCTTGAAGCTGAAGATAAGCTAAGCGGGAACCAATTCCCCCGACCAAAAAGAGGCTAACCACCAGCATCACGAAAACGGCCTGATACCACTTCCCAACAGTACGCGCTGTTTTCTTCCGTCCAGTTTTAGCAAAACCAAGAGCAAGAGACATAGGGGAAGCGCCGTTGGCGCGGGAAAAGGGGAAAGGGGAAGGGGAAAACTCTGCTTAGACTCTCTAGAAATTCTGCCCCTTATTTATATCAAAAACGTCATTGCCAGCACCGGGTTGAAGCCGCATGGCACTGACAATATTGTGGCATTTCATTAAGAAGATCGGCTAGCGCTCATCGAGCTAACTAAAGCCGCAGTTTAAAAGATAGCTCTTGAAGCAAGAGCGACCTCGCGGCTATTTCCCTTTTCCCTTTCCCCCTTCCCCTTTCCCCGTCGCGCAGCGACATTAAATCCACGGACGACAAGCAGACAGAACGGGATGGAGATTAACAACATGGCCAACAACCGCGATCGCCGGAGCTTCAAACTGAGTCTCTGCGACCTGTTGAGCGATTGTTGCGAGAGTCCCAACCAATTCCTGCTGTTCTGGTCGCGTTCCCCACCGGACTAAAGCAATGGGCGTTGTAGCCTCCAATCCTCCGGCTCTCAGTTCGGCGACGATATGCGGCAGGTTGTGAATGCCCATGTAGATCACAATGGTTTCTGAACCTTGAGCGATCGCTCGCCAATTGACTTCGGGACGATACTTTCCGGCTGCTTCGTGTCCAGTGACAAACGTGACGGAAGAACTGTAGGAACGATGGGTCAAGGGAATGCCCGCGTAGGCAGGAGCCGCAATGCCCGAGGTAATTCCCGGAACCACTTCGACAGAGACTCCGGCTTTGAGCAAGTCTGCCATCTCTTCACCGCCGCGACCGAAAATAAACGGATCGCCACCCTTAAGACGGACTACCACCGCCTCAGTCCGGGCTTTCTCGATTAAAAGCTGAGTAGTTTCGGTCTGGATTTTAGAATGTCGTCCTCGTCGCTTGCCCGCATTGATGCGTTCGGCTTGAGCCCCAATCATGGCTAAAATTGCCGGACTAACCAGGGCATCGTAAATAACAACGTTCGCACATTCTAGGAGTTGTTTGCCTTTTAAAGTTAACAACCCTGGATCTCCAGGCCCTGCTCCTACTAAGTATACTTTTCCCATTATTGATGTTGATTGCTGAGTCATGCTGCCATTTCCACAATTAAATTTGCTAGTTCAGCGGTTGTTCCTAATGGTTGACCCAGATGCAGCTTGACGTTTGGCGAATTTTGCTGTGTGACGTGGACCTGCTGAGCGATCGCCTCGGTAATTCCGCCAGCGAACAAAAAGTACGGCAGAATAGCGATGTGGCGATGTCCAGCCGTCGCTAAAGCCTGTATCTGGTGCTGCAAACTTGGAGCCACTGACCAATAGGCCGTAACAGCCCTCAATTGGCAGGCCAGATTTTCAACCAGAATTTTACTGCGGGGACGGCGACTGCCGTGAGATAGCAGGATGCGCGCCTCGATAGCGGGATCGAGCTGCTGCGCCAGGAGATTTAATAGACCAGGTTGGCTGCCCAAGTAAGGACAGAGCTCGAGCTTAGCGTCAACTAGCGGCTGTGCCTGAGTCACTTCCCTGGGGATATCTTCTTGAACGTGAACTCCTGGCAACAGGAAAAGCGGCAAAATTTTGACCTGACCGATGCCTTGTCCTTGAGCCTGCTGAGCAAACCGCTCAATACTCTGATGAAGAGGGAGAGATAATTCAAGAGTAGCCGTGCCAACAAGGGGACGAGCCTTGTCTAGCACTGCCGTTGTGCTGAAGTGACGAAGTGAGCGGAAGGAGGTTGATGAAGAGCGCAGCCGCTGATAGACTAGCTGAGCTAGCCGTTCTACCGCCATCTGCGGGCGAGGATCGCGGCTTCCGTGGGTGACCAAAAGATAAGCAGAGGAGAGTGTCAAGGATGTTACAGATGTTAATTGTTAAAGGGGAACGACCTGCCAGAGTCAAAAACGGGCAGTTGACCTATAATTCAAGGATACTTTTTTATTAAGTATTGTATCTGTGCTGCCCGCTCGTTTTTGTATTAAATGATTACTTAGCGACAGACTGTTGGAAAAGTGCTGAATCGAGCTGGCAGTCGCGATCAACAAATTAAGCTGGCTAAGTCTCCGGGAGGAAGACAGCGATGACTGATTCTCTCTTGACCCGAGACCGACTCGTTAAGAGAACAGCCAGCGCGAGGAGAACAAGCGCTCGCCGATCCTCAGATTGGCTGAAGCCGGAACAAAATTGCTGGTAATCTCACCTTAGAAAATAATCAGCGTAGACGTTTAAGTATAGAAGCTCACCAAAAATTCTCTCCTAATTGATGTTATGAATTTTCGTCTATTTCGAGCCATTGGCTGTGCTGCTGTTTGCGGTTCCCTCAGCCTGAGCGCTGGCTGTTATCAGGTTAGGGGGTCTAGTTCAGCGCTTGCCCAGTCAGAGTCAACAGAGATTGCCCCCACGACATCGGTAGTTGCTCTGGGCCGGATTATTCCTCAAGGCGAAGTCATTCAGCTTTCTGTTGCCAACGCCGAAGATAGTCGAGTCAATCAAATTTTGGTAGCAGAAGGCGACTGGGTTGAAGCCGATGAGGTCATCGCTGTTTTGCAAGGATACGAAGGCAGGCAGAGGGATGTGGAGGAAGCGCAGAAAAACGTGGAATACTACCGCGCCATTCTCGAAAAAACCCGTTCCGGAGATGCCAAACAGGCAGAAATCGCGGCTCAGCAAGCGAATATCGCCCGACTAGAGGCCCAGCTTCGCAACGAAAAAGCCGAGCGAGAAGCGGCGATCGCCAGTGCCCAAGCGGAACTGAGTCAGGCCCAGTTGACCTACCAGCGTCATCAAACTCTCTACCACGAGGGAGCCGTCAGTCAAGAAGCCCTCGATTTGGCTCAGGAACAGCTCCGGTTGACTCAAGCAGCCTTAAAGCAGCGCCAAGCAGAACTCAGCAACACCGTACAAACGCTACAGCAGCAGATTGCCCAGGAGCAAGAGAACCTCGCTACCCTAGAAGAAGTCCGTCCGGTGGATATTCGCGTCGCTCAAGCTGAGCTAGAGCGAGCCATGATTGCCGTCGAGCAAAGACTGGCCGACCTTGAAGATACGAAGGTTCGAGTTCCCGTTCCCGGTCGCATTCTGCGGATTAATACCCGCGTTGGCGAACAGGTCAATACCCAGCAGGGTATTGTTGAACTGGGTCAGACGGATCAGATGTACGTTCTAGCCGAAGTGTACGAAACAGAAGTTACTAAGGTGAGGTCAGGACAGCGAGCTTTCATTAGAAGCGAGTACGGCGGGATTGAGAGCACCCTACACGGTACAGTCAAGCACATTGGTCTTCAGGTAGGCACTCCCACACTTTCAGAAGGCTCCTCTAACCCGACAACAGACGAAAATACTCGCGTTGTTGAAGTCAAAATTCGTCTCGATCCCAAAGATAGCGCTAAAGTCGCGGCACTCACCAACATGCAGGTGCGCGTCGAAATCGATGCCTCATAATTTCCCATTCCTCCTCAAAGAGTTGTCTTGCCATGTTTCTCAAGACCCTCCTAACTTTCTGGCAGCTCAATAAACCCCTTGGCTGGTCTCAGCTCTCTCATCAAAAAGTCCGTTTAGCGGTGGCGATGACGGGGGTTGCTTTCTCTAGTATTTTGATCTTTACTCAGCTCGGGCTGCGGGCACAGTTATTCAGCGGGATTACGTTGCTTCCGGAAAATCTGGCCGGAGATTTATACTTGCTGTCGGCCTATGCACCAATTATCGATTGGGGGTCTTTCCCCCGCATTTATCTCTACCAAGCTGATGCCGTAACGGAAGTCGCTACGGCTAGTCCTCTTTATGTCGGTGAAGCAAACTGGGTTAACCCCGAAGACTTACAGCGAGCAGATGCCGCCGCCGAGGAGGACGCTCCTCAATTCGAGTTTTTCCCCAATCAAGTCAAGGTGTTAGCGTTTAATCCGGCCCGTCCCGTATTTAAGCTGCCGGAAGTTAGTCAGCAGCTTGAGCGCCTCAGTGTTCCTGGTAGTGTTCTTTTCGATCGCCTCTCGCAAGACCAGCTTGGACCCATCCCCCAGTTGCTGGAGACGGGGACAGTCACGACTATCATGGACAACCGCACCACCTATGTTGTTGGTTTGTTCAGCTTAGGCAGCACCTTTTTCGATAAAGGTCACGTGATCATGAGCGACTGGAATTACGCCCGTTGGCAGGGCCAAGAAAAGCTAGAGCAGGTCACGGTCGGAGTGCTATCGCTTGAGCCAGAAGCCGAGATAACAGAAGTGCAGCAACGGCTCCAGGCGGAGTTACCCGACAGTGTGAAGGTGTTAACGCGCCAAGAATTACTGACCGCCGAGCAAGAGTTTCGGGCCTCTTTTCCAGAAGGAAAAATTCTCAATTTTGGGGCCGCCATTGGCTTTATTGTCGGTTTGGTGGTGGTCTATCAAGTCCTCTACATGGACATCAACGATCATCTGCCCGAGTACGCTACTCTCAAGGCGATGGGCTACTCGGACCGGGCGTTGCTCGCGGTCGTTTTGCAAGAGGCTGTAATTTTAGGACTGTTAGGATTTGTCCCTGGCTTTCTGTCTTCCTATGGAGTGTATAGCTTGCTCACCCGGCTGACTAAAATTCCGCTCGCGATGCGCTCAGATGTCACCGTTCAGGTCTTTGTCCTCATCCTCGCCATGTGCATTCTCTCAGGAGCGATCGCCATGAACAAACTGCGCTCTGCCGATCCAGCAGATGTATTTTAACGATGGAACCGATGGTTGCTGTACGCCGCCTCCACCATGCGTTCGAGCAGGGAACGTTACGGAAGCCCGTACTCACTAACGTTGCCCTCAATCTTCACCCCGGGGAAGTCGTTATTCTCGAGGGACCGTCAGGAAGCGGCAAAACTACGCTGCTCACTCTGATCGGGGCCTTGCGTTCCCTACAGCAGGGGAGCTTAAAAATTTTTGGACAAGAGCTGTACAGAGCCACTAAACAACAGCAAATTCAGGTCCGCAAGCAAATTGGCTTTATTTTCCAGGCACATAATCTCCTCGAATGCCTCTGCGCCTGGGAAAACGTGAGTATGTCCCTCAAGCTGCACCCCATTCCTAAAAGCGAATATCGCCAGCGAGCGGTTGATCTGTTAGCTGCCGTCGGGCTGAAAAATTGGGCCGATACTTACCCTCACCAGCTCTCTGGAGGCCAAAAACAGCGAGTGGCGATCGCTCGTGCCTTGGTCAGCTACCCCAAGCTGGTTTTAGCAGACGAACCAACGGCTTCACTCGACCGGCAATCGGGACGAGATGTGGTCGAAATTATGCGGCGTTTAGCTAAAGAGGAGGGCTGTACAGTATTACTTGTCACTCACGATCATCGCATTCTCGACGTTGCTGACCGCATCCTGCATATGGAAGATGGTCGCATCACCAAAAATATTGGCTTATAAATTCAACGTCGGATCGGCAACCTTCTTTTACTCACATACCTTGCTTCAGTATTTTCCAAAATTCTACTTAAATGTGCTTTCACTAAGTTTTGGACAAGTTACTCTGAGCCAATCTAGAAATTTAAAACCATTTTTCTTGGAGAATTAGCATATTTAAGAAATAGCTAACGCAGACTTGCTTTTTAGCGTTCTGATAAAAATATGCCTATTTTCAATTTCCTTTTTTCTATTTTGCCTACACTCTATTAGCCTCGTAACGCCGTAAAATGTCCGGGAGTTGCCAAAGTAGTTACAAAATTTGTGACTTGTTGTAAAGTAACAAAAAAAGCGTTTGGTGAGGCAATGAAAGATGGTAGAGATGACTAGAGAAGAAATGCGGGACAGACTCGGTAATATCGAGCAAATTCGCACTCTATTGTTTGGTCGGCAGATTGAAGATTACGAACAGCGCTTCAGTCATTTTCAGCAGCACCTAGAAAAATTGGCAGGGACGCTCTCCGGCTTTGAGCAGGAAATGCGCGATCGCCTCGGCGAACTCCAAGAGTCACTGCGTTCGGAAACTCGCTCTACGGCAGACTCTTTAGAAAAAAAGCTTAAGTATCTCAGTCTGACGACTCATGAAGAAACCAGTAAGCTACAGCAAGAGATCGGACTAGTTGACCAAAAGCACACCTCTGAAATCGAGTCGTTACAGAGAATAGTCACCGACCGAGCCAGTGCTTTGAGCAGCGAACTGCTGCAAACGCGGGAAAAACTAGAAGAGGATACTGAGGCGTTAAAAAAGCAGGTGTTTGCCGAGATAGAACAGCGCTTTGCGGATTTAGAAAACGCTAAGGTTGCTCGTGCTGATTTAGCCGAAGTGCTGTTTGAAATTTGCTTGAAAATCAAAGGAGCTGATTTTGTTCCTGATCTTAAAGAAGCCGCCGAAAACATGCAAACCGACTTTATTTTGCCCGAACAACAAGAATAAGCAGTCCTGAGATGTCATTCTTTAAGAGGCTCAACCTGAAAATATTGCTGCAATTTTTAAATTAGTGATTAGCGCTGACATGATTTCTGTCAAGCTGAGCAGTCAGGCACTAAGGACAAGTAAAACCGTGGTGGTTAAACTGGGATGTCACCGAAAAGTATGTTTTTATGGGGTCAAAAGGTTAGCCCATGAAGTCAGAACCAGAAAAGGATCAGAAGCGATCGCCTCAGTCCCAAGCAGAATCGGCTATTAATAACTTGGTTAATTTGTTAGCTGAGCTACAATCATCACCAAATCATCCGCTTGCTTCTCCACCGCCGCAAGCAGAAGAGTCTCTCAGGAGTCTACAGCAACTTTTAGGTCTAGAAGAACAAGAACCTCAGCAACGCTTTCCATCTCAAGAGGCTGCCCCCCGAGCTAATTCCCCTCAGAAGCCCGCTCAGGAGAAAGTTGCTAGCCCTAGTCAACAGCCATTGCAGAAGAAAGGACACGCGACTTCCTCTCCCCATCTGCTGGCCCCTCATCCTTCAGAAAAACTCGTCGCTCTTGAAGCAAGACTTACTGAGTTAGAAAAACAGGTTCGTCAACCAACAGAGCTGCTCGATCCGCTCATTCCCCTCATCGTGACGCTCCTTCAGGAGAAAGAAGAGAAAACTCGCCAAGAAATTTTGCGAGCTGTTGTGCCAGCCATTGATGAAGTGATTCGGCAGCGATATCAAGAGGAACCCCAAAAGCTTAGCGTCGCCATCGCTGCCACTCTCCCCCGAGCGATCGCTCATCAGATCGAGCAGCAGCCAGAAGAAATTGCCAACGCGATCGCTCCTGAAGTGGCGCTGTCGATTCGGGAACAGATTCGGCTCAACCCGGATGCAGTTTCTCAAGCCCTGGGGCCAGAAATGGGACGGGCGATTAAAGTGCAGATTGAACAAGAACGCGATGCGATGGTCGATGCGCTTTACCCTGTCATCGGCAGCACCATCTCTAAATACATGGCGGATGTCGTGCAATCTATCAACCAACAGGTCGAATCGGCTCTTAGTATTCAGGGAATTAAACGAAAAATCCGCGCTAAGATTCAGGGGGTTTCCGAAGCCGAACTCATTCTGCAAGAATCGATTCAGTCTGAAGTGAAAGCGGCCTTTCTAATTCACAAAGCTTCAGGGTTCATCATTAGTCAGGCTTATCCTTCCTCTGACTCCCAACTATCAGCGGATATCATTGCTGGGATGCTCACGGCCATTCGCAACTTTGTCAATGACTGTCTGGCGCGAACGGGCACCATCTCAGAGCTGAGCGAAATCGAGTATGGCGACTCTAAACTAGTCTTAGAAGTCGCCGGATATTGCTATCTCGCTGTCTTAGTTAGAGGTAATCTATCAAAACGACTGGCGAATCGGCTCCAGGAAACTCTCAGCACCATTGTGCTTAAGTGCGATCGCGCTATTCAAAGCTACGACGGTAACCCCGATACAGCACCGGAGCTAGCTCACTCCCTGCTCCAGCAGCTCGTCGAACCGGAGGAAGAAAAATCCCAGCCTCCGATTACCCTGATCGTCCTGCTCTTAGCTGTACTCAGCATCGTTCTGATTCCGGTTGGGATCGTTCAGTATCGCAGCCACGTTGCAAACCGCACCGAACGCCAGGTTGCCGCTGCTCTGGATGCGTCACCGGAGCTATCTGTGTATCGCCTCACTCCTGAAGTGAGCCAAGGCCAGCTTATCCTGACTGGGCGAGTGCCCAGTCAAACACTTCAGGTTCAGGCTGAACAGGTCGCGCAGGCGATCGCTCCTGATTTAAAGCTAGACAACCGCATTATCCCCGTTGATGTTCCTCCCGATCCGGTAGCCGTCGCCGCAGAGGTTGAGCGCACCACCCAACTGCTCAATCAGCGAGAGGGAACCGCTATTGCTAGCCGTTACCAAGACGGCGTGGTGACCGTCGAGGGCAGCGTTGCCGAGGCAGCAGAGGCAGCCAGAATCACCCAAGCCTTTGAGGCCATTCCCGGCGTTCGCTCCGTAATTACAACCGTACAGACTGATTTGCCAGCGATTCAAACTAGAATTTACTTCGACTCCAATTCAGCTCAGCTCAGCGCCTCGGCTCTCGATAAACTAGCGTCCGTGCAACAATTTCTTCAACAGCATCCAAACATTCATCTGAAAGTGATTGGCCACGCCGATGCTCAAGGACAGGCAGCGAGCAATCGGGGAATTGCCAGCGATCGCGCTCGGGCTGTACAGCAATCGTTAGTAGAGCGAGGAGTGGCTACGGGTCGCCTACATTCTGAGGTTAGTACAGCATTCCCCCCAGGTGTTACCAGCAGTCAGCCTCTATGGATGAGCCGCTGCGTACGCTTTGAGACGTTTTTGCCGGGACAAGCTTCCTCAAGCTAGGAATACTGGTAGCTTAGCACTCGAATCAACGGGCCATCGGCAGGCAGCTCTCCTTGAGTAAGCGTGAGGGTATCACCTCCCAATCTTTCCACCGGGATATTTTCTGTCGCGGCTAAAAACTCCTCCACCGGAGCCAAATCGCACGTCTCTTTGTTGGCCGCTTCGGTGAGATACTGGGTGGGAATGACAAGTTTCGGCTGGAGAACCTCCATAGCTTGCTGCGCCTCTTGGGGATTGTAATTTTTAGGGCCTCCCCCAACCGGAATCAACGCCAAATCGGGACTGCCCATGAGGATTTTCTGCTCCAGCTCTATCGGGGCAGCCGCACCCCCAAGATGAAGGATGTTGATTCCTCCCTGAGTCCAAAGCCAGACTACGTTAGTCCCGAAGCGTCGTCCGCCTTCGCGGTCGTGGGGAGTGGCAATACCCTGAAGCCTAATCCCCCCAAGAGAGAAAATTCCCGGCTCGTATAGCACTCTCGGGTTGCCTGGCAGTCCTTCTGCGGCTCCTTCGTCTAGTAGCCAACTGCTCACCAGGACTACATCGGCCTCGACCCGAGGCGGACGATACCCAGCAGTACAGCCTAGGGTCTGAAACGGGTTCACCAAAATGCGCAAGCCGTTTCCGGTAAATAGAAAGCTAGAGTGACCGAGCCACTGAACCGTGACCGCCCCTGGGGTTTGAGCGGAGGTATCGGAACTCATCCCAGCGGTGCCTAGGGCACTGAGAACGCTTGCCCCCGCATACTGCATTAACTTTCGACGTTTCATTATGCTCCTCTACGCCACTGCTGACTGTTTTAAAGACTTCAGGAAATTACGCAATAGCTGTTTTCCCAACGTTGTTAAAATACTTTCTGGATGAAACTGAACGCCCTGAACATGGGGATAGTCTCGATGACGAACGCCCATAATCGTGCCATCTTCTACCCACGCCGTAATCTCTAGCACTTTGGGGAGGCTAGAGCGCTCAATGGCTAGACTATGATAGCGCGTCGCCTGGAACGGTCTGTCTAACCCGGCAAAAACGCCTTTATGTTCGTGGTAAATTTCCGACGTCTTTCCATGCATCAACTCAGGAGACTGAACGACCTTGCCTCCATATACTTGACCAATTCCCTGATGCCCAAGGCAAACTCCCAGGATGGGCAGGGCAGGTCCGAGCGTTTCAATCACTTCCAGAGACACCCCGGCATCCTCGGGGCGACCGGGACCAGGAGAAATTACAATGCCGTCCGGCTGAAGCTGGCGAATGGTTTCCGTCTCTATTTGGTCGTTCCGATAGACGCGAATTTCTGCTGCTTCTGGAAACTCCTCTCCCAGTTCTCCTAAGTACTGAACGAGATTATAGGTAAAGCTGTCGTAGTTATCTATAACAATAATCATGTATCTCCCAGTAGCGCTATACCGCTAGAGAACCTAGATTTAGTATAGATAATGACGGGATAGTTAATTACGGAACACTTACATCATCGTAACCAGAGCCCAAAGCGGCGGCAATAGAATACAGCTTGCTACCAACACTGCTGCCACTGCCGCCACCAGCACAGCCCCCGCTGCACAGTCCTTGGCAATCTTGGCAAGCTCATGATAAGTCTGCTTGACGGTGAGATCGACGACTGACTCGATGGCAGTATTCAATAGCTCCAGAACCATCACCAGAGCGCAGGTGATGATGATGGCTGTCATCTCTACAGAGGATATTTTGAGGAAAAAGCCAAGGCTGACCGCGAGAACAGCTACCCCGGTATGAACCCGAAAGTTTCGCTGGGTTGCAAAAGCATAGCGTACGCCAGCCCACGCAAATCGAAAACTGAGCAGAAGGTTCGGAGCAACCTGCCAAGCACAGGAGCGTTTTGACTTGCTTGGCTTTTCGCCGCCGTAAGTAAGGAGGGGAATAACGGGAGAAGAAGCTTTAGCCTTCATAGAGCCAGTCATAATTGGATTCGACACGATCATCGCTAGCTAAGTTTAAATAATAATTAAGAATCTGTCGAATTTTATGTTCTTCTAAAAAGAATTACACACATAGACTCACCTGCTGCAATAAAGTTTCCTGCTGAGAGAGCATTGCCGCTAAGCTATTCTCATCCGGGTGATCCCAACCCAAAAGATGTAACAGGCCATGAGCTGTTAGCCAGGCCAGCTCTACTTGGAGAGCATGTTCCTGCTGCTGTGCCTGTTGCCATGCCGTCTCTACAGAAATGACGATATCTCCTAGATACAGGGGTTCAGCCGCTTGCTGAGGGAAAATTTGAGGAACGTCTACCTCTAAAGCCGCAAACGCGAGCACGTCAGTTGGAACATCTTGACCGCGATACTGAGCGTTAAGACTTTGCATGTCTCTATCGTCAGTAAGGCAGAGACTCAGCTCATAAGCCTCTGCTGAGGGAAGGTCTCGCTGCAACGTAGCCAGCCAGATGCGAATCCAAGTCTTCCAGTGAGAGGGCGCGATCTTCGCCTGAGGGCAAGCAGGCGGCCACTGCTCCTGAACATTGACCGTCACGACGGGGGCTGTGGGAGATGGCATGACTTTAGCGAGTCAGGTAAGAAATACCGATAAAAAAGGTCAGCAGACCGATAACGCTGAGGAAAAAGTGTTTGAGCGATGTACCGCGTTTCCGCACCATATTGCGCATCGCTAATTTGACATAGCTTGGCTGCGGTTCAGCAGTGTTCTCAGTTTCGGCTTGAGGAGAGGAGGGATTGCTCATAACTAAATGCCTAATTAAGTGGTCTTTCCTTTCAATGTAACAATTTGTTGATAGTGCATTGTTGATGGCAATGAACTATCAAAGGTGAACTTTCTCAGCTTTCCTGACTCTGCGCGATCACGTTAATCAGTGTTAGCGTAGGAAAAATGGCGCTTATTTTTTGATCCTGGTTCGATGAACAGAGTTGTTGTCGGCTTATCTGGTGGCGTTGACAGTTCTGTTGCCGCTGCTACTCTTCACCATCAAGGCTATGACGTTGTTGGCCTGACCCTTTGGCTGATGAAGGGCAAAGGACAGTGCTGTTCAGAAGGCCTGGTCGATGCGGCGAGAATTTGCGAACAGCTAGACATTCCGCATCACGTTGTGGATAGCCGCGACGTTTTTCAAGCCAATATTGTCGATTATTTAGTGTCTGGGTACGAAGCGGGCGTGACTCCCTTACCTTGTTCGCAGTGCAACCGCACGGTTAAGTTTGGCCCGATGTTGCAGTATGCGCGAGAGGAATTGGGCAGAGACCAAATTGCGACGGGTCACTATGCCCGCATTCACTATGATGCTGCCAGCGATCGCTATCAGCTCTGGCGAGCCGTAGACCGCAAAAAAGACCAGTCCTACTTTTTGTATGACCTTCCTCAAGAGCTGTTGGCCGGAACAATTTTTCCTCTTGGAGAGCAAACCAAAGAAGAAACGCGACGCATTGCCGCTGAATTTGGCCTCAAAACGGCGACGAAGCCAGAAAGTCAGGATCTATGCCTGATTGAGGCCCACGGCTCGATGCAGTCTTTTTTAGATCAGTACATTAGCCAGAAAGCAGGGGAAATTGTCGATCTCGATGGCAACGTTTTGGGACACCATCAGGGGATTCATCACTACACCATCGGTCAGCGGAAGGGGCTAGGCATTGCCCATTCTGAACCGCTGTATGTCGTGAAGCTCGATCCGGTGATGAACCGGGTGGTGGTCGGCAACCGCACTAGTGGCGGACGCACCGAGTGCACCGCGAGCCGGACAAACTGGGTTTCTATTCCACAGCCGACCGCCCCCATTCGCGCTGAGGTACAGGTCCGCTATCGCGCTCGTCCCGTGCTAGCGAATGTGGTTCCCTTAGCAGGCGATCGCATCAAGCTCGTTTTTGACGAGCCGCAGTTTGGCGTAACTCCCGGACAAGCTGCCGTCTTCTACAGCGGCGAGCTGTTGCTCGGTGGCGGTATTATCGAGCGGGAATAAATCCCTCCGGGACGGGGAAAACTGTCGCGTTCGCGACGGGGAAGGGGGAAAGAGCACAGGGCAGAAAAAAGCTTCATCACTCCTCCTTCCCCTTTTCCCTGCGCCTAGGAGCGCTTTCCCTTTCCCCGTTGCGCAGCAACTTTCCCCTGCGCCACCGGCGCTAGCATTTGTAATAATGCTTACTATCTGCCTACGATAAATTCGGTATTGTCAATTCAATCATGAAAAAATGACATATTAAAAAACGATGCGCATTGAGCAGTTGCAGGCTTTTTTGGCTGTAGCGGAGGTTGCTAGCTTTGGGCAGGCAGCCCGAAAATGTAACGTTACCCAATCAACAATTAGTCGCCAGATCCAGGCTCTAGAAAGCGACTTGGGGCTACCGCTGTTTCATCGCACCTCCCAGGCTAAGCTAACGGTGGGTGGCGAACAACTGCTGCCGAGGGCACGTAAAATCTGCCAGGAATGGGAGAATGCGACGAAAGAAATTGCTGACTTGCGCTCCGGGAAACAGCCGGAACTTTGTGTAGCGGCGATTCATTCGGTCTGCGCTCACTATTTGCCTGCTGTTTTGCGAAAATTCTGCCGCGCTTACCCGGAAGTTCAATTGCGCGTCACGGCCCTAGGAAGCGATCGCGCTCTGAAGGTTCTGCGGGACGGCCTGGTGGATGTGGCCGTGGTGATGAATAATCGCTTTCTCACCGCCAGCGCTGATATGGTTCTCGATGTACTCTATGAAGAACCCGTGGAAGTGCTGATGGCAGCCGATCACCCGCTAGCAGCTTATGACGAGGTTCCCTGGGCAAATTTGGTGCGCTATCCGCAAGTGGTGTTTAAAGACGGCTATGGCATGCAGCGCCTCATTCAGGAGTGGTTTACTCGTCAGAATGCGGCGCTACAGGTGGTCATGGAGCTAAATACCCTCGATGCCTTTCGGGGAGTGGTGCGTCAAGGAGAACTGATTGCCCTCTTGCCGCACTCAGCCCTGCTAGAAGCAGAGAACGATCCGACTCTAGCCGTTCGTTCGCTGGCTCACGATGACGATGACGGGGGGGCTGTAGGGGGCAGCAATAGCTTAACTCGCCAAGTTGTTTTAGTAACAACCAGCGATCGCCTACTGATTCCGCCCATTGCCCATTTTTGTGAGTTAGTCAAACAGAAGCTGAAGCGACCAGCTCAACTCTGTGCGCCTCGACTTGCCGTCAGCCCAACGTCAGTTCTGTAGCCGAAACACGATTTATGAGCAATATTTTTAGGGAATACCTGAAAACAGTAGGCAGTGGGACGCATACGGGTAAAGATTTAAGTCGCTCGGAAGCCAAAGCCGCCACCCAAATGATGCTTTGTCAAGAAGCCACCCCGGCGCAAATTGGAGCCTTTATGGTGGCCCACCGCATCAAGCGGCCTACCCCAGAAGAATTGGCGGGCATGCTCGATGCCTACGACGAACTCGGACCGCAGCTCAGCTACCAAGGGGAAACCGTTACTGTTTTTGGCAATCCCTACGATGGGCGATCGCGCACTGTTCCCGTCACTCCGATTACCGTCCTCATTTTGGCAGCAGCCGGAGTGTCAGTAGTAATGCATGGTGGAGACTGTATGCCGACTAAATACGGGATTCCTCTGGTTGATATTTGGCAAGGGCTAGGCGTTAATTTTGCTCAATCCCTCAGCCACACTGAGCGCCTGTTGGCCACCACTAATGTTGGCTTTGTCTACCTACCGCAGCAGTTTCCCCTCGCTCACGGGCTGGTTCCTTACCGCGACCAAATTGGCAAGCGACCCCCTTTTGCTACTTTAGAATTAGTCTGGTCCCCCTGTGCGGAGGCTCACATCGTTTCCGGTTTTGTGCATCCGCCCACAGAAGAGCGGCTCAGAGATACCTTAGCCTTACGAAAGGCCCACAATTTTACAATGGTAAAAGGATTAGAAGGAAGCTGCGACCTAGCTCGTAACCGCACGGGAATTATTGGCATCCAGCGACCCAGCGCTCCCTACGAACGCCTGCACCTTAATCCTCAAGAGTATGGCTTTTATGGCTCTGACGTTTCCCTAGAGTCGCCAGCTCAGGTAATTGAGCAACTAACAGCGGTCTTGCAGGGCCAATCCTGCGACCTAATGCCCGCTGCGATCCTGAACGGTGGGTTTTACCTGTGGCGCTGTGGCGTGTGTTCCGAGCTTTCGACTGGTTTTGCCCAGGCAGAAGCCATGTTAACAACCGGAAAAGTTTCCCAAAAATTGCAGGAACTCTCAGCAGCAAGTCAGGCATTATCGACTCTTAAAGAAGTTCAAGTTTAGTTTCTGCGCTATTGTTGGTTAACGCTGCCAGTGCTTTAAAGGCGGCGTTTTTCCTAAAGCCTCGCTGAGGCTGGAGTGTAAACTGCCATTGGTTGCTAAAATGCGTCCAGAATCCATATCAAAAGGACTGCCATCGTAGGCCGTTACTTGGCCTCCGGCTTCTTCTACCAGCACAATTCCCGCCGTCACATCCCACGGACAGATGCCTCGCTCCCAGTAGCCATCGAGTCGTCCGCAGGCAACGTCTGTGAGATCTAGCGCCGCAGAACCGCTGCGTCGGACTCCTTGAGTGAGGTGAGTCAGATAGCAAAACTCCGCATAGTTATTATCCGTCGTTTCTCGGCGATCGTAGGCAAAGCCTGTTACCAACAAGCTTTTACTCAAGTCGTCGGTCTGAGAAACCTGAATGGGGCGGCGATTGCAGGTAGCTCCTAACCCCCTGGCCGCGCGAAATAATTCTTCCCGAAACGGATTGTAGATGGCTCCGACTTGGGGAACCCCGCCAACGAGTAATCCAACAGAGATGCAGGCAATGGGATAGCCATGAGCGTAATTCGTCGTGCCATCCACCGGGTCGATCGCCCAAAGATAGTCATCGTTCGTGCCGATTTGCCCCGACTCTTCGGCTAAGATCTGGTGCTCGGGGACGTGTCGCCGCAGCACCTCCAGAATTTTTGCTTCTGAGCGCTGGTCTGCCTCAGTCACCAAATCACCTGGACGACCCTTTTCTTCAACTTTATCAAGTTGCCCCCAGCAGTCTAGCAGAATAGCTCCCGCCGCCATGACGGCTTCAGTCGCGACATCTAGAAAAATTTGCAGTTGTTCAGGATTTTGAGCCATTGTTCTGTGAACGAAATTCCTGCGGAGTAAGACGCAACGGGTTTTCCGGATTCCAAATTCCGTATCCCATGATGCGAGCGGTTTCTTGGGCGCGAATCAGACGCTGGCTGTTCGGGCTGTCTGAGCGGACATCAGCAAGAGCATATCCCTGCGCGACTAATTCTTCATTAATTAAAGTGTTGTCTCGCCAAACATAAGCTAAACGGCGGCCAAAACGGTCTTCTGCCCCCTCCCACTGCAACACCACCGATTGTAATACTAATTGAGTTCCCTGTTGGTCTCCCAGTAATGCCGCTAACAATTCTTTCGCTGCCACTCCCCAAGGTTGCTGCTGTAAATCGGGTGCAGCAATATCAAGCAGGCGCACTCGTTCAATTGTTGCTGGCGCTTGAGAGGGAATCAACACTTCTATGGTTTGTCCACTGACTACCCGCTGGACTTCGGCGACTGTTCCCTCGGGCGATTGAGGCTGACAGGCTACTAATCCCAGTAGGCACGAAAATAATAAAGCAACACCCGCTTCTTTGAGCTTCTCAGTCTTCATCTAATGGCAGACCAAAACGAACCTTTCCTCTCCCAAAGTAACGACCAAACTGAAGTTCGTAAACTTCATCTTCGTCCTGGGTTTCTACCACTAAATCGGAGCGGGGATAGCTAACGCATAGGAGCGCATAGCCTTTTTGCTTGAGCTGGGGCGACAGCCCCATTGCTTCTGGCTGATAGATGTCTCCTTCAAGGACTCTAACCGCACAGGTGGTACAGGCTCCGTTGCGACATAAAAAAGGCAATTCGCGTCCTTGTTGTTCTACATTTTGCAAAATGTATTGATCTTCTGGTACTTGCAATATGTATTCAGTTCCTTGTTGACGGTGAAGAATTTTGATGGTGTAATAACGGGTCATCTTAATTGGATTGTCAGCACATAATCGAGCCGATACTGGCTCTCTTAATGCAGTGTAGCTTGTAGAAAATTCAGAAATCGAAAGTTTGCCAGGAAACCTAAAGGCAGAAAACTCAAATATGCCCGGTGGGACCATCTAAACTTTGAGCAAGCTCGATCTGCTATCAGGCTCCTCTAATCCCGCAGAATGCTGTTATGATAGTTAACTGCGACACCTGTGGAGAGGTGGCCGAGTGGTCGAAGGCGCAGCACTGGAAATGCTGTAACGGGGTGACTCGTTCGAGGGTTCGAATCCCTCCCTCTCCGTTTTTTAGCTTTGTTTGAAGCTTTGACCTTGCTTCAATCAGCTCGTCGAGAAAGTGCTCTTCGCCTGTCGCCTCCTTGGTGCTATGGCGCTCTCTGTCAGGAAAAATGACTGAAGAACTGCGGTGAGCCGTCCTGCGGCATGAAAAGTGTCTTCGTTTTGGATTTTAAGTCCCCGCACTCATCGGGGGAAACCGATCGTGCCGAGCATCTTTCCACAAAATCTGTTATTTTTGCTGCTTTTCAGGGAACGTTATCTATAAGAGAATTCTTAGGTGCTTTACTCATTTTATTATGGTAACTGTTCGCTCTCCTCAGCTTTGTTCTCGGTGCCAGTCTCTGCCTCAAAAAATTGAGGGAGCGGGCAATCTTTACCTGTGGTTTCCTTTACCTCATAGCTTCGCTAAGACAGCTCGTTCTCTCCAGCAGTCGTCGCTGAGCTACCAAATTAAAGATGAGGAGTGTTTGGTCGTCAGTCTTCAGGACAAGCAGATGGAGCATCTGGTGAGTACGCTAGCCAAAGATCTGACTCACAGCGAACGGCAGCAGATCAAAGCTTTATTTACCGCTCACCCTAGTCCACAACTGCAAGACTTTCCCAGAACGGCAAGCTTGGCTAGCTTCATTAGCCAAAGCCAGTCTGGTTGGCTGCTAGATATGCTGGCGGCAGAGCGAGTGACAAGCCAGTTTCAGCCGATTGCCTATACCGCCGATCTGTCTCAAATTTTCGGTCAAGAAGCGTTGCTAAGAGGAATCAGTCAAGATGGTAGCCTAATTTCCCCAAGTTGCTTTCTACCGCTAGCTGCCGAAGCCAATATTCTGACTCAAATTGATTTGCTAGCCCGCTATAGTGCTATTCGGCAGGCAAAGCAACATCAGATTCAGGAGCGCATTTTTATTAATTTCATGCCGACTGCTATCTACGATCCGGCTTTTTGCTTGCGCTCAACGATTGAAGCGATTGATGACGCAGGAATTGCCCACGAGCAGGTCGTTTTTGAAGTAGTTGAATCAGCATACATCGAAGACTTTGACCATCTCAAAAAGATTTTAGATGTTTACCGAGAAGCCGGATTTTCGGTTGCCCTAGATGACTTTGGCGCTGGCTTTTCTAACCTTAACTTGCTTCATCAGTTGCGTCCTGAGCTAATTAAACTAGACATGAATTTGATTCGTAATGTTCATCGCGATCCCTACAAAGCCCTCGTAACAGAAAAAATCTTAGAAATTGCTACTCATCTCAATATCTCAACTGTTGCCGAAGGCATTGAATCTCCAGAGGAACTCACCTGGGTAAGAGCACGCGGCGCTACTTTTGTTCAGGGCTTTTTGATTGCTAAACCCAGTACTCTCCCTGTGAAAAAGCTACCTCCAACCGCTGCTGAAAGTTTGAAAGCTAGCTGACCCTCATTAGAAGTAGCGCACCAAATCAACAAAACCACAGACGCTTAAAACCAGCAGCAGAATGGCAGTGACTTTGGTGAGGGGGGCTTGTGAAGAAGGAAACCGGGTTTCTCGCAGCAAAACCGAAGCCGATGAGCCAATCACATAGCTCAAGCTCAAAACTAAGTAGGGCCACTGCTCCGTTTTTCCCCACACACCGAGTAACACGATCGCCAGAGACAACATCACTACCTCAAGGCAGCGAGGAGGATTGGCTTGGCTTGCAGAAACAACGTTCCAAATAATCTGCTGGGGACTCATAGAGCAATCAACGATAGTGAGCGACGTTCTCTCATTATCGGTCATCAGCGGCAGGGAATGGGAGGAAGCCTTGGTTGTGCGCGATCTTAATTACAATAGATGTACACAAGTAGAGCTATGCCAAATGATGGAAACCTCAGAGCTAAAAAGGGAAATCGAATCGGTTGAGTCGCGCCTGGGTAAAACTCAGGACTATCTTTGACCCGCCTGCTCTCAGTGCCAGAATTAAGGATTTAGAGCAGCGAGCGGCTCAACCGAATTTTTGGGAGAACGCCAACGCTGCCCAAAAAACGCTTCAGGAACTCAATGAGCTGAAATCTAATCTGGAGCAGTATCATCAGTGGCAAACAACCCTAGCAGACACCGAAGCGATCGCCGAATTACTGGAGTTAGAAACCGATACGCTGCTGCTCGAGGAAGCGCAGACAAACCTGACTAGCCTGCATCAAGAGCTAGATCGCTGGGAGCTTCAGCAGCTTCTTTCTGGTCCCTACGATGCCAAAGGAGCTGTTTTGACTATCAACGCTGGAGCTGGCGGCACGGATGCTCAAGACTGGGCGGAGATGCTGGTGCGGATGTACACTCGCTGGGCAGAAAAGCAGGGATACAAAGCCCATGTCGCCGAACTCTCCGAAGGAGATGAAGCGGGACTCAAATCGGCCACGTTAGAAATTGACGGACGCTATGCCTTTGGCTATCTCAAGGCCGAAAAAGGCACTCACCGCCTCGTGCGCATCTCTCCGTTTAACGCCAACGGGAAGCGGCAGACGAGCTTTGCTGGCGTTGAGGTGATGCCCGCCTTGGGCGATGATGCAATTAACTTAGAGATTCCCGACACGGATTTAGAAATTACCACCTCCCGCGCTGGCGGTAAGGGAGGGCAAAACGTCAACAAAGTTGAGACGGCTGTGCGGATTGTTCATCTTCCTACAGGGCTGGCAGTTCGCTGTACTCAAGAGCGCTCTCAGCTTCAGAACAAAGAAAAAGCTCTGGCCATTTTAAAGGCTAAATTACTCGTCATTGCTGAAGAACAGCGGGCGCAGGAAATTGCCGAAATTCGCGGCGACATCGTTGAAGCAGCCTGGGGCAACCAGATTCGCAATTACGTCTTTCATCCCTACCAAATGGTCAAGGATCTGCGCACGAATGTTGAAACCAGTGCCGTTGACGATGTGCTCGATGGCGCTCTTGACTTTTTTATCGAAGCCTATCTGCGGCAGGAAACTCAGTTGGTTTAAGGCTTGTGGAGACGACAGTGAGAAGAAAGCTGCTGTGTTGATTGTTGATAGTGAATTGCCATAAGCCATCCAGGATGAGTGCTCATCGGGCGCGATTCGGGTCACTGCTACTCTTGCCTCTAGGGAAAGTGAATCTCGCCCGTCGTTTTTGGTACAGTGAGCAATAACCGTAAGCCGTCCGTCTCTATCATCATGACTAATCTGGAGCACGTTGTTGTTAGCGCTGAACAAATGCGCTCGCTCGAGGAACGAGTGTTTGAGGCAGGCATGCCCGTGGCGGCATTGATGGAAAAAGCCGCCGCGCTCTGTGCTAGACGCATTCAGGAGCTGTACCCATCTCGGCTACGGGTAGGTGTGCTGGTGGGTCCGGGGAATAATGGGGGCGACGCCCTGGTGGTGGCCCGCGAACTGCATCTCCAGGGGTATCCGGTGACGCTGTTTCGTCCCCTTGCTAAGCTCAAAGAGCTGCCAGCTCATCACTTTCAGTATGCTCAGAGCCTAGGCATTCCTGGAAACGACAAGATTGACGGACTGCAAAACTGCGCACTCATTGTCGATGGCTTGTTTGGGGTTGGTCTGACGCGATCGCTATCTGGCAACATCGCCGAGGCAGTCAACCAGCTTAACGACTGGGCGCTTCCTGTTATCAGTATCGATCTCCCGTCCGGGATTCATACCGACACGGGAGAAGCGTTAGGAACGGCTGTGAGGGCGACGCGGACGCTGTGTTTAGGACTGTGGAAGCTCGCTTTTTTCCAGGATCGGGCGCTGGAGTATATCGGCACTGCCGAACGCTTAGACTGGGGCGTGCCCCCAATGGATGTTTGGTCGATTATTTCCGATCCGCCTCCCGTCCAAACCATGAATCGGGCAGTGGTGCAGCAGATTCTCCCGCTGCCTCGTCCTCGGGTGACTCACAAGTACCAACAGGGCCACCTGCTGCTGATCTGTGGCTCCCGTCGCTACTCTGGAGGAGCTACATTGACCGCCCTAGGGGCCAGGGCTAGTGGCGTGGGTATGCTGTCTGTGGCTGTTCCCGAAACCCTAAAGCCCATCCTGGTCAGTCAGCTTCCAGAGGCTCTGACGATCGGCTGTCCGGAAACTGAGTCGGGAGCAATCGCCGCCCTGCCAGAAGAAGCCTCGGACTTGAGCGACTTTACCGTAATCGCCTGTGGTCCGGGTCTGACTCTGGACGCCAAACCAATTATCGACCAGGTATTGACCGCCGCCTGTCCCCTGATTTTAGACGCGGACGGGTTGAATATCTTGGCCCAGCTCGAGCCGGTGCCTACCCTCTCTCGCCGACAAGGAGCAACGGTGCTGACGCCCCATCCCGGAGAGTTTAAACGCCTGTTTCCCGACATTCCTCATCCCAATGGCGATCGCATCCAGGCGGTACAGACCGCCGCCCAGCAGAGTGGTGCGGTGGTACTCCTCAAGGGCTCGCGGACGGTGATTGCCCATCCAGGCGGCTCGGTCTGGCTCGTTCCGGCAAGTACCCCGGCCCTGGCGCGGGGGGGCAGTGGAGATGTTCTCACTGGCTTGATCGGAGGACTCCTGGCCTCCTCAACCCGCACGGAGCCGCCGCTCGAAGCTACCGTTGCCGCTGCTGCTTGGTGGCATGCTCAGGCTGGAATTCTGGCAGCGCAAGAACGAACCGAACTCGGAGTTGATGCCTTTACGCTATCGCAGTCTCTCATGCCGACTTTGAAAGCAGCAATTGACAACTGAATAGCTGTTAGCGCTTCGCTTTCGGCGAGCCTCCTATTTTTGACTATTTTGGTAGCGAAAACCCTCCAAAATTGAGGATGGCTGCTTTTAAAACACAAGAGCGAATGAGTTAGAATCAAGGTTCATAGAGCCTATTCTTCAAGAGCTTCATGGCTCACCATTCGCAGAGCAACTGACACAATGACACAGATTAAAGCGGTTCAAACTCAGTATTACGGAGATGCCTACTATCGCACTCCTCCTCCTGACCTCCCTTCACTTTTGCTCAAGGAACGGATTATTTACCTCGGACTGCCCCTCGTTTCGTCTGATGACTTCAAGCGTCAGATGGGGGTAGATGTCACCAAGCTCATTATTGCTCAACTGCTGTATTTGCAGTTCGATAATCCAGAAAAGCCAATCTTTTTCTACATCAACTCGACTGGCACTTCCTGGTATACCGGAGATGCGATTGGTTACGAAACCGAAGCGTTTGCTATCTGTGACACCATCGGCTACGTTAAGCCCCCTGTTCACACCATCTGCATCGGTCAGGCCATGGGAACCGCCGCCATGATTCTCTCGGCTGGCACCAAGGGGTTTCGCGCTAGTCTGCCCCATGCCACCATCGTTCTTAACCAACCTCGCACTGGAGCCAGAGGACAGGCTACCGACATTCAAATTCGTGCTCAAGAAGTGCTGTCTAACAAGCGGGCGACTCTAGAAATTTTCTCGAAAAATACCGGACAGCCTCTAGAGAAGCTCGAAAAAGACACCGACCGTACTCTGTATCTTACGCCTCAGGAGGCCAAAGAGTACGGCTTGATTGACCGGGTGCTAGAAAGTGCGAAGGAGCTACCAAAGCAGATTCCGGCGATGGCTTAATTCCTACAGCCTGAGATTTTACCTAGACGGATAACTGAACTATGCCTGTTGATGAAACTCTCCGCGTTCCATATAACATTCCTGGCAGCCCTTACTGGCAGTGGATCAATATTTTTACTCGCCTCAGCCAGGAGCGGATTCTGTTTTTAAATCAGCCCGTGACCGATGGATTGGCTAATTCGATCATTTCGGCCCTGCTCTATCTCGATTCCCAGGATCAAACCAAGCCGGTCTACCTGTACATCAACTCTCTCGGCGACCCGGTAGAGGCGGGCATGGCCACCGAAGCAATTGGCATGATCTCCATTGCGGCGGGTCTGGCCATTTACGACACGATGCAGCACATTAAGTCTCCGATTTCCACCATCTGTTTGGGGCAGGCAGCCGGAATAGCAACCCTGCTGCTGTCTGCCGGGACCAAAGCACAGCGGTCTAGTTTGCCTAATTCCAGCATTGTGCTCACTCATCCGCGCGTTGGTACTCAGGGTCAGGCTTCGGATATTCAAATCAATGCCGCCGAGGTCATAGAGAAGCAAGCGCTCATCGTTGAGATTCTCGCCCAAAATACCGGCCAACCTAGCGAGAGAATTAAAGCAGATACCGATCGTACGCTCTACTTAACGCCCCAGCAGGCCTTAGAGTATGGTTTGATCGACCGGGTTCTCGACAGTCCGAGTGCCCTGACTCATGCGGCTTGATCCCTTAAATTGTTAACCGTTATTTTTTAAAGCTATGCCAATTGGAGTTCCTAGTGTTCCTTATCGTCTTCCCGGCAGTTCCTACGAGCAGTGGATCAGCATTTATGAACGTCTGTTTCGGGAGCGGATTATTTTTTTGGCCGAAGAAGTCACCGATGGCATCGCCAATGCCATTGTGGCCTACATGCTCTATCTAGATTCGGAAGACCCGAGTAAACCGATCTATCTCTACATCAACTCTCCAGGGGGATCCGTCACCGCAGGCATGGCCATCTACGATACCATGCAGCACATTAAATCTGACGTGATTACGATCTGCGTAGGTCTGGCGGCTTCCATGGGAGCATTTCTGCTGGCGGCAGGCACTCCAGGAAAACGACTGGCTTTGGCTCACTCTCGGATTATGATTCACCAGCCTCTTGGCGGTGTTCAAGGACGAAGACAGGCATCGGATATCGAAATTGAAGCCCGAGAAATCCTGCGCATTCGCCAGCAACTGAACGAGATGATGGCAGAAAGAACCGGACAACCCCTCGAAAAAATTGAGAAAGACACCGACCGCGACTTCTTCATGTCTGCCGAGGAAGCGAAAGAGTATGGCCTGGTCGATCAGGTGATCGAAGGAGGGGCTGAGTAATATTTAGAAGTGAGCAAATTGATGACTCAGGTCGCTCAGCAATACCTGCTGTGAAGCTGTATCTGCGCTACCCTGGGGAGGAAGTAAACTAGCCTAGATAGGCATCAGGAGCGAAAAGGTTATTCCGGGAGAGAGGGAGATCAAACCTCCTTATGAGAATGTCTTGGATTGCTCTGTTGTGCCTCTTAGGAATATTCCGGTCTGACGCCGCTTGATAGAGAGGAAACGTCCTGTCTGGGATGTCATCAAGAGTCAGCGCGGCTAAGATGTTGTGTGGGGAAAGCTCAAAACCATTGGTATTGCTAATAACATCGACCGATGATGTCTTCTGTTCTCCACCAACGTAGGGGGAAGCGACGATTCAACTCGCTCAAGCCTTGGCCCTGGCTAGTTAGTTTCGGCTTCTCGCTAATATTCCCGGCGGTCGCGCTAGCCCAAGATCCTGGGGAGGAAGCGAGAAGCTGCTCAACGCTAGAGTCATGGCGAGCGATCGCACCGCTCGTGGAGACGGCAGAGCGGTCAAACAGCGCTGTGGGCGTTCCCGCTGGTGCTCAGAACAATGAGGTCACCAACGAGCGGTGCTTGACTCCTCGCGAGCAGGAGGAAGCACTCTTGACCGAAGTTTGCTTGCCGACAGAAAAAGCGATCACGTTGGGGTTCGCCACTGCCTCAAACGAGCGTGCTCCATCGATGTGGACAAGTACAGCTTCTTTAGTCAGCGATTCCCGAGAAGTTGTTGCCTGTGTTGAAGAGTTAAATACAGCCCTCAGGGACTCTGAACCGCAAGAAGCCCCACACGTTGAAGCAGAATCTATTAGTGCCGAGCTGCTGCCGCAAATTGAAGCCCCAGATTTTACGGTGACGGCGATCAGACAGCAGGCAGAAATCAAAAACCAAAGCGATCGCCGGGTGACTGAATACCAGGGTGAGTTAACCGCTCTGGGAACGCTCTTGGGCGGGAGCTGGTTTATGCAAACGGAGCAACCCGATCTGACGAGCGAGCATTCTTGGCGAATCGAAGAAGCTCAATACCTGCGCCAAACTAAATTTGCTGATTTTGTCGTTGGTTCTCAGCGCTCGTTTTGGCCGACGGCAGACGAAAATGACTACTGGGGCATGACTGCCATCAGAAGATGGGGATTCAAGTCTCCTCAAACTCAGGCAGATTTCGATCCGCATCAAAGATTACAGGTTGTTCGGTCTAATCGTCCTGAGCAAATTCCGGCAGGGGCTTCTGCCCTCATTGTTTCTGGCGGTGCTGAGCGAGAAGTTTTAGAGAATGGCAACTTTTTCGGCAAGCTCCGAGAGTTTCAGGGAGGCATCGGCTACCGTTACGGGGTGACAGATACACTCACCTTCGGAACGGGCCTGATTGCTCACGGCTCAGTGAAAGGATTAGCAGAAGTCCTGTATGGGCCGACGGATATAGTACAGCTACAGCTTTCGGCCCTCAGTAATCCTCTTGATGGTCGTGTCGACCTCAATAGCCGCCTTCGCCTCTCTTCCCTAACGGTTGAGCTGGACTACAGCAGCGCTCGCCAGCTTGGTGAATTTACCGCCGACTGGCAGCTCTTGCCCAATTTTTCGCTGATGGCCAGCGGGACGCTAGAGGAGCTCACGACGGGATTTCGCTTCGCTCACCGCTCTCCTGAGTTTTCGACATCTCTGAGGGCCGAGCTAGACGATGAGGGATACCTGCTCTGGCGGCTGAGATCCCGCTGGGACCAGTTAAATTTAACTTCTCGCCGTTCCCAGAGAAACTCTCATTCTGAATTGAACTACAGCTTATCCGGCAGCGGCAACAGCGGACATTTTTTGAGCTTGAACTACCAAACCCGCAGCTCCAGACGCCGGGAAGACGATCTCTTAACGATTGGTTGGCGCTATCGTTCCCAGGAAAAGTCCCATCGCCAAAGGCTCTGGGAGGTGGAGTTAGGATATGCCGCTGGCTCTCAGGGCAGCGGATTTAGCGCTGCGGCTGCCACCGCCATTGTTCCGGGATTAGGCGTCAGAGTAGGGTATCAGCAGATATCAGTTACCTCGGATGAACCCTCCTTTAATTTGGAATTAGTGCCTAATTTCGACGCTTCTGGAACCGCTGAAGAAGACCGCCTCGAACGTCTGCGCCAACAGGGAAGTTTGTGGATTCAGCCCTTTGTAGACAGCAATCGGAACGGTCGGTGGGACTATAAGGAAAAGCTTTACACAGACAAAACCGACTGGCTGCTGCTTGACAGTCAACCCGTGAGCGATCGCCAACCGGATATTCAGGAACAGGGCATTTTCGTCAAGCTCTTCCCGGCAACCTATCGTTTAGAGCTGGAGCTATCCCAACTGCCCGTGGGCTGGACAACAAATGTTGCGGCCTATGAGGTCGAGGTAGTTGCTGGCAGCTATACGTCGGTATTAATCCCGATTCAGCCCGCTGACGAGTAGTTTCAAGCTAAAACCGGGGCAGCAAGGCGCTCCCCTGTAAGGCTAAAGGCACGAGCTTCGGTAATTTTCACGGGGACAACCTGCCCCTTGAGTTCCTCAATTTTACCGGGGAAGAACGTGAGCCGATTGCCTCGGGTGCGCCCCATCACCTGAGCTGGCTCTTTCGGGTTTTGGTCTTCGACAAGCACCGCTTCTACCCGACCGCCATAGCGCTGCGATCGCTCTTGGGCTTTAATAGCGACCAAATGATTCAGCCGCTGGAGGCGGTCTGACTTAACCTCCTCGCTCAACTGATTATCCCATACCGCGGCTGGCGTTCCTGGACGGGGAGAATACGCTGCTGTGTTGAGCTGATCGAAGCCAATCTCGTCTACGAGCTTGAGAGTATTCTCGAACTGCGCTTCTGTTTCTCCCGGAAACCCCACAATGGCATCGGCACTAATCGAGGCGTCGCTCATATGGGTCCGAATGGTTTCAATAATGCGACGATACTTCTGGTGAGTATAGCCCCTCGCCATTGCCTTCAAGATATCGTTGTCCCCCGACTGAAAGGGAATATGGAAATGTTCGCACACCTTCGGCAACTCCTGACACGCTCGAATCAGCCGTTCGGTGAAGTAACGCGGATGACTGGTGGCAAAGCGGATCCGCTCCACTCCCGGTACGTCGTGTACATAGTAGAGTAAATCTGTCAAGGTATGCTGATGGCGACCGGAGGGGGTACTGCCCGGTAAATCGCGCCCGTAGGCATCAATATTCTGCCCCAGCAGGGTAATTTCTTTGTACCCCTGTTGGCCCAACGCAACCATTTCTGTGCGAATTGCGTCGGGAGTCCGAGACTGTTCTACCCCCCGGACACTGGGCACAACACAGTAGGTACAGCGTTCGTTGCAGCCGTAAATTACGTTCACCCAGGCCGTTACCTGAGACTCCCGACGCGGCTTAGTGATATCTTCAACGATATGGATTGGCTCGGTTGCCACGACTTGAGCCCCGTCAAAGACCTGCTGTAGCAAATCCTGGAGGCGATTGGCGTGCTGAGGCCCCAGGACGAGATCGAGTTCGGGAACGCGCCGCAGCAACTGTTCTCCTTCTTGCTGAGCGACGCATCCGGCCACTACTAGGGTGAGGTCGGGCTGTTGATGCTTGCGCTTGGCCTGTCTGCCGAGGTAGGAATACACTTTCTGCTCGGCGTTATCGCGAATGGTGCAGGTATTGTAAAGGACAATATCGGCCCTATTAGGGTCGTCCGACCACGCAAAGCCCATTTGGTCTAAAATGCCAGCCATCCGTTCTGAGTCGGCTTTATTCATCTGACAGCCAAAGGTCGTAATATGATAGCGACGGGAAGCACTCATAGATCAATCGTCGAAGTTTAGTCTTTTATTATAGCGAAAGGGTAATGGTTGATTGCCGATAGCAGCTATTAACCATCACCCTTTCAACGGGAAGGCGTACTAATTTGAGAGAGGTTCCAGTCCGGTCTAAGGTTTTTTGCCTGACGCAGATAGGGATGAACGATTTCTTGTTGCAGATGAGGAGTGTTGAGGTGAATCAGTACGCGAATGCAGCGCTCTAGACTACCCTCAACGTGCATTTGTTGTACATCTAAAAGGGGAACGTTGTTCCACCGCGGACGTTTCCTGGCAATCGCCGCTGGAAATACGGCATCAAGGTCAGAGGTGGTTGTAAAGATGACGCTGATAATTTCCTCGGGATCGACGTTGTTGCGAGTTTCGATGGCGTCTAGCAGTTCTAAAACGACTTCCTCAATCGCCTCAGTTGAGTTTTCCCAGGTCGTTGTTGCTCCGCGAATTGCTCGCACTCTCCACTGCACTTGCCAATTCCTCCGCTCACTTAAGGACGGTACATCCATAGGGGCTGACCACTGGTCCTCAGTTCAAATTCTACCCAATCGAGGGCCGAAGCCATTCTTGATTTCGCTCGGTTTCTGCCCGGGATAATCCGGCTAAACCAAGGTTTCGGTTCTTCGATAGTTTGACATTCGGCCTTGTCGGGGTCAAGTCCTGCTAACTCAGCAGCCCAGCGGCGAGCATCGGCTTCGGTACCGAGGCGGTCGACCACTCCCAACTGAAGCGCTTGCTGGCCCGTAAAAATGCGACCGTCAGCAAAGCTTTTTACGGTTTCTACCTCTAGCTTGCGTCCCTCGGCGACGGTCTGCACAAATTGCTGATAGCTGGTATCAATCAGTTCTTGGAGAATATTTTCTTCGTCATGAGTTAATTCGCGATCGAATGCCAAAATATCTTTATAGGGACCAGATTTGACGACTTTAAAGGAAACCCCGACTTTATCCAGCAGCCGCTCGAGGTTATTGCCGCGTAAAATCACGCCGATACTGCCGGTAATTGTGCCCGGATTGGCCATAATATGTTCAGCGCCGACACCAATGTAAACACCGCCAGAGGCGGAAATATTCCCAAAGCTGGCGACGATTTTGACATGCTCGCGCAGTTTTTTAAGAGCTTCATAAATTTCCTGAGAGTCGCCAACCGTGCCGCCAGGAGAATCAATGCGCAGCAGCAGTGCCGGAAACTGCTTCTCTTTGACCTCATCGAGAGCTTTGAGAACTCGCCTGCGCGTATCGGAGGCGATCGCTCCAGTAATTTCAATCCGAGCCACTTTCTTAGTGGTTTTTGATTTAAAAGGCCATAGCATAGTCGAAAGTATCAATAATGGCGGATAGATTTTGAGCAGGACAGGCTCAATAGGGACCGATGAGCCGCTCATCCAATGTTATTTATTTAACTTAATTGATTTTCAATCCTTTTCTGGGCAAATTCGGTTTTTTAATCCAGAATTTTTTTACAAAAATACACGAATCACTAAAATTAGGGAAAGACGAACAAATCGACAACGGCCACTGTGCTCCATGATAGAATCCAAGCTCAAATCAAACCTCGACCATGCCCCGTGGCTGCTGATTGCTCCTTTTTTCTTATGGGGAACGGCGATGGTGGCGATGAAAGGCATCCTGCCAGAGACGACTCCGCTGTTTATGGCCGGGGTCCGTCTCCTGCCAGCAGGAATGCTAGTGCTAGCGGCAGCCGCTTGGCAGGGACGATCACAGCCAGCGAGTTCCAAGGCTTGGCTGTGGATTGGCTTGTTTGCGCTGGTAGATGGCGCTCTGTTTCAGGGGTTTCTGGCCCAAGGATTGGTGAGAACCGGCGCTGGATTGGGTTCTGTTATTATCGATTCTCAGCCTCTAGCGGTGGCGCTGCTCTCAAGCTGGCTGTTCGGAGAAGTTATTGGTTTCTGGGGCTGGCTCGGATTGTCGATTGGCGTTTTGGGTATTAGTTTAATTAGTGTTCCAGACGGACTGATCGTCAATCTGCTAGAGCTGCAGGCCGCCCCGATGCCCTGGCCAGCGTTATTCAACAGCGGAGAGTGGTTTATGCTGTTAGCATCGCTGTCGATGGCGGTGGGAACAGTCAGCATTCGATTTGTCTGTCGTCATGCCGACCCGGTGGTGGCAACCGGCTGGCACATGATTTTAGGAGGATTACCGCTGTTTGCTTTGTCGGGTCTGTTTGAGACGCAGCAGTGGAGTCAGCTTGATTTTCAGGGCTGGTTGGCCTTGGGCTACGCGACGGTTTTTGGCAGTGCGATCGCCTACGGTCTCTTCTTCTATTTAGCGTCTCAAGGAAACCTTACTAGTTTAAGCTCTCTGACTTTTCTCACTCCGGTATTTGCCCTCGCGTTCGGGAGTTTTTTCTTAGCAGAGGTTTTGAGTTTTTTACAGTGGACTGGAGTGGGATTAACTTTAGTCAGTATCTATTTGATTAATCGGCGCGAACAGCTCGAACGTTTCTTTGAGAGCAAACGCGCTCCCAACCTTGCCTCAACGCCTCCGATCGAGAAGTCGTAAGCGAGGCATGATACCTCGGATAGGTAAGTAACAATACTTAGATTTCATAAAGATTTACCCCAATCTTCGCTAAGATAATGCTTAACTCAATGGTGGATACCAAGGTAACCCCTAAGAAGACGGTGATTTTACTGATTCCATGCCTTTTTGACAACGGTAGGATTAAGTAAGCTCAGAGTAGTACTGGATGCCCGACCACCTCCTGTGATGATATGATTTTCTATCGCTCTCCCCTAATGTTCGCCCTCTGCGTTACCTGCCTGGGCCTAATTTCTAGCTTTGAACGCCATGCTGGTCAAGCAACCACCCTCGCTGCCCCAAAGACGCTGCTACTAGAAGTAGCTCAGGCTCGCCCCGATGCTTTTGAGCGCAGGATCGAGGAGGGAAACGAGGCCCTTGAGCAGCAAGATTATCAAACAGCGATCGAGAGGTTTGAGCAGGCTCTGTCTCTCCGCCCCGATAGTGAATCTGCTCAACAATCGTTACGCACTGCCCAAAGCTTTGCCTACGATCAGTATATGAACGCCGGATACGAGGCCACTAGACAGAAAGAATATCAAAGCGCTCTAGAGAATTTTCAGCAAGCCTTGGCTGTTCGCCCAGATGATTTGTACGCTCAGCAGGCCATCCGCAATATCCAGAACTATCAAGAGAGAGGCGAGGTATCAGGAAACAGATTTTGGTGGATTGTAGGAGCAGCAGCGGTTGTTGTGGGGGTGGGCTTATTCTTCCTGGTGAAGAGACTGTCACAACCAGAATTAGCGACTGAGCAAGACGAATCAGTTCCCCAGCTTGGCTCTTCAGAAGCACGTGGTTTACAGGCACTCGAGCAGGCCACCGAAGGGACTCAAAGAGTTCATATGGTCCAGGAGCCTGCTGAATCCCGAGCTCCCAAAGCTCCAGATAGCTCTGTTCCTCTACAGCAGACCACTCGCTTACCGAATCTTGATATTGTTAGCGAGCTGATTAAAGATCTAGAAGAACTCGACCCCAGAAGACGACGCAAGTCGATTTGGGAACTGGCTCAGCGAGGAGACTCTCGGGCCGTTAAACCCTTAGTCGCTGTGATGACCGATGCTGATTCTCACGAACGTAGCTTGATTTTGGCAGCCCTGTCCCAGATCTGCGTTCGCACTCTCAAACCGATTAATCAAGCTCTGGCCATTTCGCTACAGGATGAAAATGCTCAGGTTCGTAAGAACGCGATTCGAGATTCCACGAAAATCTACGACCTAATGCTCCAGGTTCGTCAACTGCTGCGCCATGCTTCTGAAGATCCTGATAAAGAAGTGCGAGATACAGCACAGTGGGCGCTCAAGCAGCTAGAGATGAAGCAAAAACCAATGGCAGAGCAGCAATTAACGCTTCAGCCAGAGCAAGCTCACGCCTCGGAATCTTCTAATTCGATTCATTCTTCGGCAGAAAGCTAGCACAGCGCACAGTGATTAGTTACCAGTTACCGCTTGGTAGGGGTAGGGCTGAGCATGAGAGAATAGGGGTGTGGAAGTCACCAGTGACCGGATTAGATGAGCCAGTTACTGGTTACTAATAACGGCTGACTGGTCACTGATTGAAATGTTTCGTTCGCTCAACTTACTGTTGCTTTCGACTCCCGTTGGTCCTTTAGGATCGGGAATTGGGGGTGGGGTAGAGCTGACGGTCTTAAATCTTGCTCAGGAAATGCAGCGGCGGGGACATCGGGTTGAAGTTGTTGCTCCGGACGGCTCTCAGCTTCCTCAAATTCCGGTACAAGAAATCCCCGGCGTTTTCCAGATAGCGGCTCAGTCTCAGAGTCGAGAGATGCCGATTAGTATGCCGAGCAACTCTGTGCTGGCCAATATGTGGGAGTATGCTCGTCGCGTTCAGGCGCAGTGGGATTTGATCGTTAATTTTGCCTTTGACTGGCTGCCTTTTTATCTAACACCCTATTTAAGCGTTCCAGTGGCTCACTTTATCAGTATGGGGTCGATGACGGAGGCGCTGGATGCCGTAATGGGGGGAGTAGCGGAACGCTATCCTGGCACAATTGGAGTTTATACGCGAGCACAGGCTCAAACTTTTCCCTTTGCTCAGTCCTGCCGCATTTTAGGAAGTGGCATCGATTTGTCGCTGTATCAATTTTGCTCTGAACCTCAAAATACTCTTGCCTGGTTAGGGCGAATTGCTCCGGAGAAGGCGCTAGAAGATGCCGTCGCAGCAGCGCAGCAGTCTGATGTTTTCCTTAAGGTTTTCGGCAAGATGCAGGAGCCAGACTACTGGGAGCAGATTTTGAGAGACTATCCTGATGCTCCTGTAGAGTATGTTGGTTTCTTCCCGACTGCCGATTTGCAGCAGCAGTTACGCTCCTGCCGTGCTCTGCTGATGACGCCTCGCTGGGTAGAAGCGTTTGGCAATGTTGCCATTGAAGCGCTAGCCTGCGGAGTACCGGTGATTGCTTATGATCGCGGTGGACCAGCGGAAATCGTGCAGGATGGTAGAACAGGGTTTTTAGTTGAACCTGATAGCGTTACAGGGCTAGTTGAGGCTATTGAGCGCTTAAGCGAAATTGACCGCCACGCCTGCCGGGAGCAGGCGGAGGCAAAATATTCTCTAGAGGCGCTCGGCGATCGCTTTCAGTTTTGGTTTGAAGAAATTCTATCCTAGGAATACACAAAAAAACTTCGTGAAGGTCTAATTGAGTGACGATAGCTCTCTACAGAGATGAGCATGTGCCCAAATCAGTTATCGATGGATTAAAGAGGCGTCGACGTTTTAACGGTACAAAAAGATGGTTATGTCGGTATTCCTGACCGTTCAGCTAGCCTTCAGCGAATTGTGCTTTCACAGGATCAAGATTTCTTGGCTGAGGCAAAACGCCGTCAGATGAATAATATCAGATTTGCTGGGGTTATTTTTGCCCAGCAGACTCGTCTTTCTATTGGTGACTGTATTCGTGACCTAGAAATTATCGCTCAAGCAGGCAATCCGGAGGATTTAGTCAACCGCGTTCAGTATTGACCCCTGTAAAGGGCGTTTTGCCCGCCACATTCAGATTAAGCCAGCGTTCCTTACAAAAAAAATGCAAAATTTCTGTAAAAAGTTGCCATTACTACATACTTAACTTGCACATTGAGAATAAAAATCATATATATGTAACGTTTTCTGTTTTCCTCGTCATCAATTAATGACTCATTCTACGGTCGAGCCTCTCAGCATAGTTCTCCAGCAAGCAGGTCTAGTTTCAGAAACGCAGTTAAAATCGGCACTCATCAAACTCGCTGACTCTGACAATCTGGGAATTGGAGAGCTGTTAGTCCGGTGCGGGTTACTCACTCAGGCAACCATTGACTTTTTTGCTCAAAAATGGTCGTCCCTGCTCTATCAGCAGCGACAGCCGTTAGGAAAGTATTTTAGAGAAGCTGGCTTACTCAGTAATACACAGCTTCAGGCCATACTAGAGGAGCAAAAGCAAACTGGTCAACGCTTGGGAGAGATTGCCGTTATCAAAGGTTGGCTGAAGCAAAATACCGTTGATTTTTTTGTTGAGCATCTTCATCGTCGCCAGCATAAGCTCGTTGATGAGGAGAGCGATCGCTACGACGAAGCCGCTATGCAGGCCATTCGCGATCGCCTGCTCAGCAAAGTCCGGTGTCGTCCTTTTTGGCTATTAACTCTGTACGCGCAGATGCTTCGCCAGGGAGGTGTCGAGATAGACGACTCTCTCGAACAGCGTGAGCTATTAAAGGCAGACTTAGCGCTCAAGCAGCAAGGTCGGCTGGTTGCTAATTCTGTCTATCGAGGCATATTTCCTCAAAGCTGGCTCGAGAAGGAGTTAAATCGTTTACAGCCTTACGAGACGACAATTGTTAGCCGCAGTGATATCGGCTCTTGGGAGCGATTAACCGCAGAAGTGAAGGTGCGCACAAATGAACAAAAGCACCTTACCCAAATCCTCTGTCAGCTCCTTGGAGAATATCAGACCATTATTCCGGCTGGAGAAGAAGCTAAATGGGTAGACGAGATCGTCCGCACTCATATTGTAGAGAATTGGCAGCAGGGGGAGGCGTCAGGACATCTGCGGCAAATTAGCGATCGCCTGCTTAGCGAGTCAGGCCATCTTCTCAGTCTGTACGAGCAGGTTCTCAATCACACCATTCGAGTCGGTGGCGCTATGCCCAGTGCTTCATGGAGCGATGGCCATGCAAAATACCAGCCGTTACTAGCATTAGAATTAGTGACAGTGCATCACAATCACCTGGTCGTTCATAACAGTATTTACGCAAAAATTTTTGACCTGCCCTGGGTGGCGCAAGCTCAAGCTAGCCTTCAGCAGCAGCGAACCGCTCCAGCAGTGGCGGTAGCAAAACCTTCGGTGGCTGCTGAGCGGGCTAAGAATAAGATGACGCATTCCGCAGTAGCAGCACCCCCTACCCCTGGATCAGTTTTAACCGCGCTGGAGCGACTAGCGGCTCACCGCCGCCCTTCAAAACTGAGTATTTTGGGAGGACTGACGGCTTTAGCCGGGTTGGTTAGTTTTAGCGTTCTGCATCGAGCTCAGTGGCTCAATTCTTCGTTCGTTGCTTCAACACAGACAACTGACGTCCCTAAGATCTGTTGGCAGTATTCCCAAAGCAGGCAGGAGCAAATCGAGGAGCTACAGAAGCTACAGCAAAACGGTGTCCTAGATGGTCAATGTCAGCAATTGAAAGATGAGCTCCTTTTTGGCCACGCCATCGAAACTCTCGCCAGCAACAATTACCGTCAAGAAGCCGTCGATTTGCTGTGTGAAGTCACTCCTGCCTTCTTCGAGAGCAAGCAAAATGTGATTCCCTATTTCCGCAACTGGTCTGAAAGCAGTCCTCGCTTCAAGACTTGGCTAGAGCTTTACCTGCAAAATAATGCCTGCCCCATCGCCAGCTATCTTAGGTAGTAATCTCGTCCCCGCTAATCGCTAAGGATTGTAGAAAACGCCATCGCTTCCTTGAAGTTCGTCAGCCGTTGATACTCTAATGCCCTGCCTCCCGATTTGGTAATGCCGGAGCAAGAACTGACTCAGATTAAAGGCTTGATTTTTAGAAGGAGATGGAGCGGTAGAGCGACGGTCTAGTTGGGCATCTAGCTGGATAAGATAGTGGATAAAGATTCCAATGAGGAGCCAGGCGATCGTGCATAAGATGCCGGTAACCGTGCAGATAATTAGCCAGCCGAGAAATTGGCAAAAGGTCTGCAGGAGAAAATGTTCGTAGTATGGAAGCGAAGTATAAACCAGGGAACTAGGACTGCTAAACAGTCCAACCGCCACAGTTCCCCAAAATCCGCAAAAGAGATGTACCGGAACGGCTCCCACCGGATCGTCAATTTTGCAGACTTCTAAAAATACCTCGCCTAAAACCACAAAGATGCCGCCGACTGCTCCAATGACAAATGAGCTAGACAAATTAACGAAGGCAGAAGAGGCGGTAATGGAGACAAGACCGCCTAAAATGCCGTTGATGATAGAGCTAAGGCTGGGTTTACCAATGACAATGGGACTGAAGAGAATCGCGGAAATGCCTCCGGCGGCGGCTGCCGTCATGGTGGTGACGATAATATGAGGAACGTACTCGAGGTAGATTGTTGAGCCTCCGTTGAAGCCAAACCAGCCTAGCCAGAGAATTAAGCAGCCCAAAGTCGCAAACCCTAAATTATCGGGAGTAAAGCTTTCTGTTTCCTCTTCTTCAAAGCGATCTTGGCTGGTATCATAGCCAAAGCGTCCCTGCCGAGGCTTGAGCAACATCGCTCCGACTAAGGCCGCCATTCCGCCAACGGAATGCACAACCGTCGAGCCAGCAAAATCGCGGAAGCGGAGAGCCTGTAACAGCCAGCCATAGTGCCCCCAAACCCAGTGTCCCGTCAGTGGATAGCAAAAACCGACGAGAAAGAAACTGAAGAGCACGAACGCCCAGAATCTCACCCGTTCGGCGATCGCCCCAGAAACAATCGTTGCCGCTGTTCCGGCAAACACTAGCTGAAAAAAGAAGAGCGGCGCAAATGCCCGTTCGGGCCAATCTAGGTGCAGGCAGCTAAACTGCTCAGTGGGAAAAGCGCCGGCGACCGGAAATAACAGTTCAAAAAAGAACCCTTGCTGACCAATAAAGCTGAGAATATTCTGCTCTTGTCCCGTGCAGGTATAGCTACCGTCTCCAAACATTAACCCGAAGCCGAACAGCCAGTAGGCTAGAGTCGCTACGCAGAAAACAATTAAATTTTTAGCGAGGACATTGGTGGCATTTTTCCGTCGGCAAAAGCCGGCTTCGAGCATCGCAAAGCCAGCGTTCATAAAAAATACAAACGCTCCAGCGATCAGCAGCCAAATGTTAGCCAAAACCAAGCTGTCAGTCTCGCCTTGGGCAACAGCGACGCGACCACTCAGGAGCAGCGTGAGAGTAGAGAGAGGAAGATAGAAGTACCAGCGACGCAGCAGCCAGTTACTTCTGAGCCATCGTCGTTTAAACATGGAAGACGTTCAAAAGTAGGAACAGAGACAAGCTATTTGTAAGTAAGAGTACAAGATAACCACAGACAAACAGCGCTTTTTATCACAAGTGATGCCAAATTGCTCCCGTTTGCTTGCTTTTACACCTCGCAGAACTGAACTGCCGTTGTCGTCGATTGCTCAGCACCAATCACAGAGACGAGGCGAGCGCTTAGTAATGACCAATAGCTCAGCAAAACTGGCAGTTGCTGATAGTGAGTCTTCCTCAAAAACCTCGGTACCCAGTTTAACTGACCAGCAGAGGCCAATGTTAACGCCCTAACTCTCCATCTCTTTTCAGATATAACGCTTAACAAAGACCAAAATCAGGGTACTGCCGCCTTCTGTTTTGGAACAAACCGGCATTAGTCTCCTTCAAAAAGTTAGTTAGCATTAGTTTACGAGCACTTAAGTTTACTGAATCACAATTGAATTTACCCGTTGCTAACCTTTAGTCAATTAGACGCCGCTATTCATCTGACAGCTTCCAAAATGTAGGCAGCAAATGATGCTGTTATATGCAATAAATTGGCAAATTCGGCTATTTTTAAGGCATTAGTTGGAATAAGAAATCCGAGAAGCAAGTTGATACATCTTTTGAGAAAAATGTCTTCTAAAACAATTCCAAAAACCTATAGTTTGCTCAGTATTGGTCAGCGTGGAGCGGGCAAAACAGTATTTCTTGCCGGTAGCTACACAGAACTTGATAGCGCTCATCAGCTCGATGCTCAAGCAGTCTGGATTAATTGTCGAGATAGCCAGACGCGAGAGAACATGGAGGCGCTGTTAAGCTATATTACTCGCTCTGGTCACTACCCTCCGCCCACTATTAAAATCACCAATTTCAACTTCAGTTTGAAACGAACCGTTAATCAGCAGGAGCAAACCCTGTGTCACTTTCGCTGGTGGGATCTTCCTGGCGAGTCTTGCAGCTATGACGATCCTGATTTTCGCAACCTGGTGTTTGAGTCTAACGGCTGCTGTATATTTATTGATGCTGATGCCCTCATCCATCAACCGACCTACCATCAAAATCTACAAGAAATCCGGCAGCAGCTCATTCCCATTGTGACCTTGGTTCATATTAATCAATTGAATTATGCTTTTGCCTTTTTACTGACCAAATGCGATTTACTAGAAACCGATACGGCAACCGCTCAGCTTCAGGAGCATCTGCATCCGCTGACAACCGAGCTGGATCTGCTGGACATAGACTACAAATTATTTTACTTAAGAGTCCCGATTGTTGCTGTCGAAAGACAGGCTACGCTGCAAGCTCAAGGAACTGCCGAGCCGCTACTATGGCTGATGGATGAGTTGGAGACTTTCCATCATCAGAACGGGGCCCCATCAACGAATGCCGTGGAGAGGTTGCGCACCCAGGACGTTGTGGAGGGAAGCCTACAGAGTGTAGTTAAATCTGTTTCGGTGGCCAGCTTCCCCCCCCAAGAAGCTGTACCAGGAAACCGACAGGCCAGCGCTCAGATTTCTAGAGATAACGAAAAATCTGGTCCAAATTTACTGGCCTTGAGCGTGATCTTGGCTAGCTTAGCGGGAGTCGGACTTGGTTGGTGGCTCTATGCTAACCTATCAACTAGCCCTTCTGAGCCTCGTCCGGCCTTGGAGCAGTAGACTTTCCCCGCATCGTGCTGGGAAAGAAATGCTCTGTCCTCGATCTGAAGGAGCTTGGGGAACAGCAAATCCACTCGCCTTACAGAACCCGAAGTTTAGGCGGGGCTTTCAATCTGATGAACAAAATCAAGCAGATAGTGAGCTAACTGGAGCTTAGTACAGGAGCCGATGGGCTGCTGTCGCCCGTGAACATCGATGAAAGTTGCCTGATTGGTATCGCTACCAAAACCAGTCTGGGGGCGATCAATAGGATTAGCGGCGATCGCATCGAGCTGCTTGCGGCGCAGCTTTTCTACAGCCGGTTCGACAATGTCTCCGGTTTGGGCGGCAAAACCGACCAGGCGCTGGTGGGGCTGCTTTTGCTGACTCAGAGCGGCAATAATATCGGGAACGGGTTCGAGAGGAAGAGCTAGGGGAAGCTCATGTTTCGGGAGTTTGGCTCGCGAGGTGTGGGCTGGTTTGACGTCGGCAACCGCCGCCGTCATAATCGTCCAGTCTGCGCTGGGAAAAGCCTTCAGCAGGGCCTGCTGCATGTCGGCAGCGCTGACAACAGGCAGGGAGTGCATCGGCAATGAGGCTGGTAGTTCCATCGGGGCATGCACGAAGGTGACAGAGGCTCCCCGATAAATGGCGGCTTGGGCAACCGCGAGTCCCATTTTTCCGGTTGAGGGATTGCCGATAAATCGGACCGGATCGATAAACTCTCTGGTTCCTCCGGCACTGATGAGAAGGTGTTTGCCTGCTAAGTCACGCTTGCCCCCAGCGATCAGGAGAGATTGAGCGGCGGCCACGATGTCTGCGGGTTCTGCCAAACGTCCAGCGCCAACGCGATCGCAGGCCAGCAGCCCGGACCCAGGACCAACGCGATGATAGCGAGGCTCTTGCTGAAGCTGTTGCCAGTTTCTCTGGACCGCCTGCTGCTCCCACATATCGGTATTCATGGCCGGAGCCAGCAGGATCGGGCAGCGGCTTGCCAGCACGGTATTGGTCAGCAAATTATCCGCTAAGCCGTGGGCGAGCTTGCCCAGGGTATGAGCCGACAGTGGCGCAATCACCAACAGCGCTGCCCACTCTCCAAGCTCAATATGCAGGGGTCGGGAGTAAAGCGGCTGCCAGAAGTCGCGATCGGTATAGGCTCGGTGGCGGCTGAGGGTTGAGAGCGTTAGGGGGGTTACAAATTCCTGAGCAGCCGCGGTAAGAACGACTCGAACCGGAACGCCAGCCTTGAATAACTGAGAAACCACCTCACAGACCTTGTAGGCGGCAATGCCGCCGCCAACTCCGATGAGAACTCCATCAGCCATTTAGGCTTTTTCGTAGCTTTCAATCTCGAGCAAATAGATGTAGGGCTGCACTAGCTCTTGACGCTGAAAAGCGAGTGCCCAGAGTAAATGCCAATCCTGTAGAGCTTCAAAAGGATTGATGTAGTCGTCCTGTTCGAGTCGAGCCGCTAAATGAGCAACATCTTCTGCTGTGAAAGTGCCAATATCGCGGTTTATCAAACATAGAGCTGTCATGCTGCACCTCCAGTTGAGCCGATTTTTAATACCCCATCATTTAATATACCGGATTTATTTATTTCGCGCTAGTGACCTGAATCACAAAACTCCGCATCACGGCTAAAACGGCGGGAATAATTTCGTGTCCCATTTCAAACTCCCGATACTCGACGGCAACTCCCGCAGCCGTTAGCTCTGCTTGGGCTTTCTGCGCCGCCGGCAGCGGAACGACCGGGTCTTGCCGACCGTGGACGAGCAACACTGGCGGAGAAACACCGCCAGCAGGAGCCGCATGGAGATAGCCACTGAGAACGCACAGCCCCGCTAGCGGTAAACCAAGACCGACATCGAGCGTCATCGCTCCCCCTTGGGAAAAGCCGCTGAGAATAGTCTGCTCTAGCGGAACTCCGGTTGTCGAGGCCAAAGTTAGCAGCCAGTCTAGAAGCTGCTGACGACTTTCTGGCAGACCTTGATATCCGCTCTCTAAGGCGTACCAAGCCCTTCCTCCCGGAACTTGAGGGTGAGCATAGGGAGCGTTGGGAAAAACAAACTGATAGTGACTGAGATTGAATAAGGAGGCAAAAGGAGCCAAATCCTGAGCATTAGCTCCCCAGCCGTGGAGGGCCACGACTAGCCCTTGGGCAGTTCCACTGGCTGGAGGAATTGAGATCGCGTCTAGCAGGATGTTTCTCCTCTTTGTATCTTTACCTTCTTGGCTGTTGTTGGGACAGTAGCGGTCGAGTCTTCGCTTCCTCAGTCGGACGCCAGCAAAGAGCAAACAGCTCAGCACTCTGAGCGCAAGAGGCTATCTTCCACCCGCTGGCTCTACCGAACTTGTTTGAGGCTTTCTACCTTATCGGAGAACAGTTCGGTAAATAGACTCAAGACCGTGCGCTTTTCTCTTACTTTAATGTTGACGCTGACCGACATTCCTGACTGAAGCGGGATTTCCCGCTCTCCCCTCGTCTCTAAAACTTGCTGTTCTAGATTGACCTTAACGGGGAAGCGATAGAAGCGATCAATTTCGTCGGGCGGAAGAGCATCGGAGCCAACCGATGTAATGGTCCCGTCGATATCTCCAAATTCACTAAAGGGGAAAGAGTCGATGCGAACGTCCGCATTCTGGCCTTCCCGCACAAAGCCAATATCCTGGTTAGTGACGTACACTTCGGCAACCAGGTGGTCTTCTGGCACGATTTTCAGTAGGGCTTCGGCCTGAGATGGATTGGGCACAAAACCTGGAGTAGCCTGGAGGTCGAATACCGTTCCCGATACCGGAGCGCGTAGTTCCTGATACTGGAGCGTGAGGTTCGTCCGGCTAATTTGGCTATCTAACTCCGCTAGGCGATTCTGGTTGTCTAACATCAGCTTGGTTAACTGACTGTCAATTTCCGCAATGCGCTTAGTGTTCTCGGCGATGCGATCTAAAACGTCTCTCTCGGAACCGGAAGAGGTGTTGACAAGCTCTTCTTTGGCCTGAGCAATATCGAGCTGGAGGCGCTGGCTCTCTTCGGCGAGCTGATCGATCTGCGCCCTAATGGTCTGGACCTGCTGCTGCTGCTGGTCGTATTCAATCCGACCGTTGCTTTGCTGTTCGACGAGAGCGGCATAGCGATCGCTGACCTCTTGACGCTGCCGATCGAGCTGGATTTTGGCGATCGCGCCTTCTTCGATAAGCGGGCTAATGTCTGACAGAATTTGGCGCTCAATCTCAAGGCTTCTTTCGGCCTGGTCCACCGATTGCTCATTGCGCTGGCCGATCTGCGAGAGCACCTGCTGTGCGGTCAGAAGCTGCGCTCTGGCATCAGCGAGTTCGGCGCGGTTTTGGTTGAGCTGCCGCTGGAGCTGGGCGACTTCTAGGCGAGCGGCGGAGGCGCGGGAGTTCATCTCGGCGGTGGCCGCTCGCAGCCGCGCCCGCTGCTCGGGAGACAGATTGCTGCCGGGGATAGAGCCCACCTGAGCGCGATAGAGCTGGTTCTCCGCAACGAGGGTGGCGCGGTTACGGGCGAGCGCCACAATCTGCGGTGGCACTTCTAGTTTGACCAGGGCTTCTTCAATTTCAAACGGGTCAAGAGACTGCTCCATCAGCACTTGGTAAAACTGATTCTCTTGCTCGAGCGAATTTCGGACAGACTTGAGAGATTCGAGTTCGGCTTTAGACGCGGTTGGATCTAGGGTGGCCAGCAGTGCCCCCTCTTCGACCCGCTCTCCCTCTTCGACGAATACCTCTTTAACCACTCCGTTAACGGGAGCCTGCACTTCTTTAACGGTTTCTTGGGGCTTGAGCTGACCCTGAGCGGGAACGGCCTGTTCAATCTTGGCAAAGCTGGCCCAGGCCACTCCAAAAGTCGCCACGCCCATAATGGTGTAAACCACCGCTCGGGACCACTTCGGTGACTGCTTGAGCACGACTCCTTGATCGAAGGGGCGGGATGGTGCCTTGGGCGCAGAATCGTTGGCAGATTGGTTGGCTACTTGGGTCTTTGCTCCTCTTTGCTTATGATGTCCGTTGCGATCGCGTCCGTTTTTACTCAGTTGATTCGTCATCAGTCTATCCTTATTAAAGTCTGGATTCTTGTTGCTGATAGAGATAGTAGTAATGCCCGGCTTTAGCCATGAGCTGTTCGTGGGATCCTTGTTCAACCACCGCTCCTGCCTCCATCATGACAATGACATCCGCTTGCTTCACGGTTCCCAAACGATGGGTGATAAAGAAAACGGTCCGGTTGGCAAACGCTTCTTGGAGATTCAAACAGACTTCTTGCTCTGTCGCATAGTCAAGAGCGCTGGTGGCTTCGTCTAGCACCAAAACATTGGGCTGCTGTAAGATAGTCCGAGCGATGGCGATTCGCTGACGCTGACCGCCAGAAAGAGCCGAGCCTCGTTCTCCTACTCTGGTATTATACCCATTGGGTAGGTTCATGATAAACTCATGAGCTGCCGCCGTTTGAGCGGCCTGGATCACGTCTTCTGTAGACGCATCGGGATTAGTCAAAGCAATGTTTTCCTGAACGGTGCCGTCAAACAGCAGTGGCTCTTGAGGAACCACGCCAATTTGGCGGCGCAGAGAATAAAGCTCGACTTTATTAATGTCGTACCCATCAACGAGAATTCGTCCGCCCTCTGGCTCGTATAGCCGCGAAATTAGCTTGGTCAGGGTACTTTTGCCGGCTCCACTGCGGCCCACCACTCCGACAAAGGTGCCCGGGGGAAAGTCGAGAGACACATTATTGAGCTGGAGAGGACCGCTGTTTTTAAACCGGAACGAAACATTTTCGTACTTGACGGCTCCGATGATTTGAGGCATGGGAATGTTGTAGCGGTCTTCTTCTGCCTCCTGAGGCGTATCGACAATATCGCCCAGCCGCTCTAGGGACAGAGCCGTTTCCTGGAAGTTCTGCCACAGTTGCGCTAGCCGCAGCATTGGAGAGGTAACATAGCTGGCAATAATGCGGAAGGCAATAAGCTGTCCGAGGGATAGTTCCCCCTGGAGCACCAGCGAGGCTCCTACCCACAGCACCAGCAGACCGCTAAATTTATTGAGAAAATTACTCGCCGAACTCGCAATGGTGGAAGTGACGACCGTGTTAAACCCGGCACTGACGTAGCGAGCGTAGCGCTCTTGCCACTGCCAGCGCGAGCGCAGCTCGATATTTTGGGCTTTGACGGTGCCGATGCCGGACATGACTTCGACTAGGTAGGATTGAGTCTGAGCATTGCGTTCGGCTTTAGTTCGGAGCTGACGACGAATGGTGGGCGAGAAAAACAGGGTCAGGCCGATAAAGATGGGGATAATCCCTAGGGCTACTAGCGTCAGCAGCGGACTGTAGATCACCATGACGACAATGTAGACCACCGAGAACACCGTGTCTAACACCACCGTCAGGGCGGTTCCGGTCAAGAATTGGCGAATATTTTCGAGTTCGCCAACGCGGGTGGCAATTTCGCCCACGGGACGCCGCTCGAAGTACCGTAGCGGCAGCCGCAGCAGGTGATCGATAATTTCTGACCCCAGGTTCATATCGATCCGGTTAGTGGTATCGACAAACAGGTAGGTCCGCAGAGTACTCAAGAAGGCCTCGAAAACGGCAATGACCAGGAGAAAAATGCCGAGAACCTGGAGAGTGTCGGGACTGTTTTGAACAATCACTTTGTCGATGATGACTTGAATCATCAACGGATTCGCCAGTCCAAAGAGCTGTACAAAGAAGGAAGCAACGAATACTTCCAGCAAAACGCGGCGGTAGCGAACCAGGGAGGGCAAAAACCACCGCAGGCCAAAGCGCTCTTTGGGCGTTTCTTTCGTTGGTTTGAGCAACAACACCTGGCCGTCGTCGGACCAGGTTTCGACGAAATCAGCTAGCTGACGCTTGAGGAGACCAATTTCTGGAACCCCAATAACGATTTGCTGAGCGTTGACCTCGTAAATAATGGCGAGACTGTCCTGCCAGCGAACGAGGGCGGGGGTTTGTAGGCGCGGGAGAGCATTGGCGGGAACGGTGACGAGCTGAGCCGTTAGCCCCATCAGTTCGGCCACTGCACCACAGACATTCAACGACAAGCTGCCAATGCGGCTGAGCTGGTCGGCTAACACCCGACGAATGACGTCTTTACGAAACGGCATGCCGAAATACTGGCTGAGCATCTGAAAACAGGCTACCCCGGCGTCTAAAGGACTTTTGCCGCGAATGAACGGGTAGTGAGATGATTCTCTTCCCTGGGGCGGTTCTTCGCCGAGCAGTTCGGCTTCGGCGTAGGGAACCTCCTCCAGGGTTGCTGAGGCAGCGGGGCGATGGCGCTCATCTGGTCCTGTCTCCTCTGTCAAGGATAAACAGCGACGGGGAATCCCCACTAGTCGAGCGGGTTTGGCCCCCTGAACCGTAACGGGATGGGTAAACTCAAGCTGACTGCCCACCGGATAATCGGCGACTTCTGAGCCACCGCTGACCAGCCAGACACGGTCGGCACTGGCGCGCTCAGGAGCTTGAGTGTGCTGTCCGGGAGGAAGGAGGTGTACCTGAGCCGTCTCGAGAGCCTCAAAGGCCAGTTCTTTGAGGTTGCCTTCTCCTTGGGCCTGCTGCTCAAGCTGATGACCCAGCAGGTCAAAGACTTCGAGGAGCGACGGGCGCTGGCTGAGAGCCGCTTCTAGAGAGGGAGTGCGGTCGAGAAACTGTTCCCAATCTGACACACTCATGGTTAAACAAACGACTTCCGTTGAGGCGATCGCTGTTTCACACGGGATCCCCCGCATCCAGTTCACTTTGCCCAGGATAGCCCCCGGCTCTAGCCGAGCCAGGGTAACCGGCACGTTTGTGCGCGGGTCGTATCCGAGCCATCTTGCCTGTCCCTGGTAGAGAATGGCGACTCGCTTAGGCATTTTGGAGCGAACCATAATGGTTTGCCCCATGCGATAGCGCAACGGCTGAAGGCGGCGGGCGAACTCTGCAAGAGCCTGAGGAGAGAGGTCTCCAAATGGCTCTATTTGAGCGAGAAAGTCAGAAATTGTGGTTGTCGTTTGACTCATGGCGTTAGCACATCTGAGGGTGACTCGTCGGCGGTAAGAGACACTTTTTGCTGAAGCTGTTCGCGCAGCCAGCCAGCAAACTGTTCTTCAAGCAGTTTCTGTCGGGTCGGCTCATTGAGCTGAGCGCTAATCAGTTTTTCGAGGCGTAGAATAATCCACCATTCCCCGATTCGTACCGGAGGCAGCAGTTGACCGGGCTCGCTGGTCGCGAGCATTTGGGCAATTTGCGGATGAGGAGTGCCTAATTCCACTGGACCCACTAGCCCTCCGGTTTGGGCTTCTGGCCCGAGGGAATACTGTTTGGCTAGCTCGGTAAAAGTTTTTTCCTGCTCCTGAATCTGGAAGTACAGCTCTTGGGCCACTCCAAGTTCAGAAAGTCGAATCAGCGAGTAAATTACCTTATCGAGCTGTCGCTTTCGGGACAAAAAGCACGCTTCTAGCTGCGGACCCCAAGTCGCTTCTTTAAACTTTTGCAGTTTTCCCTGACGCTCGATATGTTGCTGAAATTGCTCGGCGTTAAAGCCCTGCTGCTGTAGCCAAGCCTGGAGATGTTCTTGAGTTCTAATTTGCTGTTGTCCGAGCCATTGCTGTTGCGCTTTTTCTTGCTCCTCTGCGCTCCATTGAATATCGGCGATCGCCCGATCAACAATTACTTCTCGGGCTAACTGGGGCAGCATCCGATACTTAATCAACAGAGGCAGCAATTCCTCGTCCGCAATTTTTTGTTCGTCTATTTTGAGAACGACACTCATCTTTGGTGCTTAGGGTAGGGATAATTCAGTTGAGAGGCAAATCACCTTCTCTAACAAGCACTGCACCGCTACGGCAATGCTAAAACGGTCGTGGCAAGCAGAATCTTCTGAGATATCTGGACTAACATTTAATTATCAACAAAAAACAGGCAAACTATTTAATTTTGCCAGTATGTTGGCAGGAAATAGCTTGTTGAGATTTGAAGACCCTTGAGACCGCAGTACTGATGATGCCCCAAAACTTTTAAAAATTAACACCGTGTTAGTTTAGCATGGGCATGATTAACTCTTGCATGAGAACATTGCTGTCATGTTTGATTAAATTGGCGAAAAATAGGACAAAAATACAGACAAATAAGTGACTGTAAGCGGAAGGCTTGCAGGAAAGGGGAAGAATCGCCGGTCTGCTGTCCCTTTTATCCTCGATAATTTTTAGTCAAAACGGCTTGCAAAGTGCAAATTAAGTAGCAATCGGTAAAAATAATAGGCAAGCCGGATTAGAATTAGCTGAGATAAATTTAGCCGATGATGAGGATATAACGACGGTCAAGCAAGGCTGAGTCTACACAAATCAACTCTAATAACGAGTGACCGTTGACAACCAAACCTCTACCGCCCTCCTTGAGGCTAGAGGAATTGAGGTGGGGATTCTGCTTCATCGAGGGGCCGTAGAGAACAGAGTTAAGGTTGGAAAAAAACGCTAGCTTTCTCTGGCGCTGTTGTTGCCCTCACTTTAAAAACGTGCTGAAGCACTCTCAAGCCTTTTCAGCCGGAACACATCTTTAGTGCTGGGCTAGAAAGAAAAGCGAGGGCTGAGCCGAGCTAGCTAAAGATAGCCGCGCCAAACACCGACTAAAACGCCCTGAAGTTCTACTTCGTTAGCGCTCACTTCAATCGGAGAATATTTAGAGTTGGCAGGCTTGAGAATCACGGTGTCTCCGCTGTGGTAGAAGCGCTTGAGAGTTGTTCCGTACCCAACCACTCTCGCCGCGACGATTTCTCCTTCTTTGAGCTGTTCATCGGGAGAAACCGTACGCATTACAGCCATATCTCCTTCGGTAATCAAGTCTTCAATCATGCTGTCTCCTACGACGCGGAGGGCAAAATAGTCTGAACAATCAACAATGTTGGCCAGATCCAGTTTTTCCTGAACATCGGTGAACGGTTCAACGAGACCACCAGCGGCGATCGCCCCCAAAATTGGCAGTCCCCGAGATTCCGACTCCAGAATCCGAATCGTGCGGGCTTTTCCTTCTGACCAGTCGATATAGCCTTTAGAGCGCAGGCGCTCTAGGCGGCTTTGAATAGGAGCCGGAGACTTTAAGTTCATTGCTCGCATCATTTGCCGAATGGAAGGAGCATGCTTTGTGGTGTTGATATAGTCCACCAGCCACTCGTAGAGTTCTCTTTGAGCTGCTGTTAGGCTTTCCATATTTTTTCTAAGAATTGTTACTAATTGTCTTTGGCTGAGGGTTTGACCCTCACTCCTTGAATTACAACAATTTTAGAACATTAGTACTATCAATGGTCAATTAGTGTTTATTGTCACCAATGAGCAAGATTTTCTAGTCATGCCCTGATGACTGTTAACTGCTAATCCCTAATAAACCGACCAAAAGTGCCTTTTGAGCATGCATCCGGTTTTCTGCCTGGTCCCAGACCCGCGATTGTGCTCCTTCTAACACCGCCTCGGTAATTTCTTCTCCTCGATGAGCGGGTAGACAGTGTAGAACAATAGCCTGGGAGTCGGCGTGGCTCAAAAGTGCCTTGTTGACCTGATAGGGCTGAAAGAGGGGAAACCGTTCATCAGCAGAGTCTTCTTGTCCCATGCTGGCCCAAACATCTGTATAGACAACCTGCGCTCCCTTGACTGCTGCCACCGGATCGTTCGTCAACTCAATGGCTGCTCCTTGGGCAGCAAGCCGTCTGGCTTTTTCAACAATTGTGCGCTCGGGTTGGTAGGAACCAGGGGTAGCTAAGCGGACGTTCATCCCCATCATCACGCCTCCGATGAGTAGCGAGTGAGCAACGTTATTGCCGTCGCCGAGATAGGTAAGCGTTAGTCCGGTGAGAGTGCCAAAACATTCCTGCACGGTGAGTAAATCTGCCAAAATTTGACACGGATGCTCTAAGTCGCTGAGGGCGTTAATTACTGGAATACGGGCGTAATCAGCGAAGGTGTCGAGATCCTGCTGCCGGAAGGTCCGAATGGCCAGTACGTCTAAGTAACGGTCTAACACTCTTGCTGTATCTGAAATAGGCTCTCCGCGACCGACTTGGGTCACGTTAGGGTTGAGGTCGATCACCTGACCGCCAAGCTGATACATAGCCACGCTGAAAGAGACGCGAGTCCGGGTAGAGGCTTTATAAAACAGCAATCCGAGCACTTTATTACAGCGAAGCATCTCTCCCTGCTTCAGTCGAGTTGCCAGCTTTAGCAACTCCTTCATCTCTGCAGCACTCAAATCAGCAATGCTTAAAAAATCCCTTCCCTGCAAATTCATGCTGTGCTTCCGCTCTTGATTCTATATGGATTGGGTGCTAGAGACTGAAGAGCCTCGGTTTAGAAGAACTCTCATTATAGGCTGTAATCTCCTACACCTCATCACAATAGAGGAAACAATATTAGAGAAATAACAAGAGTTGATCGGGGAATCATGGTTAAACGGAATCAAGCCGGAAAAGAAACGTTCACCTGAAACAAGTTTCAGGTGAACGTTTAGTAATTAATTCCTGGTCTAACTCAAAATTCCAGCTAAATCTAGCATAAATCCGGACAGTGTCTCTTCTCCTGATAAACTTGTTGGAGATTGTAAGACTTCTACCGCCTGTCCTGGACAATAAATTTCTACTCGTTGGTTTGAAGGATCGAGAAGCCAGCCTAAGTAACACCGCAGTCAATGTATTCCTGCATCTTTTGCTGTAGCGTTTCGAGCCTGTCGGTAGCGGAGCGGAGTTCAACAGCGAAATCGGGAGCCATTGGTAAAAATCTAGCTGGGTCTGGGGTGAAAGCCTTTAGTCGTTCTTGGCCAACCCAGGCGGCATCAGGAGAACGAGTCGCACCATTGGGCAGATTAAATCCCGTTGAGGAGTCAAAAGCGAATCCAGTTCCATCAGCCTCAGCCCAGTTTTCTAGGCGTTGCGTCAGTTTACTATTGCGGTTGCCGCTTTTCCATCCCGTCGGCGGCATAATGATGAGTTCTCCCTTTGCGGTCTGTTCGAGACGCAGATCTCGGTTGTGTTGGCAAAGTTGCCAAAACTGTTGATTGGTTAGCGTAATAGCGGGACGGAGGTTGAGGATTAGGGCAGTCATGAGTTCCTCTAGGCACGCTTTTACTTCAATCTAGCAGCTTAGGGCGATCGCTTGACGGTAGAAGTGCAGTCATAATTCCATCAGCCTGTTTACGATTGCAGCTTTGCTCTAATTTCTTCAACGCGCTTGCGGTTAACGCCTAAGTCCGACTGTCCTAGCCGGGAAGCAGAGCGCACGTGGAGCACGTTAGCATCTCGGTCCAGATAAAACTCAACATCATCAACAAAGCCCATCAGCTTACTCTTAAATTCAGCATAGAGATAGTTTTCGGTTTCCTCCACAATCGTGGTTCTCTCCATCCCTTCAATCGTTTGTCTCAACTGAGGAATAGCGACGGGGGGCAGTGGCTCAATCTTAGATTTTGGATTGCTGCTTTGGGAATTAACACAGTTGGGAGTTCCTGGACAAAGAGACAAATTTCCTGCCTTGACTCCTAAATTGCTCGGTCTTTTTCCTGAAAAGTTAAACATGCTTAGCTTAAACAATCTGCAATTCGTGACCAGTGCTTATTGTGACATACTTCCTAAGACGAAGCTATGAATGCGCTTTACCGTTTGTAGCTGCCCTAGACAGGTTTGCTGGATGTTACGAAAACTATCCGGGTGCTTCAAAAACTAGCTAGATAATTAGTATTAGTGAGTTTCCAAATTAGTTAAAAAGATTCTGGAATAGCCAGGGTAGACGCTGTATTTATCCATAGAATAGCCAAATGCAGCTCGATCTCGTTAACTTCAAGGCCGCTTGAATCAAGCAGGAGCTGACGAGAGGTAACGTTTGGTTCGACTGAAGAGCCGATGGAAACGTAGTTATTGGTGGCGTGGAAAATTAGATGATGGCAACCTTTTCTGAACCGAACGATACGCTGACAGACGCAACGCCGACTAGCTTGAGACTCGGTAGTTTTGGCGCGGTGAGTTTTTCTGGGGCCATAGGCGATCGCCCAGATGTTAATGGACTAGACGTTGATTTATTCGAGATCCAGCTTGAGGAAGGCGATCGCCTGATTGCTGATATCGATGCTGATGTCGTCGGGACTGGTCTAGACTCAATACTGCAGCTATTTAACGCCAGCGGTGAAGAAGTGGACGTTAATCATGATTTTGATGGTTTCGACTCCCTGATTGACTTTACCGCTGTTGAGTCTGACACATATTTTGTTGGTGTTAGCGGCTTCTCTAACTTCGACTACAATCCTGTGCCGCTATTGTCGCTGACGGCGAGACGCTGGCAATAGTTCAGGGAGTCGATTCTAGCAGCCTCATTCCAACCATGTTTGTGGCTGTTTAGGCTTGCTTGTCAGATTAGCTGAAGAGCTGTCAGCCTTACAATACGAGCGGGGAATAGTAAGCGTTAATGCTTATGGAGTTTATGAGCACATGACTACTTGAGCTGGATTGTGGCGATTAGAAGCAATCATGCCGTTTGATGCTGAAGCAGTCAAACGGTTAGAGCCAGTCTCTGGTGCAAATTCGAGTGAGTATTCAGCGACCATTGAAACTATGCCAGAGAACTCTACCTCTTTCGTGATGACCAATCTTAGAGGTAAAACTCACCAAATTAAAAAGAGTTTGGGGAATCTTTATCGGTTAAGAACGTGGGTTGAATATAGCTTCCGACAGTGTGAACAAAAATTAGGTTGGGCTGACTATCGCTTCACCAAATT
>JBHJGN010000064.1:0-68210 GCA_050331735.1 Cyanophyceae cyanobacterium
AAGCGCTCAGCCGGAATACCCACTCCTGTGTCCTTTACCTCAATTAGGGTATACGAGCCTTCCTGAGCCTCCAAATGGAGACGGGCGTAATGAGTATCAACGGTGAAAGGCTTCGCACTGAGACGGAGAATTCCCCCTTGAGGCATAGCATCCCGTGCATTAACGGCGAGGTTCATCAAAACCTGATGAAGCTGAGTGGCATCGCCCTCAACCGTTGGCAGCTCTTTCGATACGCTGGTTTGAATCTCAATGTTCTTTGGAAAGGTCTGGGTGGCAATTTTTTTAATTTCCGTTATGAGGTGGCAAAGCTGCACCGCGCCGCGCCTGCCTTCCAATCCTCGCGCAAAAGTAAGAATTTGTTGAATTAAATCTTTTCCCCGCACAGCATTGGTTTCGATAATCTTAAAGATATCTTGAGCTTGGGGGTCGAGGCTCAGCTTCTTGGGCAGCAGCTGAGCAAACCCTAAGATAGGCGTAAGAATGTTGTTGAAATCGTGAGCGATGCCTCCCGCGAGGGTTCCTAAACTTTCCAGGCGTTGGGTGCGCAAAAATTGTGCCTCTAGCTGTTTTTTCTCGGTAATGTCGGTATTGACAACTAAAATAGAGGGCAGTTTCCCTTCCTGGCGTACCAAAGTCCACCGACTGTTAACAATGATGGGTTGATCTGCTTTGGTCATCTGATTGAGTTCTCCCTGCCATTCTCCGGTTGCCTCTAGCTCCCGCTGCATTTCGGGAAGGTTAGACAAGGGTTCAGCATATAGAAGTTCATTGGCATCTTGACCGAGGGCTTCCTCACTGCTCCAGCCGTACAAACGTTCGGCTCCTCGATTCCAATACAAAATCCGATGATTAAATCCCCAAACCATAATTGCATCTGTTGCAACGTTAAGTAAGGCAGCCTGTTCGCGGACTTTTTCTTCTGCCTGCTGTTTGTGACAACTAATTCGGTATGCTTCAACAATCCGGCTGCATGTGGTTAAAAAGGGCTGGAGATAATCGATGATGGTCGTATCGTATCCTTCCTCTCGATTGGCAATCCCAACCATGCCTGTCATTTGGTTGTTGCTGTAGAAGGGAACTCCTAAAAAAGCCTTTAACGGAGGATGTCCGTCGGGCAGTCCGCCTCGTCTGGAATCAGTATTGGGACTGTTAGCAACCACAGGTTTTCCGGTCACAATTGCAGCCCCAAAGAGAGTTTCGAGGTTATGGAATTCCATGCCTTTAGGGGCATTCTCAGCGTAGAAAGCACGGGTTTCCTCATTCCAAGCAAGATTAGAAATGGCGTGGGTTTTCAGGAAAGGTCTACCGCGCATTTTCAGATAGCTTTTTTCTATGTACGGCGCTCCGTCTGCGGCAAACAGAATCTCGCCAATAAAACCGTACTCGCTGCGGGTGAGTTCTAAAAGATGGGTAAGCATGTTATTGAACACGACCTGCGGTTCTGCGTCTGTCACAAACTGAGTTTGAACGGAGTTAATTGCTTGGAGCAGTCGATGGTGTTCATGAAAGGCAACTTCTGAGTGCTTCCGCTCTGTAATATCGCTAATTGACCCAGCTATTCGGGTTGCTCGTCCCGCTTCGTTCCAAATTCCTTGTCCGCGAGCATGAACCCAGCAATAATCACCCGTTTTTTTCCGCAAGCGATATTCGATGTCAAAGGGAATCCGACTTTCTAAATGGTTGTGCAGGGCTGCCAAAACCCGCGCGCGGTCATCTGGATGTAATTTGGCTTCCCAAGCCTTTAATTCATTGGGCATTTCTGCGGTGGCATAGCCCAGGATTTCTTTAAAGCGAGGGGCAAAATAAACCTGATGTGTGAGGATATCCCAGTCCCAAAGACCCTCACGAGACCCTTGCACGGCTAGCCAACAGCGTTCTTGGCTTTGCTTGAGAAGGATTTCTGCTCCGGGGCGATCGCTTTTTTCTTGAGCTTCTTGCGGTTTCATTACTTCAGCCGCGGCTATGTTTTCTCAATTTGACTTGGCGGTCACTCATTCCGCAAAACTCGCAGGGAAAAAAGCCCTAAATTCGAGAGTCACTAGCAACTAAAGCACCGCTGTTGAATCGGTCTTTTTCTCTTTGGATTCTACAGTCAAGCCCGAGAAAAACTTGTGTAGATTGAAACTTATACCATTTACCGAAAGGAGTGAGATAGTTCTCCTCACTAACAAAGAGTTGGCTCTTAAAAGGGAAAGGCTTGCTGTGTTTACCTTTCCCCCTAACCCTTTCCCCTTTTTCCCAACAGATCAAGTCTCTCATGACTTTTTCTAATTGGTATTAAAGCTATTTCAAGGCGGTAGAAGTTGATTGTTTGTTAATCTGTAACCTCCATTACAAAAGAGATGTAAATCAAGAAAACTATGGCGATGTTAACCTGAAATCAAGGGCAGATTTTTTGGTATTTAAGCTCCACCATCTGCTCACTTGCAGCAGGCGATCGCCTCAGCTCAAAATTTTAGTCCTCACAACATCCTCATAGTTGTGCTCTATCTTCAACGGTAAAGCGAGAGGCAAATCCGCTAAGAGTAGCGCTTCCTAGGACAAAACGATGAATCAGAGTGCAACCATAGACGGGAACGAAGCCGTGGCTCGCGTGGCCACCGCTCTTAATGAAGTAATTGCCCTATATCCGATTACCCCCTCTTCGCCGATGGGGGAGTGGGCAGATACCTGGTCCGCCAGCGGCAAGCCGAATCTGTGGGGAACCGTCCCCGCTGTAGTGGAAATGCAGAGCGAAGGGGGCGTAGCCGGAGCCGTTCACGGAGCCTTACAAACCGGATCGCTAACCACCACCTTTACTGCCTCTCAAGGGCTGTTGTTGATGCTCCCTAATATGTATAAAATTGCCGGAGAGCTAACGCCAACGGTATTCCACGTCGCTGCCCGCTCTCTGGCGGCTCAAGCCCTCTCTATTTTCGGCGACCACAGCGACGTGATGGCAACGCGGGCTACCGGGTTTGCGCTTCTGAGTGCGTCTTCAGTACAGGAAGCCCAGGATTTTGCCCTGATTGCCACCGCCGCTGCTTTAAAATCGCGGATTCCGTTTGTGCATTTCTGCGACGGCTTTCGCACCTCTCACGAAATTCAAAAAATTGAGCTGCTTACAGACGCACAGATGCGATCGCTGATTCCAGACGATCTGATTTTAGCTCACCGCGATCGCGCCCTCACCCCTGACCGCCCGTTTATTCGCGGCACTGCCCAAAATCCTGATGTTTACTTTCAGGCGAGGGAAACCGTCAATCCTTACTACCGCGCCTGTCCAGAGATTGTGCAAGGGGTGATGAATGACTTTGCCCACGCCACCGGACGACAGTACCACCTCTATGAATATTGGGGCGACCCCCAGGCAGAGCGAGTGATTGTGTTGATGGGATCGGGCTGCGAGACGGTCCAGGAAACTGTCGATGCTCTCAACCAGCAAGATGAAACAGTGGGCGTGGTGAAAGTACGCCTGTACCGTCCCTTTGACGTACAGCAGTTTGTGGCGGCTTTACCCAAAACGGTGACAAGTATTGCGGTGCTCGACCGCACCAAAGAACCGGGCAGCGCCGGAGAACCTCTGTACTTAGATGTTGTGGAAGCCCTGCTAGAAACGCGCTGGCTGACGGAGGCGGGACAATTACCGAACGTGGTGGGAGGACGTTACGGGCTGTCTTCTAAAGAATTTACTCCTGCCATGCTCCAGGGCATCTTTGAGAACTTAGTTTCCGCTAAACCCAAAAATCACTTTACCGTGGGCATTAACGACGACCTAACTCACACCAGCCTGAGCTATGATCGCCACTTTTCTGTTGAACCCGATAGCGTTGTCCGAGCTATCTTCTACGGCTTGGGGTCAGACGGAACGGTGGGAGCCAACAAAAACTCGATTAAGATCATTGGCGAAGCGACTGACAACTATGCTCAGGGGTACTTTGTCTACGACTCCAAAAAATCCGGATCTGTGACCGTTTCTCATCTACGCTTTGGTCCCCAGCCGATTCGCTCAGCCTACCTCATCGAGCAAGCTAACTTTGTCGGCTGCCATCAGTGGCAGTTTCTCGCCCAACTCCCAATTCTGGATGCCATTAAACCGGGCGGCACTCTACTGCTCAATAGCCCCTTTGTTCCCGAAGAAACCTGGATGCGCCTACCGCGTCGGGTGCAGCAGCAAATTATTGACAAGCAGCTTCAGGTGTATGCGATTAACGCCTACAAAGTTGCCCGCGAGTCGGGAATGGGCGGACGCATCAACACGGTGATGCAGGTTTGCTTCTTTGCCCTCTCGAAAGTGCTTCCTCAAGCCGAAGCCATTGCCCAGATCAAAACCTTCATCCGCAAAACCTACGGCAAGAAAGGGGCAGAGATCGTCGAGATGAATCTGAATGCCGTCGATGCCACTCTCAAGAATCTCTACCAAGTTCCTGACCCCGACCACCTCGATGAATCATTACCACCTATAGATGCGCCCCCCTCTATTCCTGATACGGCTCCGAGCTTTGTGCGAGACGTGCTTGGCAGGATGATCGACCGTCGCGGAGACGAGATTCCGGTGAGTGCCCTGCCCTGCGATGGCACGTTTCCTAGCGGGACAGCTAAATGGGAGAAACGCAACATTGCTCAGGAAATTCCGGTATGGGCTCCGGATATCTGCGTTCAGTGCGGCAAGTGCGTAATGGTTTGTCCCCATAGCGTGATCCGCGCCAAGGTCTACGACTCTCAGCAATTAAAGACTGCGCCCGCGACCTTCAAGAGTACCGCTGCCAGAGATCGGGCTTGGCAGAACCTGCAATTTACCATTCAAGTCGCCGCCGAAGACTGTACCGGATGCGGGATCTGCGTAGATGTGTGTCCTGCCAAAAATAAGTCCCAGCCGCGTCTGAAGGCAATTAATATGGAGCCGCAGTTCCCCCTGCGGAACCAGGAACGAGACAATTGGGACTTCTTCCTCTCTCTGCCCAATCCAGACCGCAGGCGCTTAAATCTGCACAAAATCAGTCACCAGCAGATGCAGGAACCCCTGTTTGAGTTTTCAGGAGCCTGTGCTGGCTGCGGCGAGACTCCTTACGTGAAGCTGGTCAGTCAGCTATTTGGCGATCGCCTGTTAGTCGCCAACGCCACGGGCTGTTCCTCGATCTACGGCGGCAACTTACCCACCACGCCCTGGACGTTTAATGCCCAAGGACGCGGACCTGCCTGGTCGAATAGTTTGTTTGAAGACAACGCCGAATTTGGACTTGGTTTTCGCGTCTCCCTTGACCAGCACACTCAGATAGCCGCTCAACTGCTGCAATCTTTGGCCACCGAGGTCGGAGAATCCTTAGCCACCGATATTTTGTCGGCTCAACAAACCGATGAAGCCGAAATCTGCGAACAGCGCGATCGCATTGCCCAACTCAAAGACCATCTGAACGCATTACTACAGTCAGAGCAAGCTCCTACTCTAAAATCTTCAATCCAAAATCTAAAATCCTTAGCCGACTATCTAGTGAAAAAGAGCGTCTGGATGATTGGCGGCGATGGCTGGGCTTACGATATTGGATTCGGCGGACTCGACCACGTGCTCGCCAACGGGCGCAACGTCAATATTCTGGTCCTCGATACCGAAGTCTATTCCAACACGGGCGGGCAGATGTCCAAAGCCACCCCTAGAGCCGCCGTCGCCAAGTTTGCCGCGAGCGGGAAAGCGGCGACTAAAAAAGATTTAGGACTGATGGCAATGACCTACGGCAACGTCTACGTCGCTAGTGTAGCGATGGGAGCTAAAGACGAACACACCCTGAGAGCTTTCTTAGAAGCAGAAGCGTATGACGGTCCCTCTTTAATTATTGCCTACTCCCACTGCATCGCTCACGGCATCAATATGTCCACCGCCATGCATCAACAGCAAGCGCTGGTAGATTCAGGACGCTGGCTGCTCTATCGTTACGATCCGAGGCGCACAGCCCAAGGCGAAAACCCTCTGATCTTAGATAGTCGCTCGCCTAAGCTGCCTGTAGACCAGTCGATGTATGCCGAGAACCGCTTCCGGATGCTGATGCGCAGCCAACCCGCAGTAGCGAAGCAGTTAGTAGAAGCAGCCCAGCAGGATGTGAATATCCGGTGGCAGCTTTATCAGGACTTGGCCAAGCGTGTTGATGGTTGATGGTTAACGGCTGATTGAAATGGCTTCCATCAACCATTAACTACCAACGAAATACAAATCAAACAGGAGAAAAGCAAATGAAGTGGAAGCAGACAAAACTGATCATTTTGGCGTTACTAGCGGCTCTCTTTATTCTGGGTTTGGAGTCGGGCATCGCTGTGGCGAGCAATGGCAAGGTGAGAGATGTGGTCAGAATTGGGTCGGATGTTGCCGTGACTGAAGAGCAAGTACTCACAGATGCGGTAGCGATTGGTGGCTCGGTGACGGTGTTAGAAGGAGGACGAGTGACAAGAGATGCTACCGCAGTCGGGGGAGATGTCATTCTCGAACCCAACGCTCAGGTTGACGGCAATGCCACTGCCATTGGAGGAGAAATTATAAAGTCAGCAGGAGCAAGCGTCAGCGGCGATGAAGTCGAAATTTGGAGCGAGGCCCGAGTTGTCATTGAGCGTCTGGGGCTGTTTGGTACTCTCTATTTAGGCAGCGTCGTCTTCAACGTGATCTCAATTTTGGTAGCGATCGCCTTTGGCGTGTTTCTGCTGCTGTTGCTCCCCGGACACCTGCGCACCATTGCCGCCACCATTAGCCAGCATCCGTTTAAGAGCGCCATGTGGGGACTCGGTGCGATTGTAGCTGTCACTTTATTCATGGCGCTAGTTGGCGGCAGTGTCCTCGGCTTTCTGCTGATTCCGGTGGTCAACCTCGCGTTTGCTGTGGCGGGATTGCTCGGCTGTGTCGCTACAGGTTTATGGGTGGGTCAGCAAACGAGGCTAGTGAGAGAAGCAACAGCCATTAAACCGTTCCTGATTGGGATGGTCATTCTAGGACTGATTAGCTTCATTCCGGTTGCCGGAGGGCTAATTGTGCTGATGGTCACTCTGTTTGGCTTTGGGGCGGTGCTGCTCTCAAGAGTAGGAACTGTACCGCCAGAAAGCATCCGTAAAAAGTTCGACCGGCTCGAAGGAACTGCTCATTCATCAGGGGCATGAACATCCTCACAAGTTCTTCAAATCAATCATCTACTTTGAAAGTGTAGGCAATTCCTCTTGTCTCCGGTTAGTGAGTGGAATCAGTTTTTATCGGTATTGAGCAACGATCAACCGCTAACCTTCAAAAACTCGACCCTCACTCACTTGTCCACCGGAAGTTATCTCCGTATCGCTAGGGACAAAAGACATGGATCTAACGACAACTTATCTAGGGCTGAAGCTGCGATCGCCTTTAGTCGTCGGAGCCGCCGCCCCGCTCACAGAAAATCTAGACAACCTCAAGCGCCTGGAAGACGCTGGCGCAGCAGCGGTGGTGCTACATTCCCTATTTGAAGAACAGCTTCGCTGGGAGCGCACCGAACTGCACCATCAGACAACGGTTCACAACGAAAGCTTTCCCGAAGCCCTGACCTACTTTCCCGAACCCGCTATTTTTCATGTGGGTTCAGAAGAATACCTCGACCACATTCGACGAGCAAAGGAGATGGTCAACATTCCCATTATTGCGAGTCTAAATGGCTCTACCCTGGGCGGCTGGACGGACTACTCTCGGCAAATTGAACAGGCAGGAGCCGATGCCCTCGAACTTAATATTTATGCCGTCCCCACAGAGCTATCTATGACTGGAGCTGAAGTCGAGCAGAACTATTTAGACATCGTTCGTGCCGTGACCTCAGCGGTCGATCTGCCCGTCGCGATTAAGCTCAGTCCGTATTTCAGCAACCTAGCCTATATGGCAAAACGTTTAGCGGACGATGGGGCCGATGCGCTTGTGCTGTTTAACCGTTTTTATCAGCCAGATATCAATCTCGAAACCCTGGAAGTACAGCCCAATGTGCTGCTCAGTACCCCGCACGATCTGCGCCTGCCCCTACGCTGGATTGCTATTTTGTATCGCACGATTCCGGTAGATTTAGCCGCAACGAGCGGCATTCATACCGCCCAGGATGTGCTGAAGATGCTGATGGTGGGAGCAAACGCGACTCTCTTGGTGAGCGTCCTGCTGCGCCACGGCATTGAGCACCTGCACAAAATCGAACGGGATTTGCGGCAGTGGATGAGCGAACACGAGTACGAATCTGTGACTCAGCTTCAGGGCAGCATGAGTCAGGTTAATTGCCCTGACCCCAGTGCCTTTGAACGGGTGCAGTATATGAAGGCCATTCAAACTTACCGTCCTTTAGCCGTGAGTAAATAGATGTCCCTGCGGGACGGGGAAGGGGGAAAGGGGAAGGGGGAAAGGAGGTTCTGCTCGGTCGTCATCGTGTTCAACAGAGCAATTAGCGATTTGTTTTGACATTTCAGAGCTAAAGAAAGGCTAAAAGCTATTTTTTACCTATTCAACATTGCTAGAAGTTCGATGAAGAAGAAACGGATTGGGATTCTGACGAGTGGTGGGGATTGTCCGGGTCTAAATGCAATCATTCGGGCTGTGGTTAAATGTGCTAGCCGCCAGGGAGATGAGGTGTATGGTATTCCTTACGGGACGGATGGCTTTATCCGACTTCATCAGAAAAGTTGCCAAGCTGAGGCATTGAAGTTGAAAGAGCACGGCTACGACATTCCTGGTCTGCTGCACGGCATTGATATTTTACAGTTTCTCAGCGGCAGTATTTTGGGAGCCTTGAGTCGAGGCAATCCAGGAGAGCCGGCGATCGCTCAGAATATTTTGCAGGGCTATCAAGATTTACAGCTAGAGGCTCTGATTGCAGCGGGCGGCGATGGCAGCTTAGATATTATCTCCGATCTGGCTCAGCAGGGGCAGTGGAACTGGATCGCTATTCCCAAAACGATCGATAATGATATTCCCTTCACAGAGCGTTCGGTGGGCTTTGATACGGCGGTGGATACCGTTACTGAGGCTCTATACGATCTGACCTTTACTGCCGCCAGCCACGATCGCGTGATGGTCGTGCAGGTGATGGGACGAGATGCGGGTCATTTAGCGCTCCACTCGGGGATTGCTGGAGGAGCCGACGTGATTTTGATTCCTGAACTCACTTCCACCCTGACACCCGCATTGCTCGACCGGGTATGCTGGCAGCTTGCTCATCTTCGTCAGGAAGGACGTAAATTTGCCCTAATTGTCATTGCTGAAGGAGTCAGGAATGCAGTGGGGGAGAAGGAAAAATATATTGCCGACTATTTAGCTCAGCAGATTCGAGAACACAGTCAACAGCTTTGCGCTACGGGCAAGCAGCCTTTGTGCGAGCTTCAGGACATCGAAACCCGCGCGACGATCCTCGGACACATTCAGCGCAGCGGCACTCCTTCCTCCTACGATCGCTTGTTAGCTGCTGCTTTCGGCAAAAAAGCGGTCGATCTGGTCACTCAGGAAAAGTATCACCAACTGGTCGTTTGGCAAAACGGCGAAGTCAAGAGTCAGCCCCTAGAGCAGGTCGTTCCTCATCTAAAGCAGTGTCATCACCAAGGACGCTGCCCGAGTCCCGTTAATCCTCACGGTCTGATGGTGCAAACCGCACGATCTTTAGGGATTTATTTAGGAGAATCATGAAGTTTATCGACGAGTACCGCGATGCTCACCTCGCGCACCAGTATGCCCAGGCGATCGCTCGCCTGACAACGCGACCCTGGACAATGATGGAGATTTGCGGCGGTCAAACTCACTCTATTGTTAAGTATGGCGTGAACGAGCTGCTTCCTTCCCAAGTCACACTGATTCACGGTCCCGGCTGTCCGGTGTGCGTCACGGCTCCCGAACTGATCGAGCAGGCGATCGCTCTGGCTGGGTTACCGGAGGTGATGCTGTGTTCCTTTGGCGATATGCTGAGGGTTCCGGCCCACCACCAAGGCAGCGCTCCTCAAAACCTCCTGGCAGCAAAAGCAGCGGGGAGTGATGTCCGCCTCGTCTATTCTCCCCTCGATGCCCTCAAGCTGGCTCAGGAGAATCCTGACAAGCAGGTAGTTTTTTTTGCAGTCGGGTTTGAAACCACGGCTCCCACAACCGCTATGGTGGTGTATCAAGCAGCTCAACAGCAGATTGAGAACTTCTCGCTACTCGTGGCTCACGTCCGGGTTCCCCCAGCGATGCAGGCTATCCTTTCATCCTCCCAGAATCAGGTGCAGGGATTTCTAGCAGCGGGGCATGTCTGCACCGTCATGGGCTATACCGAGTACGAGGCGATCGCTAAAAACTATCGCGTTCCCATTGTTGTCACCGGTTTTGAACCCATCGATATCCTTCAGGGAATCTATCTCTGCATTGGGCAGCTAGAGTCAGGAACAGCGACGGTTGAAAACCAGTACGCTCGCTCTGTCCGTCGTCATGGCAATGAAGTCGCCCAGCAGCTTATGGGCGAAATCTTTGAAGTGGTGTCTCGTCCGTGGCGCGGAATCGGAGAAATTCCTCAGAGTGGATTGGGGCTGCGGAGTCGGTATGCTCGCTTCGATGCCCAAAAGCGCTTTCGGCTGTTTCCCTCTCTCCCCAAGGAGTCGCCAGAATGTATCAGCGGACTGATTCTCCAAGGAGTCAAAAAACCGCCCCAGTGCCCAGCCTTTGGCAAGCACTGTACTCCCGAACATCCTTTAGGGGCTCCAATGGTTTCTTCAGAAGGCGCTTGTGCTGCCTACCATCGGTATCGAACGCTTTCTTCTGAATCTGCTTAACTAGTCACGCTTGAATATGGCATAGCTTTAGTTAGTGGTTAGTCATTAATTGTTACCAATGAAGAGAGTTTCCTCCTAACCACCAACCCCTAACTCCTAAGTATTCAACTTCAACTCACCCTTTAACCACCTGTAGTTTTACATTAAAGTCAACGATGTCAACAAACGAAGTCACCCAAATTGCCACTCAACTACTTGCCGGAATGCTTGCTAATCCCCATATCTATGCCAGTATCAGCGATGAGATGGGCAGAGGCAGACAAGAGCAGGAATTGATTACCATTGCTATCGAAATGGCTCAAAGTTTGATCGAGAAAAGTCCCAAAACTGAGTAAATTTATAGGAACTCTATCTTAAGGAGCAAGCAATATGTTGAGTGTTGTCAACGGTAGCTGCTTGTGCGGGGCAGTTAGCCTGTCTACATCCAGCCTGAATCGTCACGTCGCCGCGTGTCACTGTAATATGTGCCGTAAGTGGGGTGGAGGTGCGTTGCTAGCCGCTGAGTGTGGTAGTGATGTTAGTTTCTCTGGTGAAGAAAATATTGGGGTATATCCATCTTCAGACTGGGCGGAACGAGGATTTTGTCAACGATGTGGGAGTCATCTGTTTTACAGATTGAAACAAAATAGCCAGTACTACATCCCAGTAGGACTTTTTGACAATAGCGAAGGTCTTGTGTTGAGGCATCAGGTATTTATCGATGAAAAACCAGAGTATTACGCTTTTGCCAACGAAACGAAGAACATGACAGGAGCAGAGGTGTTTGCACAGTTTGAGGCTTGAAAGGGCGGTAGTAAATGGGGGACGACTAGGACAATACCTTGTTCGACGTCAATCGGCGTTGCTTTTTGAGTTTTAGCAGCGGGTTCAAGCGTTAGTTTGAGGCGGCTGGTACTTTAGTAATGAGAGTAACAAGACTGATTTGAAGAGCAGTTATGGCGTTTCAGCTTGCTTGTCCAATTTCTCTCCAGCAATATCCCCACATCTTGATGGCCCACGGTGGCGGGGGCAGGTTAATGCAGCAGTTAATCCAGATGTTTTTGACGGCTTTTGGCACAGCGGAGACGATTCAGCACGATGCGGCTACTCTTCAGCTTACTGGTAATAAAATCGCCTTAACCACCGATTCTTACGTGGTGCAGCCGCTGTTTTTTCCCGGTGGCGATATTGGTTCCCTAGCTGTTAACGGCACCGTCAACGATTTAGCAATGGCGGGGGCGCGTCCGCTGTATCTTACCGCCGGGTTCATTCTCGAAGAAGGGTTGTCGATAGAGACTCTTTGGCACGTTGTGCAATCGATGCAGCAGGCAGCCCAACAGGCGCAAGTCCAAATTGTTACCGGAGATACTAAGGTTGTCGAGCGCGGCAAGGGGGACGGAATTTTTATCAATACGGCTGGGGTGGGCATCATTGAGCATTCACAGGTCATCGCCCCCCAGTCAGTTCAGCCAGGAGATGCGGTAATTGTCAATGGCGATTTAGGTCGTCACGGCATCGCTGTTATGGCACACAGAGAAGGACTAGAGTTAGAAACAACGATTGCCAGTGATACCGCACCGCTATCCGAATTAATATCAGAACTCGTGGCGGCAGGAGTGATCCTTCACTGTCTGCGGGACTTGACGCGGGGAGGACTGGCCAGTGCTCTTAATGAAATTGCTCAAGCGGCGCAAGTTGCTATTGCCATTGAGGAAAGCTTAATTCCGGTACAGGAAGATGTGCAGGGGGTCTGTGAAATTTTGGGGCTTGACCCGCTTTATGTTGCCAATGAAGGTCGCTGTGTAGCATTTGTTCCCGAGAAAGATACTCACAAAGCACTGGCAATGATGAAACTTTATTTTCCTGATGCTCGAATTATTGGAAGCGTGACTAATAAAACCAGCTCTTTAGTTTCTCTGGAAAGTAAAATTGGCGTTCAACGTGTTTTGGATATGTTAAGTGGAGAGCAGTTACCGAGAATCTGCTAGGTGGAGGAAGGCGCTGCTGGACAGGTAATGAAGGGGAATAGAGGTTAGTCGTTGGGCATTAACGTTCAATTTCAAACGGATTGATTTGGGGTTGTCATGACGATTGCTAGCAATGCCTAATTGCTAATGGGGGTAGAGCAACAAGTTGAGGAACTGGTGAAGCTATGCGCAGACCGGTCTTTCCTTGGGTTAGCCCTCCTCCATGAATATTGGCTTATACCATTTACCGAAAGTAGTCAGATAGTTCCTTAAACTAACCAAGCATTGGAGGTTCAAGGGCAAAGAGCTGCTGTGCTTCCCTTTCCCCCTTCCCCTTTCCCCCAACTCATCAAGTCTCCTATTACTTTTTCTAATTGGTATTAGGTAGGCGGCTCATTACGGATACGCCGAACGAAATCTACCTCAATTAACTGAGAAGCAAATCTCTGCTAGTTAGCGGTTCTTGTTGTTTTCTCGCAAATTCAGTAAAAGATAAAAAATCAAAAGAATTCATCAAGATTGGGAGTAAATTAAAGCAATACTAAACGTTAAAAAAATGCTGCTGTAGAAGATATTGTATTTCGAGAATGTGAATATCTTGTGAAGAAAGTAAATAATAGAAATGTGAATGTCTTGTGAAATAGAGGTAAATAACTGGTAAAGATTTGAGGAGAAAGCAGCAGCAGAGCCATATGGCTATTATCGAAAGAAATTTGTAAAACATCGCTGCTTTAACTTGTACTGTTAATCTTTGTAAAAAGGTGTTCTCAAAAACATTGGATTTTGTCTCTTGCACTGTAAGCTAAAACTTAATCGTTGTTTTGTTGTTTAAAAAGCTGTTTTGACAGTCCGTTAGTTTTAATTCTAAAAATCTCGAAATGTAAAAAACTAGACAATATGAGTATGAGGTTGTCAGCTTGTTTACTTTTAAAAGCTGTGGCTTAGCTTAATTGTAATTTAGACAGAAAACGCTTATATTCTCCGGCGCTAAACTGTATTTTTTGCGCTTTATTTTCTAACGCTTTGCTTCTGTTTTCGATAATTCTTTTGGTTAGCAAAAAAACAGCATTTCACATATTAATCGCCATCAGATTAAACCCGTTTTTGAAACGATTTTTTGGGAACTATAAAATGAAATTCAGTGTCCTTCGTAGTTCTTGGCTAGTTATTTTAGCTGGAGTTTTATTTTCGCTATACTTGCTGTGGCAAGTTCCTGACGGAGTATATTTTAGTGGCGATGGTGGGCTTAAAGCTTTGTTGGCACAGCAATTAAGCACTGGAACCATTCGCTTCGATCTTATCCAACCGTTGAACAACTGGGTGCAGAACCTTTGGTCACAAGGACTGTATCCCTACGAAGAACCGTTTGTCTATCACTTAGAGAATCGTTACTTCATCACTTTCCCTTTTCCTTTTTCTTTAGTTACTGCTCCCTTCTATGCTTTTTTTGGTTACCGAGGATTATACTTTGTTCCCCTGGTAGCAACTTGGATTATTTGGGTCGTTTTCTATTTAATGTGTCAGCGGCTCAATTTCAGCCCATTTAACACCTTTCTCGCTCTGACTATTCTTGTTTTTTCGTCTAATCTTACATTGTATAGTGCCATGTATTGGGAGCATACTCTAGCAGTTGCTCTCTGCTTTGTAGGATTAGCAATCTTATTTATTTCTAGAAATATCTCAGATATATCTATAAATAGCTTAGTTTTAAGCGGCTGCGCGATCGGTCTTTCGGCTTGGGTACGATCCGAATTTCTGGCAATGGTGGGGACAAGTGCTTTTCTAGCTTTTCTCATTGCTATCTTTCGTAATCGGCTTCAGAAAAAGAAAGATTACTTGAATCAGTTTTTTTTGGTGAATTCAAAAATAGTTGTTTTTTTAGCAAGTTTATTTTCAACTGTTATCTTATTTTTTATTGCCAACAAACTAATATACAATCACTTTTTAGGAATTCACGCCCTGCAAATTGTAGACAACTTTTCCTGGAGTCAAAGATTAACAGAGGCTTGGGAAAGCTTTCGGGAAATTAGCATATCTTTTTTTGATTATTTTCCTGTAGCTTTATTCGCTCTTCTCTATTTATTGCTTTTCTTGCTTAATAAGCTAACTAATCGATTTAATTCAAGATTTTTAGTTTTTGGGCTAGTACTAATCACTTTTTTAAGCGGTATTTATCTAATTTTGGCAGGCGGAATTGTAGGTCTTAAAAGCTTTGTAAAGCAGTGGGGAATTTTATTATTACTTGCTAGCACCTGGCTATTCTTGCTAAGAAAAGTCAAAGTAAAGTTAAATACAAAAATGACATTTATTTATTTAATTTGTTTACTATTTACTATTGGTGTTGCCCTTTTAGTTGATTCTGGAGCCGATGAAATTGCCGTTGGTGGCAAGCAGTGGGGACCAAGATACCTGCTGATCTTGATTCCGCTCGTTGCTTTACTAGCAGTAGAAGAATTAAGTTTGTTAAGAAAAAGCTCTAACTTTGCTAGTAACCTCAGCCTACTTGTATTCGGCGCTCTCCTCGTCATCGGTTTTCACAAAAACCTCTATGAAGGAACTGCGTTTTTTCAGCAAGCACACCAAGGTGTTGCTCCAGCAATTCAAGAATTACAGAAAAATTCTAATTCTGTGATTGTCGTTTCTCACCAGTATGTTACTCAATTGCTGGAGCCTTCTATTCGAGGAGAAAAGTTTTTTTTTCGTGCAGAAGACCCCGAAAGTTTACTTAAGCTGAGTACGGTTCTGGTCGATCAAAACCAATCTAGCTTTATTTACGTTTGTTATCCTCATCGTCCCTGCGATCTCCCTCAAGAAAACTCTAATCGCTTTAGCTTCTCTAATCAAAACCAAGATTTTGAAATTAGATTTCATGATCTAGGAAAGCTAGGAAAATATCCTACGTATGAAGCTACAATTGTCCCTCTTTAAAAGTTATTTATTGCCTAGAAAAACATGATTAAACAAACTCAGACTTTAGTAAAAATCCAAGAAATTAGCTATCAAGATCAGTTATTGGCTATTATTCTTCCATCCAACTTTAACGAACCTGGCATTCACTTTTTTACTCCCGATAGCTTTTCTCAGCAGCTTGGCTATATGAGACATCCTAAAGGACGGACTATTATGCCCCATATTCACAATCGGGTCCGTCGAGAAGTTTTCTACACTCAAGAAGTTCTGGTACTCAAAAAAGGAAAACTGCGCGTTAATTTTTACAATGACCATCAACAATATTTAGAAAGTAAAACTTTGAGAGCCGGAGATGTCATTCTTCTAATTGCCGGGGGACATGGCTTTGAAGTATTGGAAGAAGTTGAAATGATCGAAGTTAAGCAAGGCCCTTACGTTGGTAATAGAGACAAAACCCGTTTTTTCGGTGTTGAAGACAGTCAGGCAACGGTCGAGTGAGTCGATGATGTCAGAATTTATTCCCGTTAATCAGCCTCTCCTGAACGGCAAAGAAAAACAGTATCTAAACGAGTGTATAGACACGGGTTGGATTTCTTCAGAAGGTTCTTTTGTTAAGCAGTTTGAACAAGCGTTTGCAGCACGAGTAGGACGAAAATACGGCATTGCAGTTTGTAATGGCTCGATGGCACTCGATGCCGCCGTTGTTGCTTTGGGCATTGGCGAAGATGATGAAGTCATTCTGCCAACGTTCACCATTATCTCCTGTGGTGCGGCTATCGTGCGTGTAGGGGCTATTCCAGTGGTAGTAGACTGCTATCCCGACACCTGGAACATTAATATAAGCCAGCTCGAAGCCAAGATTACCTCTCAAACTAAAGCCATTATGGTCGTTCACATTTATGGTTTGCCCACCGATATGACTCCGGTGTTAGAGCTAGCGCACCAATACAGTTTAAAAGTGATTGAAGATGCTGCTGAAGTGCACGGTCAAACCTATAAAAACAAGCCCTGCGGGAGCTTTGGTGACATCAGCACCTTTAGTTTCTATCCCAACAAACACGTTACTACCGGGGAAGGAGGAATGATTGTTACCAATGATGAAATCCTTGCTGAACGCTGTCGCTCCTTACGTAATTTGTGTTTTCGACCTCAGCAACGTTTTGTTCACGAAGAGTTGGGCTGGAATCTACGCTTTACCAACTTACAAGCGGCAGTGGGACTCGCTCAATTGGAGCGGTTAGATGAGTTTATCATTCGCAAGCGTCGTATGGGGCAGTATTATACGGAACTATTGACAGGCGTTTACGAGTTAGAACTGCCGATTCCTCGCACTGACTACGCTGAGAATATTTATTGGGTGTATGGAGTCGTGTTAAGAGATGACGTCCCCTTCAATGCTGTCGAAGCCATGAAAAAGTTGCGCCAGCACGATATTGGCACTCGTCCCTTCTTTTGGTGTATGCACGAACAGCCTGTATTTCACAAGATGGGATTATTGCAAAGTTGCTCTTGTCCAGTTGCAGAACGCTTAGCTCGTCGCGGCTTTTACCTGCCCAGCGGATTAGCACTTACGGAAGCACAAATAGAAAGAGTCGCAGAAGCAGTCAAGGCCATCTTTGAGTAAACCCGAGAGAACCTGCCTGTTACTTCCGATGACGGTTACGCCAAAGCCTAACAATCGTGCCTACGTACTTGCGTCCCTTACTGAGATAATCCCACAGACTAATTCCCGTTTTACTGTCGCCAGAGGTACGTGGAACACAAACGTAAGGAACTTCCGCTAATCGGTAACCCAGTCGCCCTGCCTGATACAAAAAGTCAATACAGTATTCTCCATAATCTCCGCGTAGGGGGATCTTTTCCACAACTTCTGCTCGCGCCGCAATGAAGCCACTCGTATAGTCATGCACTTTATTGCCGAGGAGTAAGATAGCAAAGTTGTTGATTATCCAACTGAGGACTCTAGCCATTAAGCCATGAGCAACATCAGTGCCCCCCGGAATCCAACGAGAACCCACGGCAACATCAGCTCTTTGTTCTCTGATCGCGTTGACAAGTTTGAAAACATCTTCTGGCGGCATTGATAAGTCGCAGTCCATCCAAGTGACAATATCCGCCCTGTAATGATAAATCGCCTCGTTAAGACCATGCTGAATAGCTGAAGTTAGTCCCTTTTCGTCTAAACGACGGATTAGTGTAACGCCCGATTTAACCTTCTCGCTTGTAGAGTAGGGACAGCAAGATGCCAGCTTTTCCACAACTTGCCAAGTCCCATCTGGGGAATCGTCGTCAATCACTAACACCAGATAGGGGGTAGGAACGCTAGCAAGAAGACGTTCGATGAGAGGCTTAATATTATCTCGCTCATTAAATGTCGGCAAAATAGTACATACTAGCGAGTTAGATGCTGAATCTTGAAGGTTAGACATGTTTCTTTCGCCGATACGCAAACGTGAGCCACTGAATCTAAAAATAATTTCTACTGACAAACAAACCCTTATCTAACAAAGTTTATCTGAACTAACTGGAGAACCGACATCTCCTATCTATCTATAGCGGTTTATAGAACTCCAATTACCTCTAGTAGTATATCAGTATTTATGCTTACGCTACTGGCAGAAAGGAAATCATTGGCAGCGCTGCCGACAGTCGCAGCAATTGGGCACGTTTTTCGCCAATGAAACCGACTACTCTACTAGAATTTTCAGAAAGATATCTGATGCTTTTTTGAACAACATTGCTTGCTTAAGACGACAGTAACAAGATTTATTCCGAGCAAGATAACTGTTATTAAAACTACAATTTTATACTTTTACTAATCCTTAAGTTATACCATTTACCGAAAGTAGTCAGATAGTTCCTTAAACTCACCAAACATTGGAGGTTCAAGGGCAAAGAGCTGCTGTGCTTCCCTTTCCCCTTTGCCCCAACTCATCAAGTCTCCGATTACTTTTTCTAATTGGTATTAAGCAAAGACTTATCACAAATGCTTGAATTTAAAAAAACTAAGATGTTTAATTTCTATAGAGTCTTTAAGCTATCTCTAATTGATCATGACACCACAAGAATTTAGTCTGTTACTGATGTCAACTATTTCTAGCGTATTTGGTCAATTTTTTCTAAAGGTAGGAGCATTAAAGTTAGGAAGAGTAACCTCTAGCAATCTCATTGGCCATGTCATGAAAATTTTGACAACGCCTGAATTGTTGATCGGGTTAGCCTGCTATGGACTCGGGGCGATCGCTTACATTATGGTCCTGACCCGCGTTAAACTTAGCATTGCTGCGCCATCAGCTTCCTTACTTTATGTGTTTTCAGTGCTTGTTGGCTACTTCGCTTTTCAGGAAGCTATTTCCCCTCATCGCTTGCTTGGTTTAGCTTTTATCATTTTTGGGGTATTTTTGATAGCTCGGCAGCGTTAGTAGCCTTCCTAAATACCTGCTATTGATTATTCAAGGTTAGTTTTGTCTACTTGCTGACTATTTGCTCGGAGCGATCGCAAGAGCGTTGCAGATGCGTAGTCTTTTCTACCTTTTGAGCGTTACCGGGTGGCACAGTTCTTTCATCAATAAAAAAGATTTCAAGACTAACAAGTTGTTTGTCGCCTTTGTGTTGACGATTCCATTGACGACACAAATAGTTGCCATAATAAGGGTATAGTTTTTGACCAATCGCCCGATTTAAATTAATAAAGTAAACTCGCCACTGAATCGTTTTGTAGAGAGCCTGACGTTCTCTGATGCTTGGTTTTTCCCAACTAATGGGACGACCTTCTTGAAGAAGATTAACTTGAGTACCATCTTTAAGAGTGCCAACAACGACATGCCAGCCGTCGTCTCTTGGGGGTGCGGGGGCAAAAATACTCCAAGACTGGTCTAAACGAGTTAAATAGCCAATGACGTTAATTCTTTGAAAAGTGCGTCGATTGAATAATTGATGAGCTGAACTAATCCAATCGTCTTGTTGTACTGGTCTGCGCGTAAACCTTTGATTGACAAACCCCTTGAAATTCCAAAGTGTTGTGAGCAATAGTAAGCCGAAGACGATGCCGTTTACTAATGGCGATGATTTAATTTCTAGAGGGCGAAACTTCAAAGGTTTAGTGAGATTCCCAGCCGCTTGACGATTGTTAGCAATTAATTCATAAAAATTTTTCCCTCCCGTCGCTACAGGCTTCCAGCGAAGCACAGGAGACAAGAGCTTAAACGGAGATAAGCTACACAGATAAGCAAGAGCTTCAAACTTAAAATGCCGACTTCCTTGCCAATCTACAACAACCCAAGAATTCTTGGCTACCATATCGGCATAAATTGAATCATGACCTTGAGCGGTTAACAAGGGAGTCTGGGGCAAAATCAGAAAAGTCCGAATTAAGTGGACAACCTTTTTACAAAAATTACAGTCTGCATCGTAGTAAATTTTTAATCCTCGCCGTTGGGGTGTGCTGCGTTTTTTAGCAGCTTGATCCCATACAGGACTAGGAATTAACGCTAGCCAGTTAACAATACTGAGGTAGCTCAACAGACCAATCGAAAAACACAGTTCAAAGCCAATATGTAGCAGAATAAATGAGACAATCGCTAGACAGCGAAATAAACTAGTGCGCCAGGGAATAAACAGGAGCAAAGGCCCCAAAATTTCAAAGACAAGGGCAGCGAAGGTAAGAACTCTGAGAAAAGGAAGAGGAAAGCCTAATAAAAATTGACCAAACTCAGTAACATACTGATCGAAACTCAAAGAGTAGTAAACGGCATCGCCATCGGGCCACCAAATTGGGCTTTGAGTTTTGTAGACGGCTGACCAAACATAGATGAAGCAAAGCTGAACAATAAAAGCAGCGGTTGCTCCGCTAACTACTCGTTTAGCTAGCGGTTTAGCTGAGGAATTCAGCGCACTATCTACTGAATAACAAGCTCCCAAAGGCAAAAACATCGCCCAAAAAAGAACGGCTCGCAGGACATCATCTAGAGCGAAAATTAACGCGGGATTACGGTTTTGTAAGGAGACAGTTAACGCCCAGGTGGCAATAGTCGCTAATCGGGTGCGATAGCCCACTAACATTGCTAGGGCAATTAAGAGGGCGAAGAAAAAAAGTAAGGCTTGAATGAGGAAATGACCGCTAATCAAATGAAGTGACCAGTACCCAGGACGCAGCAATTCTCTCTCTAAAACTTGCCCGGGAAGAACGCCCGCATCGGTGTAATGAGCCTGTAACGCTTGTAGACGAGTCATCAGATCAGCAATGACTATCAAAGCTAAACCGATACGAAAAACAGCTAGCGATCGCCGGTCTAACCCGAAGATCGCTGCTAATTTAGAGGAAGACTGACTATGCATCATTGATTAATCAGCTTGAGACTTTAATACTCCTAGTTCTTTAAAAACAGGTTTTAGCTGTTTGGCCAGTTGTCTCGCTCGCAGCTTGCGGGCTTCTGGGACCAGATGATGGTGGGTATCGGCAAACAAACGCGAATCTGTTTTTAAATTATACGAAGTAGGCTCGTAAACAAGAGGAGCAATCTGAGCCAGTTTTTGAGTCGTTTTCCTCATGTTGGTAACCGTTTTTTCGTCGGTACTAGCGTAAACCCAGGGCAAAGATAGCACTAAAGTAGCTCCTTTACTTTCGACTTCTTTACGAAACTTAGTGATACGGGCGATCGCATGCCGGGAAATGGGTTTGTGAATCCTCCATTGCCACCATTCTCCTTGACGAACTTTTGTCACTGTCGGATCGCCCCGATGAGTAATTGGACCAGAATAGTATCCTGTCATTCTGCCCTTTTTCACAAGATCTACGGTCGATTTAGCAAGATTCCTTAAGGAAGGAATTCCTAACCTCCAAAACGTTTGCACTAACTCTTTATTGGGAACCTCACCTAAACTTGGTCGTCCGATGGCAATGCCAAAGCTCGCTGAGCGTTCCAATAAACCATCCTCATCAGTGAGAATTAAGTCTTCCGGAATGAGAAGTACAATATCGCCAGGGCGTACTACCTCAAGAATACTCGGTAGAATGACGTTCAGTCCAACTGGTCCATCTAAACCCATATTCATTACAGGAATATTCAATTCTTGCTCTAAAATTCTGGAGTCAATCGAATGGTGCGCTCCTGAGCCTCCCATAATTAGTAGCCTTTGTGGTGCGTTGATTTGGTCGGCAAGGGCCGTTTTTTGAAAGTACATGGCTCGTAGCCAGCTTAATTCGCCACCATAATAGACGTTATAGGCAAAACCAACTGACCACGCAAAACCTGCCGCAATTAACCAGGGAGTCAACTTCAAAAGTTTCCACATAAGCTTATTACCTAAATTGTGAGATAACTGCAACCTGATTTTGTCTTTCTCTACATAATATGGAAGACAGAGGATGTGAACAAGCCTTAATATTTGCCGGACTAAACGCTGTAATATGCTTGGGAAGAATCGTGTTTTATCAAGATTATCACCGCTGAGTGCAAATTTGAGGTCTGGTCTTTTTCTTTTCCTTCATCGTTTTGTCAGGTAACAAAGCTTTTTGCTACTATACTTAAGTTATCTAGTTTCTTACTTAGGCATTTGAAAAAAGCTAACTAATTCGCTGTCTTAGCACACTACATTCTTTCTTCTCTAGTCAGAATATCATTGATGATTAGCTATAGACAATAAAGCGCTGTTTCTATATTAACATTTGTGATGTCTAAACACGTTTTTGTAAATCATTCTCTTCTTAAAAGGCAAAAAGCTTGCGAGAAGCGTAATCGCCAGCAAAGCAACTATGCGTCTTACAACTGTTTTTTAATACTAATTGCTGCTATTCCTGTTGCCATCGTTGCTTTTCTGAATTGGACAATTGATCCTTTAGATATTTTTAAAACGCCCAATTACTGGCAGCTCAATCACGAGAAGCCCAGAAAAGACAATAATGATCGCTTATTTAAAGCTGTTGATGTTATTCGGTTGCAACCTGAAATAATTATTGGCGGTTCTTCTCGTACTAAACAAGGAATTAACCCTGACTATTTACCAATAGGATCGGAAAAGGCTTATAACTTAGCAATCGATGGTCCTAATTTCTACGAAATCAGCAGATACATTGAACATGCTATTCATAATCAGCCAGACCTAAAACAAATTATTTTAGGACTAGACTTTTTTATGTTTAATAAAAACCTGCAAAACCAGCCTACCTTTGAAAACTCAAGACTAGAGAAAAAACAAATGTCTGTTGAGGATTTAGTCAACAGTTTATTTTCGATTGATGTTTTGAACTATAGTTTAGAAACTATAAAAGCAAGTAGAAATTCTCCTAAAACCATTGAGGAAGAATACGGAGATAACGGCTTTATGCCTAACAGAAACTTTGACAATGGAGAGACTGTCTGGCGTTTTGAGCAATCAATTAAGCTTTATTTTAAGCTACACTCAAACTATCAATTTTCTCAGTCCTACTGGAATGATTTCAAACAAATTGTTCAACTCTGCCAAGAAAATGATATTGATCTGAAGGTTTTTATTTCTCCGGCCCATGCGACTCAGTGGGAATCAATTGACGCTACTGGAAAATGGTCGATTTTTGAGCAATGGAAAAGAGAAATCGTTCAATTAACTCCTGTTTGGGATTTTTCTGGTTATCACAGTATTTCTACAGAAAAAATTACTGAGAGAATGAAGTACTACGCAGACAACTCTCACTATGGCGAACAGGTGGGAAACCTAATCATCAACCGAATTTTCAACCATAACTTAGAATCTGTTCCGGCAGATTTCGGAATTTTAGTCACCTCGCAGAATATCGAGTCTCACTTGGCTAATATTCGCAGGCAAAAAGAAACCTGGCGAACCAATAACCCAGAGGAAATGAGGTTAGTAGAACAACTTAGAAAAGAATCAACAGCCAATTGAAGGAACGCGCCTTACTTAAGGTCACACATTAAGGAGGCGAGGAAAATGACACTCAAGTATCGCGGCATCAGCGACGAAGGAAAGCTGCCGACAATAGTTCAGGGAGAGGTTAAAGCCACTGAGCCGTATCGTGGTGTTACGAGCAATTTTCATGAAAACAGCGCTTTGCCCGTTCCAGAGCATCTGGTGGAGCAAACACTGCGCATAGCCTGAGACAGTTTCGGGTAACTGCTCACAATTTTTACCTAATTTTTTGTGTAGAGGCGATCGAAGTTACCGAGAAAGCTTTTCCTCGTCCAAAGACATCCCCAGCGCTGACGGGGAGGAAGGCAGTAAGAACCTTGGGAAAAAAATCGGCAACAAGCGCAGGAAAACACATCGGAGTTAAAGAAATTTTTGCGCAACAGGCAAACCCCTCTAAATTGCAAGGAGGTACACTATGGCTGAATACTATGTCTCTAAAGTGCGGCAACGAGTAGGATTGGAATCAATTCGTTTTCGCCATTCGATGCTACGGCGGACGCTTAGCAATTACGTCTACCCCAGGAGGCGTACAGAGTAAAGTATGTTGTTCTAGCCAACGAGTTTGCCCATCGATGGCACAGGCACATCCAGCTAGCCAATCGGCTACTCTTTGCTGTTTCTGGGGAGTCAAATACTCTAGTTTAACGACAACGACTTTTCTCTGTCTCAAAGCTTCCAGGGCTTCGACAACAGACGAGTCGGTGCGTGGCTCCACGATTAACACCTCTAGCTGAGTGACAGAAAACAGCTCTTCCCAATGCTTTTTCCGACTCATCTTACTATCGCCCTGCCTTGAATTAGCACCCTGCGGTTTCTCCCGTAGTATACTGGCAAGCTAATCTAGAGACTACTCCTTGCGTTTGGCAACAAAGAGCCAAGAACTCGGTAGAAACAAGGTATCGCGATCCCCTGTTGCTATTCGTGGTCTAGATAATCTTCTGCTGATTCTGGATTCAATTCCCAACGGCGGCGATCGCGTCGCCCTACCTTAGAATAAGTATGAATGTATTCTCCGTCGAGCGCATCAACTCCTACAGAATGAAGCAGATCCTCGGTTACATTTTGGTCAGGAGTCGGATTTTGACCGCCAACAGCTTCTTCGCCAACGGCTTCTGCTTGATACTCATTGTCATCCAAATCTCCTCCAGTGACATCCCCTCCAGCTCTTTTAGCATTCCTGAGATGTTCTAGCACTCTGCCCATCCCCGTGTTGCGATCAATTAAGCCTTCACTCATCAAATTGGCGTTGATCTCTTCTTCGGTGAGTTCAGAATCCTCCCACAGCACGTATTCCAAAGGCACGTCTTCCCCTGGAGAGGGTCTAAAGTCGTCAGCGTCTTGGTAGCTAGAATTAAGCATTAGTCCTCCAAAAGACCCAGAACGCGCTTGATGACAATGAAGGGTCTTTATCTACTTAAATTCTAGCAATAACGCCATTGCTCTCGATGGCGACCAGAATCTTTTTAACCTCGCTTCCGACTGGCAACAGATTGTTTTCCTAACTACGTTATGGGAAAGCAATTTGAGGAACTTGTAAGGATTTCCCGGAGCATGGTTCCCTTTACTATAGAGCAACCAGAATGCAGTTTCCGTGACTGGTAACATAAAAATGGAATACAGACGGCATAGCCAGGTTTGAAGGACAATTTTCTCCAAAGTGTGCCATAACAGAAGCGGAGTTTTTTTGCAGCTAACGCTGATGGGAACTCTGAGTCGCTTTTGCTGACAGTGTTCAATCCTAGTCGTTGAATTGCCGAAAGTTATTCAAAAAGATATTACCAATAGTATGATTGAGGAATTCAAATATCACTTAAGAAATTTACTGGCATTAAGGTTTCTATCAGCAGCGGTTTCGGGTAATTTATTTTTAATTTTTGGCTGTCAGAGAAGTGGAACAACTCTATTGCTCTCTGTGCTTAATGCTCATCCTAAAATTACTGCTGTAGACGAAACGGAGTTTCCGAGTCCATATCCTTTTCCTTCAGCTCAAAGATTGATGCTCCAGAAAGCATCTAACGCTTATTTATGTTTTAAAATTCTAGAACATTCCCATAGACTAGATTTTCTCAAGAATTATTACCCTCATGCAAAAATACTGTGGCCAATTAGAAACCCTCGCAGTACAATTGCATCGATGATTAGTTTAAAAAACTCTGAAGGAGATTGGATCGATCGATGTGCCATCAACGAAATAGAAAGACTACAACCCTTTTTCGGAGAAGAGATCAAGCAATGGGATCTACTGAAGCTATCCAAGGTTGAAATAGGAGCAATTTATTGGCTATACAAAAACAAGTACCCTGACATTCTTAAGAAAAATAGCTTTGATGTTCTTGTGTTTAAATACGAAGATTTTATTCAAAACCAAGAAGAAATGCTAAAAAAGATTACTGCTTTTCTTGAACTTGAATGGGACAAGAGCTTACTAAAGTTTTACCAAAAGAATTCAGGTAAAACTTTGGCAGGAGGAACAAGAACGGATCAAAAGATTGATGTTAATAAAGTCAACAATCTCCGGGGACTAAATACAGAGGACATGAGCAAGATTAACGTAATTTGTAAAGGCTTAATGAACAAGTACGGCTATTAGCTTTTTACTTCTAATGATGTTTACTAGGTTGCCAGCGCACTCTATACTATTTAGCATAACAGAACAAGCTAGCTACTAATGAGTAATTCAAATTTTGGTGTTTTCTACGCCGCCGCCGGAGAAAAATATATTAAAGAAGCTTGCTACTCGGCTAAAAGTTTAAAAAAGATCAATCCATCGATAAAGATTTCTTTAGCCTGTAATCAGGAACCCCAGGAAAGAAGTTTATTCGATCGAGTTATATTAGTAGATGAACAAGTCACCTGTAGAAATGAAGGTTTATTGTTTAAAGTCAAACATTTATATTTTTTATCCCCCTATCAAAAAACTATTTTTGTAGATACAGATACTTACTTTGTTGATGACTGCGAGAGCGGCTTTAACCTGCTGGAATATTTTGATATTGCCCTAGTGCCGGCTCTGGTTGATAAGCACTACCCGATCTTAGATGGTCAGAAGATTGCGAGCAAACCCTTAAACACAGGCGTAATTTTATTTAGAAAAAATGAAGCAAACGACCAGTTGTTTAAAAGATGGCTTGCTATTTATTCTGAGAAGCTTTTAGCAAACGGTAACCTAAAGGAGAGCGATCAAACTGCTTTTACAGAAGCGCTATTTCAGTCGCCATCAAGACTGTATCCACTGCCAAGCGAATGGAACGCTAGATTCTGCTTTATTTGTACCTTTGCTGAGCCTGTTAAAATCCTTCACGGCTATTCTCGCAATATCGAAAAGATTGCTCATTTAATTAACCGGAGCAAAGGACATCGAGTGTGGATTCCTCATTTGAAAAGATGTATTAACTTTAAGCCCTATACATGGAAGCATAGCGTAGGAAAACTGCTAGGAAGTTTTGGAATTACCAGAAGTTGAGGGGGAGATCAAAGATATAGCCACTAAGCTTGTAGTTGAGATTCTAATAACGTACCCGTGACAAGCTTAAGCTGATTTGCATCCTGCTTATTAGACAGAATCAGCTTCTTCACAAGATCTTCAACTTTTGTGTCTAATTTTAAAACAGGCTAGGTTTTGAAACGGCGGTTTCGTTACTGTTCTAGATAGCGCCGTTTGAAGTCAGAGGAGTATTTTCATGCCTCGTTGCCCGTGTTGCCAGACAGTTTTGCTGCGTCATATTCGGCGCCATCGAATTTACTGGGGCTGTCTAGGCTATCGAGAGGAGATGCCCTCTCTTCGGCCTCAACTCACCATTGACACAGCTCCTCAACGGCCAGAGAATCTACTAAGCTTTAGATTAAAGCTCAAAGTAGCGGTTTAGTCAATCGACGGTGATTCGTCAACAGCTATGAATGCACCAGGGAAAGACCCTTTCATTGATGATTCATCAGCTCAAGAATTTTTTTTGGTTTGTGGGTTGGGTAGTTTGGGTCAACATTGCGTAATGACTCTCAAAAATTTTGGAGTCCGAGTCATTGCTATTGAGCTAACACCGCCTCAATCTTGGGAAATTCCCGACCTCGACGAGCGATTAGAAGAAATTATTTGGGGCGACTGCCGTCAAGATCGGATTTTAAAACAGGCGGGAGTCGCCACGTGTCGCGCCGCACTTTTAGTAACTAGTAACGAACAGGTCAATATTGAGACGGCTTTAGCCGTGCGCCAGCTTAGCTTTCGCACTCGCCTAGTAGTCCGCTCCGGCCAAGAAAAACTGAATCAACTGTTAAGTCAGCAGCTCGGTAATTTTATTGCCTACGAACCAACTCAGCTAACATCAGCCGCTTTTGCTTTGGCGGCTTTGGGAACTGAAACTCTGGGTTCTTTTAAGCTGGCCGGAAAACGCTGGCAAGTTCTTGAACTAACTGTCAAGCGTCATCACCACTGGTGCGTATCTCGACCACTCCACGACCTCAATAGCCATCGGCGACTCATCTTAGCTCACGCGCGTCAGAGCTTTCACTCACCCCAGTCTTTTTACCAGTGGGAACCGGACGATATTGTATCGCCAGGAGACACTTTAGTATATCTTGAAACTACCGAACAGGACGGACATGGATTTGGAGCAGCGCGAGCGGCTCCCTTTTGTTCCCCGACTCGACCGGTTCGAGCTCCATTCCGCCTTGATTGGGAACGCTTCAAAAATCAAGCTAGTCGATTCTGGCAAGATTTCCATCAACCAGTGCGGCGATTAGCTCTCATTTGCAGCGTTATTGTGCTCTCGCTATTGCTCATCGGGACTTTCCTGTTCCACTGGTATTATTCGCAATTTACTGTTGTGTCTGCTTTTTTAGTCGCTGCGATTCTTCTGTTGGGGGGATACGCCGATTTATTTGGAGGACTTGAGCAGATAGCCTCGATTCCCTGGTGGCTGAAGCTACTCAGTTTTAGTCTGACGGTCGCAGGGACGATATTCGTTGGAGTGTTGTACGCTCTGCTAATAGAAGCCTTGCTCGCCTCTCGATTTCAATTTGCGCCGCCTCGCCCACCAATTCCACAGCTCAATCATGTCGTCATTGTTGGTCTCGGTCGTGTTGGTCAACAGGTAGCGGCTTTATTGCAAGAATTTAAGCAGCCATTTGTTGGCATTCCAATTAACTCTGGCCCAGATGGGTCTACTCTCCCGCAAATGCCGCTCATCGAAGGGAACTTGACCGAGACTCTCCCCAAAGCAAATTTAGCAACAGCTAAAAGCATTGTTGTTGTCACCAATGATGAGATTCAGAATTTAGAAGTGGCTCTACTGGCACGGGCTATCAATCCTCACCTTGCTGTCGTCATTCGGACTTTAAGCACTCGTTTAGCGGAACATCTCAGCGGTCTCTTCCCGCGAGCGCAAGGAATTGGAACCTACGCAGTAGCCGCCGAAGCATTTGCAGCGGCGGCTTTTGGAGAGAACATTCGTAATTTGTTTCGTCTGCATAGCCGCACAATTTTAGTCACGGAGTATCAAATTGAGGCTGCCGATACCCTCACGGGTCTTTTGCTAGGCGAAGTCGCTTACGGCTACGGTGTCGTTCCGATACTCTATCAAAGACCTTCTCAGGCTTCTATTCTAATGCCCTCAGACGAGATTCGATTAGAAGCAAGCGATCGCCTCGTCGTTTTAGCCACAATCGATGGACTGCGACGCATCGAGACCGGTCAGTTAAATCAACAATCCAAGGGCTGGCGAGTTCATATTGAAACAGCATTAACCTCGGAAGGAGTTTTTGAAGGAGGAAATTTACTCGTCCGCTTCACAGGATGCCGACTCAGTACTGCTAGAAACTTGATGAATAATCTCCCGCAAACGTTACCCGTTCCTTTATACAAACTCCAAGCCCAAAAACTCGTCAAAGAGCTAAGTAAAGCTTTAGTGAAGGCTCGTATCCTCAATTCTTGACACTGCCACTAACAACGACTAGCCACTCGCGATCAGTTCCGGTTGTTGCCGAATTGATTCTCCCGTCAATAATTCTGCTACATCCATGCCGTTACCGATCACTCCAGGAACGCTCGGATAGCCAGCACTCGCCCCCACTAAGTAGAGATTTGGTAATTCGGTGCGATACCCAAGACGATTCAGGCCAATCTGTTGGGGAATCAGATTGGCACCGTAGATATTTCCGAGGGGCTGTCCGAGGTAATATTCGCTTGTTGTTGGAGTGCCAAAGACTTTCATCCGAATATAACTATCGATATCAGGAACTAACTCTCTAACGCTCGTCACGATCCGCTGATAGGTGGCTCGTTTTCTGGCTTTATAGGCTGTTAAGTCGGTTTCGCGCAGCTCTTTGAACGGTTTGTAGGGGCAGACGGTGGCAATTTCTAAAACGTGATGTCCGGCTGGTGCCATTCCGGGTTCGCGGGATTTGAGAGTCGGACAGGACAAAAAGAACCAAGGGCGTTCTAAATTGCCTTGAAGCTGCTGTTGATAGGATTGATTCAGATCGCCGTTTGGATAGTACCACACGTTCCAGTTGCCGATGCCGTAGCGCTGCGGTTCAAACCGAGAGTCTAAACCGAGATAGATATTGAACGCACTCGCCGAGTATTCGTAGTTTGTCAGGCGGCGATACTCCTGCCGGCTTAAGGCCAGGGAATTGTGCATCAATTGAACGGTCAATTTGGGATCGAGGTCGCTGATGTAGCCAATGTCGGCTTGATAGGTTTCTCCTCCAGCCGTGACGCTGTTCACCTGATGATTGTCTACATCAATGTGCTGCACGGGGGTGGAGTAGTAAACGTCACCCCCGCCAGCGGTAATGGCAGAGACTACGGTATCAACGAGGTGTTTGAAATGATACTGAGGATAGTACGCCCCTTCCGAGTAATCCCAAACCAAAGAGGCATGAGTAATCAAAGAGATTTCTGCTGGCGGCAATCCATAATCCCCACTCTGACCTGCCAAGAGAGCCTGCAGTTTGGAGGAGAGTCCAGCGCGATTGTAGAGATCTTGTAGCGTCCAGTTGCGTCGGGTAAATAGGTGCCAATACTTAGGCAACAATAGCCAGTCAGACCAGTGGACATCGAACCAGCGGACCTCGCTGCTGAGCTTTTGGATCTCTTGATGGAGTTGCTTAATTTCGTCGCAGTAAAGGTTGATGGCCCGTGCTTCTGTTGGAAAAGTGGTCAGCAGGCGATCGCGGAATTTCTCCCAGTTCATCGGAATGCGAAAATCAACCTCTGGAGTAATCACCCGGTCGATGCAGTCGGGGTCGAGGGAATTAAAGGGAACCTGTCGTTGAATATAGTCGAGAAATTGCTGTACCGCCTGTCCCTCGCCGCACTGATAAATATAGTGAACGTCGGCACAGAAGCGATAGTCGCCATAGTCAAACGTATGACAACAGCCCCCCGGTAGGTAATGCTGTTCTAGAACAGCCACCTGATATCCCCGACGAGTTAAACAGGCAGCGGCGGATAATCCGCCCAAGCCTGCTCCTAAAATAATATAATCATAGCTTTTCATCGTGTTCTCCTGTAGTGATGGAATACAGCCGCCGATTCCGATTGAAGGCTAGGCTGATTCAGCGATATCGCTGGTTCGAGGGGGTTGTGCTTGTGCTCGCTCCCAAGAAGCCCACTAATACGCATCCATGCTGCTTGTCGAGGCTCAGAGACTCCTGCTAAACTACGGTCCAGCTAAGCTCTTCAGTCAGTGGTTCTCACAAATAGTCTATGCTTCTGTCTATGCTTCTCTAGCGTAGACAAACATTTTGAGGAACCTGTGAAGAAGCTCATCCCCTTTCTTCCTGGTGTTGCCACTGCCTCCTATTCAGCAACATCCATCTGCAAATTTTTCACCAAAAAAGACCATTTATCGGCGATTTCTTCAATAATTTTGGCAGTAGGTTTCCCAGCCCCGTGTCCGGCTTTTGTTTCTATGCGAATGAGCACGGGGTTAGTTCCCTGATGAGCTTTCTGTAGCGCTGCTGCAAACTTAAAGCTGTGGGCAGGAACAACGCGGTCATCGTGATCTGCTGTGGTAATCATCGTCGCGGGATAGATGGCTGGCCTGAGATTGTGCAGAGGAGAGTAGGCATAGAGGGTCTGAAACTCTTCCTGATTTTCTGGACTTCCGTATTCGGAACACCAGGCCCAGCCAATGGTAAATTTGTGGAACCGCAGCATATCCATCACGCCGACGGCTGGGAGTGCAGCGGCGAATAAATCTGGACGCTGAGTCATACAGGCTCCGACGAGTAAACCACCATTGCTGCCTCCGGCGATCGCTAATTTCTGAGAAGACGTATAGTGGTTGTCAATCAACCAGGCTGCGGCGGCCATAAAATCATCAAAAACGTTCTGTTTCTTCAACTTCATGCCCGCCTGATGCCACTCTTCTCCGTATTCCCCGCCGCCGCGCAGATTGGCAACGGCATAAACCCCGCCTAGTTCCATCCAGACCAAATTGCTAATAGAAAAGCTAGGAGTGAGAGAGATGTTAAAGCCGCCGTACCCGTAGAGATAGGTAGGATTATTCCCGTTTAGCTGTAAGCCCCGTTTGTGGGTAATAAACAGTGGGACTTGGGTTCCATCTGGGCTCTCGTAGAACACCTGCTTGGTTTCATACTCATCGGGATTGAAGTCTACCGGCGGCTGGCGGAAAATGCGGCTCTCTCCGCTCGCCATGTCGTAGTGGTAAATGGTAGAGGGGGTGGTGAAACTGGTAAAGGCGTAGAACGTTTCGGTATGGTTCCGTTTACCGTTAAAGCCTCTCGCAGTCCCAATTCCTGGGAGCACCACCTCCCGCGCCAGCGTTCCATCTAGCTCAAACACTTTGATCGATGAGTAGGCATCTTGGAGATAATCAGCGACAAACTGGTTGTTTAAAACGCTCACGCCTTCAAGGGTTTCGTCAGCCTGGGGAACGATTTCTGGCCATTCCTGGTGCGGACGATGACAATCAATAGCGATGACCCGACCGCGAGGGGCAGCTAAATCAGTTCTGAACCAAAACCGCGAGCCGTCGTTGTTGATGAAGCTATAGTTGGCTTCAAAAGTGCTGATCAGTTCGACAACTTCACCCTCTGCCTGTAAATCTTTATAAAACACTAAATTTTTTGGGTCAGTGCCGCGCCAAACGCTGATTATTAAATACTGTCCGTCTTCGGTCACTCGCCCGTTAAAGCCCCACTCTTTGTGGTCGGGACGCTGATAAACGAGAATATCTTCAGACTGCGGGAACCCTAAGCGGTGGTAGTAAAGCTTTTGATAGTAGTTAATCTGCTCTAGTTGACTCGCTTCGTCTGGTTCGTCGTAGCGGCTGTAGTAAAAACCTTGATGATCGTGAGTCCAGGAAGCCCCGCTAAATTTACTCCATTTAAGATGGTCGCCTAGATCGTCTCCAGTATTCACATCTCTGACCTTCCACTCAATCCAGTCAGAACCAGCCGTTGAGATGCCGTAGGCCACAAGCTTACCATCTTTACTCACAGAAAGTCCCGAGAGCGCTACGGTGCCATCTTCTGAAAAGGTATTGGGGTCAATTAAAACTTCGGGTTCTCCGTCTAGGGAGGTTAAGGTGTAGAGAACGCTCTGATTCTGCAACCCGTCGTTCTTAAAATAAAAATAGCGATCGCCTTCAGTGAACGGAATGCCAAACTTCTCGTAATTCCAAAGCTGAGCCGTTCGCTGCTTAATCTTCTCTCTAGCGTCGATTTGAGCCAGATAACCAAAGGTCACTCGGTTCTGCGCTGCTACCCAGGCTTGAGTTGCTTCTGAATCTGGGTCTTCTAACCAGCGGTAGGGATCTCTTACTTCAACGCCGTGATAAACATCAACCTGTTCGTCTTGACGAGCGTCAGGATAATCGATGCGAGTAGCAGACATAACATTTCATCAGAAAGCAGCTCGCTCTAGTATAGTCGTTGCGTTTACGAAGTTCTTCCGCAGGAAGCACGGGACGGGGAAGGGGGAATTTGTCCCTCCGGGACGGGGAAGGGGGAAAGGGGAAAGGGGAAAGGGGAAGGGGGAAAGGTGGGAACAGCAAGTTTTTCCCTTGGAATCTCTCACTCTTGGTTTGTGTGGGAAACTATCTGACTACTTTAGATAAATGGTATTAGCTTGCTTTTTTTAGCTTCCAGAGTTGAAAGCGAGGATCTCCTATTTCAATAACTTGATAGCTTTCAGAGAGTTTTTCTCTTAATTCCGAACGAGGCTCTACATAGAGGAAAACCGAAGAATACTGCTTTAGCAAGCCTAGATTATAAGGCTTCTTCAATCCTATTAAGGTTGTTTCTGGTTCAAGATAGCGACTGAGCGTCAACAGATAGATTGGTGTCGCAGGGCGCTCTCCATCGCTAATAACAAGGCTCCTGTCTGCCTGGTTATTGATAACGCTAGCAATTGCTTTACTATCAATGCCCCCTTTAGTCCAAGCTGTTGAAGCGGACAAATACGAAAATGAAGAAGCACTGGAGACTACTACCAAGAAAATCAGCAATACTATGGATAAAGCTTTGCTAATTTTTGAATCACTTTTTCTGGATAAAAGTTCTCCGATTGCGCTAGCTACAAGCAAATTGAACATCAACAAGGCAGGAGCAATAAATCTGGGATTGACAGAGCTACTGACAAAGGTTATCGGCAGTAACGAAAACAAAAAAACATAAACTAAAAGCGTATATTCTCTGCGGGCCTTTAACAAGTAAATAATAGATGCCAGTCCTATCAATACGACAGAAAATTGAATGACGAGAAATAGGTGGTTGTCTTGTGTATTGCTAAAATAACTAAAGCTGCTAGCCAGGCTATGAATAAGCTTTGTTATTTTGCCTTGAGATGGTTTACTTTCGACAGTCCAACGAAGTTGGCCCAAAAATCTTCTTAGATTAAAAACAATAACTAGAAGCCAAGGTATAAACAGATAGAATGAAATTTTGGCAGCACTCATGATTTTCTTGAAGACACTTTTAGATTCGCTCTTTGCAAGATAGAATAGCTGCCCAAAAATAACTAAAACATAAAGAATGTGAGTATAAAGACCAAAGGTTGTTATTGCTGTATAGTGAAATAAGTGATTTTTTTTAAAGTTTTGAGATATTTTAAGTACGAGGAGCGTAGAAATAGAGGTAATCAGCATTAAAAGAGTATAGGGTCTAGCTTCCTGAGCATAGCCAATTTGAAACGGTGATAGCGACAAAAAAGTAATGGCTATTCCAGTGGCTAGGAAGCTAGCAAAAATTTGGTAAATAATCAGACCGCCGAAAGCAATAGTCAAAAAACTAATAAACACTGACAAAAAACGCAAGCTGTATACAGAATCACCGAATATGCGAATCCAGAAATTCCCTAGCAGAAAAAAAGCTGGTGGATGAACATCTTCGGAAAGAGAAGAAATCGTTTTGAAGATTGATGAGCTTCCTTGCTGAAACGAAAATAATTCTGCCGAATTAATGCCTGTAGCTGCTGAGATTGAAGACGCAAGCTCAGCCCTTCTTTGACCAGAAATAACAAAAGATGTAAAGGTTTCGTCAAACCAATAAATCTTTGAATCTAGATTAATTATTCTTAGCAAAAATCCCACCAAAAGAATTAGCAAAATAATTCCAAGGGGAAGATAGCTTTCTTTCCTAGCCCAACTTGAAATTTTTTCCATTATTAGATTTTCCTTCTTAGAATGAAATTGGTTTATAAATCATGTTTTTTGAATTTTCTTATTAGCTGAAATGGTTAAATCTCATGCTAAAAAAATTAGAAACAGAAGACTGGCAGCGACTTTAGTTGTGCGCCTGCCTATTTGCATCGTATTTTGTCGTTTTTATAAGTTGTTTAAATTTTTTTTAAATTATTTAAAGCCAAAAACATTAAACAATTTTCTAAATTGTTTTTATTTTAGAAAGCTGCGAAATATTAGTCAATTATGTTATTTAAACAATGAGGATTGAGCACCAAATCCGCATCCCCACCCCTGTTTCCTGCTTCAGTTTCAAATCCTTCTGCCATCTGCCTCTCTTGCCTAACGTTTTGGGGTATCTAAACCGGATTTGGTATAGCCCAATTGGCCAATAAACTGGGTAGAAGCTTGTTGACGCATCGCTTCTTGCTTGCAGGGCAGTGCACCTAGGGCGGTTTAGATGAGGCGATCGCTATCCAGTAAAAAAATAGTCAGCGATTCTGGGACTTGAGGAATCACGGCAACGTGGCTAGCAATTTCGAGGGTGTCAGCACGGCGGTAGGATTCTGGCAGGACGCGCAGTTCGGATAAAGACACGTCCATGAGCGTTGGCGTTTGTACAGACAGAATTCCCATCTGTTCTCCGTGGCTGTTTTTGAAGAGCACAATGTAGCCCGTGGTTCCTGATTCTTCTAGTTGACTGGTCTGAAACAGTCGCTTGTGTAGATCGACAACGGTAATTTCTTGGTCGCCGACATGAGCAATGCCCGTGTGGTTGAGTCCGCTGCCGTAAACAGTCGTGCGATTAATAATTTTTTGGACAACATCAATGGGGAAAGCGACATTGAGGTTACCGATCTGAAAAAACACTAGTTTTAAAGAGCGCTGAGCCGCTTCCGACAGTTGAGGTTCAGCGCGAACAAGTTGATTGGTCATGGGGATTAAATCCTAAAGATTAAGAACTGACAGCTAATTCAGCCGAATGGTGAGCAATTAATTCAGCCACAGCCTTGAGCAGTTCCGGTTCGATATACGGCTTGGTAAAGTAGGCGGTTGCTCCAAGATGCGTAGCAAGCTGACGATGCTTGTTGTTGCTGCGGGAGGTAAGCATGGCGACCGGAATTTTCGCAAGGCCAGGATCCTGACGACGCTGACTGAGAAACTCAAACCCGTTCATGTTTGGCATTTCAACATCGCAGATCACAAGCTGGACCGCCGATTGCTGAAGTCGGTCGAGAGCTTCTCGTCCATCTTTAGCCTGTAAAACGCGATAGCCTGCTTTTTGCAGAGTAAGCGCCAGAGTTCTTCGCAAAGCCGCCGAGTCATCAACGACTAAAACGGTATTGGCTCGATGTCTGGAGGCTGTAGCCGCCGATTGAGCGCGCTGCGCTTGACTAGAAGCGGCAATCGTGGTGCTGGCATCGCTCCTGAGTACCGTGTCCAGCAAAGCGGCTCCGTCAATCACGGGAATGAGAGTCCCATCACCGAGGATGGTGCAGCCGTAGGTATAGCTAGGCGACGACATGGCGGGACCGAAGGATTTGATCACCAATTCTTGCTCAACAACCAGGCGGCTCACTTCGAGACCAGACACCTGCTGCCCACGCCGCAGCAGCAGTAGCGGCGCGGCCCACTCTTGCGGAGAAGCGACGGTCTCAAACGCTTTGCTCAAAGTCGTTTCTGGCAGTGGGCAGCGGTACTCTAACAGCTCTGCCATCGGGTAAATCGGAATAATTTCCCCCTGCCAGTGCAGAAAGCGCTGACTCCCGGAAAACTTGAGCTGCTCTGGTTGCGGAATCAAGAGGTCTTCGATGCTGTCTGAGGGAATCGCAAACGGCGTTGAGCCAAATAAGCACACCAGTAGCTTAGAGACCGTGAGCGTCAGCGGCAGGCGCAGAGTGAACGTGGTTCCTTGGCCAGGAGCGGAGGTGACGTTGATGGTTCCTTTGAGAGCGCGGAGCTGCGATCGCACCACATCTAAGCCCACGCCCCGACCAGAAATTTCACTGACCTGATCGGCGGTTGAGAATCCTGGCTCAAAAATTAAGTCCAAAAGCTGACTAGAGGAGGCGATCGCGCGTTCTTCTGGAGACAGTAACCCCCTCTCCACGGCCCGACGACCAATTTTTTCTAGATTCAGCCCCTGACCATCATCCTTGACCTCAATGATGGTTTGGTTACTCTGGTGATACGCGCGAATTTCAATGATGCCCGTCTCCGATTTCCCCTGTTGCTGCCGTCGTTCTGGCGATTCGATTCCGTGGTCGAAGGCGTTTCTAAGCAGATGCAGCAGCGGATCGTACAGTTTTTCTAAAGCGGCTTTATCGACTAAAACCTCTGTCCCGTTGAGCTTTAGGTCTACAGACTTGCTATAGGTATGGGACAAGTCCCGCAACACGCGCGGAAAGCGGTTGAGCACTTCACTCAGAGGCAGCATCCGCGCCCACATCAGCTCATCTCGGAGATTGGCGAGCATTTGGCGCTGCTCTTCGATGCTTTGGTTAGACTGTTTGGCAAACAGGGTAATGTCGTCAACCGTCTCTTCAAGCTGAATAATTTCTTCGAGCAGTCCCTGAAGCAGGGAATACATCGCGCCATAGCTATCCAATTCTAATGAGTCAAAGGAATCCCCCAAAGACAAGGAAACGGGCTGACTCGCGCTCCCATTCGTCTTCCCGAATCGCTCTGGCGCAACGAGCATCTGATCTGAGAGAGTGCGCAGGTTATCAGCCGTTTCCCGGAAGCGTGTGAAGCGGGTCAGCAGCTTTCTCACGGTTCCCTGAAGCTGCTCATTCTGGAGAGACAGACGGTTACGGTTAATCGCTAGCTCGCCGACCTGGTTGTTCATCTGCTCTAGTCGGTTGAGGTCAACTCGAATAGTGAGACGAGCGGGAGCAGCAGCTTTTGCTGGAGCAGAGGAGGCCGGGGAGCCAGGGAAGGTCTGCCGATCGGGCTTACGAGATCCGGTCTGTTCCCCCGGGAGCTCGCTTAGCGCTGGTAGTTGAGCAAACGATTGTTCGATCGACTGCACGGCTGCGTCTAGGCTTTGCTCGTCTGAGTTTTGTTCCCCAGATAGAGCCGGAGATTCTGCTGCGGGGGCTTCTCCATTCAGCGAAGAGCTGAACTCGTCAAACAGCGGGTCAGCATCCAGCGGGGCAGCTTCTCCAAAAATATCGTCGAGCAGTGGGTCAGAGTCCGTCGGAGCGGCTTCTCCAAAGACATCATCGAGCTCTTCACGCTCTGGTCCGGGAGACTCAAAGACGTCGTCGAGCAGTGGGTCAGAGTTTGACGGGCCTGCTTCAACGCCATCTGTTGAGGCTGCTTCAGATACGGTCGCTGCTTCGGCTAGCAGGGATTCATCCCAGTCGAATACTGGAGCAGGCTCGGCTACACGTTGAGCAGCCTCACCGGTTTGGGCCAGGGCGATGAGTGCCTCAGAAGGACGGCCTCCCTGAGCGCGATCGCCGGCGAGCACGGCGTCTCGACCTGCGGTACAGTCGGCGATCATCAGTTGAGCGACCTGTAAAGCCCGGTCTGGATGACGCTCAAGAGCGGTGACGACGGTGTGAGCAATCTCCCCAAATCCGGGCAGATTGAGCATCTCGCTAAAGCCCGAAAATACCTCGGCTTGAGCGCGGACTTCTCCCACCACCTCGTACTTTTCGGGATGGGCCATTACCTCTTGGAGGTGGGCGAGCCCCTGAGCGACGTCAATTTCAAAGATTGATGTAACAATATCGATCCCGAGATCCGCAGAGGTCGGCATGTAGTTATCGGCTTGCGCCAGAGCATCGCCTAATTGCGCCTCAATTTGGGCAAAAATAGATTCAGCGGTGGTTTGGGCCGCTTCCGGGTTGTAGGTTCCGGTGTCGATTTGCTCGGTCAAGGGAAGACGCAGGCAGTCGTAAGCCTGAAGCAGCAGACTTTCTAGCTCCGCATCGATGGTGACTTCTTCGCTGTAGAGAGCTTTAAAGCTGTCTTCGAGACGATGAGCGATCGCTTTGATGGCATCGAGCTCAACGCTGGCTGCTCCTCCTTTGAGGGAATGAGCCGCTCGCATAATTTCGTGAACTTTACCCGTGGTGCGCTCCTGTCTTAGGGATAGTAATCCCGTTTCAATGATCTGTAGTAGCTCAGGAGCCTCTTCAATAAAAAACTGATAAGCCTGGTCGCGGATTTCTGGGGTCATCGACATTGTTTATACCAAGTTTAGAAAGTGAAGCTACAAGGAGTTGAGTGGGGAAAAGGGGGCGCCAAACTTTTGCGGCGTACGATGCCGCAAAACAACTGGCGCAAGGGGAAAAGGGTAAAGGGGAAATTTATGCCTTGTCCGTTAACTCTCTCTCCAACTTTCAACTGGCGTAGCCTTTCAACGGAGAAATCGTATTGCTGGAGAGGCAGGGAGATGGGGGCAGCAGGAAAGGTAGCATTGTTGCTCGTTAATTCTGATGACTCGACACCTTGAACCGCGCTACATCGGCCTGGAGTTCTTGGGCTACGGCAAGCAGATTCTTAAACGATTCGGAGAGATTAGCCACCGAGGAAGAGGTATTTTGAGCGATCGCCACCACGTCGGTCATGGTTTGACTGACCGAATCACTGGTTTGCTCCTGCTCCACAGCAGCAGCGGCGATCGCCTCGACGAGCTGGTTCACGGTGGTGCTCGCTGCGGTAATTTCGGTGAGGCTCTGGCGAGTAGCTTCGACGAGCCTATTGCCAGCGGCCACCTGTTTGGTGCCGTCCTGCATCGCTACCACCGCAGCGTCGGTGTCGGCTTGAATTTGGGCCACCAGCGTTTCGATATCCGTGGTGGCTTCGGCTGACTGAGCCGCGAGAGACCGAACTTCATCGGCGATCGCCGCAAAGCCTTGACCTTCACTGCCAGCGCGAGCGGCTTCGATGGAGGCTTTGAGAGCCAAGAGGTGGGTTTGAGCCGCAAATTTACCGATGAGCGTGACAACCTGAGAAACTTTTTGACCGGATTCTTTGAGGTTGCCGACTTTTTGGGCCGCTCCTGTCACCGTTTCTCGAATTGTCGCCATCGTCTCTACCGTTTGGTTCATCGCGGTATCCCCGGTGGCTACACTGCGAGCCGCCTGTTGCACCGCCGCTTCCGCTTGCTGAGCACTGGCAGAGACCGAGCGAATCGAGCGGGACATAGATTCGACGCGGTCGAGGGCTGCCGAAATCTCCTGCGCTTGGCGCAGCGCTTCAGTAGAGAGAGACTGCACCGAAGCCTCGTTGGTGTTGGTGGTCGTGGCTACCTGGGCAGCCGCGTTCTGTACCTGAGAGACAATTTTCCGCAAGTTTTCGATGGTGGCATTGTAAGAGTCGGCAATAGTGCCGATTTCGTCCTCTGTCACCTGGGCACGGATGGTCAGGTCTCCCTGACTCACTGGGTTAACCTCCGTGAGTAGCTCGAGGGCGCGGCGCTGGAGCTTTTCTTTTTCAGCTTGCTGCTGCTCGAGGAGCTTGGCGCGGTCAAGCGCTAGTCCCACCTGAGTGGCGACCTGAGCAAAAAAGTCAATTTCGGTTGTTTCCCAGTTTCTCGGTCCCGAACACTGATGGGCAATCAGTAAGCCCAGCAGCTCTCCGCCGACCAAAATTGGCGCCACTAAGTTGGCTCGCACGGCAAACTCTTCTAGCTGAGCGCGGTAACAGTCGGTCAGTTCCTCGCTGTTGTAAATATCGGCAGTGGCTTTCACCCGTCCCTGCTTGTACTTCTCCACGTACTCTTCAGCAAAGCAGGGGTCGGCAATTTGCGCTCCTAAAGACTGGGGCCACTGACTTTCTACCGATTCGGCGATCACTGTGCCTTTCCAGTTAGCGTCAAAGGTATACACCACCACTCGGTCCGAGGCCAGAGCTTGACGAATTTCCGCCACGGCGGTGGCAAAAATGTCCTGGGAATTTAAGGCATTAGCAAGCTTCAGGGCAATATCTCGCAGCACTCCTGAACGACGAGCTTCTTCTTCCCGCTCTTGGACAAAAGCAACGCGGTCGAGAGTCACCCCTAATTGCTCGGTAAGGCGCTTCATAAAGTTGATTTCTTCATCAGTCCACTCGTGAGTCGTGGCGCAGTGGTGAGCGACTAAGATCCCAAATAGCTGACCCTGACAGAGCACCGGAACGACGAGGTTAGCGCGGATTTGGAGGCGCTCTAGGAGCTTCATGTGGTCGGGGTGATAGTTGGTCTGAAGAACGTCATTCGTCGGCACAACGCGACCGTTGCGGTAGGCTTCAATCAACTCAAGAGGAATACAGGGATCTCCGATTTCGTTATTGAGGGCAATGGGCCAGCCTTGTGCTACCGATTCGTGGGAGATGTAGCCGCTCCAGTCTGGGTTGAAGCGGTAGATCACCATGCGATCGAGATTGAGCAGTTGGCGGGCTTCTTGGAGTGACTGGTTAAATACCTGGTCTAGTTCTTCTTGGTTAGTGGTTCGAATCCCCGTAATGGCGGCGAGAAGACTTGTTTGTTTCGCTTCGGTGTTTTGTTGCTGAAGTAAACTTTTCGTTTGCAGCAACAGGTTATTAAAGCCTTGCGCGAGGATCTGGGTTTCCTTCGTGCCGCTCGGTTCGGCACGAACATCTAAATTACCGGAGGCCGCCTGTTCAGCAGTATGCGCTAATTTACCAAGAGGGGCAGATAGCTGACGAGCTAACAGAATAATAATGGCAGTGGCGGCTCCTCCTAAGACCAGAGCAGTCAGCGCAAACGCTAAAACGAGCTGGTTGCCAGCGCTTTCAACTTCTGCGTGGTCGATGGATGAGACGGCAATCCATTCTGTATTGGGAATTGTCGCCAGATTATACTCTTTATCCTGGTGAATAAAGGAGACTAGCAGAACTTCCTCTCCGTCTTCATGCCTGTAGGATGAAGCGATGACTTCCTTGAGAGGATAGCGATTTTGCAGAGCCTGTTGTGCTCGTTCCGGATTGGTCCCTTCGTTGGACATTCTCGCTAAAGAAGCCGTTACTTGTTTGAGAGTGTCTCCACCAACGATGTTTTGAGTCGTGCTAACTCCCTCAGCCGTAGTAGTCTGAAGCACAAGGCCAGTACTGGTGTCTACGATCTGCCCTTGCTGAGAATTTCTAATTCCTGCGTGTTCTAAATAATCTGCAATTGACTCTAGCTGGCTGGCTGGTAACACCGCTTTGACAACTCCAAGAAACTCTCCTGTGTTGCGGTCTTGGATTACCTGAACTAGATCGATACTCACGGTGTTAGTGGAGCGGTCGAGGCTAAAATTGCCGCTCCACTGAGTTTCTGTTTTGCCTTTGTGCCACCACTCTTCATCGCGCTGCACAAAGTCTGAAGGCGGTTGACTATAAGCAATATTGAATCCATTGCTCTCGGTGAAGAAAATTTCGGCAAACCCTTCAGTTTCTGCCGTCGCTTTTAAATAATCATTAAGCTCCTGATTAGGCTGGAGGAGCTTGGTCGTGGAGAAGTCTGCCTCTAATTGCTCAATCGGCAGTTGCACCAGGTTTGCCGAGCTTGCTTGTTGGGTGCCAGCGCGAGCAGAGGCAATCACGTCAGGAGTAGAAGCGACGATCTGAGGAATTTTTCTGTACTGCTCGAGCAGTTCGCTAGTGACTTCACCAGCTAGCAAAGCTTGGTCCTGCATTTGCAGTTGAATCCGCTCTTCGGCATTCTGGTGAATGATTCTATAACCAACGGCGCTGGCGATTCCTAGCGGCAGCAGCACTGTCGGTAAGAGGGTCAGCAGGAGCTGATTCCGCAGAGAACGTTGTGAGCGCTTAGTGTCTGTTGGCTTTGGTTCCGCCGAGGAAGCAGTCCCGTTGAGCATGATTGGCTTAGACTGATAAGGAGAAGCCAGATGATGAGAGGGAGGGTCAACCTGAAGATTAGGAGAATGGGAATGACCGTTATGAATTTGGTAGTCAGGCTTGGATGAAGTCTGAGTCATGAATAAACCTCAAAAGGGCGTTGCGTGTGTTTTTAAAAGGGGAGACGGCTCCCCTCGTCACTAGCTCACCTTGAATCGACCAACGCTATTCTGGAGCTCTTGAGCAACGGCGAGCAGTTGCTTAAAGGATTCAGAAACCTGACCCGCTTCAGAAGACGTTTTGTTAGAAACGGCAGCCACATTAGCCATCGTTTGACTCACTACTTCTCCGGTTTGGGCCTGCTCCACAGCAGCAGCGGCGATCGCCTCAACCAACTGGTTAATCTGGGCACTAGCGGCGGTAATCTGGGTCAGGCTTGAGCGGGTTTCTTCGACTAGCTTGGTTCCAGACACAACCTGTTCGGTTCCCGATTCCATCGCCGCGACCACCTCGTTGGTTTCGGCCTGAATCTGGGCGACCACCTTTTCAATCTCGGCGGTCGCATCGGCAGACTGGCGGGCCAAAGACCGGACTTCATCGGCAACCACCGCAAAGCCGCGACCCTCCTCGCCAGCGTGGGCCGCCTCGATCGAAGCGTTCAGCGCCAGCAGGTTCGTTTGGTCGGCAAAGCTACTAATCAGGTTGACCACCTTAGAAATCTTTTGGGTCGATTCTCCCAGTCGCTTGACTTTTTTAGCCGTATCTGCTACCGTCTCTCGAATTGCCAGAATCCCGGCAACCGTCCGGTTCATTGCCTCATCTCCCGCCTGGACGTTGGCCGAGGCTTGGCGCACGAAGTCTTCGGCTTGCTGCGCGTTGGTGGACACCGCCCGAATCGATTCCGTCATCTGCTCAACGCGGTTGAGAGCGGCGGTAATCTCTTCAGTTTGTCGCAGCGCTTCTGTCGAAAGAGCCTGGACCGATTCCTCGTTGGTGTTAGTGGTGGTCGCGACCTGAGCTGCCGCATTTTGCACCTGAGACACAATTCTCCGCAAGCTTTCGATGGTGGCGTTGTAGGAGTCGGCAATGGTGCCGATTTCGTCTTCTGTCACCTGAGCGCGGATAGTTAGGTCTCCTTGGCTCACCGGGTCTACCTGCATCAGCAGCTCTAGAGCGCGTCTTTGCAGGCTTTCGCGCGCGCGTCGCTGTTCGGCTTCAGAGGCTTGCTGCTGCTCGATGAGCTTAGCCCGGTCGAGGGCGAGACCCACCTGAGTGGCGACCTGAGCAAAAAAGTCAATCTCGGTTGTTTCCCAGTTTCTCGGTCCCGAACACTGATGGGCAATCAGTAAGCCCAGCAGCTCTCCGCCAACCAAAATTGGCGCCACTAAGTTGGCCCGCACGGCAAACTCCTCAAGCTGAGCGCGATAGCAGTCGGTGAGCTCCTCGCTGTTGTAGATATCGTTAGTTGCTTTCACCCGACCTTGCTTGTACTTCTCCACGTACTCTTCAGCAAAGCAGGGGTCGGCAATTTGCGCTCCCAAAGACTGGGGCCATTCGCTATCTACCGATTCCGCAATCACTGTGCCTTTCCAAGTTGGGTCAAACTTGTAGACTACAACCCGGTCAGAGGTCATCGCTTGGCGAATCTCTTCAACGGCGGTGGTGAAAATATCTTCAGAACTGAGGGCATTGGAGAGCTTAAGGGCGATGTCTCTCAGAACTCCTGAACGCTTCGCTTCCTCTTCCCGTCCCTGCACGAAAGCAACGCGGTCTAGAGTAACGCCGAGCTGTTCGGCAAGGCGCTTCATGAAGTTAATTTCTTCATCGGTCCACTCGTGAGTCGTAGCACAGTGGTGAGCGACTAAAATTCCGAATAACTGGCCCTGACAGAGTACTGGAACGACGAGGTTAGCTCGAATCTGGAGGCGCTCCAAGAGCTTCATGTGGTCGGGGTGATAGTTGGTCTGCAAGACATCGTTGGTGGGCACGACGCGACCGTTCCGATACGCTTCAATTAGCTCTTGGGGGATACAGGGATCGCCAATTTCATTGTTGAGAGCAACGGGCCAGCCCTCTTCTACCGATTCATGAGAGATATAGCCGCTCCAGTCTGGGTTGAAGCGATAAATCACCATCCGATCCAATCCCAGCAGCTCTCGCGCTCCCTGAAGCGAGCGGTTGAAGGCTGCGTTCAATTCCGCTTGGCTGGTGGTGCGAGTACCAGTAATGCCAGCAAGCAGGGCGGATTGCTGAGACGACAAGGTTTGTTTTTGGATGAAGCTCTTAAACTGAGCCGCCATGCTGTTGATGTTCGAGCCGAGGACGGCCAGTTCGTCGGCTCCTTGGGTCTGAATCCGAGTGTCTAAATCTCCTTGTCCAATTTTTTCAACAGCATCCGCTGCTGCCAAGACAGGGCGGGTAGCTCGACTGGCAATGTAGGCAGCGATCGCTCCCACAGCAACCGCCGTCACTCCAGTAGCCAGCAGGACCAGTTTCAACAACTGACTAGCGGCAGCGAAGGAGTCCTCGGTATGGGTATGAATCATGGCCCCAGCCGTGAGACTAGGAAGTTCGGCTGTTGGCTCAATGGGAACGAAAGTTAAGAGTTCTTCAGAATTATTCTCCAGAGGGTTGCGGAACACATCAACTCCTGTTTGTCCCTGCTCCAGCAGCTCGGATACTGCGGGCACAAACTCACTCACAGACACTCCAGGATACTCTTCTTCCTCAGCGGCAAAAACGGTTCCGTCTGCACCGAGTAAAAACCATTCATCGTTGAGTGCGGTGAAAGGAGCAAACAGAGATTCCATTTTGGTTCCTGGAACCCGCATCCGCACAATGCCAATCAGCCGCTCAGTGCCGGCTTCTAGGACCGGAGCAGCAAATTCAACCCGCAGCAGTCCTTGGGAGTTGAGGCCGGGACCATTCATTGTCACTTCTTTAGTGGCCACCGCCTCTTGAAAGTAAGCGCGATCGCTGTAGTTATCGCCCGTAAACGGTCGCTCTGATTCCGACTGAAACAGGGGTCTGCCTTGCGGGTCAAAGAAAACGATACTGTCAGCAAAGCCTAACTTTTGCTGAAAGTTGTCTAAAACGGCTTGCTTTTGCGCCACCGATGTACTTTCCCACAGAGCTGGATCGGTAAAAATTTCAGCGGCGGCGATCGTTGCTGCCTCTCGAGAGCGGATTTCCAAAAACTGCGTAAATTCTTTGGCAAATATCTGAGTTCGCGTGAGCTGTGCCTGCTTTACCTGGTCGATCACAGAACGGTTGGCAATGATATCGGCGAGAACCGTAACAGTAATCAGTGGCAATGTACTGAGAGTTACGGCTAGAGTTGTTGCTTTCGTTTGCAGACTCAGTTTTTGCCACCAGCCTCGTCGCTCCTTCGATGACGGTAATTCAGACACAGATACTGTCTTGGCAGCGGTCGATTGCTCAGGGTGAGTGGCTTGAGGCTCGATTTGAAGATTCAACTCGGCTAAACTATCGGTATCGTTGCGATTTTGTTGGTCCGGTTTGGGGGGAGTTTGAGTCATAATAACTTTACAGAAAAAGGGTTTAAGCTAGCGCAAAAAGCAGACAATAACAGCTCACTAAACTTGAAAAATCAAAATCTTATTGTTAAAATTCCCAATAAACGCGATAAAGCTAAACTTTTGGAGCTATATTAAGTAGATTTATCCGAAGCTGCTTGAGCAAGCTCTTGCTAAGAGCAGTTCTTGCTGGAGTGCTCAGGCTGATGACAAGCCGCCAGGAAAAACGACGGCTTAGTTCAGCCCTCAAGCTCGCGGCATGGCGGCCATAATTGCGCTTCCGTCGAGAGTCACAAAAATATCGCCCGTCTGTTTCACCCAGTAGCCGCGCAGAAACGGGGCTAGTTCAGGAGTCACGGCAGAGGAGGGGGGCGACTGAATTTCTGCTGGGTTACACCACTCAATCTCCCCGATTTGACTGACGACTAAGCCAATGGTGGGGCCCGTCCCCTGAGCGGAACGGCGGGAAGCCTCATGCAGCACGATCGCCTGATGCACCGATTGGCTAGCCACCTGCTGATGCCAAGGAGCCAGTCCAATCAAATGCCCGAGATCCACCATCCACAAGATTTCTCCCCGCCAGTTGTACACGCCCATTACCCAGGGAGGCATGTGAGGAATGGGCACAATCTGACCGACGGGAATCGTTAACGCCTCGGTAAGCTGAGTAATCGGCAGCATAATCGCCAAGTCTGCTACCTGACTCAATAAAAACTGCTCCTGCGTCGTCTCTAGAGAAGGGGAGACAGCGGCAGAGGAGTTGGATGCCATACATTCTCCTCGTTATTTCATCAACTGGTTGACAGTCCGGAGCAATTCATCGCCATCCACTGGCTTGGCGAGGTAAGCATCTGCTCCCTGCTTCATGCCCCAAAATTTGTCCATCTCGCCGCCTTTGGTGGAGCACATGATAATGGGAATCTTGCTCGTTTTGGCCTCAGCTTTAAGATCGCGGCAAATTTCAAAGCCACTCCGACCAGGCAACACCACATCTAAAACAATTACGTCTGGGACATTTGTGCTGGCTTTTTCTAAAGCTTCCTCTCCACTGGTGGCAATGGAAACCGTTAAACCAGCATTTTTTAAGTAGCTAGTGAGCACTTCTCTTTCAGTACTCGAATCATCAACAATCAGGGCAAGACTCATAGTTTTTTTTACCTACAACGACCACAGTTTCATCTCCCAGAAGCTCGATGCTTAGAAAAGCGATCTGGCTTAGGAGTGTCATTTATAGATTTCCCGAAAATGCTCTAAAAGTAACAGTCGTTTCTCGAGAATTTTTAGGGAGCTTAAATTTCAGAAGACGTTAATCCATCGACAATGAAGGAAAACAGAGAACGCTCATAGCTAACAGCTAATCGCTAGATAGCGTTTCTTACAAAGCGTGAGGGACACCAGGAAGTAGACTAGTTTGCCATCAACAAATACTAGGATTTACGGCTGTACCTCATAAAAGTGAGAATTGCTATGGCTACTATTTCCGGTCATTGTGATGCTATTCACCCACTGGTGATTTGAGATACTTGTCAATCACGCCGATGAGCACTTCTTGCCGAACCGGTTTCCCTAAAAAGTCGGAAGAGCCGACCATTTTGGCTCTGGCGCGGTCGATAATGCCGTCGTTTCCAGTCAGAATCACGATGGGGGTCTGCCGGAAAAAGGACATTTTGCGCAATTGACTGCAAATTTCATAGCCGTTGGCGTTGGGCATCACCAAATCGAGAAAGATCAGATCGGGTTTGCGTGCCAGGAGGGTGGCGATCGCCCGCAGCGGATCGTTAATTCCCAAAAACTGATGTCCCGCCTGGGTAATAATGCGCTTCATCGCGTCACACACCGCCGGACTATCATCGATGCAGGCAATGAGGGCTTGACGCGCCTGGGAAGACGCCGGCGGTTCCTGGGGAGGCTTGATCGCCGGAGGCAGGTCGCCAACGGGCACTAGTTTAACCAACCCCAGCTCGAAATATCGCAGCAGCGAGCGCGTCACGCTCAGCACATCGCGCTTCATGCGCACAGCGATATCTCGCAACGATTGCTGACCATCGAGAAGCTGGCTGAGATTTTGATAGGCCTGTTCCGACGTTTTCTGCTTGAGCTGTTCAGCCCGCACGATTACCGGAGCCAGATTTGGCGAGCGATCGGCCAGTTTTGCGTCCTGCCAAGCCTGCCATAGCTCTTTGGCTTCAGCGACCGCCTGCTCTGGATTAATCAGCGTTAGGCTAGCGGCTTGATAACGCGAAGGCTTCAGCTCACAAACGATTTCTGTGGCTTGGGTGACGTCGAACAGCACCTCTACCACAGTAGACCAAATAATTTTGGCCGCCTGCTTTTTGGTGATCTTTTGCTGCTCTACCCACAGACAAAGGAGCTGATATTCCGCAAAATGCGGATCTTGCACAGAAAGACTTGCTAAATCTGCCTGAATATCAGCGCTCAGCAACTGGGGACAAACGGTGACTAAGTTGCGTCGCCACCGTCTCACCGTATGCGGGCCTCCGGTAGCATAGATAATGCGACCTAAATAGAGATAAAAATCCCAGCGAACCTGCTGCGCTTTCAAAACCAGTTGACCGCTAAACGGCGGCTGCTTTAAAGTCGCAAACAGCCCGATTTGTTTTGCCGCAGTAAATTCTCGAATGAGTATTGGCTGATCTACATCTTGAACGGATGTCATTGCTATTCTACGAGCAAAGGTATACCCTCATAGCGTTCCCCAAAAACTGGCAAAACTAACAGAGATCGGGAAATTGGCCGCCAATGCCGTCACGATGGCCTTCTGAGAGCACCAGCGCGGCAGTCCCGCAGCCAGAGCTTCACTGCCTGCCCGATAATGCTGTCGCTCGTTTCTAATGGGGGTCTCGGCGAGACGGATTCTGTCGGAGAGCCAAGACGAGTGTAGATCAGCGCCATTCTCCAGCCAGTGCTGGTTTGGGTCAGAAACAGCCAGTGATAATTTTGCACTGTCACCACGCGATTCTCGAGATATTGCCGCTCTAGCGTGGTGAAGAACACCTGCTGAGGAGGGTTAGGATCGACCGCGCTATCTTTGTATTGTTCAGGGCCTAACGTTAGGGGTTCAAATTCCGGTCTTCCGGCCACAATTACGTAAACGTCCATTTCGGGTTCGCGGAAGAGGGCGGCTCGCTGAATAACGCGGTTGGCGTAGCCGGGTAAATCTTGCAGAAGACGATCGATCAGGAGTTGAATATCGCTAGGACAGGTTGTTCTTAGCTCTTGGTCCTTAGTCCTTGGCGTAGACGGACCAGTGACCAAAGGACTCGCTCTAGAAGCTATCTTGGCGGTAGCCGCTTGAGCCTGGAGGGGATGAGAAGGAACGAGCCAGGTAGTCAGCAGGAGGATCAAGGCAGCTCGTTTCATCTCACTGCTGCTAGTTCTTGGCAGATCCGCTCCCAGGCCTGCGGGGGATCGGCGGCGGCGGTGATCGGGCGACCGATGACGAGGTAATCGGCACCAGCTTGAAAAGCCGCAGCGGGAGACATCACTCGGCTTTGGTCGCCGGAATTGGCCCAGGTGGGTCTCACGCCGGGACAAACGAGCAGAAAATCATTACCGCAGACCTGCCGAAGCTGTTGGACTTCTTGGGGAGAACACACGGCTCCGTCTAATTGGGCCTCTTGAGCTAAGAGCGCCATCTGGAGGGTATATTCCGGTAGCTCTAGGGGAATTTTGAGATCGAAGGCGAGTTCTCGCGAATTGAGGCTGGTGAGGAGGGTAATGGCCAGCAATTTCGGACGTTCGGCTGGGCCAACGGCTGCCGCTGCTGCCTGAAGTGCCCTGCGTCCGGCGGTGGCATGAAGGGTGAGCAGCTCGACCCCATAGGTGTGCGCGGCTCTACAGGCGTGGGCAACGGTATTGGGAATGTCATGAAACTTTAAATCGAGAAAAATGCGTTTTTGCCGCTGTTGGAGCACGGCTAAGATTTCCGGGCCAGCACCGACAAACAGTTCTAAGCCGACTTTCCAAAACCCTACCTGGGGCAGAGTTTCGACGAGGGCGATCGCCTGGGTCAGCGTCGGCACATCCAGCGGCACGATCACGCGCTCGGACAGAGAGGACTCAGTAGGCATGGGGGCAATCGTTAAGGGACGAGACGAACAAATTTTTTCTTGCCCACCTGCAATACTTTATTGTGCAGCTCCGCAGAAGAGGCAAAGGTAGTCTGAACATCTTCGATGCGATCGCCTGCGAGCCGCACGGCTCCGCCCTGAATCTGCCGACGGCCTTCACCACCGGACTTGCACAGGCCACTGGCGCTGAGGATATAAAATAGCGGAGCCGGAAACTCAATCTCGGCGAGCGAATATTCCGGAACAGCCTCGGTAGACGCAGAGCCACCAACAACCAAGCTTTCGGCGGTTTGTTGCGCCGTGAGCGCGGCCTCGGGCGAGTAAAACTGTCCGACCACTTCCCGCGCCAGCAGCTTTTGGCCTTCTCTGGGGTTCTCCGGCAGCTCGGCTAACGGAATCGTTGTCAACAGCTCAAAGTAGTCTGTGAGCAGATCGTCGGGAGTCTTCTCTAGCTTCGAGTACATCGACAACGCATCTTCTCTTAAGCCCACGTAGTTATCGAGAGACTTCGACATTTTTTGTATTCCATCCGTCCCGAGCAAAATCGGCAGCAGCAGGCCAAACTGCGGTGGTTGTCCAAAATAGCGCTGAAGATCGCGGCCAACGGCGATATTAAATTTCTGATCGGTTCCGCCTAGCTCAACATCGGCCTGGATGGCAACCGAATCGTAGCCCTGCATCAGCGGATACAAAAACTCATGGAGATAAATCGGGGTTCCTTGGGCGTAGCGCAAGGCAAATCCTTCCTTAGCCAGCATTTGCCCCACCGTCATCGTCGAGAGTAACTCCTGAATCTGCGCGAGATCGAGCCGCGATAACCACTCGGAGTTGTAGCGAATTTCGAGGCGGTCAGAATCAAAATCGAGGATGGGGCGAAGCTGATCGAGGTAGTCCTGGGCATTCTCTTTGACCTCCTGGGCCGACAGTTGACGGCGCACCTCAGATTTTCCGGTCGGATCGCCAATCTGGGCCGTAAAGTCGCCAATCACCACCACCGCCGTATGACCCGCATCCTGAAAAGCTCTCAGTTTACGAAAGGGAATACTGTGGCCGAGATGCAGTTCCCGTCCGGTAGGGTCAATGCCCAACTTAACCCGGAGAGGACGCTGCCGCAGACGATAAATCAAATTCTCGTCCGGGCGATCACTATCTGTCTGATCAGGAAAAATTTCGCTCGTACCGCGATGAAGCCAAGCGAGCTGCTCCGATGAAGTCATTGGCAAAAAGAAACAGGGCAAATCACCAGGGCGATTTCGATGACTGGTTTACAAATTATTATAGAGTGTCAGGGACGCTTCATAATTGTCCCTGGCGGGACGGGGAAGGGGGAAACTGTCCCTGGCGGGACGGGGAAAGGGGAAAGGGAAATCTGTCCCTAGCGGGACGGGAAAAGAACACAGGATTTAAGAAAAAAACTTGGTAATTACTCCCTTCCCCTTTCCCCGTTGCGGAGCAACTTTTTCCCCCTTTCCCGTTGCGGAGCAACTTCCCCCTTGCCCCGCCGCGACAGCGGAGATATCAAAGATAAGAAATTTATTTTTACCAATCTGGCTAACAGGTCTTTAAAATTAACAAAGAAATTCCAATCAGTTACTTCAAGGGGAAGCGCTGTGTCGTCTAGTACCATTGGACAAAAACGCCAGAAAGCGGCTGGAGGTGGTTTTTCTCTAGCTGGAGTTGCCAAAGCCACTGGGGGAACCGTGTTGGGCATTACTCTCCTCGCCAGTTCTATTGTGGCGGGAGGAGTTGTTGGTTTAGCCATTAGCTTCCGCAATCTTCCAGATGTTCGCTCTCTACGCAATCATGCCCCTACAGAAACAAGCTATATCTACGACATCAAAGGCAAGCTGCTGACGAGCGTACATGGAGAAGCTCACCGCGAGGTAATCGCCCTAGACGAAATTTCTCCTGAACTGAAGCGGGCTGTACTCGCGATTGAAGACAGTCACTTCTATCAGCACCGAGGCATTAATCCCAACAGTATTGGTCGCGCTTTTTGGGTGAACTGGCAGCAGAGAGGCGTAGTAGAAGGGGCATCGACCATCACTATGCAGCTTGTCAAAAACCTGCTGCTCACCCGCGAGCGTACCGTCAGCCGCAAACTAGCAGAAGCGGTGCTAGCCATTCGCATCGAGCAGGTATTTTCTAAAGACGAAATTTTATCGATGTACCTCAACAATATTTATTGGGGTCACAATAACTATGGTGTTCAAACAGCCTCCGAAAGCTACTTTAATAAATCGGCTTCTGAACTTACCCTAGCCGAGTCAGCCGTTATGGCGGGTCTAATTCAGGCTCCAGAACAGTATAGTCCGTTTAATAATTATCAGGCCACGAAGCTGCGGCAAGCCATTGTGCTGGAGCGGATGAAGACCCTAGGCTGGATCACGGCTCAAGAAGCTGAAGCGGCTCGCAAAGCACCGCTGCTGGTTGGCAAGCCCACCGCTTGGCGACAGAGCGAATCGCCCTTTATTACAGAAGCCGTTAAACAAGAGTTAGCCGACCGCTTTGGCAACGATTCTCTCTTAGAAGGAGGACTGCGGGTTCAAACTACCATTGACTATAATTTTCAAACTAAGGCAGAAGAACTTGTTAACAACGCCCATCGTCAGCTTCAGAATCGAGGTTTGCGTTCTACTCAACTGGCTCTGGTAGCGGTTGATCCGCGAACCCACTTCGTCAAAGCTATGGTAGGCGGTGCTGATTACGAGTCGAGTCAGTTTAACCGAGCGATTCAGGCTCAGCGTCAGCCCGGTTCTGCCTTTAAGCCTTTTGCCTACTATGCGGCATTTGCTAGCGGCAAATACACTCCTTTTTCTGTCATCGATGATGCGCCTGTTCGTTATCGGGACGGCACCGAAGGCGGCTACTATACTCCCCAAAACTACGGGCGTAGCTTCGCCGGACCGATGAGCATTCGCGAGGCGCTGATTCAATCTCGGAACATTCCCGCCGTCAAGATTGGACAGTCAGTGGGAATTGATAAAGTCGTTGAAGTGGCTCGACTTTTAAGTATCAATAGCCCTCTCGATCCGGTGATTTCCTTGCCTCTCGGTCCTGTGGGAGTAACTCCTTTAGAAATGGCGGGAGCCTATGCTACCTTTGCCAGCAACGGCTGGCACTCTGAGCCGACGATTATTGTCAAGGCAACGGATACGCGGGGCAATGTGCTGCTAGACAATACCCCAGAACCAACACTAGTCTTAGACCCGTGGGCCACTGCTTCTCTCACATCTGTGCTCAAGGGAGTCATTGAAAGCGGTACGGGAAGAGCCGCTAATATTGGTCGTCCAGCAGCCGGAAAGACAGGAACGACTAATTCAGAGCGAGACGTTTGGTTTGTGGGCTACGTTCCGCAGCTAGCAACCGCCGTCTGGGTGGGCAATGATGACTACAAACCCCTCGGTGCTGGCGTAACGGGTGGTGGTTTTGCAGCTCCAATCTGGCGCAATTTTATGCTAGAAGCTCTTAAGAACGAACCAGTCAAGTACTTCCCCTCTGCTTCTAAATTTACTCGACCCAAGCCTGCCAAAGAGTAGCCAACCTACGGTTCAATTTCGGACTTCATGCGCTCGAGCGTGAGGTTCATCTGCTCGAACATTTGCTGGGGAGTCATCCCAAACTGACCGAGCTGAGTTTTGAGCTGCTGTACGGTCATTTGTGCCATAAAATCTTCGGAAAGCTCAAAGCGCTTCATAAAGATGTGGTAGCGCTCCATCAGCGCTTCCATCCGCTCGATGTACAGTTTTTTCCCTTCCCGGTCAAACTTACCGTACTCGCTGCCCAACTGAATCAGAGATTGATAATCTTCAAATAATTGTTTGGCTTCTTGTTGAACGACTTCTGAATCAAAAAATCCCATCGTTTAGCTTGCCTAGTTTATTAATAGTTTTATTTGTTAGCATTTAATATCATTCTAGAATAGTTCAAAGCCCACCAATATACGGTTTTCCGTATCTTAACGACAGCGGTTGATCGGCAATCAGACAAGCAGCTAGCAATTACAGTAAGCAGTGAACAGGGAACCAGTCATTAGCCTAATCAATCATCACCAATGGCCAGGACGTAAAACTGTACTTTATGTGAGTAAAACCCGTTACCGATGTCAGCTTTAGAAAAACTGCTCAATCAGCCAAGAAGCCGGAAAGCTGCCGTGGCGATCGCTCTTTTAGGAACGGTTACGCCTCTGGTAGGACTCCACAAATTTTACTTAAAACAGCCGCTGTGGGGCGTGATTTACTTTCTGCTTGGGGCAACGCCCGTTCCGCGCTTTGCCTGCGCCATCGAAGCCGTTTGGTTAATGATTCAGGACCAAGAACAGTTCGAGCAGCGGTTCAACGGTCAGCCAGAACCGCCAGCCAGTACCGTAGATCCAGAGCGCGTCGGAGCGGTCGTTGAAGCTTTACGTCAGCTCGACCAGTTGCGCTCAGACGGGTTAATGTCGGAGTATGAGTTTGAACAAAAGCGTCGCCAATTGCTCGATCAGATTGCTTAGTCGCTCCGCGACGGGGAAAGGGGAAGGGAGAAAGGGCAAAGGGTAAATCAATCAGCCTGTTTCTTAATCCTGTGTTTTTTCCCATCCCGTTCCGTAGGAACATTTTTCCCTTTCCCCCTTCCCCGTTCCGTAGGAACTATTTCCCCCTTCCCCTTTCCGCAGGAACATTTTCCCCTTTCCCCGCGCCTATGGCGCTCTATCTGCGCTCATGGTTCCATAGAAATTGTGAATGGCGATGATTTTGGCTAACTGGCTTCCTTGGGTGCGATTGGGATTGGCTTCTCGTCAAGGAGTCATTCGAGAGAGGATTTTGAACAATCCTTACTGTCGGCTGCAAACATGGGCAGAAGTGGCAGTCGCTGCCGAGCTGGGCCTTAAAATTGATGTCAATCGGGCGCAGGTAGATGATTGGCTAAGGCTGCCGGGAATCTCGATTCACCAGGCGCGATCGCTCGTCGAATTGACCAGTATGGGGGTGCAGTTTCTCTGCGTCGAAGACCTAGCCGCTGCTCTCAGCGTCCCCGGCGAACAGATTGAGCCGTTAAAGCCGGTTTTGCACTTCCGTTACTACGATCCAGAAAGTTCATCCACGCCTCAGCAGGTCAATCCCAATACCGCTTCCGCTGAACAACTCGCGCAGATTCCCATTCTCGATGAGAGCTTAGCCGCTAAAATCGTGCAAAATCGCCACTCAAACGGCGCCTTCCGCAACTTAGCCGATTTAGGACAGCGCCTTTCCCTCAACAGTGAAATGACGGCTCAACTGATGTATTATTTGCGGTTTTGATCAAAAGCTTTGCTCTCACCTCCAACTGGTCACTGGCTACTAGTGTCCCTTTCCCCTTTGCCCTTTCCCCTTTGCCCTTTCCCCCTTCGACGGCCCTTTCCCCGTTCGACGCAAACTGTTCCTATCCCCCCACTAAACATACAGTTGAGCGTCGAACAGTTTGTGGTCACTATTTATTGTTCACTGACCCTCACCAACAGCCAGCCCCCAATTCCTAAACCCAAGAAATTGGGGAGCCAGGCGGCTAGAAAAGGCGAGAGAACTCCGACGACACCGAGACTACTCACGAAGAAGCCCAAAAAGTAATAGCTAAAAACAACCGCTACACAAATGCCAAAGCTAGTGGCTTTGCTCGCGTACTGCCGACGACTGCCTAACGCGGCTCCTACCAAACTGAACACCAAACAAACAAACGGAAACGCTATTTTTTGCTGCATCCGGACTGTAAACAGGCGTAGTTTCTTGTTATCGTTGCTCATTTGCAAAACTTCGATGTATTCCTGCGCTTGAGCAATATTCATCTCATCGGGATTGCGGTATTTTTGAGCTAAATCGAGGGGAATTTTAGAGAGAGAGAGCTGTCGGCGAGCAAACGGGGATACCTGATTGAAGGAAGCATCGGTGGCGAGTTGATAAGTTCTGCCGTTGAAAAAATCCCACTGTTTTTGAATGGGATTCCATTTCGCTGTATCGGCAACAATGATTTGAGCCAGCGTTTGTTCGGTCCAGTGCAGCACAATCGGGTTGTTCATGGCAGTGCCGTCAAATGCTTGTGCGTAAAACAGGCGCTTGAGATGGCTGTCTCGATCGTATTCTGGATAAATCAGGTCTTGGGTTGGCGGAGGTGTGGTGGCCTGAATATACGGAGCCTGGAGAGTGGTGGCGCGATAGTTGGCGGCAGGAACAACTAATTCATTGAAAAACAACGTGACTAGGGTGACCCCCAGACTCAGCACTAAAGCAGGCACGACCAGTCGGTAGATGCTCATCCCGCTACTGCGGAGGGCGACTAACTCGCTATCGCTGCTCAAGCGACCATAGGCCGTCAGAGTTGAGAGCAGGACCGAGAGGGGAAAGGCATAGGCGATGAACTCGGGCAGCTTCAAGAACAAAATGGCGATCGCGGTCTTTAACGGGAGGTTAAATTCAAACATTTTGTTGACGATATCCGCTAACTCACCCACTGCCACACCGAGGGCTGAAAAAATCCCAACGCTGAAGCACAGGGGCAAACAGATTTCGGTGGCAAGATAGCGATCGAGCAGAGATAAGCTTTTCAATACGTGCAGAAAAAGAAGTCGGACACTTCAACGTTAATCGCTTTATGTATAGTCGTTGCAACTAACCCATAGCAACTCAAGCCACTTTTTTTGCCAAGCGCAGGATTGTATTGCAGCAGTCAGGCTCATCTTAAAATTTTAGGGACAACGACTGACCGCAAAAAATGGCCAACAAGCTTCGTGAAGGGGTGTACGCGACCCAGTTGCTTTGTCCCAGTGTTCTCGGCGTCAAGCAATTTTTCGGCTTCTATACTGTCTACTGGTTTCGCAAAAAGATATCCTTGGCCAAACTCACACGGGAGCGTTTCTAGAGAAGTGAGTTGCTCGTGGGTCTCAATGCCTTCAGCAGTGACCGTCATCTCTAAAGCAGAGGCAAGAGAGACAATGGCCTGGACGATTTCTGCATTTTTCTGGCTGTTCTTGAGGTTGTGAATAAAAGAGCGATCAATTTTTAGGTTATTAAAGGGAAAATAGTGTAAATAACTTAAAGAAGAATACCCGGTGCCAAAGTCATCCATGCACAGTTGGACTCCTAATGCTTTGAGTTTTAAAAAGGTAACAGCGGCAGATTGAGCATTTTCGATCAAGACGCTTTCTGTAATTTCTAGCTTCAAACGATGAGGCAGTATATTAGTTTCTTGAAGAATTTGAGTGACTTTTGCCACCAGATTGGGATGTTGAAACTGCTTGACCGATAGATTGACGCTGATGGTCAACTGTTTAGCCGGAAACTGCCGTTGCCATTGGCGTAATTGACGACAGGCCTCCCGGAGAACCCATGAATCAATGGCAACAATTAGTCCAATATCTTCTGCGATGGGAATGAAGACATCGGGAGCAATGAGGCCTCGCTCTGGATGGTGCCAGCGGACTAAAGCTTCAAACCCAGTGATTTGTTGGGTTGATAGTGCCATAATGGGCTGGTAGTACACCTGGAAGTTCTCTTGCTCAATGGCTCGGCGTAGGTCAGTTTCTAGCTGCAATCGTTCTACCGCTTGGGCATGCATCGCTGTATTAAACACGGAGTATCTGGCCCGCCCCTGATTTTTAGCACGATACATGGCAATATCCGCATCGCGCAGCAGTTCTTCCGGCTGACGATAATGAGCCTGTCTCTCAACAATGCCAATACTAATTGAGGTAAATACTTCTTGCTTTTCTAAAATAAACGGCGACGCTAGGGCGGTTTGAATCTGTTCGGCTACCTGAACCGCGACACTGCCATCCGGAATCTCTTCCAGCAGAACGGTAAACTCATCGCCCCCAAGATGAGCTACTGTTCCCTGGGATACACAGCCCTTGAGCCGCTGGGCGATCGCACAGAGGAGTTTGTCTCCCGTCAGATGACCGAGGCTATCGTTAATCACTTTGAAGCGATCGAGATCTAAAAACAGGACCGCAAAGTGATAGGGCGGGCGTTGTTGACTCTGCCGCAGGGCTTGCTCTAGACGCTTTATGAACCAGGCTCGATTCGGCAATCCGGTCAGGACATCATGGAAAGCTAGATGAAGGAGCTTAGATTCAAGCTGCTGTCGTTCTTGAATTTCTGCTGCTAGTTTTTGAGTGGTTGCCTCCGCTGCTGCCGCTCTCACTAACGCCGCTTGTGCCTGCTTCCGCTCGGTGAGATCCTGCGTTACCTGGACAAAACCTCGGATTCCGTCTCGACCCGACAGCGACGTAATAATTGTATTCCCCCAAAACTGCGTCCCGTCCTGCCTCACTCGCCAGCCTTCGTCTTCAAAGCGACCCGTGGCGGCAGCGGTCTGCAAAGCTTGCTCCGGCTTTCCCTGCTCAATGTCTGCGGCTGGATAAAAGCACCGAAAATGCCGCCCGATAATCTCGGATGCCTGATACCCTGTGATTTTTTGTGCTCCTGCATTCCAGCTAGCAATATTGCCGTTGAATTCTAGACGAAAAATAGCGTAGTCTTGAGCCCCTTCAACTAACGCCCGCGATCGCGCTTCACTGTGCCGTAGCTCGCGGTTAGTCTGCTCCAGCTTGGCTGAATTAAGACGTAACTCAAGCTGCGAGACCACCTGGCGACTCAAAGCCTGCAACGCCTCTATTTGTTGAGAACTGAGGTGCTTGGGAACGGTATCGATGGCACAGAGAGTCCCCATTGGATATCCCTCCGGCGTTACCAAAGGCGCACCAGCATAAAAGCGAATCTTCGGGTCGGAGGTCACCAGGGGATTATTAGCAAAGCGTTCGTCTTCCAGCGCGTTAGAAACAATTAGCAGCTTGTCCGGCTGGAGGATGGCATGAGCACAAAATGCTAGCTCCCGGGGAGTTTCTGGCACCGACAAACCGACTTTGGCCTTGAACCACTGCCTCTGAGCATCGATCAGACTAACCAACGCGATCGGCGTTCCGCAAATATACGCAGCGAGAGCAGCGAGATCGTCATAGGCTCGCTCAGGGAGAGTATCTAAGATTCTGTAGCGGTCGAGCGCCTCCAGCCGTTCGGCTTCGTTCGATGGCAGCGGTAGCAGTTTCATTCACAGAATCAAAACATTTATAGTTAAGCATAGAGTACGCTTGTTGAACTGACCTCCGTGTAACTTCGGAAGTCATTTGATCGACTCGACGCTGCTTGAACCTGGTTCGACGGAACTGTATGCTGGTCTGATGTCGTTCACAATAGAAGCGTAACCTGTCGATTGCGATTTCACTTTGACTCACCCCTCCCAGCACCACTACAATCAAGCCCGCGCCAGCCTTCAGCAGGCGCTCTCTTGGTTTGCAAGCTTTCGCCGCCACTGGAACCACCCCCCCAACGTTGAACTGCAAGCAGCGGTTCGCCAAGACTTACAGGTGCTTAAATCCGCGCTCGATAAGCTCGACCAAAACGTGATTAGAATTGCCGCTTTTGGCTTAGTCAGTCGCGGTAAATCAGCGGTAGTCAATGCTTTACTCGGGCAAAAAGTGTTACCGACTGGTCCAATTCACGGCGTAACGCAATGGCCGAAATCGATTCGCTGGACTCCACCCAGTGGTAAAGTTCAGATTGAACTGATCGATACGCCGGGACTCGACGAGATCGCCGGACAGGCGAGGGCAGACATGGCCAGAGAGGTCGCCCGACAGGCAGACCTGATTCTGTTTGTGGTAGCAGGAGATATTACCCGTAGCGAGTATCAGGCTCTAGCAGAACTACGACAGAGCCACAGGCCTCTAATTTTAGTATTTAATAAAATCGATCTCTACCCAGAGCGAGACCGGGAGGCCATTTATCGACAGCTACAGCAGCTTGGCAGAGGCAGTGCTGAAGCGCCCCTCCTCTCACCGGACGAAATTGTGCGGGTGGCCGCCGAACCGCAGCCGCTACCGGTTCGGGTAGAGTGGGGGGATGGAAAGGTAACGCAGGCATGGGAATCTCCACCGCCACAGATTGAGGAACTGCGGCAGAAAGTGCTTCAAATTCTGAATTGGGAAGGGCGATCGCTGCTGGCCTTCAATGCCCTCGTGCAGGCGAGAAACGCCGAGGTAAAGATTGCCCAAAAAACCCTGGACCTGCGCCAAGCAGAAGCCGAAGCACTCATCTGGAAATACAGCAAATACAAAGCGCTCGCGGTGGCAGCCAACCCGATTGCGGTGTTAGATATCCTCGGTGGGTTCGTCACCGATTTGGCCCTGATTCGCGCCCTCGCCCGTCTGTATGGGTTGCCAATTACCAACTACGAAGCTGGCAAGCTGTGGCGCAAGGTGTTAACGAGTTCCGGAGGGTCGATTCTGGCTGAAATCGGCAGCAGCGTCCTGCTGGGGGTGGGAAAAAGTGCCGCCGTCGCCAGTGCCCTGGAGAGTCCCACCGTGATTACTACCTATGCCAGTACCGCCGCTATCCAGGGAGCGATCGCGGGCTATGGAGCCTATGCGGTGGGGCAAGTCGCCAAAGAGTACCTCAAGGCTGGGTGTACCTGGGGGCCTCTCGGTCCCAGTACCGTCATTCAAGAGATCCTCAACACCATTGACCCCAACACAATTCTGTATCGGCTGCGTCAGGAATTGGGTCCGCTTTAGTCTAGCAGGAATAGCGCATTCAATTGAGATGAGATAGCATAGACGCCTACCTTCTCGTTTTTTGTTCATTGCTCCCGGATTCTTTGTAAGGTATACTGCTCTGATTCGAGAACCGCGCTCAAAGACTAGAGTAGTACAGGTAAAGGTTTTCCCGGTGATGCTGACTCAAACACAGGTGGACTGTCTGCGGGTGTGTATATACAAATCTGAAGCAGCACTGGCAGCGAAGGTTGCCAAAGACGTTGAAGATTATCTCCAGTCCCTTTTAGCTCAACAGGAAGCAGCAGCGCTCGTGTTGGCGACTGGAAACACACAAATTAGCTTTCTTGAAGCGTTAACGGCTACCAAAGGCATTGATTGGTCTCGGCTAATCCTCTTTCATCTCGACGAGTACCTGGGCATTGATCCCGATCATCCAGCCAGTTTCAATACTTACCTGCGGGAGAGAGTTCATCAGCGTGTTCATCCTCGGCAGTTTCACTACATTAAAGGAGACACACTCCAGCCGCTTTTAGAATGCGATCGCTACATTAAACTGCTGTCGGCACAGCCGCTCGCTCTGTGTTTCTTAGGAGTGGGAGAGAATGGTCACTTAGCCTTTAACGAACCAGCAGTGGCGGATTTTAACGATCCTCACCCCATGAAGCTAGTTAAGTTAAATCGCTCAACCCGTCTACACTCAGTCAATTCTGGTGAATTTTCTGAGCTTCAAGCCGTCCCTCAATACGCTTTTACCCTCACGATTCCCACAATTTGCACCGCTCAAAAAATTATTTGTCTTGCTTTGGGTGCACATAAAGCTGCTATTGTCAAGCAAATGTTAACAGAAACCATCAGCCCAACTTGCCCTGCCTCCGTGCTGCGCCAACACCCCAACGCCACTCTGTATCTAGATGCCGATGCCGCGAGTTTTCTTTGAGAGGGACTCAAAAGAACGCGAACGTTTCCTGTTGTTTAGTAGACTAGAGAGTGAAACCCTCATTTTAGTGCGCTCCTTTGGTCAGACCCACTCTTCAGCTTTTACCCCACTACAGCGCCAAATCGGTGCGCTCTGGAGGCAGAAGTTATTTTGTTGATGAGCAAGGCGATCGCTTTCCGAGCGTGACCACCATTCTGAATGCAACCAAGCCTTGGGAAGAGAAACAGGCGCTGCGGTCGTGGAGAGCAAGGCTCGGAACGCAAGAAGCCAACCGGATTACCCGCAATGCCAGTCGTCGCGGCGTGTTTGTTCATAAACAGATTCATCACTACCTGCTAGGCCACACCATTGAACTGACCGAGACGGTGCAGCCGTACTGGAATAGTGTGCAATCAGTTCTTAGCGAGATTGATAACGTCAGACTGATTGAGGGAACTGTGTTTCATGACCCCCTGCACTACTCGGGACGTGTAGACTGTGTCGCCAACTACCGAGGAGTTCCCTGTATTCTCGACTGGAAAACCGCTGCTAAACCCAAATCGCGCGATCGCCTCTACGATGCTCCCCTTCAGCTCACCGCCTACTGCGGAGCTTTCAATCAATTTTACCCAACAGAATCACTGCATCATGTGGGAGTGGTCATTGCTCTGCCAGATAGGCCAGCGGACGTGTTTTGGTTTGAACCAGAAGCGCTCAATCAGTATTGGCAGCAGTGGCAGCACAGAGTGCAGACTTTTTGGCACGGAGAAGTGCCGCAGGAAAAGCAGCGAAGCGGCGGGAAAAGGAAAAGCGCCACAGGCGCGGGGGAAAGGGAAGACTGTCCCTCCGAAACGGGGAAAGAACACAGAATGAAGGAAAAAACTTAATAACTCCTCCCTTTCCCCCTTCCCCTTTGCCCGCGCCGCAGGCGCTTCCGCAGGCGCTTCCTCCCAAAGAGGTATGGAGAAAGCCAGAGAACAAGGTACTGTAGAGCCATTAAGTTGACATTTTGGATAGTTAGAGTGAAAGATGCCTTGGCATCCGCGAGATAAGTATTGTTGGGATTTCTGGTTTGCCAAGCAAGAGCAAACTCTGCATATGTTCTTTCTGCAAGCGCGACAGCTTGCCTGTGGCTATAACCCTGATAAGCGCCATAATCTGGCTTCAGTCGGTCACGCCGTTTTGACAGAAGGGGGGTGGAAAGAAGTCTATCCCAATACGCCCGCTTTCGCTCCTAGAGAGGGAGATCATTGGGATAATTTATCAATCTGGACGGGCAGCATTATTCAAAAAGACGGGCTGTATTACTTGTTCTATACCGGCAGGCGGAAAGAAGACCCCTGGCAAACAACGCTGTACGAGCGATCGCAACCTCGCCAGATTGGCGTTGCCGTATCGGAGGATTTAAACCAGTGGAGACGAACCCCCGCCTCCCTGCAAGCTCCTGTCATTCCCAATCCCGGTCCTGATGGCTGGTTTGATGGTGTTAACTGGCACGATCCCGAGGTAATTTATGACGAGGTTCATCATCGATACTACGCCTTCGTTTGTGCCCATCCCCAAGAAAGCCCTCCCGACAGCGGAGGAGCGATCGCCTACGCTACCTCCTCGGATCTAGAAAACTGGCAAGCCGAGCCCTATCGCATCCTTTACCAAAGCACGGAATTTTATCTCACTGAAGTGCCCCAGGTCTTCTGGCGCAGAACCAACGACGGTCACTTCTGGCGACTCTACTTACTGTTTAGTCCCCGCTGGAGTCCGTTGTTCAAGCAACCCATTCCCGTTGGAGTCACGTACTACGTCCGCTCCCAACCCGTTGCTGATCGCACCCAAATCAGCTACGACCGCATTCCTTGGGAAGAAGAACCCGCCCATCAGTTAGTGCTCAATTCCCATGCTGGTAAGCTGATCGATTCAGAAGCTCGTTATCCCATCTTTTTGGGATTTCAGCATGAGGACGATCAGGGAAACTTTGTCGGGGCCATCTCCGACGTTCGGTGGGCAATTTTTAATGACGACGGCACTCTGTGCTTAAGCGATCGCGACCCCCTTACCAAGCAGTAGATAAGGGACAATGAGCAATCAACACAAATAAAGTATCAGACTACCTATCAATCAAGTACGAACCGCTGTAAATATGCCCTGGCAACCTCGAAACAAATACTGTTGGGACTCCTGGTACTACCGACAGGGAAACACCCTTCATGCCTTCTATCTCCAGGCTTCGCAATTTGCCTGCGTTTATCTACCGGAAAAGCGACACGGCTTAGCCTCCATTGGTCATGCCGTCCTCACCGATTTTGGCTGGAAGGAAATTAATCCTGACAAGTCTGCGCTGGAGAGGCGAGAGGGAGATCACTGGGATAACCTCGTCACCTGGACAGGCAGCATCTACGAGGAGAACGGACTGTACTATCTGTTCTACACCGGCAAACGCATCGAAGATACTCCCGTAGAAACCCCGCAGGAACGCCGCCGTCCGCAAAATATTGGCGTTGCAACCTCTAGCGATCTAATTCACTGGACCAGAACCCCAGCAACCGAGGCAGGCCCAGTAATTCCCCACCCGGACGCTAACAGTAAATTTGACGGCAGCAACTGGCGAGATCCGTGGGTGATTAAAGATGCGGTAGATGAAAAGTACTACGCTTTTATCTGTGCGCGCCCGAGCGATTCTCCACCGGATCGGGGAGGACTGATTGCCTATGCTACCTCTGATGACTTAGAACACTGGCAAGAAGAACCCTACCGAGTGCTGTATCGTAGCGACGAACACTATTTACTCGAAACGCCGCAGGTTTTTTGGCGGCGGATGAACGACGGGCAGTGGCGGTGCTACCTGATATTCGGTCCCCACTGGAGCCCCTTCTTCACCCAAAAAATTCCGATTGGCGTTACTTTATATGTCCGTTCTCGACCGATTGCAGACCGCAGCCAGCTTCAGTACGATCGCATTCCCTGGGAAGAAGAACCTGCTAATATTTTATGTAATTATTTATACGCTGGTAAGCTAGTCGATTTAGAGGCAACCTACCCGCTGTTCTACGGCTTTCAAAAGGAAGACGAGTCTGGGCGGTTTGTGGGAGGAATCTCCGATCCGCTGTGGGCTGGGTTCACCGCTGACGGTCATATCGAACTCGTAGACTTTAAGCCCAACTAGCTTCAGACGCATCACCGTTCCCCACCAAAACATGAAAGTGACTTCTCTGCATCGAACCATCGTTCGTCGCCTTGAGCCTCTTCCCATAGCTAGTTACGACTCGAAAACCGCCAGTCTCTTCGAGAGGCTTCAGATTCGCTTAGGAGAAGCCGTCACGGGAATTTTGCGCTGGTTGCGTCCGGGAGCCCCAATCGTTTGGGATCCCTGGATCCTCAAGGATGGAGAGCTCTACCGCCTGTTTTATCTGCAAGCCCTCAAAAAATATACTCCTTGGTGGACGGTGAGCCATATCTGCGGGGCGGTGTCGAGGGATCTTTCCCACTGGGAGGATTTAGGCGTAATTCTCGATGCCAATCCAGACAACGATTGGGAATCGGGAAGAGTCTGTGCTGGCTGTACCTACGCTGAAGAGGGCGTGTACTACCTCTTCTATTCCGCCGGAGGCAAAGAGCCTCCTCACCTGCGTAATGAAGCGATTGGGCTGGCGACATCCACTGATGGGGTTCACTATACTCGCATCAGCGATCGCCCCCTGATTGCTCCGGCTGCCGATAGTCCCTGGTACGGACGCAGTAGCTGGACCGATCATCTCCACTGGCGCGATCCGTTTGTATATAAAGACGAGGCCAGCGGCAAATACTACGTGTTCATCTGTGCTTCTTCTAGAGTTTCGGGGAAATTCCAAGGCTGTGTCGGCCTCGCCGTGGCCGACCAGATTACGGGGCCCTACGAAATTTTGCCTCCGGTAGTGGATGTTCCCGTCGAAGCCAGCGCCCAGTGGCCCTACTATCACCTCGAACGACCGCAGGTGCTCTACAGAAACGGCCAATATCACCTGTTTTTTTCCTGCTTCAAGCAGTTTTTCGACCCGTCGTGGCTCGAAACGGTCAACAAGAAGAAAATCACCAACTCCTCTCTCTACTGGTATGTGAGCGATCGCCTCACGGGCCCCTATGAACCTGTTAACCAAGAAGATTTTGTGGTTGCGGGTAGTGAAACCACCGGACTCTATGGCATCAACTTCCTTGAAATTTCTGAAGACCCAGAAGAACTAATCGCCTACGGCTGGTATCATCGCCTTCAGGCTCTAGAAGTCTCTCCCTCGTTTCGAGTGCACTGGAAGCCGTCAAACGGCACTAATCTTTTAGAAACCCTAGAAATCGTGCCAAGCGCGAAAGCGCTAGCGGCGCGGGAAAAGGAAAAAGAGACGTAAATTAGCTTGTTCGTGATCCGCCTCTATCCTGTCCGCTCGTTGCCCTTATCCCGTTTCTTAATGGTGATGCGACACAAAAAGAGAGGCTCGCTCTTTTCCCCCACTGCGTATCTGTAGCTTTACTTATCAGAAATGGCATAAGTTATACCATTGACCGAAAGGAGTGAGATAGTTCTCCTCACTAACAAAGAGTTAGCTCTTAAAAGGGAAAGGCTTGCTGTGTTTACCTTTCCCCCTGACCCTTTCCCCTTTTCCCCAACGGCTCAAGTCTCTCATGACTTTTTCTAATTGGTATTACGTCGTTCTAACCGAGTAGAGTGTTTAAAGCTGTTATTGGGAGTGCAACGAGCTATTTCCAGGGAAGAACAAATAAAGCTGCAACGAAAGCGATCAAACCATAGAGGGTAATAGCACTGACCAAGACCCCTAGGTTTGAGAGACGGGGCGATCGCTCGAAATAGTCTTCTCGCTCCAAAGAACGTACCTCTGCTCGGTAAGCAATCACCATCAGAACTAACAACAAAATACCCAAGCCTATGGCTGTTAATCCGATCGTGCGAGCGAGAAATTCTAATCCCGCATCGTTCTCTGGAAAAGCCTGAGCACACGCCGCAGAAATACTTTCAAACCCAGCCCCAAACCCAATAATACTTAAGCAATTTTGAATCCAGCTTGTCAGAGTGCGTTCAGCGGCTTCGCGGTTGCGCTCTTTTGCCAATTGAGTTGTAACGTTAGTGGGTCTGCGTGGCGTAGAACTCATAGAACTAGGAAGTCCGGTGCGGGACGGGGAAAGGGAGTTATTACTTCGTTTAAGTGACGGCTCTCCAGAGAATGCCGATAAAGGAAATTGCGCCAATGCCGATTAAGCCAGTGGCGACGGTTAAACCGAGGGAGCGACGAGATAAATAGGTGTAGTCAGCGGTGCGCTGAATGCGCTGGAGTTCCTGATGATGTTCGATGGCGGCAGTCACAAGAGCGTATACTCCCAAGGCAATAAACGACAATCCTAATAGACGAGACAAGCGAACCCGATCGAGATCCTGAACGGTTTGAAAACTAAAAATAGCGCTGACGACACTATCTATGCCGAAGCCAAAGCCAATCAGGGAAAGACTCGTGCGAATCCACGCCATCAGAGTGCGTTCTGCCGCTGCTCGATTGCGCTCTTTCGCCAGTTCCGCTTGGATATTGGGCGGTTTAGATGGGGGCTTTGAATCTTCCATAAAGGTTATCTCCTCTGGAGCTATCGATAGAAATATTTTGAAGCATGGGGAAAAGGAAAGCATTCGCTAACTTTGATTCTTGGTTCGTTTCATTGGAGTTGTCCTGATTCGTTGCCTGTAACCAGATTAAATTGAATCGGTACAGCTAGCTGGTCACTGCTCCTTCGCTCTGCGATCGCACCTTTCGCTTCATCCAGGCGGAATAAGCAACGTCCCCGGCGTCAACCGCTAGCTCTGGAACCGGAAAGAGTCCGGCGAACCTTTTTAAGATCAGGGGAGTCACGACAATGGCAAGCAGTGCCAGCGTGACCTGAAGACCGACGACGAAACCCAGGCGTACGCCCGCTGTTCCTGTCCGTTTTTGCCAAACCAGGCGGTGAACCTATCCCACTAAAGAGCGATACAATAGCAGAAACTGACAACCAGGAACAATGAATGGCGGGAAGATTTGAAGGATTGAACGATCTAGAGTGGAAACTGTTTGAAGATATATTGCCAACTGAGCCAGAAAAGCGAGGTCGAGGCATGCCTCATGTCCCATTCCGATACGTGGTCAATACTTTG
>JBHJGN010000065.1:0-34738 GCA_050331735.1 Cyanophyceae cyanobacterium
GAAGTCAAAGAAGTCCCTTAAAGCGAGGAAGCCACAGTTTCACAACTATCATCAAGCTAGAAAAAGGTATGCTATCAAGCATCTCAAGATAAGTAGGCAGCGTAAAGACCATGCGGTGAAACTAGCAAGGTGCGTCGTCACCTAGAACCCACATTCCGCAGGTAAATCAAGAAAGGAGATAATATCGGCGGCAAGGAGAACCGAGAAACTGAAGAATATGGCTTCGCTCGGAAGTAAGATTACTAATTTGTTTAAGGTGGCTGGGACTCTTGAGAGCCATCTGAGAAACTGCATTTGTTGGCGATTCTCTTGAGTGTCAAGAGCGGCATCGGCGACAAAAAGGGCATCAACATCCCACTGTTGCCGAAACTCTTTGAAGAGCTGGGCAAAAACAGCACGTTCTGATTCATTGCCATCGGCTACCCGCAGATACAAGGGCACATCCCCGTCTGCGCTACACATCAAATCGACGATAAATTGTTTCAAGTCGGGTCGATGATCTCTTGAATAACCATAGGTAATTTGAATCGCTTTTGATTGAGTTTCTGCTGAACGGACGACTCGCGCACCGGAACCAAGTTCCGGTGTCGCGTCCTCCTCTTCATCGTCAGCGGATTCTCCATCGACATGAAATGAACTTGAATCGAGATGTACACTCTTCGTTTCTACGCCTAGCTTTTGAGCCGCAGCGAGGGCGACTGCTACGAAGACGCGGGTTAATCCGGCTTCAAACAGTTTGTCTAATACTCTTCCCAGACAGTCATCGTTTAGATGCTCTGGATGGATTCCTTCCCCTAATAAATGTTCGGTAGCTTTGCCGCTGAAAAATCGACTGAATAAGTAGAGTGGCGCACTGACCATCCCTCATCCATTGATAATCATCGCTTTGATTGCTTGACCAGGAGTGACAATTTGATGATGATGCACTCCTAAGCATCGCCTCGTGCAGCGTTTACTGGGGCGATTTCGGACGCAGGGCTTTATCCATGACGAGCTAAGTCGGGCTTGCGTCTGCCGCACCACCGATGCTGTGCTCAAGGTGCTGGTTTTTGGGCGACTGTCCCTGTACGCTGAGGGAGCTAGTCGGTTACACGACGAGGTGTTGTGCGTCGCGGCGGAGTGGCGCGAGCCAGAACTTCGTGCGGGAGGGACATTACGACCCTTAGAGGCTGCTGCCGAGTCAAAGGCGATCGCCGCGTTGAATGCAGCCCTAGTTACGCCGCGCTTGCAGGTTAGCGAGGGCGATCCGCTAATAGCCAAGCTCAAAGCTGGCGTGACGATAGACATTACCGATTTATTGCCTCACTTGGAGGCGAAATCTCAAGAGCGCCAAGAAACGGCTGAACAAGACCTCAAGGAACGAGGGAAACGGGAGGCTGACAGGTATGCGCGAGTTACTCAAGCGTCAGCGCAAGCGCATCGCCGAGCAGTATCACGGGCAGGATTTGAAGGTTGTGCAGCTCGAACTCAACCTCAATGATAAGGAGTCTCGCCAGGTGGAAGCTGATCGCCGTTACTGGGAACGCCGTCTCGATCAGCTCGAAACCGAAATTGAAACAGAACCAGAGCGCATTCGTCAGATGTATGCCGTGAAAGCGAGTCGGATAGAGCCAATCGGTGTTGCTTATCTTTGGCCGATTAGTTTTTAGTTTTTATTTCTTAGTTCGATCAACTCGTTAGAGCCTGAATCCAGAGTTTGTCTTACTCACAGGTTAGTCAATCTGAACACTACACCCTAACCCCTGTCCCTTATGTCTATTGATCGCTCCCATCAGTATCTTTTGCAGCAGCACCGCGACTGGCTCGGTGAAATTCAGCCTGTTGGTCTTGTCGTCGCTCCGATCGCCCTCGCCAATGCAGGAGTTCAGCTTGAGCGCGCTCGCACTCTCGTCGAAGCGCAGGCGACTTTGCGGGAGTTCGTTACAACAGAGGTACGGGGAGGAATTGCTGACGACCAAACGGACAACTCACGGTACGGATTTGTTAGAGCCAGAGGCAGAACTGCGAGTATCTCTACCAGAGTATGGCGAGACGCTGGAGCCAACTTATGTAGTAATGAATTCTTTACAGACACGGGAAACGCCCTTGCTGTTGGTCAAAGTAGAGCCTGTGGGGACGAATCTGGAGCGCAAATCTAATCATGAGGGTTGGTCAGCAACGCCTCAAGAGAAATTTGAGCGACTGCTGCGGGAAACGGGAGTGGATATTGGTTTGTTGTTCAATGGGGCAGAATTGCGGTTGGTGTATGCTCCACGAGGCGAGGCTTCTGGGTATCTAACTTTTGAGATCGCAGCAATGACGGAAGTGGCGGGGCGATCGCTGCTGGGGGCGATGCTAATATTGCTCAATGGGGAATCGTTGTTTATCCAAAATCCTGAGTTTGCTGCTAAACGCCTGCCGAAGCTATTAGTTGATAGCCGACAGGCGCAAAATACGGTCACGGAGCAGCTATCAGAACAGGTATTGGATGCGCTATGGGAACTGTTGCGCGGGATTCAGTCTGCGGACGCAGATGTAAAGGGGCAAGTGCTAGGGGATTTAGGAACGACTGACCCGCAGCACGGACAGCTCACGTGCCGGAACCAAGTTCCGGCACCGTGTCCTTATATTTATGGGGGCTTGGTAACGGCGCTGATGCGGCTGGTGTTTTTACTCTACGCTGAGGAGCGCAACGTCATGCCGAATGATGACCTCTATCAGCGCAATTATTCGGTAGTGGGGCTGTACGAGAAGCTGCGTCAGGATGCGGGCAATCATCCCGATACGATAGATCGGCGCTACGGCGCTTGGGCGTCGCTGTTAAGCTTGTTTCGCTTGGTTTATGACGGCGGCGGGGCGACTCCTGATTATCTCCCGGCGCGGGACGGGCAGTTGTTCGACCCGGACGAGTACCCGTTTTTGGAAGGGCGAAAGCAGAGCGATAACCCCTTCGGGGATGGCTTCGCTTACCGCTACTGTAAATGCGGTGAGGACGGCAAGCCAATCTTAAGCGATCGCGGCGAACGGATTCCGATTCCGGTGGAGAATGCCCCCCGCGTCCCGGACGGGAAAGTGTTCCGGGTTCTCGATCGCCTGTTGATAGTGAACGGCGAACGGCTGACCTATCGGGCGCTGGACGTGGAGCATATTGGCTCGGTGTACGAAGGCATTATGGGGGATGAGGTGGAACGGGCGGCAGCGCTATCAATTGCGGTGACGAGTAAGCCCAGTGGCTCAAAGGTGTCGGTTCCGGTAGTGGTGAATTTAGAGGCATTACTGGCAGCACAGCCTGGGAAGCGCAAGCAGTTACTAAAAGACTGGGCAAACTGCGAGATTTCGGCGGGGATTAATAAAGAACTCAAAGCAGCCACTTCTATTGATGAGATAGTGGCGGCGTTGGGTCGCAAGGTATCTCCGAAAACGCCTAACCCGCTACCGCCAGGAGCGCTCTATCTCCAGCCAGGGGAGGAACGGCGAAGCTGCGCCCAATTTGGAAACGGCTAGGGGAAAATCCGACGGCAGAGCAGATTTTAGAGTTGAAGGTGTGCGATTTGGCAATGGGCAGCGGCGCATTTTTGGTAGAAGCCTGTCGTCAGATTGCCGATCGCCTGCTGGAGAGTTGGGAGAGGTATGGATGCGATATAGATGAAACCGTCGATCGCGTATTGGCAGCGCGGCGGTTAGTGGCACAGCGCTGTTTGTACGGGGTGGATAAAAACCCGTTTGCGGTCAATTTGGCAAAGCTGTCGCTGTGGTTGTTTACCTTAGCAAAGGAGCGTCCGTTTACGTTTCTCGACCACGCGCTCAAGTGTGGGGATTCCTTGGTAGGGCTGACTCGTAAAGAAATTGGCTCGTTCGCCCCCGATCCGATCGCAGAGTTACCCTTGATGGCGCTGCTGAAAGCACAGGTCGATCGGGCAAAGTCCGGCACGAACAGAAATTCAGGCGGCAGATGTGGCAACAGATGCGGATGATACGAGAAAGCGATCACAACTACGAGAGGCGGAGGCGGAGATAGAATCGGCGCGGTTGCTGGCAGATGTGCAGATCGCCGCGTTTTTTGAGGGAGGGACGACGGCAACGCAGCGCAATGAGAAACGCAAAGAGTTTGCCGAGTTGGTACAGTTACAGCGAAATTCTGGGGATACTTCCGGGCTGGAGGCGATATCGAAGCGGTTACGCAGTGGCGATCGCACCGTTATGCCTTTCAACTGGGAAGTGGAGTTTCCAGAAGTGTTTGACCGCGAAAATCCTGGGTTTGATGCCATTGTCGGCAATCCACCCTTTGCTGGGAAAAATACGATTACAGCAGGTAATGCTGAGGGATATTTGCACTATCTCAAAGAAAGCTATCCTGAGTCTCATGGTAACTCCGATTTAGTCGCTTATTTCTTCCGTCGTGCGTTTAATTTATCGCGGCAGTCGGGAACGTTGGGCTTAATTGCGACAAACACCATTGCTCAAGGCGATACGCGATCGACGGGGTTACGCTACATCTGCAAGCAGGGAGGCACGATTTACAACGCCAAAAAGCGCCAGAAATGGACTGGACTCGCGGCAGTTGTGGTCAGTGTTTTGCAAATTGTCAAAGGTGAGTATTCAGGGAAAAAGACGTTAGACGATCGCCCAGTAGATTATATTTCGGCGTTTCTGTTTAATTCCCAGAACAATGACGATCCGAAAACTTTAATTGCTAATGCGGGGAAAAGTTTCATTGGTAGCTATGTCCTTGGCATGGGTTTCACGTTCGATGATTCCAACCCAGACGCGACACCGATTGCAGAAATGCACCGTTTGATTGAAAAAGATCCGCGAAATAAAGAAAGAATTTTTCCCTACATTGGCGGTGAGGAAGTTAACAGTAGCCCGACTCACGCACATCATCGCTACGTAATTAACTTTGGCGAGATGAGTGAAGATGAGGCGCGAAAGTGGGCTGATTTAATGGCGATCGTTGAAGAGAAAGTAAAGCCACAGAGGCTAAGACAAAATCGTGAAATTCGTAAGCGTTATTGGTGGCGATTTGGAGAACCTACACCAGCTTTGTTTAAAGCGATCGCCCATTGCGATCGAGTTTTAGTCTGTACTTTACACGCTCCTTATCTCTCGTTTACCTTTTTACCTGCTAACAGCGTCTTTTCCCATGCGTTAGCTATTTTCCCCCTCGAAACTAATTCAGCCTTTGTCCTACTCCAATCCAGTCCTCACGAACTTTGGGCACGATTCCTCGGCTCATCCATGAAAGATGACTTGCGCTACACTCCCTCATCTTGCTTTGAAACCTTCCCCTTCCCCAAAAACTGGGAAGACAACACCGATCTTGAAGCGATAGGAGAAACCTACTACGAATTCCGCGCCGACCTGATGGTTAAAAACAATGAAGGACTCACCGCTACCTATAACCGCTTCCACGATCCTGCCGAAACCGATCCCGAAATCCTGACCCTGCGCGATCTCCACAGCAAAATGGATGATGCCGTCCTCGCCGCCTACGGATGGCAAGACCTCGACACCACTTGCGGATTTGCCCTCGACTACCTCGACCTTGACGAAGAAGCGATCCAACAGCTTCCCACCGAACTCCAAGTCCGTATTTACACTAATGACCTTTGGTTCCCCAACCCTACCGAAGCCGTCTATTTTGATGTGACGGTTAGACAAACTACTAGCAGCAGACGCAAACTTCCCTGGCGCTACCGTTGGACTGACGAAACCCGCGACATCATTCTTGCTAAGCTATTGGATCTCAATCAGCAGCGCTACGAGGAAGAATTGCGGGGAATTAGTTCTTAGCTAAAATTTAGTTCAATTAATTGGTGTGACACTATTATGTCATAATGGTGTCATGACGAGGAGGAAGTGATGAAATTTATTACAGCTAGAGAGATCCGGCAGCTAAACAGCAAGGTTTGGTCTGAAGACCAGAGAGAGCCGGTTGTTTATGCCCCTAACGGGAAACCGGAAGCGCTAATTTATCCAGTGGATGAAGACAATTTCGACCTTATCTTAAGAGCCACAAGAAAAGCCGTGGCGATCGCCTCAGTTCAAGCCATGCAGGAGCAGTCGTTGAAGCAGGGAACGGATCAGTTGACGAACCAAGAAATTGAGGCTGAAATTCAGGCTGTACGGCGCGATCGCGAGTCATCTTGAAAATTGTGCTCGACACCAATATCCTTGTCTCTGCCCTACTCAATGCTAGGTCAGTGCCAGCACAGGTGTTCAATTTGGTGCAAAACGACCAAGTTCAGGCTTATAGTGACGTGAGGATTTTGGATGAATACAGGAGCGTACTTTTACGTCCAAAATTTGGTTTCGCTCGATCGCTTGTCGATGGAGCCTTGTTTCACTTTGAGGAGTTCATCGTGTCTCCACCCCCTCTCACTGAATCTTTGCCAGACGAAGACGATCATCCTTTTTTAGAAGTAGCTCTTCACGTTGAGGCGGGTTATCTAGTGACGGGTAATCTTGCCCACTTCCCGAAAGAGAAATGCGCTCCAGTTAAGCCGATTAGCCCAAGAGAGTTCTTAGACATTTTCAGAAATAGTTGAAATCTTCAAGATGCTAAACTCTCTAAACCAAAAAACTAAGAACTAACAATGTCTCCCCTTGAAACCCTTACAACTAAACAAAATCGTCTGGCTGAATTTTGCCAAAAATGGCAAATCGTTCAACTCGCCTGTTTTGGTTCCGTCCTTCGTGACGACTTTCGACCAGATAGCGACATCGATCTGCTTGTCGATTTTGCTCCGAGGGCAAATCTTGGTCTGCTTGACTTCATTCGACTTGAAAACGAACTGTCTGCACTTCTCGGTCGCCCCGTAGATCTGGTCGAAAAGAGTGCTGTTGAAACCAGTCCTAATTGGATACGCCGCACTGAAATTCTCAACACTGCCCAAGTCATTTATGCTACGTGACGAAGCTACCTTACTGGACATTGATCGCTATGCTCGCGCTATTCTTAGCTTTACCGAAAATCTCGATCGCAAGAGCTTTGATAATGACCCAAAAACTCAAGCCGCTGTCTTGTACAACCTTTCTATAATTGGCGAAGCCGTCAAACGTCTATCCCCTAGCTTCTGCGAACAACACCCAACTATTCCTTGGTCTGATATTGCCAAAATGCGGGACAAAGTTATTCACCATTACGACCGCATCAAACTTGATATCATCTGGAACACGATTTATCAGGACATTCCTAGCCTCATTGCCGCTATTTCTCCCCTACTGCCTGACGATCCCTCAATCTAGATAGTCTGTTCAAACCCAACAAAGTCAAATTTAGCGATCACATAACTGCGTAGCACTCCGGTACTCAGGCATAATATTATCGGCTACCAATGTAATGCTGTTTCCTGAAAGTTCAAAGCGGAAAGCTCTCCTAAACTGGCGCAAATGCAAGGAATATTGCTATGAAAGCGGTTATCTCTCGGAAGTTGTCTATTGTACTCGCTAGCGAAACTGGTCGTCGCCAGCTTGGGTCAATGCTTGCCAGGGGAGAGTATGGCGGAACGGTCAAGGCTGACGGTAAAACCTACCGAGTTGTTGCTTTAAGAGGCACGCATCGGCGGACTAAAAGAGTGTTTCCTGTAGAGTTTGCAAAGAAAGAAAACTAAGCTTCAGCATTACACAGTTGAGGGACAGTGTTTTGTTGTTCGATATAGCTCCGTTAAAACCCTTAATATTGAATACTTTGAAATAGAAGAAGCTTGATTTAGACTGCCTAAAATATCTGTGAATCATCTCAGGACTAGCAGTTAAGATATTTTGCCAGCGAACATTCGGTAATTTTTCGGTTGAGGATTGCCAATCTGGGGAATAAAATGGCTGGCTACTAGCGAGGACGCGGGGGGCGAAGTGAGTTCGTCCCCTTCAGTCGTTCGTTTGGCAGGGAAGCCACCAGCTAAAAGCTGCAATACTGCCGCTATCTCTCTCCTACTGCCCAATGTCCCCTCAATCTAGACAATCTGCCAAAATCCGCGACGAACTGATCGATGCCCTCCGCCTCGATCTCATCGGTCCTACCCCCGATGATACTCTCCACGATGATGAAGAACTCGATCGCGAACCGAGTCGCTGGTATCTCTCCGGTTTCCTCGTTCCCTACGAAGCCAAATTTAGCGATCGCACTGACCCCACCGCCGACGATGAAGTTAACAGTCCTATCGAAGACAAAAGCGACGACGATCCGGTTCCAGAATCAAACTCTGCCCGTAAAGTTAGCTTCCCCTCCTCAATGGGGCTGAGTTTCCTCGTCAGTACCGACACTACTCAACTCGAAGTAACCGTTACCTGGGGCGACTACGAACCCCGATCGCAAGATAGCGATACCCCAGAAGCAACACCCGCCACCGACAAAAGCCGTAACTCCCTGCGGAACGATGCGATCTGGTGTCGAATCCCCCGCCGCGAACCCCTCACCGTCGATATCCCTAACCGCAGCAAACCTCGATCGATAGAAATTCCTAACAGTGGGGGACTCCAGCTTGTTATCTCCGTCAGCCCCGTCTCCCAAATTAGCCATCTCCCTGCCGGAACCCGTACCGTCTCACTCTTCCTAGTCAATCACCGCCTGCCTGCCGAAGGGGAAAGCCGCGATCGCGCCTATGCTTCTCAAACCGCTCTAACGGTTCGCAGCCGCACCAGTTTTATCCCCCGTCCCGATCCGCGAGGACGCGACACCCAAGACCGCGACGAAGGCATCGCCTACCTGCAATACCGCGATTCCTATGAATTTGCCGTTGGTCATAACGTTTCTGCCTGGGACGAAAGGAGTGGCGATCGCTGCACCACCATCGGCACTACCTGGATTCCCCGCGCCGCATCCGAAAATTGTTGCCTCCACCGCCACCGTTCGCCGGGCAGAGTCCCAGATTCAAGCCCTTTTTGGGCGCACCCAAGTCGATATTTTCCCGCCTCCTGGACCGAACCGCCGCGATTCCTTCTTTGCTCTCACCGCCCCAGTTGCAGAACGTAACCCGCGTACCTACCTCGGTATTGCCGCTCAGGGTCGCAGCTTAAAGGTGGTGCTGTTGAGGGTCTATCTCGCTCTGCTCGGAGCCGTACAGAAAGCCTGGGAACGAGAAGGCGGCAAGAGAAACCTTAAAAATCCTGCCGATCCCTATATGACGCTACTTGGTTACTTTAATGCCCTGCGGGAGCTAGGCGGCAGCCGTCGCATAGTAGAAGATGAAATCAACGCTCGCTTGCAGAATTACGGCAACCGCATCCGCCTTGACGAAGCTGAAGGCAGTTTCGCCAATCGCACGATCGCCAATGAACCTGTCGAACTCACCTCCCGCGTTAGCACCGACCGGGTAGCAAAAGCCAAGCACCGTCTATCGTTAACCTTTGACAATTGCGATCGCGTTGATGTTGCCCTCGCTACCAACATGATTTCCGTTGGTCTGGATATCGATCGCCTGGGGTTGATGGTCGTCCTCGGTCAACCGAAAACGGCTGCCGAATATATTCAAAGTACCAGCCGCGTCGGTCGAGATGAAACTCGCCCTGGGCTCGTTGTGACTCTGCTTAACGTGCATCGTCCCCGCGATCGCTCCCACTACGAACACTTCACCGCATGGCATGATGCTTTTTATCGCGCGGTTGAAGCTACGAGCGTCACGCCATTTTCCCCTCGCGCTCTCGATCGCGGTCTAGCCGGAGTCACGGTTGCCTTAGCCCGTCTTAGCTGTTCTCATCTAACGCCAGCCTTAGCCGCCGCCAACATAGTTGAGCACCGCGACGAACTAGAGTTTGTGGCAGAATCGCTAGGCGATCGGGCGGTTTCTCATCAAAAAAACCTAGATCGGTCGAGTGAATCCTGGCTTCGCTTTCAGGTTGTGGGTCAGACCAAACATTTGCTCGATAAATGGAAAAACGAAGCCGAAGAACGGGGCAAACTCCAGTATCAGCGTGAGGAAGGAGGCGCAAATCCTCTCCTGCGCGACCCTCTCGACCCGGAAGAGAAAGGACACAAACTCTTTAAGGCTCAGCGCAGCCTCCGCGATGTCGAGCCAACCGTTAACCTCTGGCTGAAAAAACCAGAAGATATTGACTAAATTCATTCTTAACGATGCCTACAAGGAAGAACGTCAAACCCCACGGCGAAGTTCGTCGCAGCCAGCTCATCACTACCTTTGGCCCTGGCTCAATGGTCGATTTGCCCGATCATTCTGTCATAATCGGCGGTCTGAATCTTTGGAAGGGATATAAGCAGCATCTCATCGAAGAAACCCGCCTTGCCAGTAAGGTGAGGGACAACTTGATTAAATTTGGTCACGCTACACAAAATACCCAAATTTCTCTCTATTCTCCCCCTGCGGCTAATGATGAATTGGATACAGGCATCGAGACATTTATCTTTCCTCACTGGTTCGTCGTTCAAAAGCCAACTTCCTTCTCTCGCAACGGCAAAGATTACCAGTCCCGTCCCCTACTGCCTTACAAACGATTGATTAACGGTAAATACGAGGATAGCAATCGTCAAAAACATGCCGTCGTTCCTGTGCGATTTGTGCAGGCTTGTCCGAACGGACACCTGAGCGATATCGACTGGTATCGGTTCGTCAACCCCGACTGCCGCAGCAACTGCCCCGAACAGCTATATCTCGAAGAAGGCGGTACGGGCAATGATTTTTCTGATATTTTTGTGTACTGCCAAAAATGTAAAAAACGTCGTCCGCTCTCGGATGCCAAACTTCCGAACGTTCCAAATCTCGGCTATTGTCACGGCAATATGCCTTGGCTAGGCTTTAAAGTCAAAGAAGAATGCAGTCAACCTGATAACAACAAGCCTATAGCAAATCGGCTGTTGGTGCGCTCCGCGAGTAACGCCTATTTCGGGCAGATCCTCAGTGCTATTTCGATACCCGATACTAACCAAGCTTTAAAAGATGCAGTCACGCAAGTTTATGAAAAGTATTTGAAAGAAGCTGATTCAGAAGATATTAGTTACTTCCGCAGCAAGTTACCAGAGGTACGAGAAGCGCTAGAGCAGTTTGAGGATGCAGCGATTTACGCTGAGGTAAAACGCCGCCGTTCAGGAACCTCAGAAGACAACAGCCAACCGATCAAGCAGCTTGAACTCGAAGTGCTGTTAAACGACGGCGAGCAGGGTATAGACGAACCCGACAGTAACTTCTATGCCGAACAGCGATCGCTGCCCAAACTCCCTAATATCCTTCAAGGACGGCTCAACCGTATTGTTCTCGTCAAGCGCTTGCGTGAGGTGATTGCTCTGATCGGCTTCACTCGTTTTGAACCGATTAACACCGACATTGATGGCGAACTGCCTGAAGAGGCGATCGACCTGCGGGTGGGACTTGCCAAACTCAACTACGAGGTTACCTGGGTTCCCGCTGTTGAAAATAAGGGCGAGGGGGTATTTATCTCCTTTAATGTCGAGGCGATTAAAACTTGGCAGGGTCGGTCTGCCTGCTTCAGCCAGACTTGCTTGCTCAATCCATAGGTTTCAATGTCTTCCCAACCTTTGGCTCCCGCAATGACTGCTAGAATACTAACCATTCGTATGTCCATCAATTCATGGGCACGGCTACGCTCTACTCGTGGATCTTCAATCTCGCTAAAATATTCCTTGAAGGAGCCGCCCACTTCACCGATGCTTGCTGTGTTGCTGCTCCTATTGACCTTTAGAGTGGGCGCTTGGGCAAATCCTTGTTTCACGTGCGTGATTCCGTAGATAAGTGTTGCTCTTCACTCTAACGGATTTCTCTTCCCCTATTTTTCCTGAATCTTTAGATGCGCTTACTCTGGGTTTGGGGTTTTCTGTTTGCTGGCTCTTACAGGTAGATAGCGACGATTTGGCTCTAGTAGCAGCAGAAACTTTACGCCATCCAGAACAACACGCGGGTAAGATATATCCTCTCGGTTACGACACCGCAACTATGTCCGAAGTAGCCGAATTTTTAACCGAAGTAATCGGTCAACCCTATCGAGTTGAAAATCATTCTCCAGACGAATTTTTAGCAAATATGCTCGAATTAGGAGCAGAACCAATTTATATTCACTGTGTCTACACTCAGTTCAAACTCAATATTGCCAACAAAATTCCTAACGCAGATGCTACATTTAACAACTTTGAAGCCATTACAAGACGTAAACCTACTAGCTGGCGAGAGTTTGTCGCTAAGAATCACCAGCAATTGCAGTACTAAATATTGACAGTTTTTTGCTCAAGTTGTTTGCTTGACGTTTTGTATTTAAAAAAATAGTCTTTCAAACACATCTAATCAACTGACAATAAAACGTCTTGGAAATTTGTCATTTTGGTGTCACATTTATCAGCTAAGTATAAAAAAGTTAATTAAAATCAACAAACTGTAAAAATCAAACGAGAGACAGGTAGCGATCGCGATTCAAATTCGGAACAATAGGGTCAAAAATCTTTCTTGGCATAAAAGCACTCATTCTTCATCTACCCAATTACCTCAATTATGTCTTCTGTTAACAATCCACCCCAGCCGTCGCCAGAATCAGAACCGGATGTTCAAAAAAGCCCGACAGAAGAGCTGCACAAGCCAAAAGAAAACAGAAGTAAACTATTTGGCTGGCTATTAGCAACTCTGTCGTTAGGAGGAGGCGGTGTTGCTTTATGGCAGACCCTTATTTCTAACTCTGCACCTGTCGCTCAAACCGCTACACAAACACCACCACCCACAGCCGTAACAACCGTTGCTTTAACTCCTGGTACGGGTAACAGACAGGTAAGGCTATTAGGTCAGGTAGAAGCAGGGGAAAGAGCCACCCTTAGTCCCCAAATTGACGGTAAGGTACGGCAAGTTTTAGTCAGAGAGGGCGATCGCCTTACTCCAGGTATGACTGTAGCAATACTAGATGATGCCGATTCTCGATTAGCTTTAGCCGAGGCAGAAGCGAGATTGGCACAGGAAAGAGGTAATCTGGCTAGGTTGCAGGTTGGTACTCGTCCCGAAATCATTGCCCAACGTCAGGCAGAATTAAATGCAGCCAGAGCCAGAGAAGCAGAAGCGAGAGATAACCTTGAAAGAGTATCGGGTTTGACAGCACAAGGTGCATTATCCCGCAGAGCTTTAGTCGAAGCTAGAGCCGAAGCAGATGCAGCCAGAAGCGAACAATATCGCGTTGCCGCCTTACTCGCCGAAGCTGAAGCAGGATTTACCCAAGAAGAAATAGATGCTCAAGAAGGTTTGGTTGCAGCAGCCCAAGCAGCCGTCAGACAAGCGGAATTAGCGATGCAGCGCACCGAAATTAAAGCCGCCTTTTCAGGAATTGTTCAATCGCGAGATGTCGATCCTGGGGATTATGTAGAAGTAAACGATCCGGTTTTAACTATGGTTAGCGATCGCACTCTCGATATCTTTTTAGAAGTGCCAGAAAGCCTTAGCGGACAAGTCGCTCCAGGAATGCGGGTTAGCTTAAACGCCAGAGCGTTACCTAACTGGCAACAGGAAACAACCATCACCGCAGTAGTCCCCACAGCTAACACGTCCTCTCGCCGACAGTTAGTTAGAGTCAGCTTAGATAATCCGCCCCCAGAATTATTACCAGGAATGGCAATTCAGGCAAATCTAGCTCTACCAACAGACAACACGAACACTCTTATCGTACCCAGAGATGCTCTAACGAGAAGAGATAATGAATGGCTGTTGTTTGTGGTGAATGACGATCGGGCACAGCAGGTAGCTGTAGAAATGGTTGCAGATATGGGGCAAGAGGTAGCTATAGCTAATCCCCAACTACAGGCAGGACAAAACATTGTCGTTATGGGCGGAGATGGTTTAACCGACAACGCAGCAGTACAAGTAGTAGGGGCGAATGGTGCGCCCTCTTCCAATGACCAATGGTAGATTACTAATATTTATGTTTGATTTTATTTCAAAATATCATGTTGGAAAGTAAACCCCAAATTCCTGTCAGCGTTAATTGTTAATAAATGCGCTCGCCATAGCTAAAGCTATTACGACAAACAGTATTGAAAAAACCCATTTAATCAGGAGTAAACTAGCAAATGAAATATCTTCCCCTAGCTGCCCGCATTTGTCTTTGTATCATTTTTATTAATTCTGGAATCGGTAAAATCTTTGGCTTTTCTGGCACTGCATCAATGATGGCTGAACAAGGTTTACCTATCCCAGGGATTTTGTTGATCTTCACCATTGCTTTTCAATTACTCGGCGGTCTTTCTTTACTATTTGGTTACAAAATTAGAATCGGTTCTTTGCTGCTAATTTTATTTCTGATTCCCGCAACTTTAGTATTTCACAATCCCATTGGTAATCCAAACGAAGTTAATGCTTTTCTCAAAAACATCGGCTTAATTGGCGGATTGCTGATGACTATGTATGCTGGCGCGGGTGCATTGGCTATAGATACTGCTGCCGAGAAAACACAACGCCGACAAGAAGTAACCACTAATCACTAGCAACTAATAACAATGAGCTTAATCAGAACCGCCGTGCGTTGGCGACACGGTACAGGGGTATTATTTTGCTTGCTCGCTTTATTTGGTATTTTGGCATTATTCCAATTACCCTTGGAACTACAGCCAGGAGGCGATCGCCCTGAAATCAGTATTACTACTGCTTATTTGGGGGCTTCTCCCGCCGAAGTAGAAGATTTAGTCACTCGTCCTATTGAAGAAAGACTCGAAGAGGTACAGGGAGTACAGGAAATTACCAGTACCAGTAGTGCGGGAGTTAGTACGATTAATGTGGAGTTTGACTGGGGTAGCGATATTAATCGCTCTTTGGTAGATGTTTTAACTAAGCTACAGCAAGTGGAAGCACTACCAACTGAAGCAGATGAATCGGATGTGGAAGTAGTAAGCGGCAGCAGCGACCCGATGATGTGGGTCATTTTAACCCCTAAAGAGGGTTTTACCCCTGACGATAACCACTACCGAGATTTAGTTGATGATGTAGTCGTACCTCGCTTCCGTCAAGTACAGGGGGTAGGACAGTTTTTAGTCTCTGGCGGCAGAGAAAGAGAAGTAGAGGTAATTGTCGATCCCAAAGCCTTAGCTGATCGCAATCTTACCATTGGAGATGTGGCTGCTACCCTCCGTAACAACAACCGAGATATTCGCGGTGGTCCTTTGGTGTTAGGACGCAGAGAATATAGAGTGAGGACGATTAGCCGTATTGATGATGTAGAACAATTAGAAAGCTTTGTCCTGCGTCGGGATGAGTCGGGGACAGTTTATCTGGGAGATGTGGCCCAAGCGCGGATCGGGAGAGCCATCCAAGATCGAGCATTAATTAGAGATGACCAGCCTGCTGTAGCTGTGGGAATCATTCGCCAAGTAGGAGGCAACGTACCCGAAATATCGGCAGGAATCAGAGAAGCATTAGTCGATTTAGCAGCCAGATTCGATCGCGAGGGAGAAGGGATTACCTTTGATATTACCTACGATGAAAATGATTACATTAACCAGTCGATCGCTTTTGTGCAGGGTAATTTAATTATCGGTGCGATTTTAGCCGCTTTAGTATTAATGTTATTCCTTGGTTCGTTGAGAACGGTTGGGGTAATTGCGATCGCCATTCCTACTACTTTAATTACCGTTTTTATTGTCTTCTATCTATTAGGACGTACCCTGAACGTTATTAGTTTAGCGGGGTTGGCTTTTGCGGTGGGGATGGTGGTAGATAACGCCATTGTAGTGTTAGAAAACGTTTTTACTCACATGCAAAAGGGTAAAACACCGATGAAAGCTGCGATCGATGGGACGCAGGAAGTAGGTGGCGCGATGCTAGCTTCTACCTTAACCACCGTAGCCGTATTTGCCCCGATTGTATTAGTTACGGGGGAAGCGGGACAACTATTTTTCGATATTGGGATTGCTCTTTCCGCCTCGGTCATGTTTTCTCTGTTTGCAGCCTTAACCCTCATTCCCATGTTGGCGGGACTGTTTCTCAAGCGAACTGAGGCAGACCAGATGTTGTCGGGAGGAGAATATAGGGACGGTAACTGGTTAGAGCGTGCCGTTCGCCAAATAACAGCAACTTTTCGCTTATTTCAAGCTAAATTAGAGGATTTTATGTTAAAAGCCGTCCGTTGGTCGTTAGGAAGAGGTAGATTAAAACGCCGTTTATTAGTTCTCGCACTTCCCATACTCTTGTTAATTACCAGCTTCAAACTTTTACCCCCCGCAGACTACCTCCCCGAAGGAAACCGCAACCTCGTTCTCTGGTTAGCCGAACCCTTCCCAGGTACGAGTATTCCCGAAGCGGTGGAACTATCCCAAGCACCCAGAGACTTTATTAGTCAACAACCAGAAATTATGCGTACCCTATACGTACATCGTTCTGGTTTTAGAGCCGTTCTTGCTTTTGTCGAACCAGAATTAGCGACAGGTAATCATTTAGATTCTTTAGTAAACCGCCTGCGACAAGCAGGGGCAAATTTCCCTGGCTACCGTTTCCTCGTACCCATACGCTCCTCTATTTTTCAAGACCCTGGCAAAGAATTTGAGGTGCAGATTATTGGCGAAAACCTAGAGGAAATAGATGGACTGCAACAACAGCTTAGACAGCGAATAAGTGAGTTACCAGGCATTCTAAATGTCCGTTCCGATTTTGTTACGGGTGCGCCAGAACTACAGGTAATTCCCAACCGCGAACGTTTAGCAGAAGCCGGGTTATCGGAAGGGGAAATCGGCGACATCGTACAGGCTGCTTTAGGTGGTTTGCGCGCCTCCGAATTCGTTGATGGTCAGCGAGAATTAGATGTTTCTGTAGAGTTACAAGATACTTTTGTCCAAAACCCCGAACAACTGCGCCAACTAGCTATTTATAATGGTTCTGGTCAAAGAGTGCAGCTATCAGATGTCTCCGAGGTAGTCGAAACGACAGGTGCAGACACCATAAACCACGTCGATTTAGAAAGATCGATTACCCTAACCGTTAGTGTAGCCAACGACGCTCCTTTAGGTGCATTAGTCGATCGCACCGAACAACAAATCCTTGCACCTTTACGTCAAGAATTGCCTCCAGGGGTGCGAGTTGAGCTAGCAGGATCGGCAGATGTTTTAAGCGAAACCCTATTCCAGTTAGGCTCTACTTTTATTCTTTCTTTGGTAATTACCTATTTACTACTAGTCGCCTTGTATCGCTCCTTTATCTACCCCTTACTAATCATGGTAACTGTGCCAATGGGAATGACTGGCGCATTATTATCTCTAGTAATTGCTAATTCTATCCCTGGTGTAGTTGTTCCCCTAGATATGATTACGGGATTGGGTTTTGTAATTTTAACCGGGGTAGTCGTGAATAACGCTATTCTTTTGGTAGATAGGGCGTTACAACTTCAAGCAGAAGGGATGGAATACGAGGCATCTTTACATTATGCCGTAGGCGATCGCCTGCGTCCTATCTTCATGTCAGCAGGAACTAGCGTACTAGGGATGTTACCCTTAGCCGTGCTTCCAGGGAAAGGCGCAGAACTCTATCAAGGTTTAGGCATCGCTCTCACAGGGGGTTTGGCTCTCTCTACTTTCTTCACTCCCACTGTAATACCCGCATTGATGGGATTATTACAGGATTTTGATGCGAGTAAATCTCGTCAATCTGAAATTCAATCGCACAAACATTTAGTTTCTATCGAACAAGTCACGACGAGTTCTATGAGTTCTATTGATAATGAGCATTGATTAAGGTCGCAGGCGGTAGCCGACTCCTCTAACTGTTTCAATCATCTTATTGCCTAACTTTCTGCGCAGATGGCCAATATAAACATCCACCACGTTCGAGCCTGGATCGTAGTCGTATCCCCAAATACGATCGAGGAGCTGTTCTCGGCTCATGACCTGCATCGGATGACGCGCCAGGGTTTCTGCTAAAGTAAATTCCCGCGCCGATAGCTCAATTTCTCGCTCTCCTAGCCACACTTGCCGCGTCAGTAAATTAAGAGTCAGGTGGCCAATGTGAAGTTTAGTGTCGTCTTTAGCGGTTGGCTGATGTATTTTGCGTAACTGGACTCGTACTCTGGCCAAGAGCTCTTCAAACCGGAACGGTTTGGTAATGTAGTCATCGGCTCCGCCTTCGAGTCCCGACACCAGATCGTCTATGCCGTCCCGCGCCGTGAGCACAAGTACAGGGAGGGGTTCGCCGCGTCCGCGCAGTTGCCTGAGCACCTCCATCCCGTCCATACCGGGAAGCCCCAAATCTAGAATGAGCAGATCGAAATCCTGGCTGCTTGCCGATGCCGCTTCCTGGCCCTGGTTAGCGACAAGAGTTGTGTACCCGTGGGCTTGAAGTCCAGCTTCGATGAACTCGGCGATGCGGGGGTTGTCTTCGGCAATGAGGATTCGGCTCATGGGCTGCCTCCTGAGATAGGGGAAAGACGATGGTAAAAGTAGACCCAACCCCCAGGGCTGAGTCTAGCTCAACCCAACCGCGATGGGCCGTCGCAATGGCTTCGACAATCGCTAATCCTAAGCCTGCCCCCTCGCCGGGAGTATAGCGATCGCCATCACTCGCGCGAGCAAAGCGCTCAAAGATTCGTTCTTGGTCAGCGGGGGCGATGCCAACTCCTGTATCGCGCACCCACAGGTAAGCGTACTCGTCCTGCACGGTTGACCCCAAAGCAATCGTATCGCCTGTTTGGGTATGCCGAATCGCGTTCTGAATCAGATTCATCACGGCTTGGGTCAAACGTCCCCGGTCGATTGCCACTGGACTTAAACCTTTTGATTCTAGTCGCCAGTTCCGTTGAGCAAGGGCTTGGGCTTTAAAATAGAGTTCTTCGGTCAACCAGTCTAGTTCCTCCAGTTTAAGACACAAGAAATGAGGCTGCTCAGCCTTGGCAATCAGCAGGAGGTCATTGACTAAACGGCTCATGCGGTCCAGTTCATCGGTAACTAACTCAATGGTCTCGCGCTGCTTTTCGGGTCGGTACTGAAGGATTTCTAGCTGACCCTGAATAACGGTAATCGGCGTACGGAGTTCGTGTCCCGCATCTTTGAGAAACTCTTGCTGAGTGGCAAAGCCGGTCTGTAGGCGGTCGAGCATGGCGTTAAACGTCGCGCTCAGCTCGGCAATTTCGTCGTTTCCGGTCACGGCAATGCGCTCTGCCATATCGGTTTGGGAAATGGCGCGAGCCGTCTCTGTCACCCGACGCAGGGGCAGTAGAACCCGTCCTGCGGTGGTCCAGGCGATCGCAAAAAAGAGCATCAACACAACCGTTGCCACTTTAATCACGAGAATAATAATGCGGGTGCCAGTTTGGTAATCTGCTCTAGCATCGCGCACGGCTACGACCACTCCCCCAGTGCCATTGACTTCAATGGGTTGGGCGACTGAATAAATGGGTCCGTCCGGGAGAATCAACTCGCTGCGCGTCAAGTCGGTAACGGTTGCCCATTCCGATCGTAATTGGGATTGGGCGATCGCATTCGGTAGAGGCGACTGAGGAGAGTAGATCTGTCCGTCGATCAGGGCAAAAATGTATTGATCTCTAGTAGGAACGTAGAGAGGTAAAAGCGCTGCGACACTGTCTTCTAAGGTAGATTGAGTATCTTGCTCGACTAAGCGCTTAAATCTGCCGACCTCTGCCGCGATCGCCTCTTGACCGCGACTTTGTAATAAGTTGCAGAAAATTTGGCGAGTGACCCCAACAGAGACTAACACAGTACAGGTGGTCAACAGAAAGTACCACGCGAGGATGCGAAAGCGAACGCTAGTAAACTGCTGCCTAAAGGACCGATTGTTTTGAGTTAGTTTTCTATTCTTTGGTCTCAAGATGTTAATTTTCATCAGTGCTTTTTACATTACATTTGTGCCTAGTACGACTATTGCTAAAATGCTTGCGAAAAACTAACTTTTTTATTCTACAGCTCTCTTATAGAGAGAGATTTTTGCTATTAAACGCGAAAACCTGCCGCATCGAGCGCTCGCGTAAAAAGTAATCCTTCAACCAAGCTCCTAAAAGTTTGAAGCGGTTCGACAGTCCTGGTAAATAGTAGAGATGAATTCCTAACCATAGCAGCCACGCTAAAGAACCACTGAGGGGAATTTTGCCTAGTAGATAAGCCACTCCCGCGTTGCGAGCAATAATAGCGGCTGTCCCTTTGTTGAAATAGTCAAACGGTTTTGGGGATTTTCCTCTTAATTGTCGCTTAATATTTTCGGCGACGGCTCCTCCCTGTTGTAAGGCTTCTGGGGCGACTCCGATGAGAGGTGTCCCGTCTTGTTCTACGTAGGTGGCATCTCCAACAATATAAACGTGAGGAGCTTCTGGTAGCTGGAGAGTCGGTAAAACTTTGACTTTGTTGGCGTTAGCGGTGGAAAAACTTCCTTCTGGTTGAGGAAAAGTAGCTTCTACTCCCGCCGTCCAGATCACTGTAGAGGTCTCAAGGGTCGTTCCGTCTTCCAAACAGACTGCTGTAGGCGAAACGGCTTTGACCCGATTATTAAAATGGACTTTAATTTGGCGATCGCGCAGTTGACGCAGAGTATACTTTCGCAAACGTTCGGGATAGGTCTTGAGTAAACTTGCTCCCGACTGCAATAAAACCACTCTAGCTTGGCGTAATTCCAGTTGAGGATAATCTTGAGTCAAACAGTCGCGAATCAGTTCCTGCAAAGCACCAGCCATTTCTACTCCGGTCGGACCACCACCGACAATGACAAAAGTCATGAGTTGCTCTCGCCGTTCTACATCATGTTCGGGTAGTTTTGCCGCTTGCTCAAAGCAGTGAATGATGTGATGGCGTAGAGTGACGGCATCTGCTAACGTTCTTAACGGGAAGGTATGTTGCGGTGCGCCAGATACCTGTAAAAAAGTCGTTTGACTTCCCGTAGCAATAACGAGATAATCGTATGCTACTGATAGGTTGTCCGTAATCACACTTCTAGTTTCTAAATCGATCTGTTTAACGTCTGCCATCAAGAAACTAGCGTTCCTAATCTTTCGTAATATCCGGCGGAGAGGGTAGGCAATGAGTTCCGGTTCGATAAAACCCGTGGCTACCTGATAGAGGAGAGGAATAAAAGTGTGGTAGTTATGGCGGTCGATTAATAATACTTCTGCTTCAGCACCGGATAAGCGTTTAACGGCTCTTAACCCCGCAAATCCTGCTCCTATTACGACAATTTTGGTTTTTTTGGCGGTAAGGTTTGTTTCTGTCACGATCAAAAAGAAGTCGAGCGATTGTTGTTTTTCACGACGCGCCTATTTCTTGGCGGAGAGGCTCATTATTGATACTAATTGGAAAAAAGAATGAGAGACTTAAATAGTTGGGAAAAGGGGAACGGCAAGCACAGCTAATCTTTCCCCTCTAACCTCCAACTCTTTGCTAGTTTGAGAAACTCTCTGACTAATTTCGGTAACTGATATGAGCTCTCATTGAGAATTGATTCGTCTCGTCCGTTTGTCGGCAGAGGAGCGATCGTCAATCCTGAGTGCTCCAGGTCCAGCATAGATTAGCATTAATAGACCGCCGATTAAACCAAGATTTTTGAGAAAGTCGATGAGCTGGCTGGGATCGGCAATCGGATTATGAAAGACCAACGTAGCAGGAATAAGAAAGAGGATGAGCAAAACTGAGCCTACTTTAACCCGATAACCGAGTAACAAAGAAGCTGCTCCCAATAGCTCAAAGGCTACTGCTCCAGCTAACAGTACGTTAGCAAGGGGTAAGCCTTGCTGCGTCAGCATTTGCACATCCTCTTCAAAAGCTAACACCTTACTAACTCCTGTTTGGAAAAAGATTAAGCACAGACAAATCCGGGCTGCTAGGGCTACATATTCCATTAGAATGGCTCCTTTTGCGTGAACTGTGTAGGTTAAGAGTATTTACTGCCAGAGATAAATTGAAGTGGCAAGCAGTTTGTATTAGACAGAGAAAGCCGATGAATGCAGGGAGTTTGGCGAGCGGCTTTCCGACGCTCCTATCTAGTGGTGAGATTATTCAACATAGAATCAACCGCATTAATGTATCCTCTATTGTTAGTAATATCTGGCATCACTCGTCCGGTTTCCACTCCAGCCTGGACAAGATCTTCAGCACTAATATTTCCTAGCGAGTAGGCAGCGACAAGGGCTTTGGAACTCGGAATTCCTTGATTGGCAAAGTAGCCGCGATGCGCTAAATGAACAAGGCTATTGGGTGAAGTTTCTGTTAAAGCAGGTTTAATGTTATTGAGAGTGGCAGCATTGAGCGTGGTTTCAGAGGCTTGAACGGCTGGTGAAGCGGCTGCTATTAAAAGTGTAGAGATCAGACTGCTGGTAAAACGTTCCATTGTTTTTCCTCTTGATACTTTTTCAATCAGTTCAGCCTTAAACGTGGCTGACAATTATCAGTATTAAGGAGAAGTATGAATTACCAATAACGCGAACATGAAAGCTTTTTTAGAAACTGAGCGATGAGTATACCTAGGCGAATCAGAAGAAGCGCGTAAGTGGCTAGACATGATTTGTCAGATGGAGAGATTTGTGGGGAAGGGAGATAGGGAGAGCAGTAAGTTTTTATGTTTGGGATAATCATGTCCACCTACTTATCGGCTGTGTTCTCGCTCAATGGAGGTCGTCTAATTTGGTCGCCACTTCTCGAACAACCTCTAGAAACCTCTGTAGAACAGGAGACAATCCTGTTGGCTGCCACGCTGCGACGAGTTCTAACTCTGGGGTTGGAACATCTAGTTCGCGATAAACGACACCAGGACGATTGAGATTCTGAAGACTAGCAGAGACAAAGCTCACGCCAATTCCGGCTGCTACTAAACCAATCATGGTGGGTTGTGGAGTAACTTCCTGCACTATTTTGGGGTTAAAACCCGCTTGCTGACAAATAGATAAGATGCGGCTGTAGAGTGATGGTCCTTCCTGTTGGGGAAATAGAATGAAAGACTGGTCTGACAATTTGCGAACAGGGATTTGAGGAAAAGACGTTAACGGATGACCCTCTGGCAAGGCTAACACCATTTTTTCGGTCATGATCGAAACGGTTTCAAAGTTGCCGTCTATAGGCGGATGCAGGAAACCAACTTCAATATCTCCGGCTCTTAACGCTTCTAGCTGGTGGTGAGTACAAATTTCTCTGAGGACCAATTCAACTTCAGGAGAGCGATCGCGAAAGGTACGAACAATCTCCGGTAAAACGGTATAGAGAGCGGGTCCAGTATATCCGATTATTAGACTGCCGAGTTCCCCGCGCTCGGCTTTCTGTACTACCGTAACGGCTTTCTCGACTTGCTCTAAAATCTGTTTCGCTTCTGCAAAAAAGAGTTTTCCTGGTTTGGTAAGCTGTACGGTGCGTTTAGTCCGAGAAAATAGCTGAACCCCTAATTCTTGCTCTAAACGGCGAATCTGGTCGCTAATGACGGGTTGAGTAATGTGAACTTTAGCCGCAGCCCGTCCAAAGTGCAGTTCTTCTGCTACTGCAACAAAGTATTTTAAATGTCGAAGTTCCATCGTCGCTTTGATTAATAGCTTGAAGCTATTAAACTCTCTGCATAAATCTATTGGACATTATAAATAGCGGCGTTTTATCTTATAGAAAAGCTAAGAATAACAATCAGTTTAAAAATATAAGCATGGCTCGCCAAAAATGGTTATTTAGGCTCGTTCTGCTATGTTTTTCAGTGGCAATAAGCCTCTGGCTAACCCGCATCGGTTCTTCTCAGTCCGTAGAATTTCCCTACAACTATCGAAAAGAGTTTTTTCATTACGCCTCGATTGCCTGTCCGAATAGTCAGATCGTGCGTCAAATATACGCTAATCCGATAGCCCTCAATGCGGCTAAAGAAAACCACCCACTACCCAATGGTTCGGTCATTGTCATGGAGACTCATTCTGCGACATCTGATGTTAATGGGCAACTAACGCCAACTCGCCTGAATAACGTGTTCATTCGTGAAAAGCGATCGCAGTTTGGCAAAGAACATCCAGAGAATCTGCGTAACGGGAACTGGAAATATGCCTAGTTTAGTTCCACAGGAAGCTTAGTGTCTAGCCACGAAGAGTCTTGTTTGGGTTGCCATACCAGAGTCAGAGATAGAGAATACGTCTTTACTCTGCCAGATTTAGTTGTCGCAGCACAGACGAATGAGTTGCAGTCTAGATCCACTGAATTTGGACTATCTGTTTGCAATTAACTTATTGAATTAGTGTTGACTATGAACTTAAAGAAATGGTTTGCTGTTCCTCTGGCATTAGCAGCGATCGCTCCAGCATTCGCTCAAAGAACAGCGCCAATGGATTTTCAAGGACGTTACTTAGTCGCAGTTTCCGACGCAGATATGCTGGCATCAGCTTATATCGATGGTCGTTTAGGATCCCGCGAAGGCGAAGATGCTCTCAGCGTGATTCCGGTTGGTCAGCACGTCAGTCAGCTACAGGCTTACGAAACTCCCGCCAGCAACTCAGTGGCGGGCCCTCCTGTGGCTGTTGCCGTTACTCCCGATGGACGATATGCCCTCGTTGTCGAAACCTTTACTCAGCGTCCTGAAGGTGCAGCCGAAAATCAAACGTTCGCCGATTTAGAACAGGGAAATCGCATTTTAGTGATCGACCTTCAAAACCCGACTAATCCTCGTCTCGTTCAAGATCTAGCTATTGCCGAGCGTCCTGATTCTGTCAGTGTTAACTTTGATGGCTCCCTCGTTGCTGTCTCTTTTAATCCTAATGGTGCAGGAACAGAAACTCCTCTAGCTTTAATTCCTTTTAATGAGGGGCAATTGGGCGACCCGGTTTATCCTCCCGTTAGCAGTATCCCTCAAGGAGAAAGATTAATTCATGCGGAATGGCATCCGACGGAAAATGTTTTAGCTTTGATGAACGAAACCGCAGCCGAAGTTTCTTTTGCCAGATCAAATAACTTAGAACTCGAACCGTGGGGAAACGTTATTCAGATTGAGAAAGCTCCTTACATGGGCAGATTTACTCTCGATGGTCGGCATTTGATCGTTAATAATTTGTATTGGGGTGAGGATGTCGAGGGAAGATGGACGGAAGCCCCTAAAGGCAGCATCAATAGCATTCGCCTAGAAGCTGGAACCCAGGAAGATGGTTCCCCCCGACATGCTTTGATTTCGCGATCGCAGACGGGGGTTAGCCCTGAAGGAATAGCCATTAGTCCTGACGGTCGCTATGTGGTGACAACAAATCTAGAGCGCAGCTATCTTCCCTACGACGACAAGCGCATTACCTGGTATTCTTCTCTGACTCTAGCAACTCTAGACCCCGAAACCGGACAGCTCAATCACGTTGGCGATTATCCTTTTGATGGTATTTTACCCGAAGCCGCTGCCTTTGATGCTTCAGGGCAGTATTTAGCGGTTGTCAATTACGACCATTTCGACGACTCGATTGAAGGAGGCAGTATCGATTTTTGGCGTATCGGTGCAGATCCTCTCAATCCTCAACCGCAATTGATCAAAACTAACTATTCTGTTCCAGTAACGCGAGGAGTTCACTCGCTGGTGTTGGTTAAATAAAATCAAAACCTTTAAATAGATTTTTCTAGTTGGACAAGCACTTTACTTCCTTCCCAAAGTTCTACAGCTTTGTACCTATCGTGAGACTCTACAGAAGATTCAACTTGCTTAAATCCATCAAAATATTTTCCTGATACATCATCTAAGTCAGAATTTAAGACCAGCGATGCTAGTGCTTTGCCCATCTTCTTAGAGTTTCGGAAGCGAAAAATGTGAAACAATAAATCAGGAAAACTATCCAGTAATAATTTAACAGTTTCTTTTTGGCTATAATCACGAGGAAGTTGAGTATCCAACATTAAGCCTGGATTGAAAGCGTTAACCCAAATTCTTGTTTGATAATTTTGAAGTCGGAGTGCAAGCTCATAAGTACACAGTAAATTACAGAGCTTAGATGTCGTGTATCGACATCTTCCCCTTCAGCAGGCTTAGGTGTATACTTTGCTACAGAAAATCAAGAGAGACGAGAAGACTAGCTTAAACCAGTGTTTTGCGATCGCCTGGTCTCTATATTGATCTCATCGAGTGAGGTAGCCTCCGTTGATCCAAATTGTTTGACCTGTAATCCACTGGGAACCTGGCAGGGCGAGAAACTCCACTAACGGAACTAAATCGCTAATTTGACCGAGGCGACCAGCTACAGCCAGATTAGCGGCAAAGCGAGCGGATTCCGGCGTTTCTTGCTCGTGGAAGAACGGCGTGTCAAACGGACCCGGGGAAACGGTGTTAACAGTAATACCACGCTCGCCTAGTTCTCGCGCACCCATGCGAGTCACTTCCTCCATCATTGCCTTGGTTCCCGCGTAGGCAGAGTAATTGGGAGCCATTCCCGCCAGCAGTGAAGTGCCAATGTTAATAATGCGTCCGTTGTCCGCTATCCGGCGGGCGGCTTCTCGCATACACAAGTAGGTGCCGCGTGTATTGATATTAATCATCCGCTCCAAATCTTCGTCGGTCACTTCAGCTATTGGCTTTTTCACAATGGCTCCAGCGTTGTTAATCAAAATATCCAGGCGACCGAATTCAAACGCAGTGTCAAACGTCCGCTTGACCGTTTCCGCCTGACCCAAATCGCCCTGCACCAGAGCAGCACGCGCTCCTTGCGCTTCTACTAACCGCGCCGTTTCCTCTGCCTGATCCCGCGTTGACTCTCGATGGTAATGGACCACGACATCCGCACCGTGTTTGGCGAGCGCTTCGGCAAAAGCACGGCCAAAGTTAGCCCGAGCGCCAGTTACAATTGCTACTTTGCCCGTCAGTTCTCCTTGAGAATTGGTAGTAGCTGGGCTAGGCGACGGAGTCTGGGGATCTTGGGCGGTAGCTTGCCCGGTGACAATGGCTCCTGCTACGCTGGTTGCTCCGATCGCGCCAAGAAACTTACGTCGATTAGTACTCATGTTTATTGCTTAATATTTTCTTTATAAATCGTAGGTAATGTTGGCAGAATAAGAAGTATCTTCCTGATACTGAAACGACTAGATCGAGATCCAGCTTGATTAATCAAGCAAAATAATGGCATCAGCTTGGCGGCTAATTTGCCGATTTTGTTCTAATCTGGCTAAAGCTCGCGATACGGTTCGCGGAGACAAATACAGCTCAGCAGCAACTGTTTTCAGCGGCTGGTTGACAACAACGGTTTGATTGCGAGCAGCCGCCGCTTGATAGCGTAAATATTGTAGTAACCGCTGATGAGCGGCTCTAATCTGGAGGAGTTCTAAACGAACTTCCAAAGCTTGAATTTTCTTGAGTAGCCGCTCTCTAAAATCCGCTGCTAGCTCTGGATGTTGATGGAGCGCTTCTCTCAGCAGCGCTGGAGGAAACGCGATCGCTCTTGAAGGAACCTCGGCAATGGCTGTATAAGGAGAAAAATCTGAGAGGAAAGTATTTTCACCCAAACTTTCCCCCCGGTTCACTACCTGTAGAACCACCGTTCTGCCTTCAATCGTAGAGCGAACTAGCTTGATGCGTCCGTTGGTAACAATTAAAACATTCCGCGAGCGATCGCCTTGGCGAAACAGTATTTGGTCTGCCGCAAACGAGTAACTGGTGGTGGCGTTTTGTAGAAAAGATGGCAGGCTCTGAAAATTTGAAAGTTGCATTCTCTCAACGATTAACAGTATTCATCAGTGCTTCTGGATAGCGCGTACCGGCGGCAGCCCCTAATGGCATCACTGATTCAATGCGTTCTCGCTCTTCACGGCTTAATTCAATCTCAACCGCCTGGGCATTTTCGGTCACGCGATCGCGTCTTTTGGTTCCTGGAATGGGAATAATTTCTTCTCCCTGAGCAAGCAACCAAGCTAGAGCCAGTTGAGCAGGAGTGCAGCCTTTTTCTGCCGCTATTTCTTTGACTTGATTGACTAATTCCAGGTTGCGGTGAAAATTCTCCCCTTGGAAACGCGGCGAGTGAGCGCGGAAATCGTCAGGAGCAAAATCGCAGGGGTTTTGAAAAGCCCCCGTTAAAAACCCTCTGCCCAAAGGAGAATAAGCGACCAGACTAATCCCGAGTTCCCGACAGACAGGAAGAACGTCCGTTTCCGGCGATCGCGTCCACAGGCTATATTCAGTTTGCAGCATGGCGATAGGATGCACGGCATGAGCGCGACGCAAGGTTTCTACTCCGGCTTCTGAGATTCCGGCATAGCGAATTTTTCCTTCTTGGACGAGTTCTCCTAGAATTCCTACCGTATCTTCTATCGGGACATTAGGATCGACTCTAGCGGGATAGTACAGATCGATGTACTCAATTCCCAGTCTTTGCAGAGAGTAAGCTAAAAAGTTGCGCACGGCGACAGGACGATTATCAACCCCCAAAAAACCTCCATCCCAATTGCGCAATCCTCCAAATTTAACGGAAATAAAAACGTTGTCTCGAGAAACGCTTTTAATAGCTTCGCGAATCAGTTCCTCGTTGTGTCCAACGCCATAGAAATCCCCGGTATCGAGAAAATTAATTCCGAGAGCGATCGCCTGTTGAATAGTTGCGATACTTTCGGCATCATTGGCTTGACGTCCGCTATAGAAATCCGACATTCCCATGCAGCCCAAACCAATCGCCGATACTTGCGCGTTTGTATTTCCTAGCTGACGATATTTCATGCTTAAAACCCTTTTACTGAATGCTGATAATGTTATATCGATTAACTATGTGAAATTGAGCTAACTCCAAACCAACGAGGGGTCTGAGTCGTACCTTTACCAAACCAGTCGCGAGCCGTTGCCGAAGTAGAGATCGCAGCCACAGTAGCCGCTACAGTAGCACACAATTTGGGGTGTTTTTTCAGCATGGAGTTTGAAGAACTTTGAGCACTATTTCTAAATCAGCCGCTTTGCCAACGGTGGAACCGTTAAGTCTCCGGCTCGATGCGTTTGACTAGTGTTTTTTGCTTTCACTTTTGAATATAGGCGCTCAAGCTGGCGGCTGTCTTTTCAATTTCTCCAAAAACTTTTCAAATCTTCAGAACTTTCTCAAAAGGCATTACGATAGGTTCTCGGAGTCATGCCAGTCTGTTTGCGAAATACGGTGGAAAAGTGGCTTTGATTGGCGAAGCCGACTTGTTGAGCTACCTCAATAAGGGGCAAACGAGTCTTTTTGAGCAACCGTTTTGCTGATTCAATGCGACGCTGAGTGACATACTGGTGCGGAGAAACGCCAGTCGCTTGCTTAAAGAGGCTAGCAAAATAATTAGGACTCATTTGCACAACAGCAGCTAGTTCAGCAAGAGAAAGATCGCGATCGAGCAGCTCGTTAATGTAGCTAATCACCTGCTTCAGTTGCGATTGCGAGAGTCCGCCTGAAGTGTACTGACCTTGAGTCCCCGTTGTGCAATAGTGGCGCAGCACGTGCATGGCAAAGGCATTAGCGATCGCTTCTAGATAGAGGCAATTGTTCCATCCTTGGGTTTCGAGTTCGGTTTTAAGAGACAAGCCCAGTTGATAGAGGAGTGAATCGTTTCTTTGGCACAAAGGCGTTAGAGACACCCGATCTGGCTCGCTCCATTCTGGTGCAACGTGAGAGAGCCTGTGCGGATCGAGGATCGCCAACAAATAATCATGCTCGGTATCCCAATAGGTTCGATGGGCAACCTGAGCGGGAATAATACAAACATCGCCATTTCTAGTGTGTTCGGGATGTCGCTGCCCGTCTAACCATCGCTCGCGCTGTAAAGGAGACTGAATCTGGTTGTGAATAACAACTAGATGCTGACGAGCAACAATTTCGGGCAATTCGTGGGGGGGTTGACGATGATACTCTAGCTGAATACCCAATCCAGGAGTTTGACTCGCAAACAGGGGCAGACGCGGCGTAATTTCATGGGCTGACCGATCGGAAAAATCTACAACCTTTGCACCTGTATTCGTCATTATTACCCCAACTCACCGAGAGGAAATTTGGCCTGTATAAAAGCGCGAAACTTAATCTAATTTTAACAAAAGTTAAGCTTTAGCCAGATTGGAAAACAAAATAGGTGCAATTAGATTTGTGCAAGCAAGGCGCGATCGCTTTTCAGACTTTACTCGAATTGATAGGGGTTAAACCTTGGTAAAGAGACGTGTCAGAAACAGCGGGCTCGATCGCATTGAGTTAACAAAACAAGACCAACAAAAAAGTGATGATTTTCCTCAAACAATAAATTGACGAAGGTTCAAGCAGATTCTTAAACTAAACTGCGAACGGTATAGTTGCTAAAAATAGCAAAATTCGGGTATTCCGGCATTTAAGGGGGAAAGAATGATGTGGCGAACACTATTGATTAGCTGTATTAGCGTAGGAACCTTCGTTTCCAGTTTGGCTGCTGCCCATGCTGCTGAGTTGACCTATAATTTTTCAGGAAACTTTGCCGAAGAGGGCAGTTTTTTCGGCAGCTTCTCTTACGATACAGAGGCAGAAAACCAAGCCCCGCTGGAAGGGACTGGGATTTTTGCCCTGCTTGATTTCGAGGTCTTTGTCGATGATGTGCTGTTGCTATCCTCAGAACAAGCAGAAGGAACGATCGCTCGCTACAGCTTTACGGATGTTGTCACCCTCGAATTTGGAGCAACAGTCGGTATTCCAGAAGCGCCACCGCCAACGGGATTTTTGCTAGAACTAGCCGGAGTCGGCGGCAACATTAATGAGCCACCAAGGTCTTTGGCGACCACCGATAACGTCGAAGTTGTGAATGGCTTTGCGACTTCTGAAACCTTCACAGGAAGCGTCAACCCAAACGAAACGGTAATTACGCTAGCATCGGAGTCTGGGGCAGATACCTCTGAATCGATTCCAGAACCCTCGACTGTTCTTGGCTTGGTTCTTGTTGGTTTCGGTTGTGCTCATCCCAGAAGACGGAGTTAGCAAACGGGAGCGGTGATCGCCTTATCCCAAAATCGAGCTAATATACTGGGCCAGTTCGGTAAGATTAGCGGCATCGTTGCAGTATTGCTCTGCTTGGGGCCGTCCCATGCCCAAATCCTGCAAAAAGCCAACCATACAGTTGTACATCGTCACCTCAGCTAAGTGTTGCTGTTCGCCGCCGATAGTTTGGTAGTGCAGGTACTCTTGCGATCGCAGCTTCAGTTCGTAATAAGTAGAATTGACTGTCAACCTGCTCAATATTGATAATTCCATTGAACTGCCCAAGCTAAATTAATAGAACTAGAGAAAAATTTGCTACTGAGGCAAATCGACCATTTCTCGTATGTTTCCCGTTACGCCCCCAACTCCCCGGTGAAATTGACGATCTTGTTGATGCACCATCATCGGCAACCCGAATTTAGGTTTGATAGAAATAAAGCCAGAACGCACTACGGGGCGCTGTGGCAAAAACTCTAGTCGGAAGCGTTGTAACATCATAGCGACAACTAGCTTGATCTCCATCATGGCAAAAGCCGCTCCAATACAGGTTCGCGGTCCAGCGCTAAAAGGATTGTACTCATAGTTGTTAGGAGTAATAGTCTCCCAGCGCTCCGGCTTGAACGATTGCGGATCGGCATAAATGGTGCTGAGGTGATGAGTATGGTAAATGCTCACAAATACCTCGGTTCCTTTGGCTAGAGGATACCCCTCTAATTCTGTTGCTTGTGCTACGACCCGTCCATTCCAAGGCACAGAAGGCAACACCCGCATCGCCTCTTTAATCGCTCGCTCCAGCAACGGTAAGTGCTGTAGTTGTTCTACCGAGGGAGGAGCACCGTTGAGTATACTTAATTCGTCTACCAGGTCGGCGGCGACGGAGGGATGCTGTGAAAGTAAGAAGAAAAGCCAGGTCAGGGCGTTTGCGGTCGTTTCATGTCCAGCAGCAAAAATGACTCCAGTATGCCCAATAATTTCATCTTCTGTTAACGTTAAACCACTGTCTTCATCGCGAGCTTGAAGCAACATTGATAGGAGATCGTCCTCATCAGTCGTTCTTTTATCAGCAATAATCTTTCTGATCTTCTCTTCAAACTGAGCGAGGAGGTTAAGGTATTGATGAAACGATAATCCAGGAATGTCTAAAGTCAATCCCGTTGCTCGTCGGTTCAAAATTTGCTGTAAGATTTCTCCGGCTGTTAGATCTGTCGTTTCAATATCTTCTCCAAACAGCGTTTTAGTGGCGATGCGCAGCGTTAGTCTTTGCATGAACTGATTGAGTTCAAGTACCTGATTCCGCGATACGCGATTCAGTTCGGACTGCACAATCGCCACCATCGCGTTTCGATAGGAGTTAATCTTTTGCTGATGAAAGGCAGGCATCATCAGCTTGCGGTGTTGCAGATGGGTGTCTTCATTAACGCCAAATAGTCCGACGGTAAATCGTCTCAGCGGTTCTGTGCGCGGAGATGCGTCCTTAAGGCGATACAGTCGTCCGGTAAGGGGGTGTTTGTGATAGATATTGTGCTGAAGCGTCACCTGGCGAACGACTTCCGGTCCATAGGCGACGACAGACCCCGGACAGTGAGCATCAGAGGAATAGAGATTAGTCCCGCCTCCTGCGGCTAGAGAGGCAACGGAACCGTACTCCTGAAAAAGCTGGCTGCTGTAGCCAATTGAATCTTGAGCAAACTGAAGACTGTTAAGCATCCGCCCGATGAGCGGCAAAGGTCGGGGGCCGGGAACCGACCACTGCGAGGCTGCCGTTATCTCTTTTTTACTCTGCATCATACGTGCGTGGTCAAAAACTTAAGGAGGATTCAATCTACCTCTTTTACTCGACTCCATAATGCCAGTCCGCCTCCTCTGCCTCTAGCGGCGATCGCCCCTTCACTCACGTAGAAATAAGCAAAAAACGCCTGCTGACCAATTTTATCGGTATAAAAGCTTTCTTCTTTCGCTTTTCCGGATCTGATGTAGCCGTCATAAAGCGTAGCGCCAAGGAATTTTAGAGTCATTCTAGTAAAGTCAAACGCTAGGATGTTCTTGGGCGATACAAATCTCACCGGTCCTGTTAATGATAGCTGTAGGGCTAAAAGTTTGACGCAGTTTTCTACTCGGCCACGCTCGGGAGACGAAAGATTAGCAGAGGAGTAGCTGAGGGAAATTCTTAAAAACTGAGGAAGGTAGCGCCCGCTTCCTAGAACAACTCCTGCCCTTTCTTGACTCTTCTTAGTTCCCGTCACAAAACGCAGTCGCCACGTACCGAGCAACTGCTCAAAAGAGTAACTAATTTTTTGCTTTTTAGCTTCTTTTTCAACGGCTAGTAAAGCAGCCACTAGCGATGCTGGAGAGGGCACCGTTTTTTGGCTTAAAGATGAAGCGGCTTGTTCTAGTACAACGCTTTCCATAATTTAGTCGATCGCTCTTTAGACAGTCCTTGAAGCAAGCAGCATGATTGATATGCTCTAATCCTGATTATCTGACTTGAAGCGCCCTTCCACAAATCCTCGTTGCTGAAGGTGCTTTGTTTTTCGCCCCGTCACTCTTTTTCGCCACATCCGAAAGCTGGAGGGCTTCATTTCCCGACGCATAAGCGTAATCACCTGCTGTTCGTTCAGATCGAACTGAGCTTCAATGGCCTCAAACGGAGTGCGGTCTTCCCAGGCCATTTCTATGATACGGTCGATGCTAATCGGATCTAGGTCTGGTAGTTTCATTGGCGCTGAGCTTATATCTAACGTTGCCAGGCGATCGCACAACCGCTCACATCGACTCTTCCAAACTATTATAAGATCTAGAAAAATCAGAAATTAGCTTTTAATAAGCCATGTCTAGTATCGTTCAGCGTCTCTCCCCCCACATCAAAGATCTAGGCGGCTTTAAAGCTCGGCGCTGCTTGCCTAACGACCAGCGACAGATGGTTGGTCCCTTCATCTTTTTCGACCATCTCGGTCCGGCTCATTTTCCCAAAGGCGAAGGCATCGATGTTAGACCGCACCCTCATATCAATCTTGCTACCGTCACCTACCTGTTTGAGGGAGTGCTGCTGCACCGCGATAGTTTAGGGACCGTTCAGGAGATTTATCCCGGGGCGGTTAACTGGATGACAGCAGGACGCGGCATTGTTCATTCTGAGCGATCGCCTGAGCGAGATCGCTCTTCAGACGCTATTCTCCACGCCATTCAAACCTGGGTAGCCCTCCCTAGTGAGCAGGAAGAAACCGACCCCTGGTTCAGCCATTATTCAGCGGCAGACATTCCTTCCTGGGAAGAGGACGGTGTATCCGTAACACTCATTGCCGGGGAAGGCTTTGGGCGCTCTTCACCGGTTAAAACGCTCTCGCCGATTATCTATTTGGACCTAGTATTTCAGAGCGATACTCAGCTTACTCTTCCTGCTAACTATAGCGAACAGGCCGTGTATAGCCTTGATGAAGGATTGAGCATTGACGGTATTCCCCTAGAGCCGTTCCAGCTAGCGGTGCTGGCCGCCCACTCCGTCAAGCTTTCCGCTAACGCACCAGTCCGCTGTGTTGTGGTCGGAGGTGAACCGGTAGGCGATCGCCTCAAGTGGTGGAATTTTGTCTCCAGCAGCGCAGAACGCATTGAGCAGGCGAAACAAGATTGGCAGGAAGGTCGCTTTAGCCCCGTTCCAGAGGAGACGGAATTTATCCCCCTACCCGAGAGAACCGACGATAAGCCGTTTGAGGTGCAGCCCTTGAGTTAGCTAATCGCGGGGAAGCGCCGCTCCGTCATCTTTGATGTTTGAGTCGGGATGAGGAGCGGCGACCGACCGGGAGAAATTCTAGGGAATTAAATTATTTGCCTAGAATTAGGGTAGAATCAAGTCATGTTCACCATGACGTACCAGTACCGGCTCTACCCAAGCCTGGAACAAGAGGCAACAATGGTTTCTTGGTTGGAGACTTGCCGAAAAGTCTATAACGATGCCTTGGGGGAACGAAAGGACTGGATTAAGTCGAGGAAAACG
>JBHJGN010000066.1:0-87531 GCA_050331735.1 Cyanophyceae cyanobacterium
AGACAGTTTTCTCCCAAGACCGCTAAAAAAGTTGATTTGCTCATCAAAATAGCGATGTATCTCATAAATCCTCAGCATTTGCGTAACTGGTTTACCCACTGCTGTTATTGTCCCTCATAAACCTGCAAAGCGCTGTATCTCTCCCCTACCACTCACTCCATATGCAAGACCATCTTCTCTCCTTCAAGTCCTTTCGCCGCCAAAAACCGTACAGACTTACGAGGAAGACTATACGGCTTTTTGACTATGTTGGACCGAATTATTATTTTACAAATGCCGCTGACGCTGACTCCTTGACTACTCAACCGTCACGCTCTTTGCCAGATTTCTCGGCTGATCGACATCTAACCCTTTAATCGCGGCAATATGATAAGCCAAGAGCTGCAAGGGCACAACGGCGAGAATTGGCGAGATTAACTCTTCTACACCTGGTACGGTCAACACGTCATCAAAAGTATAGGCTGCTTCGTTAAGGTGGGTCGTCGCAGTTACCCCAATGAGTCGGGCATCTCTGGCTTTCGCCTCTTGGGCGTTAGAAATCACTTTTTCATAGACGCACCCCGGCATGGCGATCGCCACCACTGGTACTTTAGCATCTAGTAGCGCAATCGGACCGTGTTTCAGCTCTCCAGCCGGATAGCCTTCCGCGTGGATATAGCTAATCTCTTTGAGCTTCAAGGCTCCTTCTAGGGCAATAGGAAAGTTAATGCCGCGCCCAATAAAGATGAAATCTTGGGTTTCCGCAAAGTTATGGGCCAGCTCCTCAATCGTCGATTCTTGACTTTCTAAGAGGAGCTCGATCTGAGACGGCAGATGGGACAGTCCCTGCACAATCGCTGCAATCTTCTCCGGCGCAAGCGTTTGCCGCTGATAGGCTAAATCCAGCGCCAGGAAATAAAAGCCCATCAGTTGAGCCACAAAGGTTTTGGTCGCCGCCACGCCAATTTCTATGCCGGCTTGCGTATCAATAATGCCATCGACAATCTGAGCCAGAGAACTTTCGGGGCGGTTGGTCAGGCCCAGCAGCCGAGACTGATACCGAGCGGCTAAAGCGCTGCGGCGCTGTTTGTCCATCTCTAAAGCGGCTAGGGTATCGGCCGTTTCTCCTGATTGGGTAACGCCGATGGTGAGAGTGTTGGCCGTCACTGGGGACGGAGCGTAGCGGAACTCGGAAGCGTATTGAACCGCTGTCGGCAGTCCGGCAATCTGTTCGATCAGGTGCTTGCCGACCAGACTGGCATGCCAGCTTGTGCCACAGGCAATAATTTGGACCTGTTCGATGTCTTGAGTCAGGGAGTCTAACCCTAAAGTAACGGGGGAAGTGCCCTGCTCCTGCCAGTGAGGGTTGATGTAGAAATCGAGGCCGTTGCGGACCACGCTCGGCTGCTCGTAGATTTCCTTGAGCATGAAGTGGCGAAAGCCCTGCTTCTCTGCCAGCACCGGATTGAGATTGAGAATCCGGGGCATTTTCTTGAGGCGATCGCCCCCAAAGCTGTAGACTTCAGCGCCTAGGGGAGTAAGCCGCGCCATTTCGCCGTTTTCGAGGGGCAGCACCGCGCGGGTATAGGGTACAATCGCCGTGACGTCCGAAGCGCAGAAAAATTCTCCCTGCCCAAAGCCCAAAACAATTGGAGCCTGCTGGCGAGCCACGATCATTTCATCTGGATAGTCGGCACAGACGACGGCAATGGCAAACGCTCCTTGAAGCTGATTAACCGCTTGCCGTACTGCTGCTAGAAACGCCTCTCCTCCCGATGCGGCCTCTTTCAAATTTTGGGCAATCAGATGGGGAATTACTTCGGTATCGGTATCGGAACGAAACTGATGCCCCTGCCCCTGAAGCTGCTCCCGGAGCTCTCGATAGTTTTCAACGATGCCGTTTTGCACCACGGCAATCCGCATCGCCATATCCAGATGAGGATGAGCATTGTGTTCTTCTGGTTTGCCGTGGGTGGCCCAGCGGGTATGACCAATGCCCACCTGACCGACATAAATTTCCCGCTCTAGTTTTTCCCGCAGGTTATACAGCTTTCCCTTGGCTCGAATTGAGCGAATATCTCCTTCGGAAATAATCGCCACTCCAGCCGAATCGTAGCCTCGATACTCAAGCCTCTCTAATCCGGCTACCAATACTTCTGTCGCGCTTTGAGTACCGACATAGCCCACAATTCCACACATAGCCTCCACTCCTATAACTCACACCAAAATGATCAATACTTTCTCGCCACTTTTTAGGAAACCGTCTTGGCACTCACCCCGAAGCAAAACTTAACTCAAAAGTTCCCGCTCAGTCCCTAAAAGTTATCATTCTCTGGTTGAGGCGTAAACACTCCGTTCGCACTCGCTGCGCCTGAATCTTTGAAGAACAAGTTACCTGCCGAATCGTTTTGATAAACGCATTTAATCTCCGGCGATCCCTCCAGCGGCCCCGTGTAGGCAAACGTATTCATCCGTCTTTTACAGTCGCTGACCTGTTCGTTGGAAACCAGATTTTGCCGTTCTAAAATAGACCAGTTGTTACGCCGCAGCACACACCCGGGTTCCATGTGGGGCTGCGTGACAAACACGCTGAACGGATTGAGGGTCACGAACAATCTCATATCGGTGACGATGGCGCTCGCCCCATACTGAACGCAAAGTTCAGGGTTAGGCGCACTGCGGTCGATCACCTCCCGCGAAGCCACGTTTTCGGGGTTGAAGGTAGCGGTAGAGCTAAAGGCAATTCCCACGCCAATGCCGATGACAAAGATGACTCCTAAAAGAGCGACCGAAGCATAATTGACGTTGAAAAAGGAGGCTATTCCTCCCGAGGAGGAAGCAGCTCTAGGCGGCGGGGCCGAGCGAGGAGCATATCGATTTCGTTTCATGGCGTTCGCGTTAATCTAGCTGGACAGCACTTTTATTCTAAACAAAGTTAAGCGGGATACAAGGAGAAAATTACCCCCTTGCTCTAGGGCTGAATCGGTTCAGTGATCGTTTCGAGGGCAACGTCCGAAGCCGACGCTTGAATCGGCACTTCCTCGACCTGCGGCAGCTTTTCCAAGGCTAAACGAGAGGAAGGAGTTTGCCCAGAGAGCCGCTTGAGCAGCTTGGGTCGGGGGTCGTGGAGCAGATAGATAATTTCATCTCCTGAGCGCCATTCTTCTGAAGCTTTAACCACCTGAAGATTGCGATTGCGTCTGACCAGGAGAGGCATCAGTTCTTTGGTGCGAACGAGGGCTTTCAGGTGGGCCTGCTGAAAAGCCAGTCCGGGGTCTTTGAGCAGCGTTTTCCCCAACTTCACCTGACCCTCATCAATGTACTGATTCCACGTTTTGATCGGAACTTCCGTCACGAAAGCCGGAGTCACTTTCGTCTTGCTGGTCGAACTATCCTGATTGGGGGGAAGCACAGCAAATACTCGTGGCGGTCTGAACTCCTCTGCCGCCCGCTGAGCAAGCACCAAGTTCACTCCACCATTACTGGTTAAGGCCAAAAAAGTGCCCATAGATTCAATTCCGGCTTCTTCTAACACTTCAGGATCGAGTCCGCTACTCTGAAATACCTGAAGGTTTTCAGCTTCTGCTTTACGACAAGCTTCTGGGTCGGTATCAATGAGCACAACACTTTCGCCTTGCTCCTGAAATAGCCGCCCGATCAGCCGACCAAGAGAATTACAGCCAATAATAACGGCGCCTTGCTCTTCACAGGAGGTAATTTGTAGCCAGCGGGCCACGAACCGCGCCGATAAGCCTTGAATAAAAACCGTCATCATAATGGTGAGGAAGACCAGCGCTTTGATGGAGTCTCCCCCGTTGATGCCTCGTTGCGTTAGCAAGATCGCAAACAAAGACGCGACAGAGGCCGAGACAATTCCTTTCGGCGCTACCCACGCCAAAAAAAACTTATGTCGCCAGTTCATCCCGTTACTCCAGGTACAGACGGCAACGCTCAAAGGTCGCACAACAAACATGAGCGCTAGAACGGTCAGCACACTGCCCCAGCCGAGGGCGAAGATGCTGGCAATCGAGAGATCGGCAGCCAGCAGGATAAAGAGGACCGAGACACAAAGCACCGTAAGCTGACCTTTGAAGCGGCGCAGCAGTCGTTCTTCGGGAAGAGAGGAGGCTCTCAGCACAATGCCAGCAACAACGGTGGCCATCAGCCCAGATTCGCTCCGGATGGCCTGGGCGGTGCCAAATATCCCCCAGACCCCGGCTAAAACAACCAGATTTTTGAGCTCCTCGGTCAAAAACTCAGTCCGCTTTAAGATCCAGCCGAGCAGCCAACTGCTGGTAGCACCGATCGCTCCACCGATTCCTAAGCGCAACAGCAGTCCGCTCACAATTTCCACCGGATTGGCGTTGCTGTTTAAAATTGTATCTAGCACCACCACGGCTAAAATGGCTCCCACTGGGTCGATGAGTACCCCTTCGCCTTCAAGAAGAGTGGCCACGCGCCGATCGACAGACACCTGCTTGAGGAGAGGGCCAATCACGGTTGGTCCAGTCACAACCACCAACGACGCATAGAGAAAGGCAATCGACCAGGGAAATTCTGACAGCCAGTGAGCGGCCATGCCGCCTCCAACTAGGGTAATTAAAGTGCCCACGGTGACTAAGTTGCGCAGGCTGCCAGACACCCGACCCAGATCGCGGAGCTCTAGGTTCAGTCCACCTTCAAACAAAATAATGGCGACCGAAAGCGCCACAATGACCTCTAAGCCAGCTCCTAGCTGATTGGGATGAAGCAAATTTAGTCCGTCTGACCCCAACAGAATGCCAAACAGCAGCAAAAACACAATGCTCGGGACTTTAAGATATTCGGCCAAAACCTGAGCGCTAATGCCTGCCAGAACAGCCATCACGATTTGCAGAGTCAATTCAAATGAGTCTTCCATAGGCTTATAAACTGTGCAGGATCTTAGTAGTCACTAACTAGGAGGCGACTACACCAGGGATAAATAGATTAGCCCTCTCTCTTCAGTACAACATTTTATCAACTGAACGTTTTGTCTTCATCAGACATGAGCTAGAGATGTCGCTCGTTTGGGACTTGATGAGTGATTTGGCTGGCTTTAATGCTCATTCAAAGATACTTAACTAACTTGTGACTGAGAAAAGAAAAAATTGGCTAGAGTCTTTGCGGTGGTTAGGCTTGGAGGTGAGACAAACCCCAAAAATTACTCGCTTTAGCATGTTTTAATATTTACAAGCTTATATTTGTTTGCTTGGGTCTTTCTAAAAAGATCTAATCTTGTTAGAGGTGAGAAGGCTAATTGAAGGGCTCGCAAGACAAACAATCGTTTTTTATTTGAGAGTTTATGCGTCGTCAAGCTTATACGTGGGGTCGGTCTAGCAGTCAACTGCGGCAGGAGGAGCGCTGGCTAGAATCTTTGTGCGTCGTCGGACTCCTGGTGGCTGCTTTAATTCTCTACTGCACTAATCTCGGGAGTCTGCCGCTGCGAGACTGGGATGAAGGAACCGTTGCCCAGATAGCCAAGGAAATCTGGCAGGCCCCACGGGGGTCTTCAACCTGGCTGTTCCCGACGCTGTGGGGAGAACCTTACTTTAATAAACCGCCGCTGCTGCATAATGCGATCGCTCTCTGCTATGCTCTGATTGGCGTCAACGAATGGTCAGCACGGCTACCGGGAGCGGTGCTGAGTGCCTGTAGCGTTCCGCTCCTTTACAGTGTCGGCAGAGCCATTTTTGTGGCTCGCATGCCCGCTATGTTTGCAGCCTTGGTTTACCTGACGTTTTTGCCGGTGGTGCGTCAAGGGCGACTCGCCATGCTCGATGGCGCCGTGTTGTGCTTCAGCCTGCTCGCAATCTGGTGCGTTTTGCGAGCGCGTCGCGACTTACGTGCCTGTCTCGGGGCTGGTTTGGCCTTCTCTTTGATCGGTCTTACTAAAGGAGCTATTGTGCTCCTCATTGGAGTCATCGCGGTCGCGTTTCTGCTGTGGGATACGCCCCGGTTGTTTCGTTCTGTTTATTTCTGGGGCGGCTTGCTGCTCGGCAGTATCCCTGTCGTTTCCTGGTATAGCGCTCAGTGGCAGCGTTATCAAACGGCTTTTATCGATCAACACTTCCTTGAGCAGAGCCTTCAGCGTGTTTATGCCGTCGTCGAAGGCAACAGCGGACCGCCTTGGTACTACCTGGGAGAATTGATGAAGTACTCCTGGCCTTGGTTAATTTTTAGCGTCTGGGGACTAGGATTCGCGTGGAGATATCGCAACTGGGGCTGGGCCAAGTTAGTGCTGCTGTGGAGCGGAATTTATTTCGCTGCCGTGACCTTCATGCCGACCAAACTCCCCTGGTACCTCTTACCCATTTATCCGGCTTTAGCTCTAGCCGCTGGGGTACAGCTTGCTGAAATCTGCCGACTGCCTAGCTATGCTGCTTATCCAAAAGCCTGGAGGGTTTTATTCCAGATCCTTGCTCTTTGCTGTAGCGTCGGTAATCTTTATCTTGCCTGGGCGACTGGCGATTTTTATCTAGTGGTGGTTCTGTCGGCGCTGACTTTAACTCTATGGGTCGCAACCATCCTGCTCATGCGGCGCGATCTACAGTTTATCCCTGTCCTGTTTTGGGGGGTATACATTTCGCTGCTTCTGTTTGTGTCTACTCCCCACTGGAACTGGGAGCTGAACGAGGCTTATCCGGTCAGACACGTAGCAGACCTGATTAGATTGAGAGTTCCAGCCACTGAGATTGTTTATACCTCCTTTGACTACGAACGCCCTTCTTTAAATTTCTATAGCGAACATCAAGTGATTCCAGCGGCAGATTCCCAATTGCAGATACTCTGGAAACAAAAGCTGCCGTACCTCCTGCTAGACACAGAAACGCTGGAACGATTTCAGAACCAACAGCTCTTGAAATCGTTCCGCATCATTGGGACTGCCGAGCCTCACTGGGTATTAGTTACTAAAGCTGATGAATCGCTCATAGCGCAGTAATGCCAAGGACTGAAGCCTCAGCCAGTCTGTTTAAGGCAGCAGCCGGAGTTTCCAACCGCTGAACAAGGATCTATGCAATGTCCTCCTCAAACCCATCTTCCCCCAATTGCTTGAGATGAATGTGCTTGCGACCCAAGGTAATTTCAAATTCGTCTCCGGGTTTGAGCCCCATCTTTTTAGTGTAGGCAGAGCCAATTAGTAAATTCCCGTTAGACTGAACGCTAATCCGATAGCTAGCAGAACGTCCGCCGCGTCCGTGTCCGTTAATACTGCTATCTAGTTCAATCCCTTCTGCATCAATCAAAGCATTGAGGAATTTCATCATGTTGACTCTTTCTACACCGTTTTTGGTCACGGTATAGTATCCGCAAGCCCTTGCTTTTTCCTCTTTACTGAGATTTCCTAGTTCTTTAACTTTCTTAATTAACTCTTCGCCAGTTAAAGGTTCAGGTTGGTTCTTTTTCGCCATCAACTTAAACTACAATAAATAACTGATATGGTTGACAATCTTCTTGCCTAAAGCTGAATTTAGCCCGTGCAATAAAATTTGAATTTTTTATCGCGCCATTCTATCTATATTACACGTAGAAAGCTAAATCGATTCAAAATTTCTTCAGTATCAGTTAGTTGACTTCAACCTTACAAAAATTGTTTTACGAAAGTTCTCCGCTGTCGGTTTTGTCCGCTTAGCTATCAGCAGGTTTTGCTCGATCAAAATCAAGACAATTTAACTAAATCTGTTAAAGTACAGACAGTATGAAGTTAACAACCCGCGGACACTATAGCGTCAAAGCTCTTCTTGACCTCAGTTTACAGCCCGATTACGGACCGACTTCCGTTAAAGCCATTGCCCGACGTCAAGATTTACCAGCTCCTTATCTTGAAAAGTTGCTCATCAAAATGAGACAGGCTGGATTAGTTCGGTCCGTGAGAGGAGCGCAGGGGGGGTATCAATTAGCTTGCGCTCCTCAGCAGATTTCTCTGGGACAAATTTTAGCAGCCGTTGACGAAACAATTGACCCCCTTCCTCGCCACAATGCCAATGCCACTCAAGCCGAAGATTGGGTGACGTTTAGCCTATGGAAGCGACTGCATCAAAAACTAAAAGAAGCCCTGTATACCATTACTCTGGCCGATCTTTATTACGACGCTCGCAGTTGGCAAGCCTCCCAAGGAGAAGACACTAGCTTTGTTGTTTAAATAACCGACGTTTGCTTGAGATGAGCACTAGAAATTATTGCTGTTTGTTAATTGCGGATTGTTGATAGTTTGTAAAAATGTACTTCTCCCAGTCAAGAATCGGCAAGAGGGGGACAGGTAATCGATCGACAGTGGGCTTGATATCGATTGAAATCTATCCAGTTAGCAAGGAACCGATTCGATTGTCTTTTCTTGAGAAGGTTAACGAATTGATGTAGCAGTATTTATACTTAATAATTTTTTTTATCCAGTCAACCGTTATGTTTGCCAGCTTCACTATTTCTAGTTTCCGTTATTCGTTTATTGGTATTGGCAGCAATGGTGCTATTTGAAGAGTGGAGGAATCTGGTTACGCTTGCCCTAGCTGCTGGCCTCGACTACTTAATCGGCGATCCCTGGGGCTGGCTGCATCCGGTGCAGGTCATGGGCTGGGAGATTTCGCGGTTGACTCGGCTGAGCCTCAAGACCTCCTCCCCGGGCTGGCAGCGCCGTTTAGCGGGTATTGGTTTAGGAACAGTCATCATTATCGGTAGTGGCTTCACCGCTTGGGCGTTAGTACAAACCACTGCTCACATCCATGCTGACTTTGGCACTGCGACAGCCGTTGTCATGCTAGCGAGCTGTTTTGCTGGTCGTAGTTTACGTCTAGCCGCTCTAGATGTTCTCAAGCCCCTGGAGGCCGGAGATATTGATGAAGCCCGTTCCAAACTGAGTCTTTATGTTGGCAGAGACACGGAAAAACTGACAGAGGCAGAAATCTTACGGGCTGTGCTAGAAACCGTCGCTGAAAATACCACCGATGGCGTGACGGCTCCCCTGTTCTATGCAGCAGTCGGCCTCTTGATTCCTGGACTGGGAAGTGCTCCTGTAGCGATCGCCTACAAAGCCGCGAGTACCCTCGATTCTACCATTGGCTACCGCCAAGACCCCTATACCGACTTAGGCTGGTTTAGTGCTCGTCTCGAAGACGTTATCACCTGGCTTCCCTGCCGCTTAACGGTACTTACCATTGCCTTACTTGCCAGAAAACCTCGGCAGGTTTGGCGGCTGTGTCGTCGAGATGCGGTTAAAGATCCCAGCCCTAACTCGGGCTGGAGCGAATGTGCTTTTGCAGCAGCGTTAGCAGTCCAGTTAGGCGGAGTTAATACTTACGGCGGCGTTGTCAAGCACAAACCGCTGCTCGGAGAGCCTCATTCTGCCATTACGCCTCAGAAAGTTAACCAAGCTTTACAGCTCACCCGTACCTGTTTTCTCCTCTGGCTAGCGAGCATTCTCGCTGTGGCTTTGATTTACAATTAAATTTGTGATTCCCAGAAGATACCAGAGACTGAAAGAAGGATTAGAGCGGCGGCAGCCAGATTTAGCCGTTCTGATGGAAAATGTCCATAAACCTCACAACCTAGCGGCGGTCTTACGCACCTGCGACGCGGTGGGAGCGTTTCGCATTCATACGGTGAATGAATTTGCTCCCTTACCAACCTTCGATCAAGTAGCGAGGGGCAGTCAAAAATGGGTGCAGCTACAAACCCATCCTCATATTAAAGAAGCCATTATTCATCTCAAAAAGCAGCATTTTAATATCTATGCCGCACACTGGAGCGAATCTTCCCAAGACTTCAGAAACATAGACTATACCCAGCCCACTGTTCTCCTGATGGGGGCTGAAAAGTGGGGGGTAAGTGAAGAGGCCGCGTCTTTAGCAGACGGTCACATTATTATTCCGATGCTGGGGATGGTGAAGTCTCTCAACGTTTCGGTGGCGGCGGCTGTAATTCTGTTTGAGGCGCAGCGACAGCGACTTGAAGCCGGGTTTTATAACCACATTCGCCTTGACCCAGAAACTTATACAAAAACACTGTTTGAGTGGTGTTATCCAGAGTTAGCGAGCTCATATCGCGAGAGAGGGATTCCGTATCCTTCCCTCGGACCCAATGGAGAAATTCTATCCTGATGGCGTGAAGGGGGCAAGGGTAAGGGGCAAAGGGGAAAGGCACAAGCTAGTCTGAGCAAAAGAATGTTCCTAGCAATAACCGACGACATCAACCACCAACAACAGCAATACACTCAATTTCTACGAGGACATCCTTGGGTAAGCGCGACACCTCCACACAGACACGGGCAGGAGCTTTATCTTCGTCAAAATGCTGAGCGTACACCTGATTCATGGCGGTGAAATTCTGTAAATCCGTCAAAAACACGGTGGTTTTCACCACATCCTGCCAGCCAGCACCAGCCGCTTCGAGAATCGCTTCGATGTTTGTCATCACCTGCTGTGTCTGCCCAGCTACGTCTTCCCCAACCAGATTCCCCGTTTGCGGATTGAGGGGAATTTGTCCGGCGACAAAGAGCATCTCTCCTCGGGCAGCGATCGCCTGACTGTAGGGGCCAACGGGGGCAGGGGCGGTGGATGTGCGAATGACTCTCGGCATGGGCATTAGGTGGATAAGTGGGGGCGGATGTGATGGTAGCGATAGCGCCAGTAATCTTTGAGAATGCGATCATGATCGAAGCACAGATTTGTTGGCAGTTCCCAAGAGTGGCAAATACGGAGGGTTTGAGCATCGTCAGCGGCTTGGGGAGTGCCTTGGGCCGTGGCGATAAACACAATACTAAGAGTATGCTGGCGCGGGTCGCGTTCGGGGTCAGAATAGACCCCAAACTGCTCGACTAATTCTACCTCTAGGCTAACCTCTTCTTTGGCTTCCCGTCGCGCGGCGGTTTCTACCGCTTCCCCATAGTCTACAAATCCCCCCGGTAGCGCCCACCCAGAAGGAGGATTTTGGCGTTCAATTAGAACGATCGGTCGATGAGGCTGGTCAATCAGTTCGATAATAATGTCTACTGTCGGCGCCGGGTTTCGGGGAGTCACACTTTCTCACTGTAATCCGATTGACCTATATTATTCATCATTAGCGACCAGCAATCAACTTTCTGAGTAGCTAGATAGAATTGAATCTACGTTAGCTAGTGGCTGTTCGCTTTTCTTGCCTGTCTTGATTCTGTTTTAACTGACCTACGCCTACTTATTTTAAAAGCGAGAATGACAAATCATCCCAAAATTTTGATCGTCGGTTCCGGCGCTTGGGGAACCGCCCTGGCCCAGTTAGCCTCTCGCAATGGTCATCCAGTCCGGCTGTGGTCGCGGCGCAGCGAGGAAAGGATCGAAGCAGCGATCGCCGATGTGGACGTGGTGCTGTCTGCCGTTTCTAGCCAAGGAGTAAGACCCACCATTGAAAGACTGCCCGACCTTGCTGCCAATCTCATTTTGATCACCGCCACCAAAGGCTTAGATCCCCTCACCACTTGCACTCCCTCGCAGCTTTGGCAAGATGCCTTTCCTCAGCAGGCAGTGGTTGTTTTATCCGGACCCAATTTATCTAAAGAAATCCGTCAAGGGTTGCCCGCTGCGACGGTGGTTGCCAGTCAGTATGAAGACGCAGCACAAACAGTCCAAACAATTTTTAATTCCGAAACTTTTCGAGTTTACGTCAATGCCGATCCGCTAGGAACCGAACTCGGGGGAACGTTAAAAAATGTGATGGCGATCGCTGCGGGAGTTTGTGATGGAATTCAGCTTGGCACTAATGCCAAATCGGGGTTACTAACGCGAGCGCTACCGGAGATGATTCGCGTGGGAACTCGTTTAGGCGCATCGGCAGAAACTTTTTTTGGGCTATCCGGCTTAGGCGACCTCCTGGCAACCTGTAACAGCCCTCTCTCCCGAAATTACCAAGTAGGATTCGGATTGGCGCAAGGTAAAGCACTGACGCAAATTTTAGCCGAGATTGAAGGAACAGCAGAGGGAGTGAATACCACAAAGGTTCTGATGGAGTTAGCGCAGCAGCAGGAGGTGACGGTCCCCATCACTCGTCAGGTCTATCGGCTGCTAGAGGGAGAAATCACGCCCCAAGAAGCCGTAAAAGCTTTGATGGAACGAGCCCCCAAGCAAGAATTTAAAGATTTTTTCTAAAGGATTGCAGTCTCGAGTGGCGTGAGGTGAGAGCAAAGGCAAGAGATGCATCAATTTTATCAATGACTAGAACCCTACTCCATTATTTTACGTCAGGTAGGTAGGCTAGGAAGGTGCAATCAGCGCAGCCATACTACGAGGTTGCTCAGGCTCTTAAGTTTAGGAAGATGCGAGCGGTGTTGAAGACGAGCAAAAATCAGCAAAAAACATCGTATAGATTTCAAACTCGTATTTTGGCGGTATATTGCTTATTAATTCTGTGCTCTTTTGCCGGGGCAGTCTTAGCGATTCGTCGAGATTTATTGTTACGGCTTGAGGCGAGGATCGAGCAGGCGCTCAACCAAGAAATTCAGGAATTACAGCTATTAGTACAGGGCAAAGACCCTGAAACAGCACAACCGTTTGGGAATAATATTACGGCTATTTTTGACGTTTTTCTAAGACGAAATATTCCCATTTCTAACGAATACACCATTGCCTTACTTCCCAATGGCTTTTATGACTCCGTTCCTGCCAACTTGCCTCCCTCAATCGCTCGCGACTCTGCTATGGTCAGACACTGGCAACAGCTCACTGTATCAGAACGGGGGAAAGTAGAGGGGTCTCAAGACCAAATTGTTTATTTAGCCGAACCCATTGCTATTGACGGCAAAATTAGGGGGGTATTTGTGGTAGCAATTGCTACTCGGAGCGAACTTCAAGAGGTCAGAGAAGCGATTTTAACAATTATTCGCGTCACTACGGTCGCCGCAGTGATTACTTCGGTGTTGGCCTGGATTTTCGCCGGTCGAATCTTAAATCCTCTCCGTTTATTGACTAAAACGGCACGAGCCATTAGCGAAAATAATTTGGACCAACGCATCCCTGTACAGGGAAATGATGAAGTTGCTCAGCTAAGCACAACATTTAATGAGATGTTGCAGCGATTACAGTCAGCATTTGTAAGTCAACGACAATTTTTGAATGATGTCGGCCACGAACTGAGAACTCCCATTACGATTGTTCAAGGTCATCTGGAATTGATGGGGGATACTCCCCAAGAACAACAGGAAACCAAGAAAATTATTGCAGATGAATTAGAACGGATGAACCGCCTGATTGCTGATCTGTTGCTCTTGGCCAAATCCGAACAACCAGATTTCTTGCACCTAGAATCGGTTGAGCTGAGAACGTTGACTGAAGAAATTTATGACAGAGCAAGAGCGCTTGCCCCTCGGCATTGGCAATTAGAAACAGTCGGAACGGGTATTATCCTTGCAGATCGTCAGCGATTAGTGCAGGCAGTGACTAATTTAGCTCAAAATGCGACTAAACATACCACAACGGCAGGGACCATTGCCATTGGTTCTGCTATTCAGAAAAAAACCGTTCATTTCTGGGTACGAGATACGGGAACGGGAATTGCGATGGCCGACCAACAGCGTATTTTCGAGCGTTTTCAGACAGGAGTGAGTAGAGATGGAGCCAGAAGTACGGGATTAGGTCTTGCGATTGTCAGCGCGATTGTCCAAGCCCACGACGGACGGATTGCCCTGTATAGCCAGCCTGGTGTCGGCTCAACTTTTACCCTGATTCTTCCGATTCTAGCTCCTCTAAAAAGAGCGAGTCACACCGACAGTACCAAACTTCATTCCTTGATGGCCGATCGCTAAAATGCTCTTGTTAGTGTCAATTATTTCTAATCGTGACTCACCGAGTATAGCGATGCTTCACGCCGAGGGGAAAATCGTCGCGATCGCCTGGGGGCTTCAGCGTCACTTGGGGGTGCTGTCGTTCTGGCGGAACGTAGTTAGCAAACTCGCTGTTGAGGCGCAGCAACTGTTCTTGAATAGCAGTAGCAATGCGCTGCCGCTTGTCTTCGCTGTCAGTCACTCCGGGGGCTAGCTCAACGGTGATCGCTAAATAGACGTTGTGATCGCTATCCTCTTTCACCTCCATGACAAATTTGCCCGTCACCCACTCCTGAATCTCCGACTGTTCCAGTCCTACCGTCACGTTTTCTGGATAGATATTTGCGCCAAAGTAGGAAATAGTAAAGTGCGATCGCCCAAACACATACACAAAGGGCAGCGGATAGACCCTCCCAGAATCCAACTCTTGGAGAGGCTCGAAGCCCCATTCTTGCAAAAACTCCAGCATGTCTTCCAAAAACTCCAGCATGTCTTCGTAGGGAATGATGCCGCCGCGATCGCAAATATGGTAGCGAATTAGCGGAATGCCGTTATCGCCAGAAAACAGCAGCGTACCGTCTACCACTTCAAAAAAGCGGCTGAGCGGATCGTACTGCACCAAAGTTGGTAACCGAGACTCACCAAACAAAGTCCGGGCCACGTCGGGATGAGCCGCCAGAAAGCGACGAATACAGATGCTCAAGGGAGTTTCGTTGCCTAGCACACCAGCATCCGCTGTTCCGTAGAGAGAAGCGGAGTCGTAGCAAGGATTCACTGAGCCAATTCGTTTGCCAACTAAGCTGCGCCACTCTTCGCTAAACACTTGTCCTGCCATTATTAGCTACACAGCGTAACGCTGCCATTCGATGCCCTCTGCCCTGCCGCTATCGATCACATCTTTAAGGAAAGGAGGATAGCCCAATAGAACAACTTGCTCAAAATCAGGGGCCAGTTGCTGCACGACGCGGAGAATTTCTGTTTTGTTGTTGCCGGGAGTAATCACAGTGATGGGATACCCTTTCGCGGCCAGATGACGACAGCAGCTAGCGGTATAAATCCCGCCTACCCAGGTGCCGAGGCTAAAGCAGACAACAGCTAGAGTAGGAACATTGGCTCCAAAATCGCGGAAAATCTGCTCAAAGCGAGTGGCGATCTGAAATTCATCGGTGAGAAAGCGGGGCCAAAATGTTGGCGCACCAGTAGAACCCGAAGACACTGCAATCAGATCGCACTTTTCCAAGCGTCCGTGACGACACAGCGCCGAGAGCGCATGCTGCTGCAAATAGTTGGCTTTCGTTGTCAGCGGTAACGATTGAAAATCGGCAAAGGTTTGAATGGCGTTTGCGTCGATCTGATGTTCTTTTAAAAAAGCTTGATACGCAGGAACCGTCTCAGCCACCTGCTGAAACAGCTTAACAGCAGCAGCTTGAGCATCGACGCGGGTAGCTTGATGGAGCCGCGTATCGAGAGGAGTGCTCAGAAAGGTTTGCCAAGCATCAAGAACTCGTTGCGATTGGTTTTGCATAGTCTTTAAATGACCTAGAGGTTAAAAGCTATTAGCTATGACTAGCAATTCCGCAATTTTGTATCTGAGCTTTTTGTTAATTGTTGATTGTTCATAGTTCATCGCTACTATAGTCCCTCCCACTGGCTTACCGTAATTTCTCCAGTTCCCCCGCTCTAAACTATCTTAAATTATTACTATTTAAAAACCGAGTTTACCTAATGCAAGTATTCATTACCATTCAGCCAACTACCCTCCTCGTTTCGGTATAGCGATTTGTTGGGCTGCTGAATAACAGGTGGAGATTAGATAGGTGCCTTCAGCATTTTTGCATTATAGTATAAAACGAACTCTCAGTACGTTTATCTATATGCCTCTTTCAAATCCTCTGTACACTACGGACTATGGTGCCGCGTATGTAGGTAATTCACTTTTATTACTCGATCAGCTTGAAGACGATTCTGTTGACTTAGTATTAACTTCCCCACCTTTTGCCCTTCAGCGTAAAAAGACTTACGGTAATGTAGAGCAAGAGGATTATGTTAACTGGCTTTGTGAGTTTTGCAAGAAAGTTCATAGAGTTCTCTCTCCAACAGGAAGCTTTATTCTTGACTTAGGTGGAGCTTATCAAAGTAAACGCCCTGTTCGCTCGCTTTATAACTATCGTATTCTGATTAAACTTTGTGATGAATTAGAATTTAGACTTGCTGAAGAATTCTTTTGGTTTAATCCAGCAAAGCTACCATCACCAATTGAGTGGGTTAATAAACGAAAAATTCGAGCAAAAGATTCTGTAAATACAGTTTGGTGGTTATCGAAATGCGATAACCCTAAAGCTAACGTAAGTAATGTTTTAGTTCCTTATTCTGAGCGCATGAAAAAGTTACAAGCTAATCCTCAAAAGTATTATAAACCTAAAGAAAGACCTTCAGGTCATGATATTAGTAAAAGCTTTGCTACTGATAATGGTGGTGCTATTCCTTCTAATCTACTGGAAATCCCAAATACAGAAAGCAATTCTAGCTATATTCGAATGTGCAAATCTATCTCTGTAGCTCCCCATCCTGCAAGATTTCCTCAGAAGCTACCAACGTTTTTTATTAAGTTTTTAACTGAACCTGGAGATAAAGTCTTAGATATATTTGCAGGCTCAAACACAACGGGATTTGCCGCTGAAAAGCTAGAAAGAAGATGGGTGGCTTTTGAAGAAAACTCTGCCTACCTCGCTGCATCTGCTTTTCGTTTTCTAAGCAAATTTGAGAATCCAAAGGATGCTCTTGCTCTTTACAAAAATCTTCTCCTTCAACAAGAGCCAATCTGCATAAACCAATCAAAGCAATTAGTTATAAAGTTAGATGCTTCAACTTAAATCAGCAAATCAACTTGTGGCTACTCATTGCTTTGAGGATAGACTAGTTCACCTTCCTTTTCTATCAAACTTAAAGGAATTTTAGGATTATTAATAGACTCTATGCCTCCAAGGATTCTAGATTCCCAGTAGCTGAATTTAGGTTCTAGGGATGCTGGGTCAACCTTATAAATAGCTTTCAATGTTATTCCCTCGTAAACAGCAACGTACCAAGCTTTTACATCTCTATATTTGGCAAGAATATCCAAATTGAGATGATGGTGTGTAGTTACACTTCTGCTTAGGAGTTTGTTAATTGTCTTTAACTCATACTCATTTTCTTCTGCATCAATTGCATTATTTCCTTCACGCCCAGGCGATATCCGTAAACCAAGTAGAATTAGCACTTGAAGTACTTTGCCACCGTTATCTTGAAAAACGTCATTGATACCATACTCACTCGCAAGGCTCTGTAACTCCTGTATGGCTTCTAGTGCTGTTTGTAAACGTTCTAAATCAGAGCGACGCTCTTTAGATGTATTAATTGGTTCTTCAACAGGCTCAACAAGAGAAGGAGGAACTACGGGAGACTGTAATTCAGTAAGGAAGCTAGTACTGACAACCGATTGATTGGTAACGTACATCAAGTATGGTACTGATACATCAAGAGCTTCAGCAACATCGATAATTGTTTCAAAGGATGGAGCGCGTTCACCACGTTCTATGTAGCTAACATGCTCAATAGATTTGTTAAGGCGTTCTGCCAGTTGTTCCTGGGTGATTCCTCGTGCTTTACGAAGTGTCTGAACCCTCTCTCCAAAAAGCTGTTTAGCTTTCTCATGTTTTTTGGAAGTCATACGGCTAAAACGAACCGAAAGTACGTTTCGAATCGTATGAAACGACTAGCAATAACAGAACGAACTCAAAGTACGTTTTATTAGTCTGCTGTCATAGCTAATCTTAAAGTGCTCCTTTTAAGGTTGATATCCCTAACTAAATTCATTAACACTTTGAAAATGCATCCCTTACCCCTCACCAATTAAGACAAGCAGCTTAACTTAGTACTCAATCCATCCCTGAGCGCGTTCAACCGCTCTTTGCCAGATGGCAAAATTTTCTTGTGCTTGAGCGGTTCCTGCTCCTGGCTCGAAAATCCGCTCAATCTTGCGGCTGGCGACTAATTCTTGATAGCTATCCCAGAAACCCGCCGTTAATCCGGCCCCAAACGCTGCTCCTTGAGCCGTCGCTTCTAAAATTGCTGGACGTTCAATGGGAATCCCGAGGGCATCCGCCTGAAACTGCATCAGAAAATTGTTTTCTGAGGCACCACCATCGACTTTGAGCCGCGATACCGGGGCATCGTCTTGGGTAATGGCCTCAACGACTTCTTTAACCTGATAGGCGATCGCCTCCAGCACTGAGCGCACCAAATGTTCTCGCTTGACTCCCCCGGTAAGGCCCAAAAAAGCACCGCGAGCGCTAGAATCCCAGTGAGGAGTGCCTAAGCCGCTAAATCCCGGGACAAAATAGACTCCGTTCGTATCGGGAACCTGTTGGGCTAGGGACTCGGTTTCCGCTGCTGTTTGAATCAACTTCAGCCCATCCCGCAGCCACTGCACACAAGCTCCGGTAGTAAACATGGCTCCTTCTAAGGCATAGTTGACCGCGCCGTTTTGGGTTGTCCAGGCAACGGTAGACAGCAGCCGATGCTGGGAGCGAACGAGGGAGCCAGTTTGGGCGACTAAAAAGCAGCCAGTGCCGTAGGTGCATTTCAGTAACCCAGGGCGATCGCAGCCGTGGGCAAACAGTGCCGCCTGCTGATCGCCAAAAACCGCCGTAATGGGAATTTCTGTGCCCAACAAAGTGGCATCGCTCACGCCAAAGAAGCCTAAACTCGGGCGAATTTCCGGCATCATCCGGGCTGGAATCTCAAATAAGTTTAGCAGCGTTTCATCCCACTCTCTAGCAACGAGGTTCATCAACATCGTGCGGCTGGCGTTGCTTGTGTCGGTGGCGTGAACTTTACCGCCAGTGAGGTTCCACAGGATCCAGCTATCAATCGTTCCGGCGATAACGTTATCCACCTCCTTAAGCTTCGGCCTCAGCCAGTCCAATAGCCACGCCAGCTTAGTCGCTGAAAAATAGGCATCGACAATTAGTCCGGTGCGTTCCTGAATTTCCGGGCCTTTTCCTTGATTGACTAACCGACGGCAGGCGGAGGCAGTGCGCCGATCTTGCCAGACAATGGCGTTGTGCAGAGGTTGCCCGGTTGTTCGGTCCCACAGCAGGCAGGTTTCCCGCTGTACCGTTAATCCAATGGCGGCTACCTGGGCGGCGGCAATGCCTTGAGTTTGCAGAACCTGCTGAATACACTTCTGGGTATCTCGCCAAATTTCCTGGGGGTCGTGTTCTAGCCACCCGGGTTGAGGATAGGATTGAGTCAATTCTTGATAAGCCTGAGCCGCGATCGCTCCTCGGCGATCGAACAAAATAGCGCGGTTGCCCGTTGTGCCGAGATCGAGTCCGAGAACATACTGGGGGTGATTCGTCATGACCTTTCTCTACCAATTTGGGTGAATCCCGAATGGAGTAGTATGATGAGTTGGCGAAACTAGGTTTGCCAATCCTGAGATCGCCACCTCAACTGTTGTTTTAGCTTATGACAAAATTAACCCCCAACCCTAGTTTCAGCGTGGCGATTCGCCTCGAACTGCCCAATCAGGCGGGCGCTTTGGCTGCTGTTGTCAGCGCGATCGCGGACGCAGGCGGCAATCTCGGCCCGATTACGCTTGTGGAGCAAAATCTGAAACTGACTCACCGCGAACTAACCGTCGATGCCTTCAGCGACGATCATGCTCAACAGATTGTCGCCGCCATCAAAGCCATAGCGACGGTAAAGGTGCTAGACGTCTGCGATCGCACGTTTCGTCTTCATCAAGGCGGGAAGCTGCGGGTCGAGTGTCGGCAGCCGCTCACGTCTCAGTCGGATTTGGCAATGGCGTATACGCCGGGAGTAGGGAGAATTTGTCGGGCGATCGCTGCCGATCCGCAACAGGTTTTCTCCCTGACGATTAAAAGCAATACGGTGGCCATTGTCACAGACGGCAGTGCCGTTCTGGGCTTGGGAAACTTAGGCCCTCAAGCGGCACTCCCGGTGATGGAGGGCAAAGCGATGCTGTTTAAAGAGTTTGCTGGCATTGACGCTTTCCCAATTTGTTTAGACACTCAGGATCCTGAAACCATTATTGCCACCGTCAAAAATATCGCTCCAGTATTTGGCGGCGTGAATTTAGAAGATATTAGCGCCCCTCGCTGCTTTGAAATTGAACAGCGACTGAAGCAAGAACTCGATATTCCAGTCTTTCACGACGATCAGCACGGGACGGCTATTGTGGTTCTGGCAGCGCTCTATAACGCCCTCAAACTAGTCCAGAAGCCCCTAGAAAGCATCAAAATCGTCATCAATGGAGCGGGAGCTGCCGGAGTGGCGATCGCCCGCCTGCTGCGTCAAGCCGGAGCCAAAACCGTGTGGCTGTGCGACTCGCAAGGCATCGTTTCCACTCAGCGGAGCAAGTTAACTGCCCAAAAGCAAGAGCTGGCAGTTAGGGAAAGTGGCTCTCTCTCCGATGCCCTGCAAGGAGCCGATGTCTTTTTAGGAGTGAGCGTTCCCGACGTGGTTACCCAGGAGATGGTGCGCTCGATGGCCTCTCAGCCGATTGTGTTTGCTATGGCCAACCCAATTCCAGAAATTCAGCCCGAACTGATTCGCGAGGATGCGGCGGTTATCGCCACCGGGCGCAGTGACTATCCCAATCAAATCAACAACGTGCTGGCCTTTCCAGGGGTGTTTCGGGGAGCCCTAGACTGTCGGGCCACAGAAATTACTACGTCAATGCAGCTAGAAGCCGCGCGAGCGATCGCCGCTCTAGTCTCGTCTGAGCAGCAAGGCCCGGAAAACATTATTCCTTCCGTGTTTGATGCGAGAGTGGCTCCGGCTGTGGCAGCAGCGGTACAGCAGGCAGTGAGATAGACAGCGCCATGACCACGATAGCGAATCAAGATCCAGAGGTTAAACTAGCTGTAGGTAACAATTTCCCTGGCTAGCTAAAGTGACAGAGCTACCATCCATAGCTCTAATGGTCAGTATTTAAATCTGTTACCGTACATAACGCTGACTCTGCTTTTTCTACTATTAAAGTGTAAAAAGTCAGATTAGTCTGAAGCAGAGGATCATCACAAGATTAATGAATCAGATGGATGAAATTCCAGAAGCACTGCGAGAGCAGCCAAGCACTGCCCAATCATCACGACGAGGAGCACTCATTGCTGTAGCAGCATTGGGACTAGGAGCCATTTCTGTGTCTGGATTCTTGTTACTCAAACCCTCTCCGAATGAAGAATCTGCCGCTGCTCCTCCCACCGGGGTTCCCAGTGCCGAACCAGAGACGGAGGCAGCACCAGAAGACCCGGATGATACCAGTGTAGATAATCTTCTCGGACATTTACCCTACGAGGAAGTGCCGACCTCAGAGCTGGTAGCAGTCACACCGGATGGCAGTATCCGCCTCAAAGCAGCAGCAGCAGAAAAATTTCTTCAAATGCAGGCGGCGGCGCAGGCAGAGGGAATCGTTTTAGCTCCGCTTTCTGGCTTTCGCTCCGTTGCTGAGCAAGACTACTTATTTTTTGGGGTCAAAGAGCAGCGCGGACAAGGAGCCGCGCAACGGGCAGAAGTCAGCGCTCCCCCTGGCTACAGCGAACACCACACTGGCTACGCCATCGATATCGGCGACGGACGCGCCCCAGCAACCCATCTTACCCCCGGTTTTGAAAAGACAGCGGCTTTCCGCTGGCTAGAGCAAAATGCTCCGCGATATAGTTTTGAACTCTCCTTTCCCCGCGATAACCCCCAAGGCATTAGCTACGAGCCCTGGCACTGGCGCTTCGTTGGCGACAGTCAAAGCCTCAAAACTTTCTACAAAACCAAACCCCTCCCATCAACCACAGAGAAATAACAACGAGCGTATTTGCCTTCGGCAAGCTATTAGCTGTTAGCCTGAGAAAGCTAAAAGCGAAGAGCTATTGATCAATCGACTCCGAATTTCCTATGACTAACTATCAAATTGACGAGCGCGAATGGTGGGTCCAGCGATGGCTGGAATTGTTAGATTCTTACCGCTTTAAAAAGCGTCTAGAAAGGGCACGGACCTACGCCAGAGAAGGTAACGTTCTCAGTATTGATTTTGAAGGAGCGCAGGTATTGGCCAAGGTACAGGGAAGCGAAGCAGAACCGTATCAAGTCTCTTTAGCGATCGCTCCGTTTACCGATGAAGACTGGCGCTATCTCATTGAAACCATGTCCGAGCGGGCCATTTATTCGGCCCAACTGCTGGCCGGAGAGATGCCGGCTAACATCGAAGAGGTGTTCATTGCTAACGGCTTGAGCCTCTTTCCCTATACTCTTTCGGATATTCGCGCTCGCTGTACCTGTCCTGATAAAGCCAATCCCTGCAAACATATTGGTGCGGTTTACTATCAGTTAGGCGATCGCTTTAGCGAAGATCCGTTTGTGCTCTTTCAGCTCCGGGGACGAACCAAAGCACAAATTTTAGAGGCTCTGCGTCAGGTGAGGCCCAGCGCTGGCGAAGCACCGCACCAGGCGGATAGGCCAGCATCTGCGCCAGAGTCAACCGCCACCCCCGTAGCCGTAGAGACTCCTCCCTGGAAGCAATTTTGGGACTATCATGAACCGCTAGAGTCCTCTTTAGTCGTCATTGCTCCTCCGCCTGAAAGCAAAACCCCTCTAGATATTCTCGGACCCATGCCCCTCGCCGCCACCGATGCGCAAGCCGTTAGACAGTTTCTTCAGCAAGCCTACTCAACAGCAAGTCAGCAGGCTATTATAACAGCGATGAGCAACGAACAGTAAAGAAGGCCGGTCACTTGTTCTTTGTAACAGTCACCAATGACTCATGACCAACAGCTAAAATGCCGTATTTGCAAGAGCCGAGTGCTATTAGAGAAGCGATCGCCTGCTGCGCGCAAGCGGACGTTCTGTGGTTAGATACTGAAGTCGCCGAGCATCAGACAGAGCACCCAAAACTATCCCTGATTCAGGTTTTAACCGATGCTCAGGACCGTACTGGCGAGCGCGTTTTGATCTTCGACGTGCTAGAACAGCCGCAGCTAGTTCGTGAATTCATTGACCAGATTATGCTCAATGCAGCCATCGAAAAGGTGTTCCACAATGCTAGTTACGATGTTCGGTTTTTGGGGAAGCGGAAGGGACATAACATAACCTGTACTCTAGAAATGGCGAGGAAACTGCCTTACTATTTGGTCTCTGTTCCCAACTGTCAGCTCAAAACCCTAGCTGAACACCTCTGTCACTTTTCCCCGATAGACGTGACCGAACAAACAGGAGCTTGGGGTCAACGACCGCTGACAGCCCAGCAGCTTCACTATGCCAAAATGGACCCAGTTTATGTAGCGCAGGTACACCAGCGCTTGAGGCAGCTTGCTAGCTTCAGCAACCCAGACCCGGAAACAGAAGATATTGCCGCTCTAACGCTGCGCTATCGGCAGATCGAGGAACGCTGGAAGCAGCTCAATACAGAAATTGAGCATCTCAAGAAAAGGCTCAAACGAGCGATGGAGTCTCAACAGGTTCTGGAAGTAGAGGGGTTTAAACTATCTCGCTCTCGAAGAACTAAAAAAAAGGTTTCTGTCATGAAGTTAGTCGAGGCAATGGAGGCGGCTCGTCTAGACACCGATTTTTCACTCGAATTGACTAAAGATATGCAGAAAGAGCTGTCTGACATTATGGCACAGCTTCCGGTAGAAGAAGAGCACACAACGTATACCCGGTTGAGTGTTCAGGATATCAGTGACGAAGATGTTCCTTTTTAAGCAAGACTAAGGGGTTTGTGTTAGATTGGCTAGCAGTTTCTAGAACGCTAACTTAGCAAAACCTCACGTAGGGGATGGAGGAATGCGCACAGAAAAACAATCACAGGCAACAATTGTTCTATGCGCTGAGGCGACTGAGGTTATTGAAGGACAGTTAGGATGAGCATCACTGGCTCCCTAGAAACATTTTCTCTCCCAGAACTATTTCGAGTAATCGATACAGGCTCTAAATCTGGGCAGTTGACCATTCAATCTTCGTCTGTGACTGCCAGAGCCGGAACTTACTATCTCTGGTTTCAAAATGGTCGCTTAGTGGCGGTTAGCGATCGCGCCGACGGTCAAGGCTTAACGAACGCCATCGAAAGCCGAGGCTGGCTGAGAAGGCGCGTTCTTCAGCGGCTAACCGAATCCTGCCCGAGTGGAAAGGCTTTAGGCGTCCATCTCAACACGGAGTCGGTTTTGCAGGTCAGGCAGCTCAAGTTGCTGTTTCAAGGACAGCTTTTTCAAGTTCACAGATTGTTTGAGCTGAGTTCAGGACGCTTTAATCTCTCAGATCAAGACCGCAAGCAGACTCTGCCGTGGCTAGAAATGACGGGTATCAGTCTTCGGGCTATTGAAGTGGCCCTCTTTTGTCTGCGCCGGCTCAAAAACTGGGAAAGCTATGCCAACCAACTTCCTCACCGGAGTTCGACTTTAGAGGCTCTGGTATCTCGTCCGGCACTACAGCTTAAAGCTCTGGAGCTACAGCTTTGGGTACTTGCCGATGGCAAAACTTCTCTCGAAACTATTACCCGGCAGGTGAATCAGCCACTCAGCGAGGTAGAGCGAGCCGCATTTCGTCTGATGGTAGCTGGTCTAGTCGAGGAAGTGCCGCACTCTCAACAACAAGTGAGACTTTTACCGGCGCGACCCCGACCGCTAGCTTCCGTTACAGCGACCACCGAACCAAAGGAGACTAGCAAACCAGCAGAAACGGTGAGTCGTTCGTTGATTCAAAATTTAATTAACTTTTTGCGGAGTTGGTTTTAATGGAACGACTGCTCATTGCCGTTACTGGACCCGTCGGCGCTGGCAAAACGAGCTTTATTCGCGCCGTTAGCGAAATTGATCCGGTAGATACAGACCGCCGCGCTACAGATGAAACAGCCTTATTAAAGCAAACAACAACCGTCGCTCTCGATTTTGGGCGCATTACCCTTAATCCGGGACAGGTGGTCTATCTCTATGGAACTCCCGGACAGGTGCGCTTCGACTTTATGTGGGACATTCTGATTCGTAAAGTTCACGCTACCGTTCTGCTAATTGATGCTCATCGTCCCCAGAATTTTCGTAGCGGTCGGCAGTTACTCACTTTTATGAAGCAGCGCTCCTCTTTGCCAATGGTTCTTGGCGTTACCCACACAGACTGCGTAGACGCTTGGGAGCCAGAGGATGTGGCGCTGGCTCTTGGCTTAGTTAATCAGTCAAAACGTCCACCGATCCTCCGCGTTAATGCCGATAACCCTAGCTCTGTTGCCCAGTGTCTGATTACTTTACTAGAGCGAATTTAAGGCAGATTCGGTTTCCGAGGCGAGGAGTTGCGCAGCAGACGGTCAAAAGATAGGTATACTATCTGGTAATTATTGTGATGTAGGGTAATGAGTAAATCCCATGACATTCAGATAGAGATCCTCTCAGTCGATCTATGACATCCAATGTTCCCCCACCCGACCCTCCGGCCTCGGCTAACGACGAGGAAGGACCATGGCTGAATTTAGTTCGTCGCGTACGAGAGGCCTTCAGCCCTGTTGATGATTGGGTATCAGACTCTCAGACTCTCGACGTTTCTACCAACCGTTTATCCCCTCAGAAGACACCAATGATTCAAGCCTCAGCCATTAAGGATACTTTACAAAATTTCGTGAGCAGCACGACCGATATCCAAGGAGCCGCCCTCGTCAGTCCCGACGGTCTGCCGTTGACTTCGGTTCTGCCTGCCAGTATGGATGAAGAACGGACATCAGCCATGTCCGCAGCGATGCTGTCATTAGGCGAAAGAATCGGTCAGGAACTTTCTCGAGGCGTACTAGAACGCATTTTTGTTGAGGGCGAAAAAGGCTATAGCGTGTTGATTGGCTGTGGCGAAGACGCGGTTTTGCTGATTTTAGCAAGTAAAGAGGCTAAGCAGGGACTCCTGTTTCTAGAAATCAAGCGGCTAGTAAGAGAAATTACTCCGCTGATTACCTGAATAGATAATTGAGCACCTGAGCAATAGGATAGAGAAGATTTATGCTGCGTCAAACCCTCGGAAATTTTAGCAGTGTTGTTTGCCTAAAAGCAATTATTACAGGCAGGGAAGATGCGCTGGCGAACGAGCTACGGCGATCGCGCTCAAGTCGGCAGGGCGGACCAGAGGCAAAACGTTAATTACTGAGCTGGGCTTAACGGGGACGAAGCTCTCTTGGGATGAAGTGGCCATCAAGCTGAACTAGGCACTGGGTAAAGACGGCACTCGCCTCTACATCATCGATCAAATTGAGCAGGCAGGCGACGTGATGGAAGTTTATACGCGAGAAACGAGCTGTTCGACAGACGAACCCCCGGGGTCGGAGCGCCAATGTCCCTATACCCTAGGAGCCGTGTGGGGGGGCACTAGAGCAAGTTTTAGGAAAGCGGCGAGGCATGCATACTGAGTCGGTGCTGCGAGGGGGCACTCATGATATGTTTGAATTTACCGAGATCATTTAGGACCAGCTTATAAACATCGCAGACTTTGAATCACTCCCTCACAAACTCCTGCCAAAAAATCCCCATCCAGGGTCGCTACCGTATCGCTCGCTCGATGATAATGGGGATTTCTTAAAAACGCAGTATCTGTTACCATCACTGCCGGATAGCCTCGATCCCAAAACGGCGCGTGGTCGCTCCAGCGGGTCTGAGGCACCCAGATACCGCGATTGGGCACGGGCAACCACTCGCAAGGGACTCCGGATGATTTTAGCGTACGGCTAAGACGAACTAAATCAGGAATGGTAGCTAAACTGCCCACTAAAGCAATAAAGTTACCTCGATGGGGGTAAAAGTACCGTAATCCTGCTGGGTACTGCTGGGAACGAGGAGAGCGATCGCAGTAGCCGAGCATCTCCAGCGAAAACATCAGCCGGAGCTGTTGCCCCTGCTGCTTGAGCTCAGCGGCATAGGCAGAACTGCCCAACAAGCCGTACTCTTCCATGTCAAAGGCAACGAGCCGCACCGGATATTTCAGCGGATTCAGTGCCAGTGCTGGGGCTATCTCCAGCAGCACAGCGACGCCGGTGGCGTTATCGTCAGCTCCGGGGGTTCCCGGTACAGCATCGTAGTGAGCGCCAATTAGAATCGGCGGCAGCTTCTGGTTTGACCCCGGCAGATCGAGAATAAGATTAGTGTGAGTTTTCCCCCGAACCTCGAAGTCATGAGTTGCCACCGTTCCCCACTGCTGAAGCTGTTGGCGAACATATTGCTGCACGTAAAAGTGGCCCGCCGAGGCTAAATAAGGATCGCGTTCTCGGACAATTTCAATCAGGTGGCTGTGGAGGCGGGCTTCTAGACTCAACTCTCTCTCGCAGAATACTTAAATAACCTATAGAGCAAAAATTTACCCGTTTTTTACTTTTCCTCTCTATTCTTTGATAACAGGCTTAGGTGTATCTTTGGCGGCTCGTTCGTATAGCTGGCGTTCGAGCTGCTTTTTTCTTAGCTAACGGTACGAATCGCCTCCAGCAAGCCTCTCGCCTTATTCAGCGTTTCTTGGTACTCCGCCTCTGGGTCGGAATCGGCGACCAAACCCGCTCCGGCCTGCACCGAAACGAGGTGCTGCCCTGACCGAGGACGAACGATCATCGTCCGGATAGCGATCGCGCTATTAAGCTGGCCTTCAAACCCATAGTAGCCGTACACCCCCGAGTAGGGACCGCGCCGTTCTGGCTCTAGCTCGTGAATAATTTCCATCGCCCGAATTTTAGGAGCGCCGCTGACGGTTCCGGCGGGAAAGCAGGCTTTGAGCAAATCCCAGGCCGACCGCCCGGGCGCTAAGGCTCCAACCACATTGCTAACGATGTGCATCACGTGGGAGTAGCGTTCGATCGCCATCAGTTCGTCCACGCGGACGCTGCCCGACGCGCAGACTCTGCCAAGGTCATTGCGTCCTAAATCGACCAGCATGACGTGTTCGGCAATCTCTTTCGGGTCTTGCAGCAGCTCTTGGGCGAACGCTTCGTCTGCGGCGCTGGTTTGGCCTCTCGGTCTCGTTCCCGCAATGGGTCTGACCGTTGCTAGGGTTTGCCCATTGGCTCGTTCTGCCTTTACCATTACCTCTGGGCTAGAGCCGATAATTTGCCAATCGCCAAAGTTGAAATACGCCATGTATGGAGAAGGATTGATCTGGCGCAGGGAGCGGTAGAGAGTGAAGGGTTCGCCGCTGTACTGAGCCCGCAGTCGCTGAGAAATGACGACCTGAAAGATATCGCCAGCGCGAATATACTCCTTGGCTTTGCGAACGTTGTCGCAAAACTGTGCTCGCCCGACGTTACTTTCATAGTTCACCTGGGCTGAAGCGTAGTTCATTTCTAGGGGTTTTGCCTCTACTGGAAGCGGAGACTGGAGCTTGAGGACGAGATTGGCCACGGCCTGACAGGCTTGCTGGTAAGCCGATGACAGGTCGATGCCGTCGCTCCGCAAATCAGCGTAGGCGATCGCCCAGATTTTTCGCTTCACCTGATCGAACACAATCAGGCGATCGATCTGCATCCACACTCCATCGGGCAAATCAGCGTCCGTCGCTGCATAGATTGGCACTCTTGGCTCAATCCAGCGAATCAGCTCGTAGCCCCAAAACCCGTAGAGACCACCGATTTTGAAGGGAAGCTGCGGCAAATTGACCGGATGAATCGGAGCTAAGCAGTCGGCCAGAACCTGAAAGGGATTGCCTGCAAACCGCTTCACCGAGCCATCTCGATGCTGTTGGGTGGTTGTTTCTCCTGTGGTTGTCAGTACCCACACCGGATCGCACCCCAAAGCGCTGTAGCGTCCAATTGTCTCGCCCCCTTCTACCGACTCGAGCAAAAAGCTGTAGGGTTGACCGGCACAAATTTTGTACCAAGCCGAGACGGGAGTTTCGAGATCGGCGACCCATTCCTGGTAAACTGGCACAAAATTACCCTGCTGGGCTAGTTGAGAAAACTCAGAATAACTGGGAAACATCGGGGGATTAAGCGAAGCTGAGAGCGGAACGAAATTTCATTCAAGAGCTGTTATGGCAGGAGTTAGAAGTCAAATTGACGCTGACTAGCTTTTAACCGTCACTCCCTCCTCGTCTTTCTAGCGATCGCTAGAGCAAAACAATGGTTTTTCCTGGACAGCTAATAAATTGAGATGCGCCAAACTATTTCACTATTCAACAGTGAAATAGTTTGGCGCGGGACGGAGACTTACTACTTACCGGTAGCTCGCCACTCCCTTGGATAGGAAACTGAAACCCGAAAAGCTGATAGCTAACTGCTAACGGCCTTTAAAAGGACGAAAAGCTCCCTTCATCCTTAATTTTGAGTTTTGGCCCTGCTAGACATCGTAAGTTTTCTTTCCAGAGAACTTCAGCGTTGCCGGTTCAGGGTTGCTGCCAATATTTCTATCCCGCTTACCCACGTAGGGTCGTCCTTCGTTGACTTTTTCTGGAAAGACCCCATCGGCTGGGTGTAGGTATTGAATCTCGCCGCTCGGATAAATTCGGTAAATTTTGTAATCTTCTAGCTTGGGCTTAAAGTTAGTCCTAAACTGTGCTCCCAGAGCTAAACAGTGTTCTTTGCGAGCGAGGTAGAGGAGATTTTTGCCTTCGTGCATGATTGCCGCTCCACCCGTTGGCATTTCAAACACCTGCTCTTTAGGGCTCGTCCAGGTAATCGCGTATTTTTCTTCGACGATAGCTTTAGTGAGCAAGCCGCCGGTGCTGCCACCAAACTTCGGGGTTTTTCCAGAAAGTTCTTCTGCCATAACTATATTTCAACAGTATTTTAGGGAATGCTATCACTGAGACTGTCTTGATTGAGCAGGCTTGTCAAGAACTGTAACAGTTTGTCATCGAATTGGAGACAGGGAGTGAAAGCAACGTTTTCTATTTCTGTTTGCGCTCCTTACGAGTGCGCGGTTGGCGGCGGGGAGCCTGGGGAGACTGTCCGTTTTGAGCTTGCTCACAGCCGTCAGGGCGCTCGTCGAGGGGGGATGCTTCTCCGGAGGCCGCCCGTCTGCCAGAGCGTTGGCTAGTTGAACTTTGAGGGGCATCACTGGCAATTGTCGGAACCGTAAAGTGAAACTCGCTGCCGCGATCTCTCCCGGCAGATTGCGCCCATATTTCCCCCCCCCAACTATTGACAATCTGGCGACAAATTGCTAAGCCTAATCCCGTTCCGCCCGTACTCCGTCGCAAGGCTCCCTCTTCCTGATAAAAGCGGTCAAAAACGCTTTCCAGGCGTTTCGGTTCGATGCCCCGTCCGGTATCGGAGATGGTAATTTCCAATCTTTGAGGATCGTAGCGGCTGACCTCAACGGTAATTTTGCCATCGGCTTCGGTAAACTTGCAGGCATTGTCTAAAAGCTTTGCTAATACTTCTACTAGCCACTCTCCATCTGCCTGCACTAAGGGAACGCTTGGGGTCGAAACTTCAATCTGCGGCAGGGGCTTGCCGAGGTTACGGGCGCGGACGTTGCTGAGAGCAAGTTCAATACATTCATGAAGAGAGAGGGATTCAGAATGCCACTCGACTCGTCCGCTTTCTAGCTGAGAGAGGGTGAGGAAATCTTGAATGAGCTTGCGCATCCGCTCTGTATCGTTGAGTGCTGTGTTGAGCATCACCTGACGCAAGTCGGGCGACATATCCGGTTCGCTCGCGAGGCTTTCTAAACAAATTTGAATCGTGGAAAGAGGAGTGCGGAGTTCGTGACCAACAATCGCGGTTAGATTTGAGCGAGTGCGGTCCAGCGCTTCAAGTTGCTGATTGAGGTCTTCTAGGTTGGCGTAGGCTTCCGCCTGAATGAGGGCGACACCAATTTGAATCGCGATCGCCTCAACGAGCGCAATTTCTTCTGCTGTATACTCGGAGGGAGTGCCGCAGTTGTGCAGCTCAATGACCCCCAACAGGCGATCTTGGTAGAGGACGGGAACCAGGAGCCAAGAGATGATGTCAGTGGTCTGGGCTCGGTCTTTGAGCTGAGAAGATGAGGCTCGTAGCCGAGGGTCGCTGCGAGCGTCGGTGATGCTGAGAGATTCTTTATGAGCAACGAGCTCTTGAAACAGTGGATTATCTTGCAGGGGCCACACCTGATCTTTAAGAGAGCTCACCCCGGTTAGAAATTCATGTTTGATGAGTGTGGTTTCGTCCGTTTCCTTGCAGCGATAGACTAAACAGCGACACGCGCCTGTAGCAATGCCAAGATGCTCCACCGCGATTTGCAAAATTTCTTCGGGGTCAAGCGATCGCCGAATAGCCGTGATCACCGAGTTGAGCAACTGTTCTCGCTGCTGTTTGGTCGCTAGGGAACGATTGGCTTTAATCAATTTGTACTGCCCCACCTGGAGATAGGTGACTAGCCTCTGCACAAAGGGATCTGGATTATTCGTCGGACTGGTGGTGGTGGCGGGAATGTTCAAGTAAGCTTGAGCTTGCTTGACTTTATCAGCGAGCTCTGGCCGGTAATGAACAATCCGCTTCAGCAGCTCTGCTGCTGCCTGGTTACTCACCTGACGGTCGAAGGTCCAAATCCCTTCAAAGCGTCGGCTGTTGTCCATTTCTAGATCGGGAGCTTGCGCAAAGGATGCTGCTCGTTCTTGACAAACCAAGCAGCTACAGTATTGCCGAGCAATCACGACGAGATGCCACTCCTGCGCTAGGCTATCGGTTGGTTCAAAGGCAATCGTTTCGTAGTTGTCGGAGCGGTTGCCAAAATCTGTTTCTGGGGCGGCCAGCACGTAGACTTGGGTCGATTTTTGAGCAATGCGTTGGTATCGATGAGCTTCCTGGCGATAGAAACGCTCTCTTTGAAAGCTAGCGATGATTAAGGGCTGCTCAGAATCGGCGAGCACCTGATCTTCCATCGCGTGGGAAAGAGCGGTCAAAGAAGATTTGAAAAATAGCTGGGGTCGTAAATGTGGCAAAGCCTGTAATAGCTCTGCTAGTACAAAGTCGGAAATGCTCATCTCCTGTTGTGCTGCCGTTATCCCATTCTGGAATGCTGTCGCCTCATTTCTCTATCCTACAAAAAAGCGGCTCACTTCTTGAACGTTTTTCGGCGATTAGGCAAGCTTGTAACAAATCTTTTCAGCCCCGGAATCAGGTTGGGGTGATCGCTGGTCCCCAGCATCTGCCCTGGAGTCCGTCTCCCGGCGATGCCTCCGAGCAGCTTCAGAACGCCAACGTGGGATTAAGCGGCAGCTAGCCGCTGTCCCTGCATCTGCTGTAAGTACCAGTGGTGAAACTGCGCCACCGACTTCTCCATTAGGGGGGAAAGGGGACCGGGCAAATAGGCAGAAGAACAAATCCCGGCATAGTTATGCTCGCAAAGTTGCCAATCTTGCTCGCTGGTGGCTCTCCAGACCGCCGTCACCTTGTCTACCTGGTAGTCATGGTTGGCCACCGCCGCTTCATGAACCAGGAAAGCAACATCAATCTGAGTCAGTTCAGGACTGAGGGGAATGACTCGCGTTGTCATCGCGTAGTCGGCATTGGCGTGCGCCCAAAAATTAGGTAACCCAATCAGGCGTAAGCTGCCAACAGTTGGTTCTTGGAAATCTCCCATTAGTGGAGCCGTCAACCGACCGTCTAAGCTTTCTGTCAAACAACCTTCTTTGAGAGGAAAACGAGAGACGCGAAACCAAGAGCCATTCGGAAAATTGACCTCCCTTGGAGAAAGCCCCAAGGCTTCCCACTGTCGATAGGAGTCCGCGAGCCGGTAGGTAAAGTCATGGTCATGACGGTCATCTCCTGGCAACCCCAAATCGTAGTTAGAGAGAGCAAATTCTGGATGTCCTTGGCAGTGGTAGCACTCTCGGTTGTTCTCGATAATCATTTTCCAATTGGCTTTAATCGTGTAGCGATCGCCGGCAATAATCTTCGCTCGCTCTAGACGGTGGGGGGTGAGTTGCGGGGCGATCGCCGCTTCCGCCGCCGCAAAATCTGGCGGTACGGCAGCAAGACAGACAAACAGCAACCCCGCGAGTTCGCGTACGTGGGCAGAAGTTAGGCTGTAACAGCTCTTGTCAAAGTCTGCGCCCATGAGTCTTGCTCCTACTAAGTTACCGTTGGGTCGATAGGTCCACTGGTGGTAAGGGCACACAAACGCTTCGGTCTGTCCACGCTGATTGAAAACAATTTTTGAGCCGCGATGACGGCAGACATTAAAGTGAGCGTGGAGTTGACCAGCTCGATCTCGAACAACGATGACGGATTCGCTGCCTATATTCACCGTCAAATAGTCACCAGGGCGAGCCACTTCACAGCTATGTCCGACAAATAACCAGTTTTTGAAAAAGATTTGCCGCAGGTCTTCTTTAAAGACAAACTCATCAACGTAAAAAGCTTGAGGAAGCGTCATTCCCTGAGTGTAGAGACTGAGGGAGTGAGTAATCGGATTCATAAAAGGAAAGCGCCGACGGCGCAGGGGAAAGGAAGTAATGACTAAGTTTTTTCCTTATAGCCGTAAGGCGGGAACATAACCTGGTTGAGTCAGTGCCGGACGAGCAAAGGTGAATGGGGCAATATCGTATTGTGTTGAACCGTCGATGGCTAATTCACTGAGAATGCGTCCGAGTAAGCTGGCAAACTTATAGCCGTGTCCAGCCCCAATGCAGGTAGAAATCTGAGCATGGTGGGGCAAGGTGTCGAGGATAAAGTCCCTGTCGGGCGGGAGAGTGTACAGGCAGGTTTTGGTGTACAGTTTTGGTCCGACAAAATTGGGAATTCGAGTCCCAAGAAAGTCGTCTAGCTGCTTTTCTCTAGACCTATTGGGCGTAAAGGTGCGTGTTTGTGGCGTCACCGGATCTCCCGAAGCATCGATGGCGGCTTTTGTCGCCATCTCGCCGTAAACGGGAAAACCGTAGTAGCTAAAATCGTCTTTCCACTGGAAAATCGGGAAGTTGCCAACGGTGAATGATTTGAGGTGCGGAGTCGCGTAATACGTTACCTGTTCCTGGGTAACGGTCAGCGGCAACTGAATGCCAACAGAAGCCAGGAGGGTGTTCGTCCAAGCCCCCGCCGTGAGGACTAGCTTGCGACAGGTAAACGTTCCCTGCGCCGTTTTCAAACTGACTCCCTGCTCTCCATCCGGATAAATTCCTAGGACCGGGCATTCTGCGAGTATCGTGGCTCCATATCCACGGGCCAGGGCCAGGTGCAAAGCATTACCCCGCGACGGATCGACAATGCCAGTTTGCTCCTGATACAGCGCTGCTACCTCTTGCTGTGGCTGAAACTGCGGGAAGCGATACCGCAGTTCATCGGTGTTCAGACGCTCGAAGGGAATCTGAGCTCGCGTCATTGCCGTCGCGTAGTCTTCAACGATCTGAAGATACGGGCTTTCTCGCTCGGCAATTTGTACGCCTCCAGTGCGGGTAACGGGGGAAATCCCGGCTTCCTCTGCTACTGTTTCCCACGCCTGATAGGCGAAGGGCGTGAGGCGAGCGTACTTTTCCTGATGGTAAGCAAGGCGGATAATCCGCGAGTAGTCCTGAGAGCTACCGCAATGATGAAACAGGGGAAACTGCTCAATTCCCAGTACCTCGTTCCCTGCTCGTTTAGCTAGCCAGTAGAGAGCTGCACTGCCAATGCCTCCACAGCCCAGTACAATGCTGTTGTAGTCGGTTTTCATGAAGCTGAATGTTTCGATTTCGCTCGATTGTAAAGAGAGATATCGTGTCATTCAAGATACACAGCAACCGAATTTTGCAGGCAATCATTGTGCTCTGAGCACAAGCGCCGCCAGTCCCTAGCGGGACGGGGAAGGGGGAACGGGGAAAGGGAAAAGGGAAAGGTCTACCGGAATTAGGAACGAGCTGAACAATGTTTTCCTTTTCCCGTCGCTCCGCGACGGGTCTTGATCAAAATCGTTATGACTATGATATAGTTGTAACAGTTCTTAATTAAGTTTGACCGACAGAACTTGTCGCTTGTCAAATGAGGAGGGAAGCTGCCTCGGCTGAATTCAGTGAGACACAAACTCGCAGCTACCGGAGAACGGTAACGGTGTTTTTCCCAGACAACGGGAGCACACCTGAAAGGGGCAGGACAGTTTTTAAGCAGCCCTGTCTTTTGAACACAGCTTACTAATTACTAAGGAGAGTAACTGCATGACCTATCCAGCAGAAGGATGTTTAAGAGTCGGTCAGGAAGCTCCTGACTTTACGGCGACGGCTGTTGTCGATCAGGAATTTAAGACGCTTAAGCTGTCGGATTATCGTGGCAAATATGTCGTTCTGTTTTTCTATCCTCTAGACTTTACGTTTGTTTGCCCCACCGAGATTACGGCGTTTAGCGATCGCTACCAAGAGTTTACCCAAATTAACACTGAAGTGTTGTCTGTCTCCGTAGACAGTGAATTTTCTCATCTAGCTTGGATTCAAACAGCGCGCACCGATGGCGGTGTTGGCAACGTTGTTTATCCAATGGTGTCGGATATTAAAAAAGAAATTAGTACGGCATACAACGTTCTTGACCCAGAAGCCGGAGTCGCTCTGCGTGGTCTATTTCTGATTGATAAAGAGGGCATTATTCAGCACGCGACGATCAATAATCTCTCCTTTGGTCGCAGCGTTGAAGAAACTCTTCGCACTCTCAAAGCGATTCAATACGTTCAAACTCATCCCGATGAAGTGTGTCCGGCTGAATGGGTAGAAGGGGGCAAAACGATGGTTCCCGATCCCCAAAAGTCGAAAGTATACTTCTCAGCGGTTTAAGCTGGATGAGCTAATCTCTTACCTTAAAGAGCAACTGACCAACCCCAACCTTTAAAGATTGGGGTTAATTTTTTGAAATTTGCTGAGCCTAATACGAGCGAGGTATCATCTGTTGCGACAGTAGGCAGATTGAAGCAGTAGCCCACCCCCTCTCAAACTGCTTAAAGAGGCAATTGCCGCTAAACCAGGTTTCATTGGAGGCACTTTTAACAACACAAAATGCCTCAGATGCTCGAGCAGGCTGCTGAATTTGAGCGAGAACCACTATTGAAATCATCGGTGAGGAATTGAGCAATCGTTTAATCACAAGCTTTAGGTGAAATGACGCTGTTAGAGTTTACTGCTACATTAATCGGGACGTATCTTCGTACCTTGGGTTTCTGCTTGCTATTGCTGGAGCAATACTCATCGAAAATTTGATGCCGTTGGCTGATCTAGAAATATTATTTTGTCAGAACAGCGTCGCACCTGCTCTTATCTGACCAACTACTGCCATAGCCGGTATGCGTCAAAACTTCAGCTCTCTTCATTCGATAAAGTAGAGAAGTAAGCTTCACCTGAATCATTAAAACAGCATGCAGTATCGGCGTTTTGGTCGCACAGAGTTACAGATGCCCGTTTTCTCTTGTGGTGGGATGCGATATCAGTACAAGTGGAAAGATGTCCCAGGATGGCAAATTCCAAGGGCGAATCAGCAGAATTTAGAAGCAACAATTCGTCGTTCGTTGGAAGTTGGCATTAATCATATCGAGACGGCGCGGGGATATGGCACCTCTGAGCTACAGTTGGGGAGAGTGTTGCCCAAGCTGCCGCGAGAGAAGCTAATTGTGCAAACCAAAGTCGGTCCGAGAGCCGATGTTGACGAGTTCCGCCGGATGTTTCATCAGTCGCTCTCGTTTCTCCAGCTAGAGAGTGTCGATCTCCTAGCCCTTCACGGCATTAACACCCAAGAACGTCTCGACCAGAGCATCAGACCCGGAGGCTGTATCGATGAAGCCCGCAAGTTTCAGAAACAGGGCAAAGTCCAATTTATTGGCTTCTCTACCCACGGTCCCACCGATATTATTGTCAAAGCTATCGAAACCAATCAGTTTGACTACGTCAACCTGCACTGGTACTACATTAACCAAACCAACTGGCCAGCGATTGAGGCGGCTACTCGCCACGATATGGGAGTCTTTATTATTAGTCCCTCTGATAAAGGGGGCAAACTCTATAGTCCGCCACCAAAGCTGGTGGAACTGTGTCAGCCGCTTAGTCCGATGGTTTTTAACGATCTCTTTTGCCTCAGCCATCCCCAGGTGCATACGCTGAGCCTAGGCGCGTCTCACCCCACAGACTTTGACGAACACCTCAAGGTATTGCCTCTGATAGAGCATGCTGACGAGATCTTACCACCCATTTTGGCGCGACTCGAGCAGGAGGCGATCGCCTGCTTAGGAGAAGAATGGGTGCGCACCTGGCACGAGGGTTTACCCAACCACGAGGAAACTCCAGGCAACGTTAACATTCCCACTATTTTGTGGCTGAGAAACTTGGCCATTGCCTACGATATGATAGAGTACGCTCAAGGGCGCTACAACCTCCTCGGCAACGGCGGACACTGGTTTGCTGGGGCGAACGCCGAACGGGTGCCCGCTCTCGATCTGAGCTCCTGCTTAGCTCAGAGTCCCCACAGCAAAATCATTCCAGATTTACTGCTCGATGCTCATCGTCGTCTTAACGGCCAGTCTGTCCCGCGTCTTTCCCAAAGCTGAATCATCCCAGTGACAAGAGGAAATGTCACTCCGGGCAAGGGGAAAGGGTTGATTTTTGAGTGGTTCTGACCTGACTCCTAACTGCTCAAACATACCGCTAACTGCCTCCTGAATTCTTTTTTGACTTTTCAAGGGCTTTCTTGACGAGAGCCGGAATTTCAGCCGGTCGTTGGGCTACGGTAACTTTGGCTTTTTTAAAGGCAGCGAGAGTTTGCTTCGGTTGACTCACCGAGGGGACAGAGTAGGATAAGCCTGTTTTGACGCTGGCTTGAGCGAACACTGGTTTTTCTGCTGGTGCTTGCAGTCCACACAGATAAACAATTACTGGTTTACTAACGGCATCAGTTAGATACTGAGCCGTCGCTTCTTCAAGAATGCCGCCTGCGTAGCCAATTAACACAATGACTTCAGTAGCATCATCCTCATCTAAGTAGCGCAGCCAGTCCTGAAAAGAAGAGCCAACAATACCGTCGTTCCCAATGCTGACAACAAGCGACTGACCTAAATCTGCCCGGTTTAATTCAAGAGCCACTTCATTGCTGAGAGCGTGGGTGCGACCAATGATGCCAACGCTGCCAGAACAATAGAAACGAGGAGAATCGATGCCGAGCCACATTTTCTCAGGAACGACAATTCCTCCGCTTCCAGGTCCGACAATCACAGTATCCGTTTCAGCTTGAGCGAGGAGCTTCACCATATCTAGGGGGGGAACTCCCCGAGTAACAATGATCATCTGTTTAATGTCGGAGGCGATCGCTTCTAAGGCCGCATCGAGCACGGCATACGCTTCTACAAAGATGAGTGTGGTGTCAATGGCTCCCACTTCAGCCACCGCCTCTTCTACTAAATTGAAGATAGGAATATCGTTAAGAGTTTGTCCACCCTGTCCGGCAATGACTTCAGCGACAATATTTGTGCCGTAGGCTTTCATCTGAGCCGCATAGCCTGAACCGAGGGAGTTATCGATTCCCTGAACAAGTACTTGATTGACAGTCCACATAAATAGTCGCTGATTTACTTTGATTTGGAGGACACAGCTTTCACGGCTGCTTCTAAACTATCTACCCAGTCTATCGGCATCTCTGCTAACTGTTCCTTCACGTCATTAAACTCGTTAGTGAGACGGACAACCCATCTTTCAGGATGTTGAGCAGGCTCTTGAGGACGCTGACGACGACGAGAGGGGGCTCCCACTGCTCTATTTTCCCGGTCTTGGCCAGCCTTCTGAGCTTGCTGCTTCAGATGCGGCTGCCAATACTCCAAAATTGCCTGGACTGTTGCCTGAGCCAGTTCCTCGTTGCCAACAATATTAATCAGTAAAATTTTGCTTTCGACTGCGAGGGCCATTGTCAGCGCCTTTGCCATCTGTTGAGCTAGCGCAGAAGGCGGCAGAAGAGTTCCCTGCGAGCGGTCTTCAACAATGAGGCACGAAGAGAGTTGACCTTTTTCTCCCGCCACTAAATCCCAAGTAGCGTGGGCCAAAAGCTCACTATTGCAAATTAGGCCGAGCTCTCCTGGCTGGTCTAAATCTGCCAGCCAGTGCAGCCCGGGCAGACGACATACGGGAAGAGAAAAGCTATTTTCTAAGGACATAGCCGAGTTTTGGAACGCCGCGAGGGCGAGTAAATCTACATGACGGTCGATGGCGTTGTCATTGGCTGAAATTTTGCCGTCTAACGCCATGACTTCCCCATTGGCTTCGACTCCTAAAGGATTAATTTCGATCGCATCTAAATCTTTTTCAATAAACAAACGGTACATCTTCTCGATAATGGTGCTCGTCGTCTCGATCAGTCGACCCTCAAGCCCCATCGCGATTGCTAGCCGACGAGCGTAGAAAGGAGAAAATTCGCCTGCTATCGTGACCTTGTGTAAATGATCGAGCAGCGCGTCCGCATTCATCCCGCCATTCGCCGAGCCAATGAGCACAGGTTGCTGGAGTTGATAATCGAGAACAACCGCTAAAAATACCTCCTGTTCAGTGTTGTAGCGAGCTTCCGCTAATAGGACTTGCGGATATTCTCCGGAAATGGGCAGATTAAAAATAGCTCGCGCCGCCGCGATCGCATCAATTGTATTTTCAACGAACCGGATGCCTCCTGCGATTCCCCGTCCTCCTGAGCGGACCTGGGACTTCAGCACCACAGGATAGGCAATTTGCAAATCCTTGAGTTCCCGAGAATCAGCAACCGTTTGTGAGGGAAGAGTCGGAATCCCGACCTCTTTAAAGAGCTGTTTTGCCTGATATTCAAGTAGTTCCATAGAACGCGCACCATCGATGAGTAACAAACATATTTCTGCGGGACGGGAATGTCCGGTGCGGGATGGGGAAAGGGGAAAGGGAAATCTGTCGCTCCGCGACGGGTAAAGGTAAAGAACACAGAGTTAAGGAACAAACTGAATAATTACTCCCTTTTCCCCTTTCCCCGCGCCTGCGGCGCTTTCCCCTTTCCCCTGCGCCCTTCGCGCTTAGGAGCGCTGCCCCTTGGCGCTTTGCCAGTCTTTTTCAACGCGGTCGATGCCGTAGAACCGTTTCCAGAACCGATCGGTGACCCACGTTGGGAGCACTTTCGTCATCAGAAACAGCAACATCCGTCCTCCAGTGGCGGCTACGTAGCGCGGACGCGGGTGGCGGTCTGTGAGAGCGCGAACGATGACTTGAGCCACTTTTGCGGGTTCCCAGCCCAATTTTTCCGTTTGCTGTTCGATTCCCGCTATTTTTTCAAAGACAGCTTGGTAGGGAGTTTTTTCGGGATGGGGCATGGTGCGCTCGGCTTGACGATTAGCGACCTCAAAAAACTTCGTTTTCACAGGGCCAGGCTCGACGACAATCGCGTGGATATTAAACGCCTTTAGCTCCATGCGCAACACATCCGTCAAAGCTTCTAGGGCAAATTTGGAAGCGCTATACAGTCCTCCAGCGGGAAACGCCATTCGTCCTCCAAGCGAACTGACGTTGATGATTCTGCCGCCACCTCGGTCACGCATGACCGGAATCAGAGCCTGAGTCAGCGCGAGCGGACCGTGAAAATTAACGGCAAACTGGCGCTTAGCGGCATCAGTGGGCACCATTTCAATCGGGCCCATCTGACCGTAACCAGCATTATTAATCACAGCATCGACCCGATCGAAATGGGCAACAGCTTTGTACGCGAGTGCTTTTGCCTGCTCTGTTTCCCCGATGTCTGTTGGAATCGCCAAGACATCGGCTCCTGCTTGGCGGCAGTCGGCTGCCACTTGCTCTAGCTGGTCTTGATGGCGAGCAGCGATCGCTAAACGAACCCCCCGATAGTTTGTTGCCAAGGTTCTCGCTAAAGCAGCGCCAATTCCAGTCGAGGCTCCGGTAATGAGTATCACTTGTTCAGATAGAGGAATCGATGCCATGAGTCATGCTTGTTCCAGGTCGTTTGTCCCTTATATCATTTTCTCGGGTAGGGATAGCAATTTTGTGAATTCTGGGTACATTTTCTCTGCCAGCAGCGAATGAATCCTCGTTCTCAGCAAGACTGCCAGCCTCCGTGGCAGGAGGAGCCAGTGCTTCTGGTCAGTTTAGTTACCCCCATTGAGCCATGAGCCGAGCAGGAGCTAACTCTCATCCATCTCAGTCGATTTTCAGCCCTCATCCCCAGTCCTGTCCCCCCAACCACCCTGCGGCTGAAACGCCAGCGTCAACGCCTTGTCGAGAACAGGCCGATGAAGTCGGGGCAGCAGCGCGCGCTCAGATGAAACGCCGTCAAGACCGTAACGAGCGATGCCAGCGGCTTCGTGCCGGCGAGCGCCTCCCCAAGAGCTTAGCAGCCATCGGCACCGGACTTAGCTTAACGACAATCTTAGCCTACGGCTTGACTCGTCCTTGTGTGCTAGGGCCATGTCCTGCTGTTGCTCAGGCCAAGCAGTTAGCTCAAGTCAAGCCATCTGAGCTCAACCCATCCCGGCCCGATTTACAGCAGCTAGCGCAGACGGTCGAGCAGTTGGCAGCGATTCCCGCCTGGTCTCCCCATGCGGCGGAGGCCAATGCCCTCTTAGATGAGGCTGGCCAACTGGCCAGTCTACAAACCATTGTCGCGGCTCAGGCGGATGTAGCCGAGGCGACCGGTTTATCAGCAGCGACTCAGATTCAGGTCGCGCAGCAGGCGATCGCTGCTTTGGAAACGATTGCTGCTGATAGCAACCTATCTGAGCTGGCTCAAACCCAGATTCAGCAATACCAGCGCCAGATAGCCAGAATAAAGCAGGCCCAAACCGGGGTAGCCGCAGCGCGCTCCGCCGCAGAATTGGCTCAACTGCGTACTTCAGCAGCTCGCTCACTGTCCGACTGGCAGCTTGTGGAAGCGACTTGGAAAACCGCTATTCAGCGTCTCGAAGACGCGGCTGATACCACCCTCGCCGCTGAGAGTCAGCAACTCCTGAGCCGCTATTCCTCCGAGCTGCAAACCGTCCAGCAACGCCGTCAGCAAGAAGAACTGGCTCTCAACACTCACAATCAAGCAGCCGCGCTTGCCAAACGCGCTCTTGACTCAGAAGCAAATAATCAATGGTCCACCGCTGTGGCTCACTGGCGTAACGCTCTCAGCACCATTAAACAAATTCCTGAAGAAACCTCTCAGTACCAGCACTCTCACCCTTTAATCAACAGATATGCTGAGGCCTTAAAACAGGCCCAAGCGCATCAGCGCAACTACAGCGATCTTGGCCAAGTATGTTTCCAAGATATTTGTCGCTACTTGATCGAAAAACACCGCATCAAAATTTACCTGTCGGAGGCGTATACCAAGCAGGTGCGGCAAACGGCCCTAGATGCTAAAGTCCGCAACAATCTCCAAGCGCAAGTTGATTTGCTCGACCACATCGCCAGCTTAGAAAAAGGGCTAGAAACGGTTGGTTATAATGCAGAGCTGCCGATTGAAGTATATAGTCCTCAAAAAGCTTTGCTGCTGATTCTCAAAAGCCAAAACAAGTAGCAACCTCATTTAATAGCGGTTATTAACTTTCGTATATCCCGCAGTCATCAGGGGGCAATGAACGCTCAAGAATCAACGATCAGCTCCATTGTATCTAGTTCTTGAGCGTCATAAATTCCTTCAAAGGCTTCTAATGAAGCTTTTCTTAACGCTGATTCATAAGCATCTGCTAACGTTTCTACTAATTCTGCTGTAGTCAGATAAGTCCCTTTCGCTTGATGCCGCTGATTAGTACACAGAGTTGAAAATTGAAGTTTCCCAAGATTTTGTTGTTCGGTTCTCGGCAGCTTTTTTAATTAGGTGTAGTAAAAGAATAATTCCGTAGCTAAAGATTTTGTTGAGCTTATCAGATTGACTCATCTCTTCTAATTCTTCCACCAGCTCTAAAGCTTCAGGGATTTTTCCTTGATGCAGTAATTCTTTGAGAGCAATTAATTCTTCCATCGGTTTTCCCCGTCATTAGCTACAGTGTTTGAACGAGCATGACAAAAAATCAAGGCAACACCAGTTGAGCATCTCGGTTAAAGAATTTACGGTAAACTCCTGCCGTTACTAACGCCGTTGCCGCTAAATTAGTCAGCGCGATCGCATAGAGAATCAACAGTTGATAGGAGGCGGCATTGAGAGGCTCGCTCCCCGCCAGAACCTGTCCAGTAAACATTCCCGGTAAGCTGACTAATCCGACCACCAGCATTTGATTGAAAGTGGGAATGAGGCTGACACCAATCGCTTCCCGGCGGTAAGAGGCGATCGCCTGCTGGGGTGTTGCTCCTAAACAGAGATGCGTTTCGATTTCCAGGCGATTGTTGTTAATTTGGCTAACAAGACGTTCGCCTGCTAGAGAGGCTCCGTTCATAGCGTTGCCGAGGAGCAGGCCCATCAGCGGAATCAAATACTGAGGGTCATACCAAGCCAGGGGCTGCACGATCAGCGCTACAACATATCCCAACGTTAAGGCGCTACTCACCCCCAGGCTGCCCCACACTAAAGGCAGCAATCCGGGAATTTTCTGGCTGATGCGGTTACGCGCCACCATTGAGGCGACGGTAAGCATAATGCCCAAAACGATTAAAACAACCCAAAACTGATTCAGCGCAAACACAAACGCTAACCCGTAGCCCACTACCAAAAGCTGAAGCAGCGCTCGTCCGGCGGCAAAAACGAGCTGACCCTCCAGCCCCAGTTTCTGCCAAACAGACAGGACGACTGCTGCGCCAACGAGTCCCAAGGCCAGCGCTAGGTCAGCAAAATCCAGTTCAATGAGTTCGTTCACAGCTTTGGTAAGTTTTGATTGAATGAGGATAGATGAGAGATTAGTTTTTGTTGATTGTTGATGGTTGATGGGCTAACTCACTCAGCCGCGTCTAAAATTTCGACCGTTCCCCTCTGGCCATCTAAGCGGATCTGCTGACCATCTTGAAGTACCTGGGTCGCGTCATGAACGTCCATGACGGCGGGAATGCCGTACTCGCGGGCGACAATGGCTCCGTGAGATAGACGACCGCCCACTTCTGATACGAGTCCGCCAGCGCGGGCTAACAGCGGCGACCAGCCGGAGTCGGTGTAGGGAACCACCAAAATCGTCTGCCGATCGATGTCGGCCATATTTTCGAGAGTGTGAACGACTTTGACTCGCCCCTCTACCTGCCCAGGACTGGCGGCAATGCCCTGGAACTGCTGGTGAGAGGAGCGTGTTTGAGAAAACGTACTCACAGAGGGAGTGCCAAAGGTCACTAGCGGGGGGGTCAATTCCTGGTGCTGTTGAAACTGAATCTGTCTTTGCCGAATGAGCTCTGGGAGTGCCAGATCGTTCTCCTGAGCGATCGCCTGACGAATCTCGGCCCATTCTAAAAAGAAGATATCTTCAGCCTGCTCCAGCACACCGGTCTGTTGCCAGTGCTGAGCCAAGGCTAAAAAGCTCCAGCGCAGATGAGCGAGGAACTGGGAATAGAGTTCTGTGGCTTGACCCTTAAGGGTGAGTCGTTTTTGGACAATTTCTGCCTTCCATCCCTGCGATTTGGGAGGAGAGGAGGGAGTCGGCGTCGCGAGCAGTTGAGCAAACAGCTCGCGCACAGGACGCGGATCTTCCCGCCAGCGAGGGACGGCAATATCAGTCGCGGCTTTGCTGAGATAGCCATAGCGGTTCAACCACTGCTGAAACTGCTCTAAAATATTTTCCCCATCCGGGCTTTCGGCGAGGTGAGCAAAGAGGGAGGCAGAACTAGCAGAGGCGAGTTGGTCCTTGGGCAGCAGATGACGCGTCTCGACAGCAAGGCGGCTCAGAGAACGCAGCGAAGCAATTTCTGGAGTTTGAGAGCTATCAAGGTCAGTTTCGGAAACCTTCAGCACCGTCTGCCGCAGCGCCAAACTGAGAGGAGCCAGAATGCTGTAGTAGGTTGCCCGCTTGAGCACGTCAAGAATAGTTTCGATCCGGCTGAGAAGAGCTTCCGCCGACAGATGAGCCACAGGCTGTTCCTGCAAGTCATCGAGGGTAGCGGCAAAATAGCGATCCTTGTCGCGCTCAAAGTCCTGTTCAAGCCGCCATTCTCGCTGGAGCAGTCGTAGCAAGCCCGGTAGGTTGTGCAGCGTAGACAGCAGCGGCGGTTTGGTCATCTTCGCGCCTCGAGTCAGAAACTCCAGGCTTTCTGGGGGGAGCCCCATGCGGCGGAAAATTTTCCCCAGCAGAGTGGCGTTGAAGTACGCTCGAGAAAAGTGGAGGGTGGCCGTTTGGGAAAAATCAAGCTCTGAAGCTCGTTTGCCGAGCACAATGGTAAAAATTTCCCCCCACACGCCACAGGTCAGCGGTTGATTAATCGACCAGGTGAGCGGTCGAATGATGCCGGGAATGACTTCTGACGCGATCTTGCGCGTCCAAATTGGCTGGAGCGTCGTAATCGGTCGCGCCTGCAGAACCCAGAGCTGCTGACCATCGTAGGTCCACTCGATGTCCTGGGGAATGCCGTGATAGCGGTCTTCGATTTCTCTGGCGAGTTGAGCAACTGACTGCAATAATTCGGCAGGCATCCTGTCGTCTAGATTAGCTGAGTCCCAACGACTCACAGCAAGTTCTGGCTCCTGGAGCTGGACTCGATACTGATGGGGCGTTGCTTTGCCAGAAACGACTTGAGCCGCATCCCCCGGTAGAGCCTCAATGACCACCGCTGAGTCGAGCTGATCGAGGGGGTTACGGCTGAAAGCAACGCCGGAAAAAGCCCCCCGAATTTGCTGCTGGACAATCACCGCCATCGCGCTGTCCTCCTGATGTCGCTCCCGACGATACTGCACGGCTGCCGGGTTGTTGTAGGAAGCCAGACAGTCGAAAATCGCCGTTTGTAAAGATAGGCGATCGCTGACGTTTAAAACCGTGGTGTATTGTCCCGCCGCCGAGGCGGTTTCTGAGTCTTCTCCCAGAGCGGACGAGCGCACAACCACCGGAGACTCAACGGTGGGAGCGAAGAACTCGAGCAGCGGCTTTGGGTCATCTCCGGCGGGAAGCACCCAGCCATCGGGAACAGCATAGCCCCAGCGCTTTAGTTGAGACAGGGTAGCTGCCTTTTGGCCAACTTGATGGGCATCGAGAGGATCATCGAGAGAGCGTAGGGCGCGATCGCCGCGAAAGAAGCGAAACACTTTTTGAGACTCCGGGTTTGAGTGAGTAGCAGAGAGATTTAGGTCGTCAGGAATTTGGGAGTAGATCCAGGCGAGCAGACCAGCGAGAATCATCGCGGCCCCAATTCGTTCGGGTTGAGGATGCCGCAGCGCTAAGATGAGAACAAACAACACAAGCGCCCCGAGACGCCCAGAAGTACGGTGGCGGAAAATAGTGAAGCTAATGCCTGCGATCAGAAACACTAAACCGGCTGTGATGGGGTCGTGGACGGCAATGCCCCAAATAACGTTGGTGGTTCCCGCTCCTTTGGCCCTCCAGTATCGTCCGATGACGAGGGCAATGAGGGCAACCAGTTCCCAAACCGGATCGGTTGGGAAAAAAGCCCGCGCTAGCAGGACGGCCCCAATCCCTTTGAGCGCTTCAGACAGCACGGCCAAAATCCCGACTAGTTTACCGCCATGATAGAAAGCCGCCGACACAGAAACGTTGCCCGTGCCTGCTGCCTGAAGAGACTGTCCGGCGAGCGCCCGCGCGATCCAGTCAATTAGGGGTAACCCCCCAATGAGAGGGCAAAGGATAAAGATGACTAACGAACCCCAAACCTGCGTCATGGGAATTAAGTAAACCGTATCAGTTTCTATTCAATTATGACCGATGAACGACCAGCCTCCCCTTCACTGAGTAACGGGAACCTTGTTCTCACCTTAGGCGATCCGGCAGGAATTGGACCAGAGGTAGTCCTGAAAGCATTAGCCCACTGCGCTCTGCCGATCGCGGTGGTCGGCAGCCGAGCGCTGCTTTGGCAGTGCTACGAACAGCTCCGCCAGCGCCCTACCTATCGTGAGGGGAGCTTAGCCCACCCAGATGAGCTAACGATCCTCGATGTTCCGGTGGATGCCACTTTAGAGTCAATCCAGGGCCGGGGCAGTGCCGTTAGTGGAGCGGCAAGCTTTGCCTCCCTCGACGAGGCGATCGCCCGCACCATCAGGGGAGAATTTGCGGGAATTGTGACGGCTCCCATCGCCAAATCCGCCTGGAAAGAAGCCGGACACCACTACCCCGGGCAAACAGAAGTGCTGGCGCACCGCGCCGGAGTGGACAAGTTTGGGATGCTGTTTGTGGCGCGATCGCCTCATACGGGCTGGACGCTACGCACTCTGTTAGCAACCACTCACATTCCACTCCGTCAGGTTCCCCAAGCCCTCACTCCTGAACTAATGTCTCTCAAGCTGGAGCTGCTCGTCCACTGTCTGAAAACCGATTTTGGCCTCGAAGCCCCCCGAATTGTCGTGTCTGGCCTCAATCCCCACAGCGGCGAACAGGGCCAACTCGGCTTGGAAGAACGCGACTGGCTGATTCCCTGGCTGGCTCAGGCGCAGCGTCAGTATCCCCGAATTGAGCTGAGTGGTCCTGTCCCGCCTGATACTCTGTGGGTCAAACCCGGACAGGCGTGGTACGGTGGTTCTGCTCGGGCAGCCGATGGCTATCTGGCGCTCTATCACGACCAAGGCCTGATCCCAGTAAAATTAATGGCGTTCGACCGCGCCGTTAACACCACCATTGGTTTGCCCTTTGTCCGAACCTCTCCTGACCACGGAACCGCGTTCGATATTGCTGGGAAAGGCATTGCCGATGCCACCTCGATGCTGGAGGCGATTCAGTTAGCGATGGAGTTGGTCAAGCAGAGGATGTCAGCCTATCTATAGAAAAGTAAAAACTGCTCTGAATAAGCTTTCCAAGTTTCCTTCAAAAGAGGAGCAATCAGATTTTCGCAAATTGCGGACTCTGAATTGTTGGCCACGCTATCCCGCACGAAGCTCAGTAAATCGTCGCGAAAAAAAGTTAGCTTCCCGGTAGAACATCTGAAAATCTTTGACCACTGCTCTGACGGTTTTACAGGTGCTGAAAGGCATGGCCTGCTTGGATGGCTTCAACTAAGTGCTTTAAAATATGAGCGAAAAGGATTCACTTTTGAACTGGCTCCCCAACTAGTATGAAAACCTGGCTGCAACCTCCTCGCCTGCGCATTCATGAAGACGATCAGCCCCGTCATGCTACCTGGCTAGAACTATTTTACGATCTGCTGTTTGTGGTAGCAGTATCTCAGCTTGCCCATAACCTCAGTCAGGATGTTTCTGTTGTCGGGTTTTTCAGCTTTGTCGCTCTATTTCTGCCGGTATGGTGGGCCTGGATCGGCACGACATTTTACGCCAACCGCTTTGATAGCGACGACAGCGGACGGCGGCTGCTGATGGGGCTACAGATGTTGGCTATAGCAGCCCTTGCTGTTAACATCCATCACGGTTTGGGAGAAACTTCTTTTGGCTTTGCGCTGTCCTACGCCGCCGCGAGATTTATTTTGGTGTTTGAGTATCTGTGGGCGGGCAAGCATATTCCCACAGCGCGAGGACTCGCCTACTATTATGCAGGCGGGTTTGCGATCGCCGCTGCTATCTGGCTCGTGTCTGCCTGGGTTCCGATGCCGTTTCGCTTCATTCTGTGGGCGATTGGATTAGCAATCGACTTTGCTACCCCGCTGACGGCTCAGAAGTATCAGCGCCAACTGCTTCCTCATCTAGAACACTTGCCGGAACGGTTTGGACTGTTTGTGATTATTGTTTTAGGAGAAGCTATTATTGCGGTTGTTAGCGGCATTGCTGAGGTAAACTGGCAGGCGATGTGTGCGCTAGCAGCCATTTTTGGCTTTGTCATTGCCTTTAGTTTGTGGTGGCTGTATTTTGAAAACGTCGGCGGAGCCTCCCTGCGTAAGGCGGGAACCGCTGGACGCATCTTTATTTTTCAAGTTTGGCTCTACGCTCATCTGCCTCTGGTGATGGGCCTTGCTGCCACAGGAGTGGGGGTAGAACACGTGATTATCAGTAGCCAAGAGAATCAAGCTTTGCCCAGTGCTGAGCGCTGGCTCATGTGCGGTTCTGTTGCGCTATGCTTTTTGTCGTTGGGGCTGCTTCACCGCACCGGAATCATTAAACTTTGTAAAATGCGCACTCGGCATCGCTTGGGGGCAGTGGGAGTGCTGTTAGGGCTCGCCATTGCTGGCATCAATTTGCTTCCGCTTACGGTGATTGCGATTGTCGCCATCATTTGCCTCGGCGAAGTCTTGCTCGATATTTATCAGGGAAGACCCGTTGTCACTGAACAATGAGCAGTGACCAATAAGCCATGAAGGCTGTTGGTGGCTGTTATCCTCCAGTTGCCGAGGGAGAAAGCTAAGATAGAGATCCTGGGATTAAGAACAGCAGAATATTATTTTGTCGCTACCCTTATGCTGAATGCAACGGTCCTCTGGCTCATTGCTGGAATGATTCTCTGTTTGATGGAGTTCACCATCCCAACAGCATTTGTGGAGTTTATGTTGGGCATTGCCGCCCTTTTGGTGGCGGCCATCTCGCTCTTTGTGCCTCAGTTTAGTGTGCAGGTGGTGCTGTGGATTGTTCTGTCAACGGCTCTTATTTTCCTGTCGCGGCGCTTTTTTACGCCTAAACGGAGGGCTGTGAGGGCGGACGAGGATCGAGAAGGCAAAACGCTCACTGAAATTTATCCAGGAGAAACGGGCAGAATTTTGTATGAGGGCAACTCTTGGCGAGCTAAGTGTGCTGATGAAGCCATGGCGATCGCCCCGAACCAAAAGGTTTATATTGTCGGGCGGGAGGGCAATACGTTGGTGGTGTTACCCCGCAGCTTACTAGATAGTTAATGAGAGGAACCGAGACATGGAACAGCTATTTGCAATTGTATTTTTAGTGTTGGCCGGTTCAGGATTGGCGGGATCTGTCAAAATTGTCAATGAGAAACATGAGTATCTAGTCGAAAGCCTCGGCAGCTACAAAAAGAAACTAGAACCCGGCCTAAACTTTACCATTCCATTCGTCGATCAGGTTGTCTATAAAGACACCATCCGCGAGAAGGTGCTTGACATTCCGCCCCAGTCGTGCATTACCCGGGATAACGTGGCCATCAGCGTTGATGCCGTGATCTACTGGCGGATCGTCGATATGTATAAAGCCTATTACAAGGTGGAAAATCTCAAAAAAGCAATTGAAAACCTAGTGCTGACCCAGATTCGCTCCGAGATGGGCAAGCTAGAGCTAGACGAAACTTTTACTGCCCGTTCAGAAATCAACGAAATCCTGCTGCGGGAACTCGATATCGCCACCGATCCGTGGGGAGTGAAAGTGACTAGAGTGGAACTCCGGGACATCATGCCCTCCAAAGCTGTACAGGATTCAATGGAGCTACAGATGGCGGCAGAAAGAAGGAAACGAGCAGCCATTTTAACGTCAGAAGGAGATAGAGATTCCGCCATCAACTCGGCAGAAGGAAAAGCCGAAGCACGGCTGTTAGAAGCCGAAGCCGCCAAAAAATCAGCGATTTTAGAGGCCCAAGCTCAAAAAGAAGCAATTGTTCTTAGAGCCGAAGCAGAACGCGCCGAGCAAGTTCTCAGAGCCCAGGCGGTTTCCCAAGCTATGGAGCTAGTCACCGAAAAGCTCAACACCGACCCGACGACCCGTGAATCTCTGCAATTTCTGCTGACGCAGAATTACCTGGAGATGGGCAAGGCCATTGGCAGCAGCGAGAGCAGCAAAGTGATGTTCATGGACCCCCAGAGTATCGTTTCCACCATTGAGGGCATGCGAGCGGTGATTGGAGACGGTAAAAGCAAGACTCCTCTGGAGCTAGATTTAGAAAAGATCGAGCGTTATCCTAAAGAGCAATAGCTCTGAGCCGTTAGCTAGTGAGCGAGCAGAAAAGCTCAAAGCGAGTAGCAACCCGCTTCACCTGCCACAGATCGACTCTTAAACTCAAGCAACAAGCTATAGACGGTTGGAGTGCAAGCGGATTGTTATTCTGCAATCGCTCTAGTTGAAGAAGACTGCCATAGTTCATATTTCATAATCAGTTCTCCATCTTCATCCATCTCACCCGTGGATGTGAAGCCCATCTTTTTATAAAACTCTTCGGGACTTCCTTCACCGGGAACACAGCTTGTCGTTAACATCTTTGCTCCTGGGCGTGTTTTGACGTATTCGAGCACCAACTCTAAAGCGCGTTTGCCAAACCCGCGTCTTTGAAACCGTGCATCAATCATGAATCGCCAAAGCGCATACAATGACTTAACCGGATCATCATCTAGCAGGACAAAACCAACGGGTGTTTCATCGGCATAAATTGCTCGAAACCAGGTAACATCGGGATAAAAATGAGCTTGGGCAATAGACACTGCATTAGAAGCAATAAAGTTTTCTTGCTCACTAGTGACCTTCAAATCAAGGATGTCGTCAAGATTTTCTTGAGTAACTTCCTGTAATGTAATGACTGCCATCAGTTGCATGGTCGGCTCTCTTTAAGTGGAAGACGAATATTCTACCCTATAGGTGTCCCACCTTGGTTTAGCTCTTACCAACCAAAAAGGTTATTGGAATGATGTCACAATGTTTTTTGTAACAGCTCATACTAATGAAGCAGTGGTATGACACCCTTCTTCCCAGTTGAGAGTTTATTTATGTTTAAGGCCGACGGCAATGCGTAATTAGGTTTAAGGGTTCAACACCTGGGGGCACAAATGATCTTGATAACGGCAATTGCAGAGGAATTTGCGCTCCTTCCTGTAGATCCAGAGGAGCATTACGCTGTGTCTGGAGTAAGGTAGCGTATCCCGATCCGCTCGAAGCAGTACTAAAGTTTTAGGAACAGGCGAGAGCAATGAGCAATGAACAATCAACAAAAACCGAAACTGTCAGACCATACATCATGGGTTTTTAAGGAAGCCGATAGCTAGCAACGCGAATGGTGAGATTCCCTTGTCGAGGATCGCGGCTGAATATAAACGCTCCTTCCTCCGATTCATTACGAGAGAGAAAATCGATTTGCTGCTCCCCAGTTTCTATCACTCCATTCACCGCTAGTTCGGCAACAATCTGAACCGATTCAGCGGTTTCCCCGCCTGTATTGGTAACGGAAAAAGGCACGTAGTATTGCCCAGAAGCTTGTCTAACTTCGCTACTCGAAACCTGCAATATGGGAGGCTGATGGTCTTGGAAAAGCCAAATATAGCTGACCAGTCCTACGATAACGCTCAGAATAACAACAGCAACGCCGAAACTCACCCATTCAGCAAAGGAGCGCCGCTTAGCTAGAGAATGATGGGTTTTAGAAGGGTGATCGCCTTTGGTCATATCGCTAACCTTCCTGCTGCCCCACCCACCGTTGCCGGTAGCCCCAACAGCAGCGTCTGGCGCAACCACATTGCCCAGGGGTCGCTCGGACCGAGCCTTTGAAAGAACCACAGCATGGCAACAGCGGCAGCTAGCGAGACTAAATAGCACATTACGGTTTCGCTGAGCGGATGCTGAAAAATGCCGATTTGCTGGCGGCGTTTGAGCTGATTGGCGAAGCGCGCTTGAAAGACGATTGCATAGGAGATAAGTAAAGAAGCAGCGACAACCGCAAGCAGCCAGGGACCAGAAACGGCAGCAACCAGCATCGGAATTTCATCGGTTGGAGCGATATTAAAAGCAATTAGCAAAGCGCCAATGAGAGTAGCCCCCACATCGGCGAGGGTATCATTAAGGCGAGGGGAACGATTGTGATGATTTCTCTTGGGCGGGTTGGAGTTGTTATTGTTATTACTCAGGAACTGATTAGCTAGCGTTGCCCCTAGAGCAAACGGAACGCTTTCAAAAATGAGTTTACCCAATGCTTCCGATAGCTGAGTCTGGAGCGTGATTTCGCGCAGCAGTACCAGCGCCAAAGCCGCGCAAACGATTCCAATGGCGATCGCCTCTACGCTATCTTTGGCGGCATCGAGACGACTGACGCGATTAATTTTCCGAAAGCCTTCGGTGCGGTTGAGGAAGAAGAGCACAACCCAGGTAACTGCAATAGTTATCAGCATCAGCGGCGGAGACACCGACGAGCTAATCCACCAGACTTCCATCGTGTAAAGCAGGGGAATGCCAAACAAGAAGCCACCACAAGCAGCCCGAATCAAATCATCAAGCTCATGCTTCCATGCCGAATCTTGCTTCTTCATCGCCCCGCCTGGTACTTTAACCTCAATTTAACCAATAGAGCTATTGTCTGATTGGGCGAGGAACTTGCCTATCTGTCGCCAGAAGTAATTGACTCGTGCTTTGTTTGAGCTGAAGCGCAATCGCCTGAAGTCTTTTTCTATACCCTCAGCAGCATATTACCAGCTCGCTTGAGCATGAACTCGCAGTTTGAGCTGGTTTAGCGTTCTGCTCTGTTCAATTGTCGGATGCAATCCGAACAGATAGAGCCTATCTAAATAGACATAAATAGCTCTCAGTCGGAGAAAAATCGGGATCAGTTCGGCACAATTAGCAGGCAGCGCTTTAACTTCCGAATAACCTGCCAGGATCTCCGCCTTAATGACTTCTCGATGGCGATGCTGGCGAAGGGCTGAAAGAGCAATGGCAATGTCGGCAGCAAACCAGTGATAGCAACAGTTTCCAAAGTCAAAAGCTACAATGCGATTGGTAATCGGACTGTAGTGAAAATTCTGAGGAGTATAGTCAGCGTGAATCACGCCAAATTCTGAGGACTGTCCTAAGCAATGACAGCTCCTGAGAACTTCTTGATATTCCTGCCTTGAAGCAGAATCGTCTTGAGGAAGTAGCTGTTCTGCTTGCCGAAAGAGGATTTCGTCATGCCAAATCCACGGTATAGGAGTTGTTGCAGATGGAGTATAGGTTTGAGAAGCTGTGTGAATAGCTGCCAAACTTTTGCCCCAGGCTCGAAAGAAACGACGATTCCAATCGGGCGAATCGGTTTCTACCCGAATTCCCTCAGCATAGGAAAGCACAGAAGCGATGAAAACGCCTGAGTGAGAAACCACTTCTGAAGTTAGTAAGCCCTGGTTGTTAGGAATTCCGTAGGCAACAGCGACAGACTGCTCTTTGAGGTGACGAAGAAATTCTAGTTCTGCCTTCACCTCCTCGCGACTCCGAAACGTGGCATCGGTAAGACGCAGGATTTGCCATCCGTTCTCTGCCTTTTTGAATCGAAACACGGAATTTCCGGAATTGCTGATATGGGCGACCGTTCTCGGTAGTCCATTCCATTCAGTAACAATTGCCCGCGCTTCGCTAAGAGCGGCGTACTTAATCATGTCTTGAGGCTTTGCCAAGGCCAGCTCAAAGAGCGAAGCGCTATTCTAGCATTCAGTTGTCTGCGGCGATCGCCTTCTTTTAACCGTCAGTCTTTCTTAACGACGGTATAGCCACTCACGTACTGTTGTCCGTTGGGTAGCGTTGTCCAGGTCCACTGAACGTCCTCATTCTCGGCAAGTTCAACGCTAATTACTGGAGCAATCAGGTGCTGAGAAGGTAAGATACCAGTTGGTTGAGGGGCAAAGACGGTTCGCTTGGAGTGGTGAGCAACTACTGAATAATTCATCATTAATACCTGTCTAAATCGTCTGGAAATTATATTCTTACACGGAACCGTGAAGCAATTGCGTGGGCTGAGCGGAGGGTCAAATATTATTTAGATATAGTAATGGTTTCCATTGCTTGAATCAGGCTGTCAACCGCCACGGTTTGAGTAGTTGGTCGTTCTTGGGCGATCGCCTTTTCCTTAACTAGCTGCCGATTGCTACAGTCCTGAAGGCAAATTATCCATTAGAGCACCTAACATCTTCTGAAAACTTTGGCGGAACCCGACAGCCAATAAACCGCAAGCCACCGTGGTTCCTGCCATGACCCACCAAAAATGATTAACGCGCCAGACTCCACCAAACAGGAGGAAAACAATCAGTCCAGCCCCGGCTCCTCCTAAAAATAGTAAAACTGTTTTGGCCATTTTCTTGATATTGCGTAGTTTTAGTTCCATTTCGATCTCTCATTGTATAACCTGATTCTCTCTAGAGAATGGCATCGCAAATGGGCTGATTCCACGACAGTTTGCCTTCTTCTACTAGCATCCCGGCGGCGACACTGGAAAAGCGTTTTAGGAGTGCGCAATAACAATTTTTTCATCGGGGCAAATCTGACTATTTATTTCAGTTGGGAGCCGCTTAAAAACCGAGACTTTTTATGAGGCGATCGCTCCCAACGCAGATGCCTATTATCCTTCTATGGGTCAGGAACATGGTGAGTATGCCAGTGACGAGCGATATCAACCCGACGACAGAACCAAACCTTATCGTGACTCTGCACGTAATCCAAAAAACGTGCCAGCGCGGCGGCGCGTCCGGGACGACCGGACAATCGGCAGTGTAACCCCACACTCATCATCTTGGGAGCCGTTTCTCCTTCGGCATACAATACATCAAAGGCATCGCGAAGATAAGTAAAGAACTGCTCTCCTGAGTTGAAACCTTGATAGGTGACGAAACGCATGTCGTTGTTATCGAGGGTATAGGGAATTACCAAATGGGGACGGCTATAGTCTGCAACCCAGTAGGGCAAGTCGTCGGCGTAGCTATCGGCATCGTAGAGAAACCCTCCCGCTTCGACCACCAAGCGGCGAGTGTTCGGACTGACACGACCTTGGTAAAATCCCAGTGGACGACTGCCCGTAACCTGAGTATGAATTTCAATGGCTTTGTAAATATGCTCTCGTTCGGTCTCTTCGCCAACATATTGATAGTCAATCCAGCGATAGCCGTGGCTCGCGACTTCCCATCCGGCGGCAACCATTGCCTCAGCAGCAGCCGGGTTTCGCTCTAAAGCCATCGCTACCGCATAGACCGTCACGGGAATCTGGCGTTGGGTAAAGAGTCGGTGTAGCCGCCAAAAGCCAGCTCGACTTCCGTATTCGTACACCGATTCTACGTTGAGATTCCGCACTCCCATTAGCGGTGAGGCTCCGATAGTCTCAGATAAAAAGGCTTCTGAGGCCGCATCACCGTGCAAAATACAGTTTTCACCTCCTTCTTCATAGTTGATTACAATCTGGAGAGCGAGGTGAGAGTCATTGGGCCAGTGAGGGTGAGGCGGAGTTTGACCGTAGCCAATCAGGTCGCGGGGATAGGAAGAAGTCATAGGTCAATTGAGTAAAACTCCTAGTTCACATCTAGTACACTTCCGGGACAAAATTTTGCGTTTCTACCGGAGGGCGTTCGTATTCCATCACTGTTTGTCTGGGGGGTAATTCAAGGGGAGCAGGCGTCGAATCTTGATAAGGAATTCGGCTGAGCAGATGACTGATACAGTTGAGCCGAGCGCGTTTTTTGTCGTCGGCATTGACGACGTACCAGGGGGATTCTGGGGTATCTGTGGCCGCAAACATATCATCTTTAGCCTTAGAGTATTCCATCCATTTTTCCCGTGATTTTAGGTCTATGGGGCTGAGTTTCCAGCGCTTAGTGGGGTCGTCAATCCGCGCCTGGAAGCGTCGTTCCTGTTCGGTATCGCTGACGGAGAACCAATATTTAATCAGAATAATTCCTGAACGCTGCAAGATCACCTCAAATTGGGGGCAGGAGCGCAAGAACTCTTTGTACTCTTTATAGGTGCAAAAGCCCATCACTCGCTCTACACCGGCCCGATTGTACCAACTGCGATCGAAAAGAACCATTTCCCCGGCTGCTGGCAGATGGGCGACATAGCGCTGAAAATACCACTGGGTTTTTTCGCGATCGCTCGGTGTTCCGAGGGCGACGACGCGACAAACGCGGGGGTTAAGAGATTCGCTGATCCGCTTGATTACTCCTCCCTTGCCCGCAGCATCTCGTCCTTCAAAAATAACGACGACCTTTAATCCCTGATGCTTGATCCACTCCTGGAGTTTGACGAGCTCGATTTGTAAACGGCGCAGTTCTTTTTCGTAGACTTTCTTCTTAATCTTTGGTTTGGGCGGCTCTTGTTCGGTTTTGACCTGTAGCACTCCATCTCGTCCTTCTTCTGAAGGGTCAAAAAGATTAACTTTCCCATTAATGCTATTTATCATAACGTTTTCTTTTCCTGCGGTTTACAATTATTTAACCAGCTTATAAAGCTCTGGAGGAAGTAGGGGTATCGGGGACAACAAGAAAAGCAGAGCAAGATCAAGAAAAAGTTAAAGCGTGGTTGTTGCTAGATTAAGCTAGCTAGATAGGATGAGGAAGGGTTTGTCAACCCTATCGCTTCGTTAGTGGATGGAATGTTGACCAACGGTCACCGTTTTATCTTGTTAGAGAATGTTTTTGCAACTGCGTCTGATAGCTAGTTGGCGTGTTCATATCGATGAAGACTTCTGGCGTAGCAAATTCAACTTGAACGATTGAGTTTTGCTTACACTGTGCGCGCTCTCCATATTTCTGAACAATTTGACGCAAACCCAAAGTGGCATCGCTGATGTTTTTTAAATCAGGTAATAGTCGATGAGAGAAAAGAAGAGGATGTCCTAGCTTACCTGCATGACTTGGGGCGGTAATTGAAGCATTTTTCTCTCGATGGACTTTGTAAAGAGTTTGATAAACGTGAGCAGAACGAGGCTGATCGACGGCAGAAATGAACAGAACAGTCCACAGCGGTAAAGCGGCTAAGCCTGTCAGAATAGAACTTGTTTTTCCTCGTTCTGGTGCCGGATTAATCACTACTTGACTGCCTTGTGGGCACTCTTTTTGGCGCTGAAGATTATGAGGTCCAAGAACGATAACGGGAGTAAAACCAGCTAGCAAAAACTGCTCCGCTTGATATTTTAAAAGAGTTCTACCCTGCCAAGGCAAAGTAGTTTTGCAGACCCCCATACGCTGAGAAGCCCCTGCTGCCAAGATAATTGAAAAGTTAGAGTTGCTGTTGACCATATAACAAGTAAAAGGTTTAGGGTGAGCTTAAAAAATTCAGAATTGGTGCATTTTTATGATTAAAATTATCAAGTAAAACTTGTAGTAGAGAGAATATATACTATCAGCAATTAACAATCAACAGTAATTTACCCAGTTAAAAGACACTATAAATGAACCTTTTGCTGAGCCAGGGTTGATTGCATCCTTTCCGAGAGAGACAAACCCGTTCCCCCACGACGAACTTTAATTAATTCGGCACAGATACTGACAGCAATTTCTTCTGGCGTTAGGGCACCAATGTCTAAACCGATAGGTGCGTAGAAATGTTTCAACTTTTCCCTCGGAATTTCTTGCCGCTGGAGTGCTTGGCAGATCATTCGGATCCGTTTTTGACTACCGATCGCACCAACGTATTGATATGCTAAGGGACGCTCTAGAATCGACTGCATAGCAATTAAGTCTTGTTGATACCCGCGCGTCACTAGCGCTATATAGAGTGGCGAAAACCGAGTCAGCCGATTCAAAGCCTCAGTAATTGGCATTGGCAATAGCAAAGCCTGGGGAAATCTTTGGCTTGTCACAAATTCTGGACGCTCGTCTTGGACCGCAATTTGAAAGCCTGCTATACTAGCGACTCGAGCTAAAGCAGCAGCAACATGACCCCCACCGACAATCAATAAGCGGGGCGGCGGCTCAATCGTTTCAACAAAATAGTCAGCAGGGGGAGTGTGATGGGGGAGGCGATCGCTTCTATCCTCTGTAACCAGGTAGGGTGGTTGATTGGCTGCTAAAGGCGTGACCAGCTTTCCCGCTTTTCCCGTCGCCAAAAGATGAAGAATCTGTTCGACAAGGGCGATCGCCTCCTCTCCTATTCGCGCCAACCATACCTGCACTGTGCCTCCACAAACTCCCTGAATATCCCTTCCCGGCGCACCAGTCAGATCGATGTTTACAAGCTGATTCCTGCCTGTTTCTAATACTGACAGTGCTTGTTGAATTACTTTTCCTTCTCCTGCACCCCCGCCGATGGTGCCGATAATTGTTCCAGCTTGACAAATCATCATCTTTGCGCCTACTTCCCTTGGCGCAGAACCAGTCACCTTAACGATAGTCGCTAACACGACTGGTTCTCGTTCTAGTTTTGCTTTCAGTTGTTGATAGAAAGCGCGGTCGCTAGTCACCGGATAGTAGAATGAGCTTTTGTCCATGCAGTATACGCCAGGTCTTATAGTGTTTCTATCGGTTTTTCAGGTTAGTCAACGGCTCACAGCCGCTACACTAAGCTGCTTAGGAGTGGCTATGAATCGCTGGAGGCTGCATGGAGTCTTGAGGGGCGACAGAGGAACTCCAAAGATTTCGGAGAGAGGAAAGGGCAAGAAGTAGAAAGGCAATGGCACAAGCTCGATAAGTTAAATGTGTCCAAGTCATTCCCGCTTTCTGGAACACTTGGGCAACAAGTCCAGCACAGAAAAATGCCCAAAGAATTGACGACACCATAAAGCCCGTGAAAAAGACTAAGTAATGACTGACTGTAGGCTCGCTAATGCCCACAGCGCCCATCGCACTGCCTAAAGCGGCCCAGTATGCAACATTTTGAGGATTGGTAACGGATAGTAAAACACCCGAACGCAACGCTTTCTTACGATCAGTGCTGACGTTGGCTTGAACAATAAATTTCTTATTGGCCTCTTGCCACGCATCCCAAGCTAGCCATAGCAAATAAATTACACCAGCAATTCCCACTGAAAAGCGCAGGAAGTCCACCTGTAACAGAAAGCCAACGCCTGCTAAACCAAGCACAGCCCACAGAGCATCTCCGCTCAAGGAACCAAGTTGAACGGCTAAAGCGGGTTTAAATCCACCTCTCGTTCCTTGGCAAATCGTTTCTGCGAAAACGGCTCCAGGGGCAGCGTTAAAAATGAATCCTAGAAGCAGTGCAGTCCAGAAAAGTGTGAACATCAGGTTTCAATTAATGATGGTCAAATTAGTAGCAGAGCGGTATGCAAGAGAATTGGTACTTTTATAGATTATGCAACGAGACAATAATACCTTTACTTTACGCTAGACAAGAAAGACAGTAGTTAACTAAATATTAAAAATTTACTTATCAGAAAAGCAGTTCCTCCTAACATTGCTACTGTAAAGGCAGTCTTCAACAATACGAATAAAACCCTGAATGGGCTATGCTTAAAATTTTTAGCTTCTTCTTTAAAAAGTGCGACAAAATCTTCTCTTATTTTGTTTAATCTAATCATCTAAAATACGTTTACACTAGCAAGCAAAATGAGTAATCCAAAGGGAAGGAGTCGTGAAGCCACAGTTTTTTCTCCTGAAAATAGCTGTTGAAAAGCAATTGGCAATACCTTCAACGGCTCAGCTAATTTAGCCCAAGCCCAAGGAAGGGCAGGAGTCCAAAAAACAAGTACGGTGGCTCTGTTGACGATCGAATTGAACTTGTAGTTATCCATAGTTTACTCTGTCAATCTTTATTTCAGTGGATGATATCCGACTAGCTGTCGCAGCTTTATCTCTGTCGTATTGAAAACAGTAATAGCGATCGCCAGGGCAGTACAGTTAATGCTATTTTTATCAATTCTGTTAGTAAATACATACTGTCTTAAAGCTTCAACTGTAACGATGCCGCCTTCGATTGCCTCAATTTGAACTTTAAATCTATATAGTAAGCTCATGCCTACAAGCGGTTCTGTCTCTGATGCCGCCACATCAACAACTTTGATCTGCCCATCCCAAATTACGCTTGCACGGTACATATCAAAGATGACTTCACTGCCATCTCCTAGTGTCCCAACGTTACGGAATATCCAAGGTAGTCGGAGTGACGCAACTGTAGAGAGTGGCAGAGCAAGAAAACCTGTGAAACCTGTGTCAATTACTGCCTCAACCATTTGCTTCGGGGCATCAGCATTACCAACCGCAATCCGAATGATAGCTTCACAATGCTGATTCACGAAGCCCTGCATCATGATTGATTACTTGAGACTTCGAGAACCAAAACGATAAACTGCACGATGTCCAATCCGAATCACCCAGGGTTGAGCATCGGGATAGCGCTTATAGAGTTGCTCAGTTGCCATAATTGGCGTGTCAGCTACTTCAAACGCTCCTGTTTCAATGTCGATCGCAACAATTTTTCCATCGTTGCCTTCCTCAACGTGGAGACGCACCTGAGATTCATACATTTCCTGACCGCGTCGTGCAAATTCCTCCTTGCTGTAGCGGGGTTGTCGAAGCATCATAAAAGCGTTCTCGTTTTACCTTTCCCCTACATCTTATAAAAGCCTATGTGGTTTCGGTCATGCAGTAGAATTGAAAATTTTAGAGCTTCCTCTACTCACGCTCTAACCGTCATCCTGCTTCTTGAAGCGCTTGCCAGACCCGTTCGGGAATCATCGGTAGCTGCCGCAGTCTTACCCCTGTCGCGTTGGCAACCGCATTAGCGATCGCCGGAGCCGTACAATTAGTTCCAATCTCCCCAATTCCTTTCGCCCCGAAGGGTCCGTAGGGATCGGCTTTTTCTACTAAGAACACGTCCATCGGTGGCGCATCGGTAGCGGCGGGGATGCGATAGGTCCGCAAATAGGGATTGAGAATTTTGCCTCGCTCATCGATGCGTAATTCTTCGGCAAGGGCATAGCCCAAGCCCATAATAATACCTCCGGTAGCCTGCCCGTGGCAAATTCTGGGGTTGATGGCCGTCCCAACATCGATAGCTTCCACGCAGCGCAGAACTTTGATCCGTCCAGTTTCGGTATCGACTTCGACTTCTACCCCCATAAAGGCAAAGGTTAACGACGAATTATCGGAGGTGTGTTCTAGTTCTACTTCTAGAGGTTTGCCTCGTTCAGCGGCAATTTGGGCTAATTCCTTAAGCGTGAGTTTAGCCGAGGGGGAAGTAATATAATCGTTATCCAGCTCTAATTGGTCAGCCTTTGCTGCTAAAACCTCTGCCGCACCCTGGAGGAGATGCGATCGCAATTTACTCGCCGCTAAATTCACCGCCTGACCAGAGATAAAGGTGGTTGCCGAAGCGTAAGAACCAGCATCAAAGGGAGTCTGATGAGTATCGGCAGCAATGAGGTCAATCTTCTCAACTGTTGTGCCTAAAACTTGAGCCGCAATTTGTCTTAACGTGGTATCCGAACCCGTCCCTACATCCACAGCCCCCGTTTTTAGTTGATAGCGTCCATTCGGCTGCAATGAAAGATTCACTCTCGCCCGGTGGATTTTTGCTAATCCACTCGCCTGCATCGTCGCTGCAAACCCAACGCCTCGCCGCAGAGGGCCATTTGGTTTTTGTTGAGGCTGATAGTTTAGTGCCTGAGTGACTTTCTCGATACATTCCGTCAGCGCATAGCTGCCAACGATGTGAAAATGTTCTTCTCTGCCAATTAAGATTTCATCTGCGGCAGTGATAAAGTTCTGCTGGCGGAAGGCGATCGCATCGATGTTTAGTTTCGCCGCAATTTCATCTAGCTGCGACTCTACGGCAAACGTGCCTTGGGTTGCCCCGTAGCCTCGCATCGCGCCAGCAGGCATCGTATTGGTATAGACTACGGTTCCCTGAAAGCGCTGGTGCGCACAGCGATACAAACCGAGAGGAAAGCAGCCTGTTAAAAAAATGACGGTTTCGCCGTGATTGCCATAAGCCCCTGTATTAGAAACCGCTGCCATTTCTTGGGCAACAATCGTGCCATCGGTCTTCACCCCAGTTTTGAGATGAATCTTCATCCCGTGACGGCTGTTGGTGGCGGTAAATTCTTCTTCTCTGGTTAGTCGCCACTGTACGGGCTGCTTGAGGTGCAGCGTTGCTAACGCGCAGAGATCTTCTGTCAGGATCTCCTGTTTGTTGCCAAACCCTCCCCCGAGGTGGGCTTTATAAACTCGCACTTTTTCTGGAGACAGGTCAAACAGTTCTGATAGCAGCCTTTGGCAGTGAAAAGGAACTTGGGTACTAGAACGAACAACGAGTGTACCCTCTTCATCTACCCAACTAATGCTGACGTGCGGTTCGAGATGAACGTGCTGTACGGGCGGGACACGGTAGGTATTTTCAACAATTAAATCTGCTTGGGCAAACCCTTCTTCTAAATTGCCTTTTTCTAGAAGGACTTCTCCGGCAATGTTGCGGGCAGCATCTTTAATCTGACTCGATTCGGTTTCGTCGTGAATAACGACTTGCCCCTGCATCGCTTCATCGGGATCGACAACGTGGGGTAAGATTTCGTAATCTACTTCAATTAAATCGCAAGCCAGGGTAGCGATCGCCTCGGTATCCGCAACGACTGCTGCCACGCGATCACCGATGAAGCGCACTTTGTTATCTAGCAAGTAATGGTCAAACGGATCGGGGACGGGTGCGCCGTGTCCGGCGGTACTGTAGGCGCGACGGGATACATCTTCGTGAGTAAAAATTGCCCGTACTCCTTCTAGGGCTTTGGCTTGACTCGTATCGATGCGCCGAATCCGGGCATGGGGATGAGGCGATCGCACCACTTTGAGGTGTAGCAATCCCGGAGGCGACCAGTCGGCAGTATAGATGGGTTTCCCGGTGACAATATCGGGACCATCCTGTTTGCGAACGCTTTGCCCCACTTGTCCTGCGACTTCGGTTAGCTGGATCTGCTGTACTGAATTGCAGCCTGCCTCTTCATTGCCTTGCAAAATGCTGTCGATAATCGACTGATAGCCCGTACAGCGACAAAGGTTGCCTTCTAATTCGCCTCGTAACTCGGCTTCTGTGTCATAGTTGAGCTTGGTGGCGGTCATAATCATGCCCGGCGTACAGTAGCCACACTGAAACCCCTGCCCTGCTAAAAAAGCCTCCTGCATCGAGGTTAAACCACTGGTTGCCAATCCTTCAATGGTTGTCACCTGATGACCATCAACGCGCCTAGCTGGATAGAGGCAGCTATGAATCGGCTGATCGTCTAGCCACACCGTACAGCTACCGCAATCGCCCGCTTCGCAAACGCGATGAACTCCCTTATAGCCTAGATTCCGTAGTAAGCTTAGGAGGCTCGTTCCAGGATCGCAGCTAGTTTCGTGATTCTGGGCATTGACTTGAAAATTGAGAGCATCAGACATAGATTTTTGTTGATGGTTGATGGTTGATTGCTGTGTATCTCAGTGAAAAAAATTTGTTGATGGTTGAGTGCTATCTGTCTACTGCGCTTGTGTGGCTAAGTATAAGAAAGGCGATCGCGGTCGAGGGCGGTTTGGGATGGATGTGAAATTCACCTACATAGTCGTGACAAGACAATGAACGATCAACCCACCCATCAACAAGCTAGAATCTCCGTTCATATTTCATCCCTGTCGTCAATTCGGTTACGGTGCGCTGCATCAAAACCTTGGTAATATGCTGACGATAGGGAGCGCTGGCTCTTTCGTCGTCTAAGTAGTCTTCAGCGGGAATCTGAGCGAGGGCTGCTGCGATCTCTGCTGCGGTGGGAATCGAGGCAACTTCGACTAAGCGCGGTGCGATGACGCTGCCGCCAATGCCAAAGCGGATTTGTGCGGTAGCCTTATTGTAGGCCGCGACAACAATGGCGATCGCATATCCTGCTGTTGCTACCGCCATGCGCTTAAAACTGGTTTGCCAGCCGATTAAATTCTCTGCGGGGATCCAAATTTTCCGCAGCACCTCTCCTGGCTTCAGCATCGTTTGTTGCGGTGCTGTTTGAAAATCGATTGCCTGAACTTGGTAGGGCTCACCTCGAGGATGCCAGATTTCGTAGCGAGCCTTTAACGCTACCAGCACTGGGGCAAACGTGCTAGCACTCAATGCTAAGCAAACGTTGCCTCCTACTGTTGCCCCGTTCGATAATTTAAAGGAAGCCAGTTCTCTCACGGCATCTTTGAGAGCTGCTGTCGCTGTCCACTCGCTAGGAAACGCAAAATCTAAGAGAGCGTTTTGCAGACACATAGCACCAATTACTACCCCCTGGGCAGACACCTCTATTTCTGTCCAGCCTAACTGCTGCATATCGACTAGAGTTTTGATCTGGGGTTGAGGTTCGTTAAAGATCCAGGTTCCACCAGCAAGCCAGGCCCATTCTGGTTGCCAATCTACCTCTTGCAGCGTCTTTGGCTGTAAATAGGTTTCCACTCTATGTAGGTCCATTATTTTTGCCTATGTTTTATTAAAACCCTTGGCTATTAGCTTCTAGCTAGGGCTGATTTCTCTTCACTATCCAAATAAAATTTTTCTAACTCGTAATTTCTTCTCGTTCTCTGAGCAAGCTGCTCGCTATTCGCCGTAGGCTATTTCAATCAAGCCGATGCGTAACCTGTCAGTATTCGGGGCTAAGCCCTCAATCTAAAACTATTTTTATGGCTTATAAATGTTGTTGACATTTTTAACTGATTCTTTTTAGTAAAGATTGTTAGTAAATTCTTTTACATTATTTATTTCTGAACCTATCAAAGAGCATTCCAGTCATTTGTATCAAAAACTACAATAGTTTATAACTATCTTGAATAAGTTGTTAAATAAGGTAGTATCGAAATTTTCAGAATGCCGAGCTATACGGCAACGATCTGAAAAATGAATTCTTATTGAGGAGAACCAGAAGCATGAGTCGGAAAGAGCCGTCAACTCTGACCGAAGAAACCAGTCACTCAGATGCCAACGCAGGGGGCTTGGCTGGTTTTTTTGATTTTGACCAACTCAATACTAATTTCCGGACGGAAGCTTTGGCAGGAGTGACGACGTTCGTCACAATGGCCTACATTCTCGCCGTCAATCCCGGCATTCTCTCTAATGCGATCTTCTTAGAAGAGTCGGGAGATCTGTTTGGGGAACTGGTTTTTGCGACTGCCATTTCTGCCGCGATTTCGACGTTGGTCATGGGACTTTATGCTAAATATCCGTTTGCCCTGGCTCCAGGAATGGGAATTAATGCCTACTTTGCCTTTTCGGTCGTTCTCGGATTGGGAATCGACTGGCGCGTTGCCCTAGCGGCGGTGTTTGTCGAGGGACTGATTTTTATCGCAATGTCTCTGTCTCAACTGCGAAGCCGCATCGTCACTGCCATCCCAGACTGTCTTAAACACGCTACTGCTGCGGGAATTGGTTTATTTATTGCCTATATTGCCCTCACGAGTAATTCGGGCATTATTGTCACCGACGAAGCGACCACCACCAAGCTAGGAGATATCGGTCAGGCGAACACGCTGATGGCGATCGCCGGTATTCTCATAACCTCCGCGTTTATGGCTCGGCGGATCAAAGGGGCCTTGCTGATTGGGATCCTGGCCACGGCCTTACTCGGCTGGATTTTAGGGGTTGCCCCTTGGCCAGAAGGCATCGTTGGTTTTCCAGCCATTCCCACCCACATTGCCGGACAAGCGTTTGTTGGTTTGGGGCAGGTCTTTGAAAACAACGTTTGGAATTTACTGGCGGTTCTGTTCGTTTTTCTGTTTGTCGATACGTTTGATACGGTGGGGACTCTTACGGGCGTTGGCGTGAAAGCTGGCTTTGTTAACGACCGAGGAGAACTCCCCAAAGCCAGTCAAGCATTTATGGCCGATGCGATCGGTACTACCGTTGGCGCCGCGTTAGGGACGTCTACAGTAGCGACCTATATTGAATCAGCATCAGGAGTATCAGAAGGAGGACGGAGTGGTTTTACAGCGGTTGTGACCGCGATTTTGTTCGCGCTAGCCATTTTTTTTACCCCCTTGCTGTCTGCCATTCCGCCGTTTGCGACCGCTTCTGCCCTACTGATTGTTGGTGTTTTGATGGCGGGTAGCATCACCGAAATTAATTGGAACGATCCGGCTGAATCTATTCCTTCTTTTTTGACAATTTTGTTTATTCCACTCAGCTTCTCCATTGCTGAAGGATTAGCCGTCGGCTTTATTAGCTATCCTCTCCTCAAATCTTTTCAAGGCAAAGCCCACGAAATCGATCTAACCGTTTGGATTTTAGCCGCCGTATTTTTGCTTAGGTTTATTTTTCTGGCTTTAGAAATTGGAGCTTAGTTCGGAAAATAATTGATCAATAAACTAACGAGCAACGAACAAAACCGACAATGACAAGCCGGACTATTTAAGGTAAACTCCGCCACAGATATAATGGACAAATTTCTTCAAGAGCTTCCCAAAGCAGAACTTCACCTTCATATTGAAGGAACTATCGAGCCAGAAATGATGTTCGCCCTGGCAAAACGGAACCAGATTGATTTGCCTTACGCTTCTGTTGAAGAAGTCCGGGAAGCTTATCACTTTGAAGATTTGCAGTCTTTCCTTGAACTTTATTATCAAGGTTCTCAAGTCCTCCAGAAAGAGCAAGATTTTTATGAAGTGACCTGGGCCTACCTGGAAAAAGCCGCGAGTCAAAACGTTAGACATACGGAAGTTTTTTTCGATCCTCAATCTCATACCAAGCGAGGTATTCCCTTTAAAACGGTTTATCAGGGAATTTATCGGGCGCTAGCAGACGCTCAATCTCGGTTGGGGATTACCTTTCAGTTAATTCTTTCTTTTCTGCGCGATCGCAGTGCCGAGGAAGCTATGGCCACTTTAGAAGCCGCCCTTCCCTATAGAGAAACCATCGTCGCCGTTGGTTTAGACTCTGCCGAACAGGGAAATCCCCCCTCAAAGTTTCAAGCAGTTTTTGAAAGAGCACAGGCAGAAGGGTTTTTAACCGTTGCCCATGCCGGGGAAGAAGGACCGCCAGAATATATCTGGGAAGCGATTAAGCTACTTCAAGTTTCCCGCATCGATCATGGCGTTCGCAGCATGGAAGATCCTGAACTACTGACCTACCTAGCCGATCAACAAATTCCGTTGACGGTTTGTCCCCTTTCTAATGTGGAGTTGAAGGTCTTCGATTCAATGGCGGAGCACAATTTGAAAAAGCTGTTAGATATGGGACTGTGCGTGACCGTGAATTCTGACGATCCTTCCTATTTCGGTGGCTACGTGGCCGAAAATTATCAAGCCGCGCAGGAAGCCTTGAATTTAAGCAAGGCAGAACTTTGTCAATTAGCTAAAAATTCCTTTCAAGCCTCTTTTCTGCCTCCAGAAGCTAAACACGAACTGATCGGGCAGTTGAACAAATATGTCCAAGGAACATAGTCGATGGGCCGGTCTAGTCGTGACACTGCTGGCACAGTCCAAAAAATTCTAGAGTATGATAGTAAACTTTAAACTGATGGGATTTCTCTAAGCGGTTGTCCAGATCGTTGATCGGACATTCTGCGATCGGAGTAGAGGCTCCACAATTAATGCAGGTTAGGTGATGCTGATCCTGCTGCACTAAGCTATAAAGAGATTCCCCGGTGGCTAGCGTTCGTACCTGGACATCCCCCTCTAACTTTAGAGCTTCTAAAGCTCTATAAACCGTTGCGAGCCCAATATGCTGCTTGCGGTTGCGGAGTTCAACGTAAAGCTCTTGGGCAGAAATCGCCCGGTTGAGGGTTTGCAACAGGTTAAAAATTCGCTCTTGGGAGCGAGTCCGTTTGGTCATTGTTGGCTTGCTTGGAGTCTCAAATTGCCACTATTTATCTTTATTTTAGGCGCTAGCGTTATTTGGAGGTTTAAATTATAAAAACTCCGAACATCTCGGCAAGCCAAGAAACCTACACAGGACTCTGAGAGGGCAGTTCTTCCGAGTGATAGGAGCGCGTTGGAGGCGGAAAACCACAGGCAGTGCCGTCTTTATGCACCACCTCGTCTTCCCAGGGCAGACGATAGCAACCGTTGACCAAATCCTTCATATAGGTGTAGGGGCAATCCGGTGCGCCTCCGTCAACTGCAACATAGCCCCGATGCCCAAACTGATAGATATTGTTTTCTACCCCCCAGTGTATCCGGGCTTCGCGGACTAAATCGGGTCGCACCTCCGCCGTAATAATTTCATCAGGACGATGGCTCCCCGTGACTACTGGAGTCCCATCAAAGTTGATAATCATGCCCTCGCCCATCGAGTCAAACGTACCGTCGCTGCCGCACATGCACACAGAAGCCGTACACATCAGGTTGCAGAAGGCATTGGCCTGATTGGTAATCTGCCAGGAATGGCGAATCGGTGCTGTATAGCCTGCCGTCCGCAACATAATCTCTGCCCCCTTGTAGGCACACTCCCGCGCCATTTCTGGAAACATGCCATCGTGGCAGATAATGAGCGCAATCGTGCTGCCGTTCGGACCTTCACACACCGGAATTCCCAGATTTCCCGGTTCCCAAGGCTCCACCGGAACCCACGGATGGAGCTTGCGGTAGTACAGCTTCAGTTCCCCCTGGTCATCGATAATGATGCCGCTGTTATAGGGATTTCCCTGCGGGTTGTACTCCATGATCGAAAAGCAGCCCCAAATCTGATGTTCTCTACAGGCTTGGCTAAAAGCTGCGACTTCTGGACCATCTAAACGGCACATAATTTCAGGATTCGTATCCATCGACAAGCCGTGTAGGGAGTATTCAGGAAACACCACCAAATCCATTGTCGGCATATTGCGCCGTGCCTTCCCGACCAGGCTGCAAATCCGCCCTGTTTGAGCCGCCACATCGTCCGGTGTGATCACGTTAGGAAGCTGTAGCTGCACCATTCCTAACACAACTCCGTTGGGAGATTTATTTAAACCACCAAGTCCACTCATTTTTAATCATCCTCGTTACGTTACAGACGGTCGAAAAGTTTGGCAGTGAGGGCTAGAGAGTTTTCCACTACCAATCAAGCGGCTCTACTATTATCGTGAGTTACCAACTCACTCGTTGTTTCCCCTTCCCCCTTCCCCAAAACCTCTGACTAACTATCCTGACTTCCCAACGCTCCCGGAGCCCCCAATGAAGCCCGCGTGGGCGAACAGGTCACAATCATTACGATGAGAGTCAAAATGTAGGGAGCCGCGTTAAACAAATAGTAGTAAGAATCGATGCCCACCGTTTGTAGAGCCGGACCAATGGCCTGAGCACCGCCAAACAGGAGAGCGGCGTAGAGACACTGCACCGGGTTCCAGCGAGCAAAAATAACCAGCGCTACCGCCATGAGCCCTTGGCCGCTAGAGATGCGCTCGTTCCAGCTACCGGGGTAGTCAAGAGACAAGTAAGCACCGCCGATTCCGGCTAAGAAGCTGCCGCAGACAATGGCTAGCGTTCGTACCCAAAACACAGAAATGCCCATTGCTTTCGCTGCCTCGGGATTATCCCCGACGGCTCGAATGTAAATTCCCCAGCGAGTAGAGCGGAAAAACCACTGCATGACGGGGGCGAGCACCGCACCGAGAATCAACAGGGGGCTAATTTTGAGGGCAGCTCGTACTGGCGGCAGAGCGCTCCAGCGACCCAATTCCAGGGCCGGTAGCTGAGGAGCCACCGGCTGAATAAACGGCTTGCCCAGGAAGAAGGCAATGCCGCTGCCAAAAATAATCATGGCGATACCGACAGCAACATCGTTGACTCTCGGCTGCTGAGAAATAAGGGCGTGAATCGTACCGAGAACCATGCCTGCTACCCCGGCCACCAGAACGCCTAGCCACGGAGACCCCGTCAGGTAGGAAACGGCGTAGGCACTCATCGCTCCCATGAGTAGGGTTCCTTCCAGCCCTAAATTAATCTTGCCGCTTTTTTCCGTGAGGCATTCGCCCAAGCTGACAAACAGAAACGGGACGCTGCCCCGCAACGTGCCAGCCACAATCGCCAGTGGAACTCCCCACCAGCCCAGTTCAGGTGTTGCCATAGTTCTCCTGCCAGCTCGACCAGCGCCCGTAGAGGGACTCACTAAACAAAATCACCAGGAACACTAGCCCCTGGAAGACTAACACGGTCGCATCGGGGAGCTCGTGCGCTCGCTGCAAAATGCCGCCGCTGGCTAGAATACCGCCCAAAAGCACAGCGACTAACCCCGTGGCGAGCGGACTGTGCCGCGCCACGAACGCCACCAGAATGCCGCTATAGCCGTAGTTAGCGTTTAAAGCCTCACTAACCCGACCGTGAACCGCTGCCACCTCTACCATTCCTGCGAGTCCCGCGCAAGACCCGGCGAGAAAGCAAATAGCTAGGGTAAGCTTACCAACCGACAGTCCAGCAATTTGTGCCGCGCGAACATTGCCCCCAACAGTGCGGGCCGCAAACCCAAAGGTGGTTCGACTAATCAGGAAATAGGCAATCAGGCAGGCCACTAGCCCGTAGAGTAACCCGTAGTGCACCCGCGTTCCGGGCAGTTCCCCGAGGCGGTAGGGATCGAGCAGCGGATGGGTAGCGGGTCGATTGAGGCTGGAGGGGTCTCGCATCGGTCCTTCCACCAGTTGATTCATCAGGGCGATCGCAATATAGTTCAGCAGCAGGCTGCTAATGGTTTCGTTCACGCCGCGATAGTGGCGCAGCGCTCCCACGATGGCAATCCAGACGCCGCCAGCAACGATGCCCGCCCCGGCCATCGCCACCAGAACCACCAGGGGCGCAGCCGATAGCGCTAATCCTACCGCCACCGCCGCTACACCGCCAACGATTAGCGCTCCCTCGTTCCCGATCACGACTAGACCGATGCGGGCTGGCAGGACCGTACACAACGCGGTCAACATCAGGGGAGCAGCGCGAATTAGGGTATTTTGCCAAGCATACCAACTGCCAAAAGCCGCTCGATAAATTGAGGCATACACGCCGAACGGATTGGCCCCGGCGATCGCACAAAAAATCCCAAACAGCAGCAGCGCCGTAGCGACCGCCGCAATTGGAATCACCACCGCTTCTAGCTTCCTGCCCGGTAGCAGCTTCATCATTCCCACTTCATGTCAAGCAACAGCAACAAACCTTTGCCAATGCCGACCCCACTTTTTGAATTGTTCATGCTCGATGTTGCCTTCTCATCAAGTGGTCCTCCCAATTACCCCTTCCACCAGCCAGTCCATTTTTTCCAGCTCAATATTCTGCTGTTCGTAGGCCTCCCCCGCCGGAATCACCACGTTTCCCTGATTGTCTCTGAGTTCCCCTTGGTAAATTACCATCGTGCCGTCCATAAACTTGGCTTTTGCCGCTTCAGCATCCTGCTTAGCCTGCTCGCTCACCGCCGGACCGTAGGGCGATAGCTTCACAAATCCAGCCTCCAGTCCTCCCCGCACGAGATGAGGAATGCCGCCGTTCATTAAGGTTTTACCCTCGGTCATCATTTGGGCATAGTCGGAATAAACCTTCGACCAGTCCCACTCCGCACCCGTTAAATAGCCGTTGGGAGCAAGGGCTGCCTGATTCTCGTGATAGCCAGAGCAAAAAACGCCCCGTCCCTCTGCCGTTTCCATGACCACTTTCGGGCTATCCACGTGGCAGGTGAGGACGTCTGCGCCCTGGTCGATTAAGCTATTGGAGGCTTCCGCTTCTTTGACAGGCATCGCCCAATCTCCGGTAAAGACTACCTGAGTGGTTGCCTGGGGGTTGACGCTCCGCGCTCCTAGAGTAAAGCTATTGATGTTGCGCAACACCTGGGGAATGGGCTTAGCGGCTACAAATCCCAGTTTCCCCGTTTTCGATGTATGTCCAGCCACAATTCCGGCAAGATACTGCGCCTCATCGATGTAGCCGAAATAGCTGCCTACATTGTCTGGATGAACGTCTTCTTGGTAGAGAGCGCCACAGTGGAAGAACTGAACCTCTGGGTATTCCTGGGCCACTTCAAGAATATGGGGGTCAAAGTAGCCAAAGGAGGTGGGATACAGCACCGTTGCCCGATCGAGGTTGATCATGTTCCGCATACTTTCCTGAACGGCGGCGGTTTCGGGCACGTTGGCTTCTTCAGTGGCTTCGATCGTCTCTTGCTGGGCAACTCCTTCTTTGCCTTCGGCATGAGCTTGATTGTAGCCGTAGTCGTCTTTCGGACCAACGTAAATAAAGCCCATCACCAGCGGACCGCCGCCAGCCGCATCGGTTGATGCCTGCTTTCCCTGGCGGCTACATCCGGTTCCCCACTTGAGGGTCGCGCCGAAGGCTCCGGTGGCGAGAAGACCCCGAACTACTTGTCGGCGAGAAATTCTACTTAAGTAGTGACTAACCTGTTCCTTCATGTCTGGCTTTAAGCTCAATCTAGTGACGCGGTACTCGGGTTTAAGCGATTAAAGACTAGGAAAATATATTTCAGCCAGATTTTTTGTTAAAGAAAATACATTTAGGGTCAATTGGGAGCAGCGGTACCTGGGGGAAGTGCTAGGCGATCGCCCTGAGCATCTAGCTCATTTAAATGAGAGGGTAACAACAGGGTGAGTCTCTCAGGCGATAAACATTGTGCTAACTCTGCATGCTGCTCAGCATCGTATTAGTCAGCTTCTGAATAGTCGGTAAGTGCTTCAGGATGAAAGACATACTTCATTCTTTCAAGCTGAGCATCTGAGTCATTTAAAAATAGCATGATTGATAAACACCATTTCATTTCTATTCAGCCCTCCTTGCACCAAGCTTGCCACGCTTCCCATTGTTCTACCAGAGAGGGCAAACAGCCAAGAGCAGTGGTGAGGGAAAATGCTAGATACGCTCCAAAATAAACTGTAGCGTTACTCTAGGAGCCTGCGCTAGAGCAGAACGCATTGCTTGCTCATCGGCAAACGTTTCTGGTAGACGATGACCCTCGCCAACAACAACTACTCTGTCTTGCTTAAAAGGCCAGGGAGAGAGAGTAAAGCGCTTTGAATCGCCGTCCGCTTTCAGCTTAAGAGTTGTTGTCCCTTGAGCTGCGGGGGCTTCAATTAACTGTTCTGTCTCTATGCCCATACACATAGCCAGCGAAAGACGGTCTAACGCCCTGACCAACTGCTGATTGCGGGTCACGGTTTCTGAGGTTGTGTAAGGAGCATAGTGCGGGTCATGACGGAGACAAGTTAACCGTTCCTCCTGAAAGCGCTGCTGTTGAGCGATAAAGTCTTGGATTAGGCGAGCCTCATCAGGTGAAGCTTGACGATGATGACTGCTGTAAAGACTAACGCCGTGGAGCGACACTAATAGTGCGGGGTAATTGCCAAACGAGAGGGCAAGCTGGACACCCCGCGTCCACAAATTAGTATGGGTTGCGACCGGGACTTCAAAAAAGTTGTGGGGACGACCAATGTGAGCGTTGAGTGTCGGTGATTCTTCCCACAGGAGCCAGCCAATGTCGTGTTGTTCTGCCCCCAGACAAACCTCTGCCCAGGGTTCAAAATGACCAAAATCCTCGTTTCCCCAAACTCGTGCCATCTGACCAGACATCCAAGCATGGGACGGTTGTTTAACAACGATGAGTCCTTCTGAATCTTCGCGGTGCATCATCTTCTTGTCTTTCGTTCAACTTTGAGATAGACGCATCCACATGGGGAGCTGACGCTCTCCACCGCCCTCAATCCGTTCTAGGGCGGCATTCATTTCTAGACGGACATCAAACTCTTGTTCTCGCTCAATGGCCCTCTGGAGGACTTCAATGGCGGTTTCATCTCCCGCCTCAGTGAGGAAGCGAGCCGCTCGCCAGCGCACAAGTTTGGAAGAATCCTCTAGGGCTAGACACATCGTCGGAATCGCTCGCTTGTCTCCTAAATCGCTGAGAGCATCTCCAGCGGTACGGCGCACAATCACAGAACGATCGTTGAGGACGGCTTCGCTCAGAGGGTTAATCGCTTCTGGACGTTCACTGGTTCCGAGCAGCGCCGCTGCCCAGCGCCGAATGGCGGCTTTTTCGTCATTGAGGAGAGTTTCCACAAGCACTGGAAAAGTCTCGGCATTAACTTCTAGTTGCTGAATCGCCCTGAGCCGGGTTCGCCAATCAATACTGCTCAGTTGCGCTAAGCTTTCTGTTGACTGCTTTTCTGGTGTCTTTGAGTCTGGATGAGGGGTGTCAACGGCTGCTTGAACTAAGTGCGATAGTTCTTTGTCATCAATGAGACTCGCAACTTCCTCCGCTACCATCTGTGCGACTTCTTCTGGGTGTCCGTGACGGGGAGGGTAAGGCTGCCAGTGTCTTTCTTGAACAAAATTGGCTCCTGTCTTGTGCAGGACTTGTTGCAACGCTTCGTTAAAGCGATCGCCTACACTGACTCTTGCCTGAGATTCTGCCCCAAGAACTCTGACCTGAACAGGCAGTCCCCGAAAGACGAGCACGGCAATTGCGACCTCGCCTAAATCTTGGGTTCCGGTAGAAGGCGCTGACGAGGACGCTTCTGAACCCTTAAGAAGTTGAGCCGTCACCTCTGGCGCTGTTCCCAGTAACTGGGCGGCGACCGCCAAAATTGGTTGCCAATCAGCGTTACCCTGTCGAGTTAGAGTAATGAAGTTACTAGCTAGAAACGCTTCCTGAACGCCTTCAATTTCCAGTAACTGGCTAACGGCATCGGGGAGACTATTGGGTATTTTCCCTCGTTGCAGAGAAACTGGCGTTTCTACAATCGGCTCGTCAAGATTGAGCTTCATGCAGTTGGGGTTGGGAGTCGTGTCTAGAGACAGAAGCTTCATTTTTCAAATCGCTCGAGAAGTGGAGACAGTAACACTTTCACTCCTAGAGTAACAATTCTGGCGGCTGAACCGAGAAGAGTCTCTAAAATATCCATTCCTGATAGCGATCGCGCTGACTCCATCTCCCGGTAGTGCTCATCAAATCCACCGTTGGTTATCCTCACCAGGATTAACTCTAAATCTGAGCGATCGCTTCGGCAAGCATCCCGATAGTCAAGCGAATTTGCTCCTCACTATGAACGCTCGTGACGAAAAAGCGCAGGCGAGCAGCATCGTAGGGAACAGAAGGATACACCATTGGCTGAACGTTGATCCCTCTTTGAAAGAGAAGTTGAGACAACTGCACGGCTTTACGAGGTTCGCCAACAATCACGGGAATAATCGGTGAGTCTTTGCTCGTGCCCGTATTGAATCCTTTATCTTTGGCTAATTCTAAAAACAGTTTCGCTCTCTCTTGCAAACGAGTCACCCGTTCCGGTTCCGCCTCCAAAAGCTGAAGGGCAGCTAGGGCAGCAGCGGCGTTAGCCGGAGACATGCCGACGCTATAGACAAAGCCCGGAGCCGTATACTTCAAATACTGCACCACTTCGCGACAGCCAGCGATATAGCCCCCGCAGCTTGCAAAAGATTTACTCAAGGTTCCCATCCACAAATCCACCTCAGCCGCCAGAACGCCGTAATACTCGCCGATTCCCCGTCCTGATGCACCGAGTACGCCCACCGAATGGGCTTCGTCTACCATCAGCAAAGCTTTATAGCGGTGCTTCACGTCCACAAACTGCGGCAGCGGCGCAATATCTCCATCGGTGCTGTAAATTCCCTCGATAGCAATCAGCACTTTCTCATACTGATAGCGATACTGAGCCAGCATAGCTTCTAGCGTCTGCCAGTCGTTATGGGGAAACTCCATAACGGCTGCCCCAGAAAGCTGACAGCCTTGGCGAATGCTGTTGTGGCTGATGGCATCGCACAGCACCAGATCGTTTGGCCCAAACAAATGACCGATGGTGGAGACGTTCGTCGCGTGTCCACCAATATAAATAATACAGTCTTCCGTATCAAGGAAATGGGCGATCGCCTCCTCCAATTTTCGGTGCAGCGGTCGTTCCCCAGACACAACCCGACTGGCAGAAACAGACGTGCCGTAGCGCTCAATAGCGGCTTGCGCTGCCCGAGTCACGCGGGGGTCTCCAGATAAACCAAGATAGTTATAGCTAGAGAAATTAATCACTTCTCTGCCGCTAATTTGCGCTGTATCTCTGGCAATACCTTCGTGAACGGTAAAAAACGGATTGCCGAGCTTTTCTACTCTCGCCAAGTCCTGCTGGAGGTTTAGGTACTCCGGCATTTGAGAGAAGCGGTAGAATTTTTCTGGAATTTTCTGCTGAACAGATAATTGGATCGGTGCAGGATGTTGTTTACTCCCGTTGAGCGCAGGCTTTAGCTGAGGCTCTTGACGTGGCGATGGTCCACTGTCTACAGCAACCTGACTAATGTCAGGTAACGACCGCAAATAATCCGTGAGCGCTTCCACCGTCGGGTAATCAAAGAACAACGTTTGCGGAATCGAGCATCTCAGGCTCGCCTGCAAGCTGTTTTTAAATTCCACCGCCATCAGAGAATCCATGCCTAAATCGGCAAAGTTATCCTGCGTGTCAATCAGACCCGGGTCACTAAAGCCGAGCACCTTTGCCAGTTGAGACTGAACGTGGACCAGAAGAGAGGAGCGATCGCTCGCTTCCTCGATCTGCTGTTGCCCCTGAGAACTTGATGGCTTAAACTCCGGCGCTGGCTGCACGGCCTCAAAGAACGGATCGCGGGCCTGCTGCCAGAACGTGGACCAGTTAATCGGCAACACCCCCACCTGCACTGCCTGCTGCTGCAACAGCAGTTCTAAAAGCGGTAGCCCCTGCTGCGGAGCAATTTTCCCGATTCCCTGCTGTCTTAGTCTCTCCTGATCGCATTTATCTGCCGCCATGCCGATGCTCCACGGTCCCCAGTTGATACTTAATCCCGGTGAGCCGAGAGCATGACGATGCTGCATTAACGCATCCATGAAAGCGTTAGCTGCTGCATAGTTACTCTGTCCCGGCGAACCTAGGAGTGAAGCAATCGAAGAAAAACAGACAAAGAAATCGAGCGGGACATCCTGGGTAGCAACGTGCAGGTTCCAGGCTCCGGCGACTTTGGGCTTCATCACCCGCTCGAAGCGATCGCGGTTTTGCTGCATCAGCAGTCCGTCATCGAGGACTCCGGCGGCGTGAATGACTCCCCTCAGCGGCACAGATGCCATTGCCACTAGGCGAGTCACGTCGTCGGGGTTAGAAATATCGGCTGGCACAACGGTCACGCAAGCCCGTGACTCTAGCTGTCGAATCGTCTCTTGCACCGATGCAGAATAGGTGCGTCCGGCGAGGATTAAATGCTTCGCTCCCTGCTCAACGAGCCACTGCGCTACCTGAAGCCCTAAAGCGCCTAACCCCCCCGTCACCAGATAGCTGCTGTCTTTTCTAATCAGTTGGGGGTTAGGGAACGAAATGACAACTTTGCCAATGTGCTTGGCCTGAGCCATGTACCGAAACGCCTGCGCTGCCTCGGTAATGGGAAAGACCCGATGGGGTAACGGCTGGTAGTGGCCCTGCTGAAACTGTTGCATCACTTCGGTTAGCAGATTAGCAATCAATTCGGGTTGCTGCTGCGATACCTCTAGTAAGTCAAAGGGAAAGTAGGACACATCCCCTCGCTCCTGCTTCACCTGGTGATCGCTCCAAATCCCGACCTTACCAATTTCGACAAAGCGACCGTTCGCTGCCAGAACCGCTAAATTTTTGGCAATAAATTCTCCATTAAGACTATTGAAAACCAGATCAACTCCTCGTCCTCCGGTAAGCTGCATTACCTCCTCGGCAAAATCGAGAGTCCGGGAGTTCATCACGTGCTGGATGCCCTGAGAATTCAGAAACTCCCACTTGGGCGGACTAGCGGTGGCAAAGACTTCGGCTCCAGCTTGTTGAGCGATCTGTACGGCGGCTTGTCCGACACCTCCCGCCGCTGCGTGAATTAACACGCGATCGCCTGCCTTAATCTTAGCGAGATAATGCAGCCCATAAAAGGCCGTCAGAAACGCCGTCGGCAACGTGGCGGCAGCAGCAAAGCTTAAGGACTGGGGCTTGGGCACTACGAACTCCGCCTTCACCGTCACAAAACTACTCAAGCTGCCGATTGCCTGTGCCGCCATCACCTCATCGCCTACCTCAAGTCCGGTCACCCCGGCTCCCACCGCCACAACTGTGCCCGCACATTCACCGCCAAAGGGAACCGCCGCTGCCTCGGTAATGCCCATCTCTGCCAAATAGTCTTGAAGCATTCCCAACGCATTCATGACATCTCGAAAGTTCACCCCAGCCGCTCGCACCTGAATTTCCACCTCTCCTGGCTGAGGTGAACGACGCTCCGTTGGCACTAGGGTTAGGTTGTCGAGGACTCCATAAGCCGATAGTTGCAACTGCACCGGGTTAGCGAGGGCAGCGGCGGCGGTTCTAGAACGCGGCATCAAGCGGGCCACATAGCGGACTCCTTGACGGTAAGCTACCTGCTTCTCTGCATCCGGGGCCAATTCGTTCAGGAGTTCCTGGATATTGTCGGCTGCTGGATCTAAATCGATGCACCGACACAAATCGGGATGCTCTAGATTGATGGTGCGTCCCAGTCCCCATAAAGCACTCTGCTGAACTCGCACGGGTGCAGACGTAACTGCTTGGGTTCCTCGCGTTACTAGTAAAAGTTGGGGTAGCGCTGTTGGCTGCACCTGAATGAAAGACTGAACGAGCTGGAGAACGGGATTGCAGACTTGAACGGCATCAGTGTTTGTCTTCTCTAAACTCCAAAGATAGATAACTCCATCACAGTCGGCTTGAGCAATAGCCGTCTGAAGCTTCTGCCGATCCGGGTCAGTTGGCTCAATGCAGATATGCGGATACTGAGTATCCGTGGAACTGGCAAAAACTAGTACACACCGATCGCCCCGTTCTTCGAGTAACCGTGCTAGCCTGACTCCAAGGTGGCGATCGCTAAAAATCAGCCAGCTTCTCTGTTCTTCTCGCTGGTGTTGCAGAGGTTGGGGCTGCCAAACCAGTTCATACAGCCAATCTGTCCGCTGGGTCGGATGGCTGGTAGACTGAAGCAAGAGTCCGTCAATTTGGGCGATCGCCCCTCCAGATTGGGTGAAAATTGTCAAGTTTGCTTTGAGCTGACGAGCAGAGCCATTAAACTCTTCTAGCTGCACCTGACAGAAACAGGTTGAGTCTGCTATGGCCCCTGATGTTTGCAGTCGCTCTACCCCCACCGGTAAAAATCTCCCCGGCTGTTCGTCACCACAGGCCGCTCCTAAAGACTGGAAACAGGCATCGAGTAGTACAGGATGGAGCTGATACCCTGCTAAAGCAACTGATTCTGGGATCTGTATTTGGGCCAGGGCGCGACTTTCTCCCCGCCAAAGCTGCTGAATGGCTTGAAAACTCTCGCCGTAGTCCAGTCCTTGCTTCCGCAGTTGCTGATAGTAATCGGTGACTGAAACGGGTGCTGATGGATATTCTAAGTTGACGCTGCGCTCAAGCGGCGCTTGTTCGGCAATGACTCCAGAAGCGTGAAGCGTTGAGGCGGCAGCACTATCGCCGACAAGGCTGTAAATTTGGAAGCGGTAGTGCTCTTGCTGCGGCGTAAGCACGAACTGAAGATTAACGTCTGCATCTGTCAGCACCAAAGCTTCTGCAATCGTCAACTGCTCAATCTGCACAGATTCAAAGACGCTAGCGCCAGCGGCTAAGGCCATTTCTACATAGGCAGAAGCGGGGAAAATAACTTTTGTCCCGACGCGATGATCTGTTAAATAGGCAAGATGAGCTTGATTAAGGCGCGACTGAAAGCGAATTTCTGCACTGCCTGCCAGCACAATTCGTTGACCAAGCAGGGGATGGAAAGAACTGTTTAAGGGATGCTTGCCCGAAGCCGCCGCCGGAAGACGCTCTGGCAGAACTTTGGGCAAATCGTCACACCAGTACCGCTGACGCTGGAACGGATAGGTCGGCAACGGCACAAATTGATGCGGAGAATCCCCCTCAAAGCAGGACCAGTTGATTTTGACTCCGTGAGTGTAGAGTTGAGCCAGACTGGAGAGAAGGGTTTGCCAGTCTCGGTCGGAACGCAGACTGGGAAGAAATTCGGAATTGTCTGCTTGCTGCGTTTGTTGTTGATTCTCTAGAACAGCTCGCCCCATACTGCTCAGGAGCGGCTTAGGTCCGCATTCTAGGAAAAGGCTGTAGCCGGAACGGTGAAGTGTCTTGATGCCGTCTGCAAACCTGACAGTTTGTTGAATATGGCGACACCAGTATTGGGGAGTGGCGATTTCTGCTCCGATGGTGTCGCCGGTAACGTTTGAAATAATGTCGAGACGCGGTGGCGCATAGTCAATCTCACGGGCAACCTGCTCAAACTCCGCCAGCATCGGCTCCATGAGAGGGGAATGAAAGGCGTGGGACACATTGAGGGGAGTGGTATGTATCCCGTTGGTGGTAAACTTGGCAACGGCAGCAGCGATCGCCTCCCGTTCCCCGGAGATGACTACATTAGCAGGACCATTCACGGCAGCGATCGCAACATCTAGATGAGAAGCGATCGCCTCGCGCACTTCCGCCTCACAAGCCGCTACTGACACCATCGCGCCCTCTTGAGGCAACGCCTGCATCAAGCGTCCTCGGAGGGCAATCAGTCTTAAAGCCGCTTCTAAACTAAATACCCCAGCAATGCAGGCGGCGACGTATTCCCCAACGCTATGGCCTAACACCGCCGTTGGCACAACGCCCCAGGAAATCCAGAGCTGAGCGAGGGCGTATTCAATGGCAAATAGCGCTGGTTGGGTGTAGACTGTCTGATTGAGGAGCCTTGCTTCCCCTAGCTGAGGATAGAGGATGTCAATGAGGGAGCGGTCGAGCTCCGGCTCTAAAATGGCGGCGCAGCGGTTGAGCGTGGTGCGAAAAAGCGGAGAGGTTTGGTAAAGCTGATGTCCCATGTGGGGATATTGGGAACCCTGCCCGGTGAAGAGAAAGGCGATTGGCGATGGGCTAGTTGAGGGTTGAAATTTATGTTGTCCAGCCTGACGAAGCTGTTCGCGCAACTGTTCTGTTGACTGGGCGACAACGGCGAGGCGATGATGGAAATGCGATCGCCTGGTATTGGCGCTAAAACACACATCGGCTATGTCAACGTCGGGATAGTCCTCCAAAAACTGACAATAGCGCTGCGCTAATTCTGCTAAAGCATTGCCGCTGCGAGCCGAAAGCGCCAGCAACTGCACCGGGCGCTCCCCGGCTTCCTGGCGATTCACGGGTGGCTCGCTAGCTGACAGCACAACATGGGCATTCGTGCCGCCAAAGCCAAAGGAATTGACTCCCGCTACCGGAGTAGATTCCCAAGAAGTCAATGTTGTCTGAACCCGCAACGGCTGGTTATCTAAGCCGGGATGGGGGTGTTGACAGTGCAAACTCGGTGGAATCTGCCCGTACTTTAATGACAGCGCTACTTTGATCAGTCCGGCTATTCCGGCAGCGGTTTCTAAGTGTCCGATGTTGGTTTTCACCGAGCCAATGGCACAGGGAGTTGCGGAGAGGCGTTCTGACAACACCGTTCCTAGGGCTTGTAGTTCTGTAGTATCTCCGAGCTTCGTTCCGGTTCCGTGGGCTTCGATATACTGAATTTGCCCGGGAGAGATTCCCGCCTGTCGGCAGGCGGCGCGGATTACGGCTTCTTGAGCCTGGGCATCGGGGGCAGCCAGTCCGTTGCTGCCGCCGTCTTGGTTAACGGCACTGCCGCGAATCACGGCATAAGTTGGGTCGCCGTCTGCCTGGGCTTGAGCGAGCGGCTTCAGCACCACAACCCCCGCTCCCTCACTGCGAACGTAGCCATCGGCTTGAGCATCAAAGCTTTTGCAGCGTCCATCGGGAGCTAGAAACCCGCCTTTAGTAAAGCCAATGGTGGTGGTGGGCAGCAGGAGAACGTTCACTCCTCCGGCTAGCGCTAAGCTCGATTCGCCCCGCCAGAGGCTGTGACAGGCTAGATGAACCGCGACGAGGGAAGAAGAACAGGCCGTCTCCACAGCCAGACTCGGTCCTTTGAAGTTAAAGACGTAGGAAAGCCGATTAGCGGCGATACAGTTGCCTGTTCCTGTGGTGACGTAAGGGTTGTTGCACAGGGGTTGGGAGTACAGAATCGAGTAATCGTGGGTGCCAGTACCGATAAATACTCCTGTTTGTGTTCCGGCGAGCTGCTCTGGAACCTGACCGCCATCTTCGAGGGCTTCCCACGCCACCTCCAGCAGAAGGCGCTGCTGTGGGTCCATGCTGACGGCTTCTTTGGGAGCAATGCCAAAAAACTGGGGGTCGAACTGGTCAATCTGTTGGAGAAAGCCCCCGCGACGGATGTTGGTTTTGTTGGGCTTGGTGGGGTCGGGATCGTAGAACTGCTTGCTGTCCCAGCGAGACTGCGGCACCTCCGTAATAGTGTCTACTCCGTGTTGCAAAAGCCGCCAAAAGGCTTGGGGACGATCGGCTCCCGGAAAACGACATCCAATTCCAACGATGGCAATAGGCTCTGGGGGCATAGGTGTTCGAGAGTTGATGAGACAGCGGTGGTTAGGCGATCGCATCCCGTATAGCACGACGGGTTTTTTGTTGACAAGTCACCGTTAGCCCGTCGTAGGACAAGCGAGTATGCGGCGATCGTTAGTAAATTTGAACTGAAGCTACGAATTTAAAAGACAATCGGCGTTTCCGTCAAGACATTTTAGTGAAGATCTGTTGGCCTAAAGGGGAAAACTGCCCTTTTTGGGGAGGGAAAAGATTATCTTAAAAAGAAGCTCACTGTATTGGTCGGCAATTAGTATGGCGCGTTTAAATCCTTACACTCTCCAAATGCAGATCACTCGGCTATTTTCCCAAGGACAATCTTTCTTTGCGGTTCCTAAAGTGCAAGATTGGCTCTGGGAGCGTAACCAAGATCCCCATGCCTACAACATCCTCTTTCACCAAAAACCTGCTCCCCCAGGCTCAGAAGCAGCGATGGTCATTGAAATTGAGCTACAGCGCAAGGATGGTCAACCCGTCGATCCGTGGCTCCAGCAAGAAGTCAATCGACAGGGTTAATGTCCCTGCGGGACGGGGAAGGGGGAAATAGTCCCTGCGGGACGGGGAAAGGGGAAATAGTTCCTGCGGAACGGGGAAGGGGGAAAGGGAATAAGTCGCTCTGCGACGAAGAACAAACACAGGACTAAACGTTCACTCCTGTAGAAGTTCCGGGTGCGGCGTTTAGCAAGCTAAGGAACAAGCTAAACAATCTCTCCCTTTCCCCCTTCCCCCTGCCCCTTTTCCCGCGCCTGCGGCGCTTTCCCCATTCTTTCAACTGTTTGTTCTCTACATAAAAGTATCAACATATGATTATTGTTATTACGGCTTTAAAAGGAGGAACCGGAAAGACCACAACGGCGATTCATTTGGCGGCTCATTTTCACGAACAGGCTCCTACTTTGCTGATTGATGCCGATAAAAATCGGTCGGCGTTGATCTGGTCTAGAGAAGAGAAACTGCCTTTCTATGTGGCTTCTCAGGCAGGCTCGACGGCGCTGATTAGAAAAGCGACTCATATTATTATCGATACTCAAGCGCGTCCAGAAATCGAAGAACTCAAAGATTTAGCGGCGGAGAGTGATTTACTCGTTATTCCCACCACTCCGAATCATTTAGATATTGATGCTACTCTCAAAGCGGTGGAACTCCTTCAGTCTTTCAATGCTCAGTACAAAGTGCTGCTAACTCAAGTAGATTCGCGCACCAAGCACGGACGCAGCGCTAGGAAGCAGTTGGAAAAACTCGATCTGCCGCTATTTAAAACCGATATTCCCCGTCTGGTAGCGTTTGAGCGAGCACCGAGTCAAGGCGTGACGGTGAAAGATTATCCCGATCCCCGCGCGCAAAAGGCGTGGTCTAGGTATCAGGCTGTGGGACGAGAGATTCTATCGATAAGCGGCAATGACGGCGATTGAACTAAATTTATCTTTTCGCCAGCAGGAAGGGATTACTTTTCAGCGTCTCAGTATTCGGCTTACTGCACCTGATGGGTTGATTGAGCCGCAGGATTTGGCGGGACTGACTCTGCCAAAAGGGGTTCAGTGGACTCAGGGAATTGTGCTGGAGGGGCGAGCACCAATTTGGCTCTATGGCTATTTGGTTCACATCTGCCATGCGGCGGCGTGGGTAGGATGTTACGATCCGAGGCTGGGGGGAGCGGTGGTGGTGGAAAGTCACGTTAAGGGAATGGCGGTTGGGAGAGTGCTCAAGGTTTCGCTGTAGACGAGTTTGATCCCTTTTCCCCAAGATCTACCGTTTTGTCATGCCTTACAGAATGCTATATCTCGTTGCTCTGTTTTCTCCTGGCGTGATTTTCCATTGCCTTATGCTGTTACGGCTAAACGAAAGTCAGCAGCAATATCTAGTTCGAGAACGTTTGAGTCTTTGAGGCGTTCTTGGAAAAAAGGAATTTCAACCCCTTCTACCTCATCCGTTTCTGGATTGTGGCGAGTGATCACATCATCATCTCGATGTTCTAGCTCTTGTTCTTCGTATGGCTTCACCGTATCAATGTAGAGAATATCGCCAATGCGGTCATAATTAACGATCAACTTCTTGTCCATAAGACTTTCCCTTTTGGTAAGTTTCGAGCGCGATAAGCAGTAACAATCCAACTTCGCTCAACGGGTTCTAGGTCGCTTCTAACTATCACAATAACGTACTTGCGGCGCTGAAAGTCGTCATAGAAGCGGCAAAACAAGCGAGTATTTGAGTTTTGCTGACTTCGGTGAATTTTATCTGGTTCAGCTATAGTTTGAGCCAAACGCTCTAGATAATCTTGGATCAATGTTGGATGACGATTTTCAATGTGTTCCTCTCTTTCGTCTGTTAGCTCGACATCTTTCCCTAAGTAGGGACAAGAAAACTGTTCCATTTTCTTAAGTGGTCTTCTCTCTCAGCACTAAAATTTTACTTTTACCCACTCGTAAATACTGACGCTCATTTAAAATGTAGGACTCTGTGGGTTCTTACTAAGACTAAAATTAGGTTGTTCGACGTAGAGATTTTTCTATGTTTGCCGTCGTTACCTCCGACACAACCCATCTCCGACCAGGTGCGGTCGTGCAGTTTCCCGGTAGCTGGGAAGAATATTCAACACTCGCTTCACGCCGAGGAGATGGCACAACTCCTCGCATCAAGTATCGCCAAGGAGAAATTCTCTTAATGTCTCCTCTTCCCCAGCACGGACGTTCTGCTAGCTTAGTTGCCGATATAGTCAAAGCGATTTTAGACTTTCTCGGTCAAAACTATGAAGCCTTTACTCCGATTACAATTGAACTTCCCCAGGTAGGAGGAATTGAACCTGATTTCTGTTTTTACATCAAGAATTGGCAAGCTGCTGTCGGGAAAGACCGTATTGACTGGACTATCGCTCCTCCTCCCGATCTCGCTATCGAAATTGATGTTACCAACTACACCAATATTGAAGATTACTTAATCTATCGCATTCCTGAAGTTTGGCTGCTTAGAAGCGATTTCCTCCAGGATAGCTCCGCTTCACGCTTACAGATCTATTTGTTAACTGAGGACCAGTACATTACTTCCGAGAGGAGTCTGTTTTTCCCCAATCTCGACATCACTGCCATTATTGCTGACTGCTCAAGCGCTGCTTCTACTCAGGGTAGTGGTGCAGCTATGCAGCAGTTGAGAGAAAGGCTGAAGCGGTATCATGCTACGTCCGAAGAGCCATCAGCGCGCTGCCTGTAGCTGTATTTCCGATGAGAATGCCAAGCAACGAGAATGCTGGCAGGGTCAATTCTGTTATAGTTGCCGTCCTTACAGCACCGCCACAAGTAGCAATATCGCTTTTAAAGTTGGGCAGAATACTAAACTAGTGGCGGAAATTGAAGTCGTTCACTACATAGGCTAGACCAACGTTGATTTAGCTGCTCATACCCAGAATGTAGTTGGGGAGTTAAGTAAACGCTTCGCGATCGCTGTACTAGCCAACAGGGAAGTACTAGTTTCCAACAATTCCGATTTCAATTAATCGGTAAATACTTGGAGTCGCTGCTGCTAGTGCGTCTGCTGCTGGTGCTGGTTTCCAACAATTCCGATTTCAATTAATCGGTAAATACGAGCTGGCTTCTCAGTTTCCTGAAGGAATGCTGATTCGAGAAACGTTTCCAACAATTCCGATTTCAATTAATCGGTAAATAGCCTCTACTGAATTACAGGGTCTTTCCCCAGAGCCAAGGAAGAAGGTTTCCAACAATTCCGATTTCAATTAATCGGTAAATCGTCATTTGGCTGGGTGTCTTTATCTAGCACCAGTGTGAACCGTTTCCAACAATTCCGATTTCAATTAATCGGTAAATTTTCTGGATGCTAGTAAGTTGCCAGAAAATTGCGTATATAAAGGTTTTCCAAAAATTCCGATTTCAATTAATCGGTAAATAGACTGGAGTAAAAAACTACAGTTGGAGGCTGACTTAGCGGAGTTTCCAACAATTCCGATTTCAATTAATCGGTAAATAGGTTTTGATTACCAAAGAGCAGCTTAGGGAGCTTGAGCTGTGTTTCCAACAATTCCGATTTCAATTAATCGGTAAATGCAGGCTCTACTCTTACGATGCCCGCTTTTGCTCAAAAGCATGTTTCCAACAATTCCGATTTCAATTAATCGGTAAATTCCCGCTTCTGTCCAGAGTAGGCAAATCCAACCAAAAGGAGCAAGACGGTTTCCAACAATTCCGATTTCAATTAATCGGTAAATAACTCAAAAACAATTTGCTAACTTCGTCGGATACCTTTGGAAGTTTCCAACAATTCCGATTTCAATTAATCGGTAAATTTGTTTGATGCTTAAACTCCTAGAAAGATCGGGGACTGAGTTTCCAACAATTCCGATTTCAATTAATCGGTAAATAGTTGATCTATTAGGGATTTTATTAAGCTGTCTCGTCCTGTTTCCAACAATTCCGATTTCAATTAATCGGTAAATTTGCACTTCTAAACACTTCTATCATTACTGTTGATGGAGATTTTCGTTTCCAACAATTCCGATTTCAATTAATCGGTAAATTGAGTTACTAGGAGTGGATGTAGAGGTAAACCGTCAGTTGTTTCCAACAATTCCGATTTCAATTAATCGGTAAATGTCTCAATCATGGGCAGAGGGCTATGGCTCTCATTTCCATGAGTTTCCAACAATTCCGATTTCAATTAATCGGTAAATTCTTGGCTTTGCAGGGATTACCGAGGCCAAGCGTCTTACGTTTCCAACAATTCCGATTTCAATTAATCGGTAAATAGTTCTCCTCAGACCTTGCCTCCAGCAATAGTTTCAGATGACAAAACTACATAGGTCATCTTCAACTACCAAAAGCCAAGTCCTTGCCCCTCATCAAGAGAAGC
>JBHJGN010000067.1:0-101907 GCA_050331735.1 Cyanophyceae cyanobacterium
ACCATTTACCGAAAGTAGTCAGATAGTTCCCAAACTAACCAACAATTGGAGGTTCAAGGGCAAAGAGCTGCTGTGCTTCCCTTTCCCCTTTACCCCTTCCCCTTTCCCCCAACTCATCAAGTCTCCTATTACTTTTTCTAATTGGTATTAGTTTGAGAATCCTCGTCCAGCCACAAGCCAAGCTGCTAAAATATGCCCTGTGCGCCCAACTCCACCAGAGCAATGCACAACAACCCTCTCGTTATTTTGGTTAGCCAGTGCTAAAAACGGCAAAATTTGGTGGATGAAAATGTTGGGGTCAGCAAGTTGAAAATCTTCAATGGGTGACCAACACACTTGGTTAAGTCCAAAGGTCTGTCGGTAAACATCAAGCAAATTAGAATGGCGTGTTAGTTGAGGTTTAGCAAGCCAACAGCAGACGCGCTTAATGTCTTGATTCTGCATAAATTGAATCCATTTGTTAACTTGCTTGTTGCTATATTCAGGGCGAGCAGAACCAAACACGCTCGGTTCGTTCTCCGAAGCTGAAGCAAATTTATACACAGTAGAAACAGAATCACGGTCAATATTGACATTTACCAAGCAACTAATGCCAATATTGAAACTCAGCCCTTTGACCGGAAATTGTCAATTTGGATGACTACTCAGCTTGATTGAACCATGCTACAACTCCTTGAGCGATCGCCTCTGCCAACTGCTGCTGCTGTTGAGGATTGGTAATCCACTCGAACTCCACCGGATTAATCATAAATCCTAGCTCGAGCAGCACCGCTGGAGCAGTATGGGGACGAGTCAGGGCTAAATTGTTCCAGAATACTCCATAGGACGGTCGATCGAGGGTTTCTACTAAGTAGTTGTGCATAAATACCGCTAAATTGTGGGCCTGGGGATGATACCAGAAAGTCCCAATCCCGGCAGTATTGAGGGCATCACCGTCATCAGGCAGAGCGTTGTAGTGAATCGAAAGAGCGATCGCTGGCTGGATCTCGTCAATCATGTCTACCCGTTCTTTCAACGAAACGTCTTCGTCGGTATCCCGCGTCATATAAACCGTTGCCCCACGCTGCTCTAATTCCTGCTGCAAAAGCTTGGAGACGACAAGATTAACCTCCTTCTCTGGCACTCCATTTGGTCCTCTCGCTCCTAATTCTTCACCACCATGTCCGGGATCGAGCAAGATTTTTACTCCTGACAATGGGTGAGCCGCATTGGCCACTGCAATTCCGGCATTGAGGGTATTAGAACTTGACAAAGGTTCAGGCGGATGCTGTAGGGTCAGAAGCAAACTAGTGCCTTCGTAACGTAAATCGTAGCCCCACTGCTGCTCTGTCTTCAGATGAAAGGTATACGCGATCTGCGTTGGCGTGACCTGTTGCCAGTCTAAACGCTCAATGAGCGGGTCGTCGTCGAGGCGGATAGTGTCAGTTTGGGCAGTGGTATTGTATAGCGTCAGGGTCAATGTGTGATCGCCTTGCTGAACGCTAACTGGCACAGGATTTTGCAGCGGAAACACAATTTCTATCGCTCCCGGGAACTGGCGAGAATTAACGCTGCGAATGAGAGAGTGAACAGGAATATGATTCGGAATTACTTGAGTTTCTTCAGCTTTAATCCAGGCTCCATAGTCCAGGCGCAACCACTCTCCCTCTTGGCCAGTGACGGTGGCTCTCGTGCCTTGCGGTAGAGGAGTCAGACGAGAATAATTTGTACTAGGTCCAGTTCTTGCTACGCCTGCCTCGGCAGTGACTTCAACCACTGCTAGCCCCGTCGGAGACAGAATTTCTACTGAGGCTGGACTGGGCTGAGTGATGGTTTCCCCGTCCAGACTAAGCTGAAAGACCGGATTTTCTACTCCTGGTTCTGTCATTACGGTACAGCCTGCATACTGACCAACTGTAGAAGCTTGCGGGCGATTGTCTTCAGTCAGTACCGCCGCGTTAGCAGGGAGTTGAACCGTTGAGGACTGGGGCAACAAAGGAACTACCCGATCCCTCAAGCTGACTGAAACCGTCGCTTCTGGTGGCGCAATGGCTTCAAAACAAATGCGCTCTCCCGGCAGACGAGCCATATCCTGCGCCGGGGTAAGAGAATCGGGGGCAAAAGCGACTCCGACAGGCAGTTCCGGTTCTGAGGAAACCCGCGTCACCTCCACCTGGATTTCTTCACCACCAGAGCGCAGCGTAAACACGTTAACTCCCATTTGGAGAGGAAAACTGGGCGCGAAATGACCAGCCGGACTCTGCTCGATAGGCTGACCGTTAATCAAAACTTCATCGTCGGGAGCAGCCGTTCCAATCATAAAAATTTGCGTTGCCGTTGTTTGATGATTGGGCGGCGGATAGGCCAGAAAAAGCTCTTGTGTCTGTGCAGCGACGGGAAATACCAATTTACCTAGTCCTATCATTGTACTGGTCAGTACCGTCAATCCCAAAGTTTGTTTCATAGCCTGTGATGACGTGAAAATTTGCCTCTCGGTCAAAGAGAACGTGTGCTCAATTAGTATCCTTTAGTTTGAAATCTGACTCAACATTTCATGAAGACCTCTCAGTTGTCTCTCCACGTTGAGGCTCAACGCAGCCAATGCAGTCACCGAAAGCTCGGTTCGAGCAAAACGCTGAGCGGCTGTTACCACGATAAGTCAGTCACTCCTCTATTAGCTTTTGAGGGTTCAGTTTCAGTAAATCTGTACTAAGACTGATGGAGAAGAGTCTTTAATAATCTTAATATTTTATGAAGTAGCATCAGACATCAGTAGACATGGGACAGCAGTACAGCAAAGGCGACAAAGTAGAGTGGAACGCAGGCGACGGCACTACCGGCGGGACCGTCAAAGGAAAGGTAACAGAGTCGCAGGAAGTTGAAGGTCATCGAGTAGCTGCCTCTCCTGATGACCCGCGCTACTTGGTCGAAAATGAGAACACGGGGAATGTGACTGGACACAAGCCAGAAACTCTTGCTCCTCAAGGAGATTCTGAGCAAGATGCGTCCCAAGATAACTCAGAAGCAGAACGTTATCTTCAAGAATTTCAAGAGGCCGTTAATATGTCTGCTCAAGAACTCCAGGAATGGCTCAAAACCGATGAAAGCCAGTCAGTCGGACAGAAGAAAGATGATGGTGAAGCTATTGGACATGAATCGGGACGAGAAATTGTCAAACTTCTCAACAAGAACAAGTCAGACTACACAGAAGACGACCTTGAGCAGATGAAAAGAGTCGTCAGCTACGTTCATCGTCACTTAGCTCAAAAGCCATCTGGCAACGTCGAAGATACTCCCTGGCGCTACTCCCTAATGAACTGGGGACATGACCCGCTGAAGTAGAATGCTGGATTCAGCTATGGTGGCAACAGTCTCAGAAATTATTGACGTTGAACAACTCGAAACGGTAATTACGACCGATCCGGTTAAGTCTGCTCAGAAGGCTGGACTGCGCTACGTCAGCGACGAGCGCCCCGGAATCACTCGTAAAGGCGCTGGACGGGGCTTTAGCTACATCGACGTTAACGGTGATCGCATTACCGATACAGCCGAGCGAAAACGCCTAGAAGCACTCTCTATTCCTCCCAATTTTACCGACGTTTGGATTTGTCCGCTGCCCAACGGGCATTTACAGGCCACCGGACGCGATGCCAAAGGACGCAAACAGTATATTTATCACTCAGACTGGCGCAAGTTTCGCAGCCAAAGCAAGTTTAACCGCATGGTGCTGTTTGGGGCGCATCTTCCCCAAATTCGCTCGACTACTGACAAGCACCTGAAGCGGCGAAATTTGTCAAGGGAAAAGGTGCTGGCGACGGTGGTTCAGTTGCTAGAAACGACGCTGATTCGCGTCGGTAACGATCAGTATGCTCGCCAGAATCGGTCCTTCGGCTTAACGACGATGCGCGATCGCCACGTGGAAATTTCTGGCAGCAAGGTCAAGTTCGAGTTTCGCGGTAAAAGCGGCATCAATCACGAAATCGAACTGCAAGATCGGCGCTTAGCCAGGATCGTCAAAAGCTGTCGAGATATTCCGGGCTACGAACTCTTTCAGTACTACGACGAGAACGGCGATCGTGCCACTATCGATTCCGGAGATGTCAACGACTATCTGCAAGAAATTACCGGGCAGGAATTTACCGCGAAAGATTTCCGCACCTGGGCCGGAACTCTGTTAGCGCTGCTGGCCTTAGATGAGATGGGTCCGTTTGAAAAGGAGTCGCAAGCTAAAAAAAACGTGGCTCAAGCCGTCAAAATAGTGGCTAAACAGCTTGGCAACCGTCCGGCGACCTGTCGCAAATACTACGTTCATCCAGCTATTATCGATGCCTACACCGAGGGGTGGCTACCGTCGATGATGCAAGAGAAAGAAGTCAGTGATGGGCTACATCCGGAAGAATATATCGTTCTAGATATCATTCAACGACATCTTGAGCAATCATCGGAAGAATAAGGCTTGAGATTAACAGATAGCTGCTATTGAACACTAGCGTTCAACCGTTACTCTTGTAAAAGAGTCAACGCCAGGAATATGAATCGAGATCGTTTCCGTTTGTGGAGGTGGGGCCGGAAACTTAAACCAGGCGATCGCGGCATCATCATGGACATTAATGGTAATGTGGTTTCCGGCAGAATTTTTGGGAGAGGCTTGCCAGGAATCGGCTTGGTCTTGAATAACTTTATACTGCTCTAACGTAACATCATCACTGTAGCTCACTTCCGCAATCGGATAACGAGTACGCAAACGGTGGTCTGGCTGAGAACGATAGCGGAGTGTTACCGTCATGACGTTATCCGTAATCTCCACAGGCATTAAATCTACCTCTGAGTTATATGGTCCGTACTGCGTCTGAACGGGTTGGTCAGCCGATAACTGGACTAATTCGGCTGCTGGCACTAACTCAAGTTTCTGGACAGTTGCGGCTGGCAGTAAGGGTGTGGCCGCGCTTGCTGCCATCTGAAGATAAACTTCAATAACAATTGCTTTCGCAACTGCTGCCCAAATCAATACACAATTGTTAGACTCTCTCAAAAACATAAAATTTCGTTTTTGAAAATTAATGGTTTCGTCAATCGGTTGCTTGTCCAGGTTATTTCCAAAACAACTAACAGCTAGTAGCCATTGGGCGCTAGCGCTCAACCTCGATTCCATCAAAGGGGCTCACTTCTGGAATATTGATTGAAATAGTTTGTGCTTCTGGAGGTGGGGCCGGAAACTTGAACCAGGCGATCGCTGAATTGTCGTAGATATTGATCCGGATACTGTCGTCAGGAGAGCCTTTGGGTGACGCTAGCCAAGAACCAGCTTGGTCTTGGACAACGCCATACCGCTTTGAAGTGGCATCATCAATGTAGCTCACTTCCGCAATCGGGTAACGGGTGCTTAAACTCTCCTGATTCTGAGAGCGATAGCGAACGGTCACCGTCATCACGTCTCCTGTCACTTTTACCGGCATCAAATCGACTTCTGAACTATCAGGTCCATACTGTGTTTGCACGGGTTGAGCCGCAGACGGTCCTGGCGGAGGTAATTCTGGTTCTCCGTCTGATTCTGGCTCAACTCGGGCGACTGTATTAGATTCAGCGGGCGCTGTCTCTGGTTCTGGCGCGGTGGGCGCCTCCGTTGATTCAATTGATTCAATTGTGTCTTCCGGCTGTATTTCCACATTTGGAGACGGCTGACAGGCATTGACAATTAGTGCCGTGGCGCTCGCTGCCCAAATCAAAGCCCAGTATTCAAATTTAATGAAAAACATCGAATGTCTTTTTTGAAAGATAACGCTTTCACCGGTAGTTTGATCGACAAGGCGACGAGGTTGACCGCGATTGAGGCGGCGACCCAAAAACCACACAATTGGTGCTGATAGCAACAAACCGACAGCAAAGAGCCATTCCTTGTTTTGCTGGTAAGCTCCTGCCCCTCCAAGAGATTCAGCCAACAACTGCATTAAAATGACCGCCATCCCCGGGATGATGGCAGCGAGAATTCCCCACCCTCGCCAAACGATAGCAAGCAACATGGTTTTGAAGCCGATAAGCTTTAGCTGGCATCCTTCGCAGATTAGCAGATTATCCGTCGGCAAGCTGAATCAATAGACAAATTTGTTACTATCTTTCACGCCTCTGACTTCACAAACCTTACTTTTTAGGAACGATCACTTCTACGCGACGGTTTTTAGCTCGTCCTTGGGGATTATCTGACCCATCAGCCAGTTTGTTTTCAGCAATAGGTTGGGTCTCACCGTACCCAGCAGTCTGCACGATACTTTCTTCGATTCCTGCCGCCACTAGCCACGCGGCCACCGATTCAGCACGGCGCTGGGAGAGCTGCCTGTTGTAATCATCGGAGCCTTCTGAGTCGGTATGCCCGTTAATCTGTACCGTTTGACTATCAGAAGCATTGAGCAAGCGGACTAACTTTTCCAAGGTAGGAACCGCGTCGGGACGAATATCGGCTCGATCGAAATCGAACAATACATCAGAGGGCAAATCAACGATAATTTCTGTCTCTGTCGTCCGTCCTCCTAAATCAGAAATGAGGCTACTTAAATCACTGACGCTGGCTGTTAGAGAGCTTCCGGCATTCCTAAGAGAGGACTCACGGTTGGTCATTGAAGTTTGCGCAGAGCGATCGCGAATTTCGGCAGTGGAGGCTCCCACCTGAGCTGATAGAGAACGGGCTTCCCCTGCAACTGAGGCCGAAGGAGCAACCGGTTTATCGCTCCTAACGTTGGCAGAGAGCTCAGCTTGGCCTGGGTTGCTAACCTGAGCCGATAAGCTGCCTTTATCTCTTTTCACCGTAGGATTCCCTGCTGGAGGAGATTCGACCGGATTGAGAGACTGATTATGGCAGCCTGCGGTTAGGATCGCTAGGGCGGAGAGAATGACGTCACGCTGTTTCATTGCTTGATTTTGCTCGCTTCCAAGGAAACTTTAATCAGAATTTTGAGGCAAATTCGGTAACAACCGTGCTACGAGAAACAAAATTGTGACTTTACGCTTGCTCTCGGATCAAAATCAAGCCGATTAACGCCAACAGTAATAGAATCCAGAGTCCTAAAGCCAGCTTAGTTGCTTTGCGAGCGCGGTATTCCTCCAACAGCACTCCCGGGCGCACATCTTGAACCAAAAGCGTAACAACAGCAGCAAGATTGAGACAGATTAAATTGGTAAAAACCAGCAGCATTGCTCCTCCAGCATAAAACCACTGTCCAGAACCTAATAATAAGCCTAAAGCTGTCAACGGTGGCAGCAGAGCGACCGCTACCATCACTCCTACAATAGCGCTAGTTTCTCCGGATGTGAGAGAAATTGCGCCAGCCATGCCAGAAGCCAACGCTAAAACCACATCCGACAACCCCACCCTAGTCCGGAAGATGATTTCGGGCAAATCTGGACTCACTGGAAAGCAGAGTCCAATCAGCACAGACAGACCCAAAGAGATCCCAATGCCTACGACACCAACTTTAACCGTTCTTAACCCCAATGCCAGATCTCCTAGAGTCGTTGCGACAGCTAGCGCCATATTAGGCTTGAGGAGAGGGGCAATCACCATGGCACCGATAATAACCGCTTCGCTACTTCTGATTAAGCCGATGGCGGCAATCAACGTCGAGAGAAAGACCATGATGTTTTGCGTCCAGGTTAGTTTAACGCTTTGGGTAATATCGACATAAAGCTCCTCGCGATTGATTCTTGGTAGAATATTCGCCGTTTGTGAAGGAGCCAGTTTTGGTTCAGAAACCGTTGGCTTCAGCAATTCAGGACGAGGAATTGAAGCCTCTACCGTGAGCAGCAGTATCCGAAAACCTTCCGCAGTAGAAAATTTGCTGTCTAGTAGTTCGATCACTGGCTCAACTTCTTTGGAGTAGAGCAAAATTTTGACTAGCAGTTGGCCGTTCTCTAAGTGCTCGTGCCAAACCCCCAAGAAAGAGTAATCGCTCAGCAACGCTCTCACCTGTTCGTTCTCGTCGGCGGGCAAAAATACCTCAATTAAACGGAGACTCATAGGCTTCAGTCGCTCCGCGACGGGTAAGGTAAGGGGAAAAGGAAAGAGCGATCGCCATCTACATAGAACACCACTCGTTAGACTATAAGGACAAGCTTGTTTAATTCAACATAGCTGATCATGAAATCTTCCGTTGCTGATTTACGCCAAAACTATACTTTTAGCGCTTTAACAGAAGCTGATGTAGACCCTAATCCGATTAAGCAATTTGCCCTTTGGTTTGAACAGGCAGTCTCTGCTGAGATACCAGAACCGAATGCCATGACGCTCGCCACCATCACTCAAGACGGGAGACCCTCGGCGCGGATGGTGTTGCTTAAAAGTTACGACGAGCGGGGATTCGTTTTCTACACTAACCACAACAGCACCAAGGGGCAGCAGTTGAGCGCTCATCCTTGGGCCGCTCTTGTCTTTTGGTGGGCAGAATTAGAGCGTCAAGTCCGCATCGACGGTAGAGTTGAACAGATTGCTCCCGAAGAAACAGATGCCTACTTCTACAGTCGTCCTCGGAGTTCGCAACTGGGTGCTTGGGCTTCAGAGCAAAGCCAGGTCATTCCCAACCGCGAACTCCTCGACCAACGCCTAGAGCAACTAAAAATTCAGTACGCCGACAAAAAAATTCCCCGCCCGCCGCACTGGGGAGGTTTTCGGGTTATCCCTGACACCATAGAACTGTGGCAAGGTCGCCCGAGTCGGCTGCACGATCGCCTATGCTATCGACTTACCAATGACGGAACGTGGAGTCAAGAAAGATTATCTCCTTAAGCGCCGACGACGCGGGAAAATAGTCCGGTGCAGAACGAGGAAAGGGAATAATCGCTCTGCCTGGTTCTTAAACCTGTGTTCTTGACCCGTCGCGGGGCGACGGGTATCCCTTTCCCCGTTTTCCGCCGCGCCAGCGGCTTTCTACGCGCTTAATTCACCCTTACTAACCAAGTGTGCTTCGAGGAACCAGAGGCGCTTGTCGATGGTTCGAGAAATTTCGGTATACAGATCCGCCGTATCTGCATCGCCGGCGTCGTCGGTTTTGGCGATCGCCTCGCGAACGTGCGCTCCGTAGCTCGCATAGCGCTCAGCTAGAGCCTTAACGTGCTCCACACCATCGATGATGTCGACGGAATATTCGGGCAAGAACGAGCGTTGAGCGGCTAAGCGAGCGGTTCCCATGGCCGTCCCGCCGAGAGCCGTGACCCGTTCGGCAACGAGATCGACGTAGTCTTCAATTTCGGTTGCCAGCTCGTCAAACAGTTCGTGAAGCTGATAGAAATCGAGACCTTTAACGTTCCAGTGTGCCTGCTTAATCTGGGTTTTAAGATCGAGAGTGGCCGCTAAAGTTTCGTTGAGAAGATCGGCAACCTCAGTACGAGTATCTGCACTGAGATCGATTCTGGTGGGATAGAAACGGCCAGAATATTGACTTTTTTGAGACTGGTTGAGAGTTGTGGTCATGGTTATCTCCTAATCGATAAGTGAGAGTAAAACTTTACTAATAAGGTAGGCGATCGCCTAGCTAGAAAATAGTTAGCCAAGAGCAATGTCCAAAAACATCATCAGCAAAAAGCCGCTAATGGTGCCGATAGTGCCTTCTTGATCGAGACTTTTCTGATCGATTTCGGGAATAATTTCCCCAACGATTACGAATAACATCGCTCCGGCAGCGAACGCCATTCCCCAAGGCAGGATGGGCTGAGCAATGCTGACAATTCCGGCACCAAGCAAGCCACCAACCGGTTCCACTAACCCGGTGAGCAGGGCTACTCCTAAAGCACTGGCCGTCGAATAGTTAAGTTCCCGTAAACCTAGAGCGACGACTAATCCCTCTGGCATGTTCTGCAACCCAATTCCGGTGGCCAACGTCAGCCCATTCGCGAAATTGTTAGCCCCAAAGCCAACGCCGACGGCTAAACCTTCCGGAAAATTATGTAAGGTGATGGCAATAATAAACAGCCAGATTCGCCGAAAATTCTGGTGCAGTTGAGGCCCTTCTTTCCCCTTGAAAAAGTGTTCGTGAGGAAAATGACTATTGGCGTACCAAACGGCGGCGGCTCCCAACAGAACGCCAAGGCTAACAATGAGAGCGGCAAGCGCCTGAGAGTACCCCAGCCTTTCTGCGGCTTCTGTCCCCGGAACAATAAGAGAAAAAGCCGTTGCCGCTAGCATTACGCCGCCGCCAAAGCCGAGAAAAATTCCCTGGAGGCGATTGGTAATTTCTCCTGTAAACAGAATGGGCAGTGCGCCAACGCCTGTTCCTAAACCAGCTAAGAGACTAGCGACAAAACCAACGGCAACTGTATTCATCCCCATTAAACAGCCTGCTTGCTGTGGAAGTATTGCTCAAGCGCTTCTGAACCGCCAATGAGCTGACCGCTAATAAAGACCTGGGGAACGGTATCTGCCCCGGTGACGGCCTTCAGCGACCGGAGGGTGGCATCTTTGCCCAGAACAATCTCTTCGTAATCTAAGTTATGTTCGCTGAGCATTTCTTTAGCACGAGCGCAAAATGGGCAGCCAACTTTTGCAAACAGCGATACTAATTCGGGTCTTTGAGCTTCAGGGTTAATGTACTCCAGCATGGTTTCGGCATCAGATACCTCAAACGGATCGCCGGGAACTTCAGGTTCAATGAACATTTTTTCCACCACCTTATCCTTGACCAGCATCGAATAACGCCAAGAACGTTTCCCAAACCCGAGTTCGGCTTTATCGACCAGCATGCCCATCTTTTCAGTAAATTCCCCATTGCCATCGGGAATAAAGGTGACATTTTGAGCGCCTTGGGTTATCGCCCATTCGTTCATCACAAAAGCATCATTAACGGAAATACAGACGATCTCATCAACGCCATTGGCTTTTAACGCTGAGGCTAACGTGTTATAGCCCGGCACGTGGGTTGACGAGCAGGTAGGCGTAAAAGCACCCGGAAGAGAGAACACCACGACGGTTTTGCCTTTAAAGAGGTCGTCTGTGGTAACATCTACCCATTCACTGTTGCGACGAGTCCGGAAAGTAACGTTGGGAACTTTTTTTCCTTCATGATTTGGTAGCATACTAGCTCCTTGAGTGCCTCGAGCGTTTTTGTGTATCGTTTAACTCTGTTTCTAAATCGTAGTCGTTATGAATACGCTTTGTCAAGATGGGACTCGAATTTTTTGCAACATTAGTAGCGTAGGAGAAGTAGATTAAAAAACGATGAGGCCAAGAGTTGAAAGCTAGAAAAATGAAGGTTGCGATTATTGCTTCTGGTTTTCTTCCTGTTGTCGATGGAGTCACCGTCAGCGGCTTTCATCGGCTGCAAAAATTAAGCGAGTGGGGACACCAAGTGCTGCTGTTTTGCCCAGACTACCGAGCGCTAGCCGGTATTTATCCTCACTGGAAAGACTATACCGGAGAAATCTTACCAGGGGTGAGAGTCGTAAATTTATCCAGCACTCCTTTTTTCGTTGATTTTGAGCGCAACGTGAGCTTTTGGTCTTACCCAACGGTTGTGCGGGAGCTACGGTCGTTTGAGCCCGATTTGGTTCACGTTGACGAACCAGAGCGTCTTTTTGTTGGCTTTTGGCAAGTTCCTGGAGTTAAATACGCCCAACAAGCCGGTGTTCCCTGCGTCAGCTTCTTCAGAACCAATTTTTTAGAGTATCTAGAAGACTTTTTCCCGTTACCCCATCGGGCGATCGCTACCCTGCGATTTGTGATTAAAAAACTGATTCTGTTTGTTTATAATTCCTACGACCTCACCTTGGTTTCTAGCCGCGTTACCTTTCAAAAAATTGTTGATCTAGGAATTACAAACGCCCACTACGCTAACTTACTGGGCTTTGAGGTTAACTTTCATCCTCATCTGCGCACTAAAAGTTTTTTTCGGCAACACTATAGGTTATCTCTAGACCGCTTCGTTAAGCTCATTTTCCTGGGTCGGTTAACGTGGGATAAAGGCTGGGAGTTCACGATTGAAGCCTTTTCCCAACTAGCAGCCGTTATAGACCTCAATCAAGTAGCGCTCCTCATTGTTGGCGATGGACCAATTCGAGAAGAAATTGCGGCCAGACTGGGAGAATTCGCTCCTAACATTCACTTTTTCGGCAGAGTTCCTCCCGAAGAAGTTCCTGCCCTCATGGCCAATAGCGATATTCACGTCACGGCCTCTGAAAAGGAAACCAGAGGACTCACCGTGTTAGAAGCCTTTGCTGCGGGAATTCCGGTGCTAGCGCCGCGAGCCGGGGGAGTCGTTGAAAACATCCGCGATGGCTGGAACGGATTTCTCTACGCGCCTCAAGATTGCCAAGATTTTGCTCATAAACTGACGCTGCTCACTAACAACCAGCAGCTACGGCAGCAGCTAGGACGAAACGGGCAGCAGTGCATTGAACAGTATACGTGGGAGCATACGGTAGGCAATCTCGTCCGAGTTTGGGAAGCACAAATTGCTAGCAGCTCCCCTTCGTCGGGGAGCAATGCTGACCAGTAGATGGAACACCTGCACGAAAAATGAATTCAAACAGGAATTTTTCATTTCCTCTTGCTATTAGCTTTTAACGACGACTCGCCGGACTCGTCCGAAAACTAGCAATGAGAATCAGCACGATGCCGATGTTGATGAAAATATCTGCCAGATTGAAAACGGGAAACTGAATCAGGCGGAAATCTAGAAAATCAACCACGTAGCCGAAGAGAAAGCGGTCAATGCCATTCCCTAATGCCCCAGCTAAAATACAGCCGTAGCCTAGCTGTTCGGGAATTTTCATGCGGGGACCGAACCAGGCCAGAGCAATTAACCCAATGCTGACGGCTAAAGAAAGCCAGCGTAACCACCTCACTCCATTCCTAAAAAAACTAAATGCCGCTCCTGTATTGATGACATAGGTAAAATGAAAAACCCCGGGCCAGAGGGGAATGGTTTCTCCAATCTCGCTGAAAGTCTGGACAACCCAGTATTTCGTCACCTGGTCTAGGATCAGACCGACAAGAGCAATAATCCAGAAAAAACGATTTTTCGACATTCATAGGGGGTGTCCTGCGGGTGCGCTCAGCAATCGAGGACAGTCAGCTAAGGTGTTAGTAAAGTAAGATCTTCCGGAAGACATAGCCAACAACAGCGACCCCACAAACAGCCACTAACTGACCTGGTAGGGGCGCTAGAGAGTAGGTGGCGATCGCCTGCTGGAGATCTTGAGCGATGGCGCTACCAGGGGCGAGGGTAGCGAGTCCGACCAAGTAGAGGATGCCGAATCCATGAATCATGGCTAGCCCACCGATAGCGCTTAGCGCCAGAGTTTCCGGCTTCGCTTTCGTCCGAAACGCTAGCCAGCCACACAGCCAAGCTCCCGGAATAAAGCCAAGTATATAGCCAAAGCTGGGTTCTTTGACGTATTCAATCCCACCACCGTAAGCAAACACCGGGAGCCAAAACAGACCGAGCACAACGTAGGCAACCTGAGAAATCGCGCCAGCGTTTTGACCTCCCAAGCAGCCCGTGAGTAGCACGGCAGCAATTTGATAGGTAATTCCTAAAGGCTGAACGTGGATTCCTTGACTCCATTGCCACGGAGGACTGGCAATAAAAGCTTCTATAAAAGTACCGGCAATAGTTAGGAGTAAGCCAGCTATTGCCCAAAGGAGCTGATTTGGAGCAGACACGAAGGTTTTTAGAGATGATAAAGGGCTGGTTATTCTAATTGATGAGTCCTCGCATCAGAACAAGCGTTCTTCTTGTAGTCGACGATTCTATCATTTTCCCTCAACTTGTCCAGATTCCGCTTTCTTTTGCAAGCACTCGCCAATCTCTATCTCAAGGCAGAAAGCAATTTTACCTTTTCTTAAGAAAAGATTGGTAATATTCCTGAGTAAGAATGCCCAGCTAAGTTCGATATGATGTCTTCTATCGCACGTATGCAGCCAAACTCATGGCAGTCTCTGATCTGGAATCTAGAAGGACGTTTCTTCAGAGTCTCGATTAGGGTAAGCGCTTCACCAAGTAAATCTTAGGCAAAGTGATTTGGCTTTAAAAGTCACGCGAAAACGATAGAAAGGCATACACTTATTAGTAATTGGTGCTTAATCAAACTCTAAAGCTCATTCATTGCCAAATTCTGCGGATAAACACCCTATGTTTCAAATTATTCCTGTAAAGCCAACTCGGTTACTCACCTCTTTATCAGCGGCAGCTCTCGCGCTGAGCGTTGCTGCCTGCGGCGGCACTGATACCACCACTCAAGAGCCGGAAGCAGGCGGCGGCGAAACCGAAACCGCTGCTGCCGGCAACCAAATTCAGCTTGAGGGCAGCACCACCTTAAACGGCGCTGGAGCATCCTTCCCGGCTCCGCTGTATCAGCGCTGGTTCCAAGATATTACCCAGGTTTACCCCGATCTGCGCGTGAACTATCAGTCGGTTGGTAGTGGGGCTGGAGTCAGACAGTTTACCCAAGGAACGGTAGACTTCGGCGCTAGCGATGTGGCCATGACCGACGAAGAGATTCAGCAGGTAGAGCGGGGTGTCCTGATGCTGCCGATGACGGCAGGTGCCATCGTCCTCGCTTACAACGTTCCTGGCGTAGAAACGGGTCTGCAACTGTCGCGAGATGTCTACACCAACATTCTGTTGGGGAACATTACCAACTGGAACGACCCGGCGATCGCCGAGGCTAATCCCGATGCCGATCTGCCAGACCTGCCCATCACCGTTGTTCACCGTTCGGACGGCAGCGGAACCACTGGCGTGTTTACCATGCACCTCAGCGAAATCAGCTCAGACTGGGAACAGCAGGTGGGCCAAGGCAAAACGGTAGACTGGCCCACGGGCGTTGGGGCTAAAGGAAACGAAGGGATCACGGCCCAAATTCAGCAAACCGAAGGAGCGGTTGGCTACGTTGAGTATGGCTATGCCTCTGAGAACGGACTGAGCTATGCGTCGTTAGAGAATAGCTCCGGAAACTTCATCGAGCCCAATGAAGAATCCACCTCTAAAACCCTAGAAGCGGTAACGCTCCCCGACGACCTCCGCGCCTTTATTTCCGATCCTGAAGGCGAAGAATCCTATCCGGTTGTTACCTATACTTGGATGCTTGCTTACGAAGAGTATGAGGACGAGGCTAAGGCCAGAGCGATGGAAGCGATGATTCAGTACGGCCTCACCCAAGGTCAGGAGGCCGCTCCAGAGCTGGGCTATATTAGCCTGCCACCAAATGTCAGAGAGAAAGTCGCTCAGCAGGCTGACTCGATTTACCCCGACTACCAAATTGATGTCGCTCAAACAGCCGCTAGTAACTAGCAGCGAGTGGGCGATGAGAGGAGCGTCAGGTTAGCTCTTGCTTAACTCCTCTTAGCAAACAGCACCAGCACTGGTGCTGTTTGCTGTTGCCTCAGTATCGGTTGCGATAGGAAGCTAAACTTTATGACGACACAAGCTCAAGCGCAAAATCAACAAACGAGGATCGAATCTCGTTCAACAACCGAAAGCTCTCTAGATTCAGGATTTTTGTGGCTCACTCGCCTCTTGGCCTTAGGAGTTGCCGCCATCTTGGTCTGGATAGCGATCCAGGTTCTAATTCAGTCCATCCCAGCCATGCGAGAATTTGGTTTGGGGTTCCTTATCAATAGCGCCTGGAATCCGGTCGAGGACGATTACGGTGCGCTGCCCATGATTTATGGAACGCTAGTAAGTTCGGCGATCGCGCTGCTGTTCGCGGTCCCTCTTGGCGTGGGGACAGCCGTTTTCCTAAGCGAAGACTTTCTGCCCAAGCCGCTCCGGATGGCTCTTGTGTTTATGGTAGAGCTGATTGCGGCCATTCCAAGCGTCGTCTACGGTCTCTGGGGAATCTTCGTGCTCATCCCACTGATTCGCCCCATTGCTAATTGGCTGCACAGCAACTTAGGCTGGATTCCGCTATTTAGTGAGTCTCCGGTCGGCCCCGGGATGTTTCCCGCTGGCATCATCTTGACCATCATGATTTTGCCAATTATCACCGCTATTTCCCGCGATTCTCTCGCGTCTCTTCCCCCCGATCTTCGGCAGGCTTCTCTCGGACTCGGAGCGACCCGGTGGGGCACCATCTTTCGAGTGCTGATTCCCGCGGCCTTTTCCGGTATCGTTGGCGGCGTTATGCTCGGTCTCGGTCGGGCGATGGGAGAAACGATGGCGGTAACCCTCTTGATTGGTAACTCCAACGATTTTGACCTGTCCATTCTTGGACCCGCGAATACAATTGCTTCCCTGCTCGCCAACCAGTTTGCCGAAGCATCCGGTCTGCAAATCTCGGCTTTGATGTATGCCGGGTTCGTGCTATTTGTAATTACGTTGATCGTCAATATCTTGGCAGAGATTATTGTGCAACAGGTGAAAAAGTTTTAGAAATTTACATCTCGCTCGTCGTTCCGTTGAGAAGATTGCCTCTATGTCTACCAGTACCCAAGAACCAGCTTTTGAGCGCAGCACTCTAGTGAAAGAGCAGGGTAGCTCTCGCTCTCTCTTCGGCATCTTTATGACAGTCCTTTCCGGAGCCTGTTTAGTCATTAGTCTCATTCCGCTGTTTGCTGTCACGATTTATGTCATCATCCGCGGCATTAATCGTCTCAATCTCAATTTGTTTACCGCGCTGCCCCCGGCAGCGGGAACCGAGGGCGGAGGCGTTGCGAATGCCATTGTGGGAACCTTAATTGTCGTTGGCATCGGTGCTCTAATTAGCGTTCCGTTTGGAGTCTTGGCCGCCGTTTATTTAGCTGAATTTAGCTCCGGTAAAATTGCTCGCTGGATTCGCTTTGCCACCAACGTTCTCAGCGGAGTTCCTTCCATTATCGTCGGCATCTTTGCCTACGGGGTGATTGTCCTCACGACGAATCAGTTTTCGGCCTTTGCCGGAGGCGTTGCTTTAGCGGTGTTGATGTTGCCCATTGTGGTGCGCACTACTGATGAAGCGCTCCAGATTGTCCCGCAGGATGTGCGCTGGGCCTCCACCGGGATCGGGGCTTCCGACTATCAAACGGTGTTAAAAATTGTTCTGCCAGCGGCACTGCCAGCGATTATTACTGGACTGACATTAGCAGTGGCTCGGGCAGCCGGAGAAACGGCTCCGCTCATCTTTACAGCGCTGTTTACGTTCTTCTGGCCGCAGGGGATTATGGAGCCAACCCCCACTCTGTCGGTACTGGTGTATAACTTTGCGACCGTTCCCTATGCTGACCAGCAAGAGCTTGCTTGGGCAGCCTCCTTGCTGCTGGTGGTGCTTGTTTTGTTAACCAGTACCCTCGCGCGTTGGGCAACTCGGAACAGTATTTATTAATTCTATGTACTGAATAAATTTATAAGAAAACTGAACTGGAGGAAAGCGATGTCTTCTGCAGAACACAGTCAATCTGTTAATCATAGCGCACAGGAAGACCAAGACCACGAACACGAACATCTGGGATTTTCAGATGCAACCGTGCTGTCAACGGAAAACTTAGATATTTTCTATGGTGACTTTCTCGCGGTCAAGGGGGTTAACATGGAAATTCCCAAAAACCGCGTTACCGCTCTCATCGGACCATCTGGCTGCGGCAAAAGTACCTTGATTCGGTGTTTTAATCGCCTTAACGACCTGATCGACGGCTTTCATATCAATGGAAAAGTTTACTATCACGATCAGGATCTCTACGATAAAAAAGTCGATCCCGTCGAGGTGCGACGGCGGATCGGGATGGTCTTCCAAAAACCGAATCCCTTCCCCAAGTCAATCTACGACAATATTGCCTACGGGGCCCGAGTGAATGGCTACAAAGGCGACATGGATGACTTGGTGGAATCCTCCTTGCGCCGAGCGGCTCTCTGGGATGAAGTCAAAGATAAACTCAAAGCGAACGGGCTGTCGATCTCCGGAGGACAGCAGCAGCGTTTGTGTATTGCTCGCGCGATCGCCGTCAAGCCAGATGTGGTGCTGATGGACGAACCCTGTGCCTCCTTAGACCCGATTTCTACGCTGAAAGTCGAAGATTTAATTCACGAGCTCAAAGAGGACTACAGCATCGTTATCGTCACGCACAATATGCAGCAGGCCACCCGCGTGGCTGACGTGACGGCCTTTTTCAACGCCCGGGCCACCGACAAGGGGGGTAAACAGGGCTATCTCGTCGAGTACGACGAGACGACGAAGATTTTCCAAAATCCTCAAGAAGAAGATACCCAGCGATACGTGAGCGGTAAGTTTGGCTAAGGTACGAGTTCAAGTAAAGTTCCGATGCGGGTAGCCGCCGAAAGGCGATCGCCCTAACGCACCAAGCTCGCTCATCAGCCAACCAAGGGACAAGAAAATTTTTGCTGAAATAACACCCAATAATGAGTTCCACCACGCCTTTTGAATCCCATCGCTCCCAAGCCTGGAAGCCAAATCGGAGCCTCAATCAATGGATGCAGCGCAGCGTCGTCTTCATCTTAGGAGTCTTCGCCTTTGTCTCTGTGCTCACGACCTTTGGGATCGTGGCGACGCTTCTGCTCGATGCGCTGCCTCTATTTGAAGAAGTGCCGTTTGTTGACTTTCTGACCGACACCGAGTGGACACCGCTGTTTGTCGATCCCCAGTTTGGCATTTTTGTGCTCGTGAGCGCGACGGTCCTGACATCCTTCATTGCTATTCTGATTGCGGTTCCCCTCGGACTGCTATCGGCCATTTGCTTGAGCGAATATGCTCCGCGGAAGCTGCGGCGCTGGCTGAAGCCCGCTCTAGAAATCTTGGCGGGCGTTCCGTCCGTCGTCTACGGCTATTTCGCGCTTCTGTTTGTCACGCCGCTGCTCGAAAATTTCCTGCCCGTACAGCCATTTAACTCCCTCAGCGCGGGACTCGTGATGGGCATTGCTATTCTGCCTTTAGTCGCTTCCTTGAGCGAAGATGCCATTTACGCCGTTCCTAGCAGCCTCAGACAGGGAGCCTACGCCGTGGGAGCCACCAAGCGAGAAGTCGTGACCGGAGTCGTGCTGCCTGGAGCCTTGTCGGGGATTGTCGCCTCGGTGGTGCTCGCCATTTCTCGCGCGGTGGGAGAAACGATGATTGTCACTGTTGCGGCGGGCCAAAATCCGACGCTAACTCTCAATCCCTTCGTTCCTGTGGCCACGATGACCGCCTTTATTGTGCAGGTGAGCCTAGGAGATGCTCCAGTTGGATCGCTCGCCTACAGAACGCTTTATGCGGTTGGTCTGACTCTATTTTTGATTACTTTAGCCTTGAATGTGTTTAGCTTTTGGTTTGTACGTCGCTTTCGGCAAAAATACGAATAATGACTATCGACAATTCTGCTCGCTCCTCGGAGGACCGCTTTCAAAAGGCAAATTTTAAACCAGGCTTAGAACGTCGCTATCTGATAGACCGCATCTTTTCGATAGCCTGCTGGGCATCGGTGGTGATCGCCCTGATCGTTCTCGCTGTCTTGCTCATCGATGTCTTTCTAGACGGATTGCCTCGCCTCGATTGGGCAATCATCAATAATTTTCCCTCCCGAATTCCAGAACGGGCTGGCCTAAAATCAGCGTTAGTCGGCACGATTTGGGTGATGGTGGTGACAGCCCTCATTACCTTTCCTCTCGGAGTGGGAGCAGGAGTTTATCTAGAGGAATTTGCTAGAGAAAGCTGGTACGCTAAGCTAATTGAAATTAATATCAGCAATTTGGCGGCTGTTCCGTCGATTATTTATGGATTACTCGGCGTAGCCGTTTTTGTTCGCGGACTAAATTGGCTCACGGGCGGTCGCACCGTTCTCTCTGGGGCGTTGACCCTCAGCTTACTGATTCTTCCCATTGTGATCGTCGCCACTCGCGAAGCGCTTCGGTCTGTACCCGATAGCCTCAGGCAGGGAGCCTTCGCTCTCGGGGCAACCAAGTGGCAGGTTGTACGAGCGCTCACGTTTCCGATTGCTTTACCGGGGATCTTAACGGGAACAATTCTCGCTCTTTCCCGCGCCATCGGCGAAACCGCTCCTCTGATTGCGATCGGGGCTTTAACCTTTATTGCTTTTCTGCCTCCTCTCGCCAACCCCATTGAAGGTCTGCAAACTCCGTTTACAGTGATGCCAATTCAAATATTTAACTGGGTTTCCCGTCCTCAAAAAGAATTTCACACCGTAGCCGCAGCGGGGATTATCGTCCTGATGGTCGTGCTGTTGGCCATGAACACGACAGCAATCCTGCTGCGGAACAAATTCCAAAAATGATGGCGTTGGCGATACTGCCGCAATTTAACTCACTTTAACTATGTCTTTTGATTCAGCAACCAACGCAAACGAGAACACCCTGTTTGAAGTAGAAAACGTTTCGGTTTTTTACGACTCCTTTGAGGCCGTGCGTCATGTTTCTATGTTGATCCCAGGCCAAAAAATTACGGCTTTTATTGGTCCGTCTGGATGCGGAAAAAGTACGCTAATTCGCTGTTTTAACCGTACCAACGATCTGATTCCTGGAGCCCGAGTTGACGGGAAAGTGCTGTACCGCGGGAAAGACCTATACAGCAAAAAGATGGATGCGGTAGAAGTCCGTCGGCGCATTGGCATGGTCTTTCAAAAGCCCAACCCCTTTCCCAAATCCGTATACGATAATATTGCTTTCGGAGCGCGGATCAACGGCTATCAAGGCAATATGGATGAGCTGGTCGAGCGATCGCTGCGTCAGGCCGCTCTGTGGGAAGAAGTCAAAGATAAACTCAAAGACAGTGGTTTGTCGCTTTCTGGCGGTCAGCAGCAGCGTCTGTGCATTGCCAGAGCCGTGGCCATTGAGCCAGAAGTCATCTTAATGGACGAACCCTGCTCCGCCCTCGACCCCATTTCTACGATTAAGATTGAGGAACTCATGAGAGAGCTACAAAAGCAGTACACCATTGTGATTGTGACCCACAACATGCAGCAAGCCTCGCGGGTATCTGATTTGACGGCCTTTTTCAATGCCAAAGTCTCTGAAGCCGGACAGCGCTATGGCTACTTAGTAGAATACGCCCAAACGGAAAATATCTTTAGTAATCCCCAGGAAGAGGCCACCAAAGAATACGTCAGTGGACGCTTTGGGTGACAACAGCGAGCAGTGACCACTGCTCACTTGCTCATCACAATCCATAGAGACTCAGCTCTACCAGTGGATCGCTGAATCAAGGAATAATCCACTGGCTATCCCAGCCCTGCCGCCACACAAAGCGAGCGCGGTAGTTGCCTTCAGGGTGAAGATGGAGAAAATCAATTTCGTCAATCTGGGTGCGAATAGCGGCAAAGTATTTTCGTCCAGCGGCTACCTGAGCATGGTCCAGTTCTGACGGCAGTTCGGGAGCAATTCCGGAACGGGGAGCCTCAATGCTGGTTCCTGGCTCTGTCGGCTTGACGTAGAGCTTGAGACTTTTGGGACTGCTCTCTTCCCAGAGTCGGTCGGCAAGGCGATCGCTCAAATGAACGCTGGCTTCTCCCCGCAGGCGCAGTTGCTCTTTATTCTCCGCATCCCAGAGCAGCCAGCTTACTCGCTTGTGGTGGTGAATTTCCTGAATCTTCTGGGCGCGGCGATCGGAATGAAAGCAAAGAGTGCGGTCTTGAGAATTAGCCGAGCGCAGCACCACCATGCGCACCATCGCGTCATTCGCGCCGAGAGTACCGAAGGCAAGAGTATGGTAAGGATGAGCCGGATCTTCAGCTCCTTGCAGAATGGTTGACCAAATATGGCTCAGTAATTGCTCTAGACTTTCGTGACGTTTCATAAATCCCTTGATTTAAATTGGTAAGGTGTACCGGGAAGAAGAGCGCTGGAGCCGTTTCAATAGCGTCCTAGCCAACTATCTAGAATAATCTGTCCACAGAAATAATTTAAACAGACGGAAAACTGTTTTTTCTGAGTCTGCTACTAACCAGAATTTTGGCAGAGTTTTTCTCTCGAAGTTCTACAATAAAGAAAATTATCTACAATGTAGTAAGGGGGGGGGAGTAATTGCGATGGTTTTAAATATCAAAAATTCCGAAGCCGATCGTCTGGCGAGAGAATTAAGCGAGCTGACCGGGGAAACCATTACGGAGGCAGTAATCATTTCCCTCGCTCAGAGGCTGGAACGAGAAAAAAGTAAGCAGACAGCGGTTATTCCACTGAAAGATGAGTTACTAAAAATTGCCAAGCGCTACCAGGCTTTGCCGACTCTTGACGAGCGCCCGGATACTGAAATCTTAGGTTACGAGCATGGTTATTGATAGTTCTGCAATCATAGCAATTTTGAACCTCGAACCAGAAGCTGAGGCATTTACTGCCGTGATTCAGGACGACCCCATTTGTCTTCTCTCGACGGGAAATGCTTTAGAGCTTGCTATCCTTGTGAAGGCACGTAAAGAAGAAGCCGGACTGCGAGAACTAGACTTTTTTATCTACAAAGCTGGAATAGAAATAGTAAGCTTCAACAAGCAACAGCTAAATTTAGCTCGTCATGCCTTTGCTGAATATGGCAAAGGAAGACATCCAGCAAATCTCAACTTTGGAGACTGTTTTGCCTACGCTCTTTCTAAAACTTCTGGTCAACCACTATTGTTTAAGGGAGGCGATTTTGTGAAGACTGATCTCATAGCGGCTTTAGATACAAGTAGCTCGGTGGCGAGTGATTCCAGCAAAATTTTAAAACATGACCAAGAATAGCATCTGTTTAGAACCGGAAATGTTTTCAATGAAAGAAAGTAGATCTAATACATTTAAGTGATTTTTTTGCATATTCCTTCGTCAATGATTTCTAAACTAATTAGCTCTGAAAAATACGGGATTTGGGCAGAGATCTATGGAAATAAGCTTAATTCAGCACTATTAAAGCCATAATTTAAGGCTGTAAGGTTGAGCTAGTCATTGGAGTGGTCTTCAAAGATGAGGCGAGTTCTTATATAGCGGTTGGAGTTAGCGTTTTTGACTCTTCGGATTCACCGTTTTTAGTAGTAATGTTGCCTAGAGTGTGCGAAGAGAAAAATGGTCTTTTAAACCTTCTTAAAAAAAGATTTTTTGCAATTTCACTTTATGACGAAATGGACTATCCTGTTTGTTCGGCAGAAGCTAAAATTAGCAGTGATTTTTCAGAAACTATTGAAGGTGAGCTAGAAAAGATTCCAGGATTGGTTTTAGCAGATGAAATGAATCTTGCAAATAAATTGATAGATTCATTCTATTACGCTATAAACCCGAAATACGGAACTCAGAAAATATATGAAGCAAATATTTACTTTGAAAAAATAGAAATTGAAAATATTTCTACAATTCTAGTCGTGTCACATGGATACAGTAGTAATATTAACTATGAAATTTCTGGAGATAAAGAGGGGGCAACTCAAGAAAGACAAATAGATCACTTTTTGAAAAATATATTTGGCAAGAAAGTTTATCATTCTCCAGAGGTTGTCATAGAAAACAAAAAGCGAGAATTGACAGACATACTCGCAGTAAAGAAAAATTGCTTTTATTTGATCGAGTCTAAAGCTGCCAATGTGAATGGGTCAGGATTCGCAGGCAACATAATTAGAAAACAATCTCGAACATTTAAGTATGCGAAAAAAGCAGTTAAGCAGTTAGAAGGAGCAATAAAATCTATACGCCGAAAAGAAACCTTATATAATTCATTTGGGAATAAGATAATTATACCTACAGAATCTATTCTTCATGGTATAGTGATTGTATCAGAGCTGTTTGTTTCAAAAAAATGGAATGAAATATCTAAAAAAATATATGATGTATATTCATTAACTCATGGAATGATTCATGCTATGGATTTGTCAGAGTTTTTTTATGTTTTGAAAATTACACAAACATCGAATATAGGCTTTAATGAAGGAATGATAGAAAGATTTAACTTGTTTTATAGGAGCGGAAACTTAAACATAAAAAGCATCGATAGCTCGTTGGTGTATTTTGACAACAGCTAATAACCGGAACTCAGGCTGTTAGCTCTTATTCCCCTAAGCCTTCCCTGTTCTCCCCAACTCTCTGACATCCAATGATTACGACTCACCAACCTATGACCCTACAGGAGTATCTAGACTACGACGACGGGACAGATACCCGCTATGAATTGGTGAATGGAGAACTAAAGATCGTGCCACCGGAGAGCGAACTCAACCGACGGATTGCTGTGTTTTTACTAGCTCTTTTATTACAGCAGGGTGTTCCGTCTATTCGATTGACAACGATGACAGAAATTGTAGTCAGTGGCTACCGCGCGACGACGCGGATTCCTGATCTGATGGTGCTTTCTGAGGAGCTAGTAACGTCCTTAGAAGGAGCCAAACGCTCAACGGTAATGAGCGACATGCCGCCGCCTTTACTGGTTGTTGAGGTAGTTTCACCCGGCAAAGAAAACGAAGACCGCGACTATCGCTTCAAGCGTTCTGAGTACGCAGCAAGAGGAATTCAGGAATACTGGATTGTCGATCCACAAAAAGCGTGTATCACGGTCCTAACCCTAGTTTCTGGACTGTACGAAGAGGCTATCTATCAAGGCAGCAGCGCGGTTATGTCTCCTGTATTTCCAGATTTGCAGGTGACGGTGGCGCAGGTTCTCCATCCTCAGTAACGGAGTTAGCAGGAGAGGAGGTAACTGAAGCTGCTTCAATGAAAATCCGCTTCACCTCGGCGTGGGAGTGGCGAATTTTCTCCTCGAGACGGCGAATGGCTGCTTCAATTTGGTCGGAGGAGAGCTCGTCTTTGAACTCAATATTCAGCGCCAGCATAATATCTTTCGGTCCCAGGTGAAAGGTGATTGGTGGCTCCAGCGCTGAGACCGCTTCATCGGATTGAACAATGGCCTTGATGCTGTCTCTCGTTTCTGGAAAAGCACTTTGCCCGACCAGAAGACCTTTGGTTTTAGCCACCAGCACCGTTGCCACAACCGTTAAAATTACGCCAATAACGATGGAGGCGATCGCATCGTAGGTCGTGTTTCCCCGCCATTCACTCAAGAAAACGCCGATAAAAGCCACGGCCAGTCCGACCAGAGCAGCCGCATCTTCTACAATCACAATAAATGAACTCGGGTCTTTACTGAGGCGAATTGCTTTCCAAAGGCCAATATCTGGTTGAGGCTGATGCTTTCTAAATTCCCGAATTGAGATGAGCAGCGCACTGCCCTCAAAGATCGCGGCAACGCCCAAAACGACATAGCTCACCAGCGCACGGCCAGAGGGTTCGGGATGCTGAATGCTCAAGATCCCCTCATAAATGGAGACTCCACCGCCTAGGGCAAAAATAAGCACAGCAACCATCAGCGACCAAAAGTACAGTTCCTGGCCGTGACCGAGGGGATATTGCTCGTCTGGACCGGCTTCACTTTGCTTAAGACCATAGAGCAACAGCACCTCATTAGTAGAATCAACCACAGAGTGAATGCCCTCACTCAGCATGGCTGAACTACCGCTGACGGCTGCCCCAATAAACTTCGCAATCCCGATGGCAATATTAGCCGCCATCGCCGCGTAGATTGAAACTTTGGAGGATTCTGATGCCATACCATACTCTACTCTATCAGTGCTGCACAAATTTAAAGCTCGGGGACGCCGTAGGCGCGGGGAAAAGGGGAAAGGGTAAGGGAAAAATTGAACAGCCTTTGCCAACTCGTAGAGGCTTGGGTTTTGAAGAACAGTATTCTAGTTCTTCTCTAGCATAAAAAATGCCTGAAATTAATTCAGGCAAATGACGATTACTAAGACTTTTTAGTTTATCGTTGCCTTGGTTCAGCCTGAGAGAGCTGAGCGCTGACTGTTGTTGACTGAAGCATCGGCGTACTGGTCACCGAATCGTTGGCTAGGGTAAAGAGCGGATTGGAGAGAATTCCGGCTAAAGTCGTTGCGACTAACGTCAGCACAATTCCAACCTGGAGAGGACGCATTCCCGGGAGATTCCAGCGAATTTCGGGGTAGTTCTTGACCGCTTCCGACATCTCCTGCGGTTCTTTGACAACCATCATCTTGACGACGCGGATGTAGTAGTAAATCGAGGCAACGCTAGTGACTAGACCGAGGATCACTAAGCCATACAGTCCGGCTCGCCAGCCTGCCCAGAATAGATAGATTTTGCCAAAGAACCCCGCTAGCGGCGGAATACCGCCCAAAGAGAGTAAACAAACGCTTAAGCCGAGGGTCAGTAGCGGATCTTTCTGATACAGTCCGGCATACTCGCTGATTTGATCCGTGCCTGTCCGCAGCGAGAAGAGGATGACGCAGGTAAACGCGCCGAGATTCATAAACAGGTAGATCAGCAGGTAAAACACCATACTGGAGTAGCCCGCATCGGTTCCAGCAATTAAGCCAATCATGACAAAGCCAGCTTGAGCAATCGAGGAATAGGCCAGCATTCGCTTGAGGCTAGTTTGGGCGAGGGCAACTACGTTCCCCAATACCATGCTGAGAACCGCTAGCGCGGTGAAAATGAACTGCCACTGGTCGCTCACCGGAGAGAAAGCCGTGACGAGCAGACGAATAGCCAGAGCAAACCCTGCCGCTTTAGAACCGACAGATAAAAAAGCTACCACCGGAGTGGGGGAGCCTTCGTAAACGTCAGGAGTCCACTGATGGAAAGGCACAGCGGAAATTTTGAAAGCGATCCCCGCGATAATAAATACTAGCGCGATCGCCACTCCCAATGACTGAGCCTCCCCAGCGCTCGCTAGTTGAGTCCCGATCGTGTCAAGCTGCGTTTCTCCTCCCGATAGTCCATACAGCAACGATACCCCGTAGAGAAAGATGGCGGAACTAGAGGCCCCGATGAGCAAGTACTTCAGTGCCGCTTCATTCGAGCGCGGATCTCGCTTCATATAGCCCGTCATCAGGTAGGAGGAAATACTGAGCATCTCCAAAGAGACGAAAATCATCACCAGCTCATTGGCCCCGCTGAGGAACATGCCCCCTAATGTCGCCGTAAGCATAATGGCGATAAACTCTGCTAGAGAGGTGCCCGACTGCTCAACGTAGCGGATCGTCATCAAAATTGTGACCGCCGTTGAGAGGGCCACAATAGCGCGGAAGACAATACTGAGGTTGTCGGCATTGAAGGCTCCCAGGAAAGCAATCGGATTGGGAGTATCCCAGCTAAAGTAAAGCGCGACTACTGCGGCCAACAATCCGAAAATGGCCGCGTAAGAGAGCCAAATTGCCGAGCGACGACCGGCGATTAAATCTCCAACGAGAACTACCATCAAAGTAATCACGACGATTGCTTCTGGCAGGATAGTGCCAGCGTTGAGCTGAGCAGCAATGTTACTAGAAAAATCCATATTTGGGTAAGTTAAACCTATAGGAACCTGTAGAGAGTAAAACAGTAACGGTTATCAGCCTTTCTCCAACTCCCGTTGTGAGGGAAGGCCAACAATCATTAGACTGGAAGAGGAGGGCTGGTATTCGTGACATAGCTTTACAAAATTGTAACCTGCTAGCGGCAATCCTCAAAGTTCTGCCGGACTTAGGTTCCGGCTCCGGGGCCGTCTTCCGTTTGGAGGTTCTCTCAAAACGACGCTCCGTCTGCTTTGAGCAAGCTCAGCATTACCGCCAGCTCTCTTTTGGGCCAAACCCTGAGTGCGTCCTTGGCGGTGGAGGCGATGGTCGTCAGTTTTTGCTCTTAACGTCGGAGTCACACAATATTTGCCAAAAAGAGGGGTTAAGTATTTACTATCGTAATTAACAACTTAGCTCCCCTGGGGTCTTACGTAAAAAGCAAAAAAATTGCTGTCTATAATAAATCCACGACCTTTGTGTAAGTCTAGGTACTAAGTCTGAATCGCTATCTGCTATTCCTGCAACGCTCATGTCAACTCTTGTCATCGTTGAATCCCCAACTAAAGCTCGTACTATTCGTAACTACCTCCCCGGCGACTACCGCATAGAGGCATCCATGGGACACATCCGAGATCTGCCCTCCTCGGCAGACGAAATTCCGGCAGAGGTAAAGAGCGAAGAGTGGTCAACCCTCGGAGTCAATGTCAAGAAGAACTTTGAGCCGATTTATATTGTTCCAAAGAAGAAAGAAAAAGTCGTTAAGGAATTGAAACGAGCGCTCAAAGAAGCAGATGAACTCATTCTTGCCACCGACGAAGATCGCGAAGGAGAAAGTATTAGCTGGCATTTGCGGAATCTCCTCAAGCCTAAAGTGCCCGTGAAGCGGATGGTATTTCACGAAATTACCCGCGATGCAATTCAGCAAGCGCTTAGCAACTGCCGCGATATCAACGAAAACTTGGTTCACGCTCAAGAGACGCGCCGCATTCTCGATCGGCTAGTCGGCTATACGCTATCTCCGCTGCTGTGGAAGAAAGTGGCTCGGGGCTTGTCTGCTGGGCGAGTGCAGTCGGTCGCGGTACGCCTGCTGGTGCATCGGGAACGGGAACGGCGAGCCTTTAAAACCGGCTCTTACTGGGATCTTAAAGCCAGCTTAGAACAGGATAAACATCCTTTTGAAGCTAAGCTAGTCACTCTAGACGGCAAGAAACTAGCGACGGGCAGTGATTTCGATCCCAATACCGGAAGAATCGCCGAAGGGCGCAACGTAGTCTTGCTCTCGGAAGCAGAGGCCGTAGCTCTACAGGAGCGGCTCACCGATGAAACCTGGACCGTTAGCAATACTGAAGAAAGACCCACCCGCCGTAAGCCTGCGCCGCCGTTTACCACCTCAACCCTCCAGCAGGAATCGAACCGTAAGCTGGGAATTTCCGCTAAAGATACCATGCGCGTAGCGCAAAGCCTCTACGAACAGGGCTACATTACCTACATGCGGACGGATTCGGTTCATCTGTCCCAACAGGCGATCGCCGCTGCTAGAGACTGCGTAGAGCAAAAATATGGTCCGGAGTATCTCAGCCCCAAGCCGCGCCAGTACGCCACCAAAAGCAAAGGAGCGCAGGAGGCCCACGAAGCCATTCGTCCGGCGGGAAATCGCTTTCGGACTCCGAAGGAAACAGGGTTGTCGGGTCGGGAACTCGCGCTTTATGACCTAATCTGGAAACGGACAGTCGCCTGTCAAATGGCCGAAGCACGGCTGACGCAGATTAGCGTCACCGTTGATGTGGAAGATGCTCAGTTTAGAGCCTCCGGTAAGCGGATTGATTTCCCTGGCTTCTTCCGCGCCTATGTAGAAGGCTCCGACGATCCCGAAGCCGCCATTGAAGATCAAGAAGTGATCTTACCCCCCCTAAAAGTTAGCGATACTCCAGAATGTAAAGAACTGGAGCCGATTGGTCACGAAACTCAGCCCCCCGCTCGCTACACAGAAGCCTCGTTGGTTAAGATGCTGGAGAATGAAGGCATTGGCCGCCCCAGTACCTACGCTACCATTATCAGCACGATCATCGACCGGGGCTACGCTCAGATGCGAGGAAAAGCCCTCATTCCGACCTTTACCGCGTTTGCCGTAACCAGTCTCCTAGAAGAACATTTCCCCGATTTGGTGGATACCCGCTTTACCTCCAAAATGGAGCACACTCTCGATGAAATTGCCGCCGGAGAAGCCCAGTGGCTACCGTATCTGCAAACATTTTACTTGGGCGAACAAGGACTCGAGCATCAGGTCAAAGTTCGAGAAAGCAATATCGATCCCAGCGTTGCTAAGGCGGTTAATTTAGAAAATTTGGATGCCATTGTTAGAATTGGCAGATACGGTCCCTACATTGAGGCCCAGTACAACGGAGGCGATCCCGTGACGGCTTCGATTCCAAGCGATCTCACTCCTGCCGACCTCGACCCCGAACAGATAGAAACGCTGCTGCGTCAAAAAACCGAAGGTCCAGATAAAGTGGGGCTTCATCCAGAAACTGGAGAACCAATCTATATTTTGGTGGGCAGCTATGGTCCCTACGTCCAGCTCGGGGAGGTGACAGAAGACAACAAAAAGCCCAAACGCGCGTCTCTCCCGAAGGGCGTGAAGCCGGAAGATGTTACCTTAGATATGGCAGTTGGTCTCCTCTCATTACCTCGCCTGCTAGGTATGCATCCCGAATCCGGCGCACCAATTAAAGCGAGCTTAGGTCGCTTTGGTCCCTATGTTGTCCACGACCAAGGCAAGGAAGGCAAAGATTACCGTTCTCTCAAGGCAGAGGACGATGTGTTAACGGTGTCTTTGGAGCGAGCTTTAGAGCTGTTGGCACAGCCAAAGCGCGGCAGAGGCAGTCGCGGCAGCAAAAAACCCCTGCGGGAATTGGGGGCTCATCCTGAAGATAAAGAGCCAGTGAACGTGTTTAACGGTCCCTACGGACCTTACGTGAAGCACGGCAAAATTAATGCTTCTATCCCTGAAGGAGAAACCGTAGAATCTATTTCTTTAGAGAAAGCCCTAGAACTGCTAGCCGCTAAAGAGAGTACCAAAAAAACTACTCGCAAAACCACTCGTAAAACTAAGACCGAAGCCACTAAATCAACCAAATCAACTAAGTCTCGGTCTACCACGGCTAAAAAAACAGCCAAGAAAAAGGTTTAGTTAGTTGGTCCTTTGTCGATTTCAACGTAGGACAAAGGGGAAGAAACAAGGTCTACTGCTCAGGATTCATTCTTGCTTAGCGCTACAGCCAATAGGCCAGAGTATGACCAATTGAAAAACATTTCGCCAGCAGAGCGACATTTATCCCTAACTGAATCTTACAGGGGTTATTTCTTATCTCCTGCGGACTTTTGTCCGGCAGCCTCTTCTGCGGACGAGTGTCCAGGAGTATCTGGTGTCGGTGCTAGGAGTGGAGCGGCATAGCTCATGGCTCTGGAGATTGCGAAGTTGATGAAATTGCCATAAACACCGCTACCTCTACCCGTGCCCAGACCTCTAAATCCAGCGGCTCCCAAAACATCACTAACAAAGTGGGAACAGTTAGCGCATTGAAAATCAAATGGTTCGGGCGGAGATGTTTCTATCCTTTGTCTAGCGTACTGTAAAGCGCTCTCCGCTGCTGTCCTTGATACCCGAATATCGCTGTATTCAAAGGGTCTGGTTTGACCAAGGCGCTCTGGCAAATAGTACTCGGGTACCCCCTCTAAGGTGTTAAAATCTGCTGCCAGCGAGCGATCAGGCAGTCGTTGAGCATTCTTTTCAAAAAACGACGGATTGCCCAATTCATTTTCCACAACCACGGCAGCATGACCTTCCGGTGCGCCGGGTTCACTCCTGGAAAACCCGACACCAATTCTTCTCCCCCGAAACGCGGGAACAAAATGTCTCAAGTTCTTGCCAACAATGTTGAATCGACCAAGGCGCGTCTGCAGTGGGATTGAGCGTCCTAATCCTCTAGCTTGTCCGATTAACGATCCTCTGCCAGCCGTTGATGCCCGCACATTTTTGAAACCAAAGGGGGCCAGGGACGTGGCAATATCAAAGGTGCCCGTTGCATAGTTGCCTTCGCTGATTTCATCAATGCCCCCCACTACCCCATAGGCCGCAAGTGGCACAGCCAGTTCCGGTGCCACTACCAACAGAGGGGCCGCTACAGCGCCGATGCCAGTACTCAGACCAAATTCACCCCAGGAGAATTCTTCCCGACTACCTTCAGCAATCTGAATCCACTGTCTGGCGGCGTTCAGCCCTCCAGCCACTGCTGCGCCGACCGCCGCCACCGCTAGAATGCCTAAAAACGCCAGCTCTCCAGTGGGGTCTACTAGATTAACAGGGTCTTGAGCGGAATAGGCATAGAGGTTGGGAGAATCGACAAACCCAAAAGGATCGGTGTTTAAAAATACCCCATGAGTTGGGTCCATAGTGCGCCGAAGCGAGAGATAGAGCTTAGTGGTTGGCAGATAGCGCATCCCGCCAAAAATGGGAGATAGACCGATGGCCGAGGTGGTCAACGGGTTGCCAGCAGCATCAAACAGTGATGGAATGCCGAAGGGTTGATAATGGTAGTGCTCAACGGGTTGCCCTGCCAGGTTGATAGCAGCGATCAAATTCAACCGAGCATCGTGGCCGATATAGTAGGTGGCGCCTGGCAGATGTACCGCCAGCGAGCCGCTCATCACCGGATGGAGGCTGAATTGTCGGACAGGTATGCCCGCTTCGCTTTCTTGTAGAACGTCATTGCCGAAATAGGACAGGGTACGGCTGGTTCCACCCTCTTGCAAAATTGCCGGGCGTCCCAGGGCATCGTAGGTTACCTGTAACACCGGACTGCTGTCTGAGCGAATTTCTACAGTCCGCCCCAGGGCATCCACTGTGTAGGTATAAGTGGCATCACTCTGGCGCGCACCATCGCTGTGATAGGTAAAGGCTTCTGTGCCAGCCGTGAGAATGCGATGTCCTGGGGCATAGGTGTAGAGGCGCTCGGGTAATCCTGTTTCTTGGTAACGAGTACGGGCATCGGCAGCATCATAGTCAAAGGTTAACCGTCGAGTGGCGGCGGTGGCGGCAGCCTGTACAGCAGCGATCGCAGCATCATGCTCGCTCTGAATGGCGGCATCAGCGATTTCCACCGCAAAGCCTTCCGCTGCCTCAATCAGCCGATCACGAGCGTCAAACTGATAGTAGCGCAGTTGGGTCGGCATCGTAGCAACCTGCTCAACCCGGCAACGGCTTCTAGCATCGTAGCGATAGCTCAGGTTAGCTAAGGTTGTGCTGGCTGTGGCATAATAGAGGCCCGTTAGGCGTTTGCGGTGATCGTACTCTGCATTAACCACCAGGCCACCCTGTAAAGTGGCAGTGCCAAAATGGCGTTCTCCTGATGGTACGAAGGTTCCCAGCTCATCACCGCCACTGCCCAAGCGGCCACTCGCTGTTCGGGTCAGGCGTACGCCTATCCCGTTGAGGTTCGTTTGCAGTAATTCTCGCCGTCCATCCGACCAGTGTCGCTCGACAGTGCCAGCCAGATCGTTGTAGACCAGTTCTAGATCTAGTCCATGATTGGTTTCCCGAATCAATCGACCGCGACTGTCAAAGCGACGTTCCACCGTTAAGGAACCGGCGGTTCCCCGAGTTAGGCGATCAAGGCCATCGTACTGAAAGTGATGCTCGCTGATGGCCGTCGCCCCAACCGTACCGAGGCTGCGCAAAACCATGAGGCGACCAGCGGCATCATAGCTAAATTCCAATCGGGTGCCACTAGCCAACTGCTCCTGCTGTAGCCGACCATCGGTCCCAAACACCCGCGCTGCTGTTGCTCCATTGGGCAGTTCCGTGCGAATTGGGCGACCAATGCCGTCATAGACATAGCGAGTTACTTCCCCCGTGGGGTCGGTATAGGTCAGCGGACGATTTTGTGGGTCGTAGCTCCAGGTATTGACAATTGCCAATCCAGCAGGGTCGAGAGTAACCTGAAGTAATTCTCCCAAGGTTCCAAACTGACGCTCTCGCACAATTCCATCCGGTTCAATCCGGCGAATCGGCAAATCGCGATCGTCATACTCCTCTCGAATTTCCGTGCCATCTGGTTCAATGCTCCGCACCAGCCGACCGCGCTCATCATACTCCATCTGCCAGAAGCGCACCGCAACACCAGCAGGTTCTACATCGTGTAGGGCAATGCTGGTGGGGTGTCCCACGGCATCATAGCCATAGTGTTGTTCATTGCCTTCTGGATCGGTGAGCTGTAGCAAGCGTCCTAAGTTGTCATAGCGATACCGGGTGATGCCACCTCGGTGGTCAACCACCCGTTCCAGACGATTGATCGCATCATAGAAATAGGTCGTGACTAGATCGATCGTCGTTGTCGGATCGTCACGAAATGATCGCTCAACGCTGCGAAGTAAGCGACGGCGTTCGTCGTACTCATAGCGTTTGCTCGCCAGCAGCCGGAGGCTACCATCACCCGGATCGCCAGACAGTTCTTCCTGGATCAACAAGTCTCGATTGCCCCAGCTATAGGTGATGGTGCTGCCGTTTGGGAGATTGACCGTCACTAATCGCCCAAACCCGTCGTACTGATAGCTCGTGATCCGATCGCCTGTTGTTCCCTCAATAAGTTGGGTCATCCGTCCCGTTAAATCGTAGACTCGGCGTACCGTAGTCTGTGTCTGATCTGTTCCCTCTCTAAGACGAGAGACGAGTAGACCTCGTTCATCAAAGACACTACGAGTGATGGCTCCATCGGGATGGGTAATTTGTTCCGGTAGACCGCGATAGTCTGGGCAAATACGAACCTCCCGGGGTGATGCCGTGTTTGCCGCCATCACCATACGCTCAATATGTCCTAACACATTGCGTTCCAGGCGATCGACAATGTGCGCTCCAGCGATCACAGCATCATCATACTGTCCACGGGGCCGTTCAATGGCCATGACCTTCCCGTCCGCATCGAAATGCGCGATTAGCTTTGTCGTACTACCGGCAATCGGCGGAGCTAAACGGTGCTCAACTTGTCCCACGGCGTTGACCACAAGACGGCGCATCGCTCCCGTCCCATCGGTGACAGCCGTCAAATAGCCAGCACCACTATACTCAAAGTTCTCGGTAACGTTGAGATGACCAACGTCCCAACGCTGCTGTCGCAACCGCCCCTGGTCAGTCCCGACAACTCCATAGTCCAGTTCTTGACGGGTGCCGTCCGCCGTGATGATAGCGGTAATGGCTCCGTGCTCATCGGTCTCAAACCGAGTCTGTCCCGTTTGAATGGTGCCATCGGGTAGGGTAACGTCTGGGTCAATCACTGCTCGCAATTTGCCAGTATTGTCTGGCCCTGGCGTTAGGTCAAAGTCATAGCGATAACGGGTGATGGCTCCTCCTTCCAGCCGTTCTTCCTGTAGCAACTGAAAGGTAGATTCATAGGCTCCTCGCCAGACGATTCGGCTAGGCGATGGAAATCCCGCCGCTGCCGTCAGCTCGCGGCGCAGTAAATTTCTTCGCATCCGAGGATCGGGATGAGCGTGGTCATACACCCGCAATTCCTGACTGCCATCGGGCTGGGTGATGGTACTCAGGTTTCCCTGCGCGTCATAGTCATAGGTCCAATTTACAACCCGGAAGGAGCCATCTTTGAGCAGGCGCTGGCGGTGGTCGAGGAGATCGCCACGATAATTGAAAGTGTAGGTGGTAACGCTGCGGTCGGGAGCCATGACCTCAACCCGCACCGCTGGAATGTTGACAAACTCTGCTTTCGGCGGTACCCACTGGAGTTGAGTATAGCGATACAGATATTCGTAGCTACCGTAGAGTTGGCGCACTACACGGGCATAGCTCCAACTGGCTACGTCCGGCTCGTATTCATTCTCCAGATAAACCCGTCCGTCACCATCCATCATCCGAACAATATTGTGACGCAGTTCCGGCATCGCATCCGGGCGAGCATAGTGGTAGATCCGGGTGATGCCCGAGGGATGATCGGATGTAGCCGGAAACCGCACACAGGCCAAGTGTTCGTAGTGGGCCTCATGGTCATACTGCACGGCGCGACCAGTATGATCCTGTACCCGTTCGAGCAAACCACAGTTGCCGTACTGGAACTGTAGAAAGCGATCACCGTCATCCCGCACCTCTGCCACTTGGTTATCACTATTGTAGGTATACCGTAAGGCATTACCGTGGCGATCGCTCACAACCACCAGCGGAATCCGTTCAGCATCTGTCCAGCCAGCCGGTCGTTCAAATCTCCAGACTGTGCCTCCGGTAGCGGTAATTTCATACGTTTGAGGCTGACCAGGAACCGCCTGCAACTGTTCAAAGATCCCCCGAGGTGGTTCAAAGTCGTTCCCTTGGTGCTGAAAGACATCTTCATGCAATCTGCCGTTCCAGCGAGCAATATTGCCAGTTGACAGCTCACGCAAGAACACATTGTGGTTGTGATCCCAGTTCCAGCCAAACGGACCCAGATTTGGCGAACCACTGCGGTAGCGACGAATCAGCGCTAAAGGCAGGATTCCATTAGGAATCTCCAAATCCGTTTCCTCTAGATAAAATGCGCCCCGAAACAGATTAACGGGGTCGCCTCCTTGGATGGGTTGCTGCGATTCTTCACCGCCATGAGTGGTATGGGGCTGACCTGGCTGGGGTTGGAAAGGCGGATCGGCATCCGTTCCTGGAACACCAGTGCCTTCTTCTGGATGAGTGGGGGCTCCGGCGGTGCCGCCTGTCTCCACCGTGGGCGCACCTTGGGCATCACCCGAATCCCCATCTGGTGAGGGAGGTGGGCCAGCATCCGTTGTTCCCGCATCTGGAGTGGCGTTAACATCACTTCCCCCCGCGCAACCAGCTTGTTCCGCCGCCTCTGATATGGCGGCAACAACGCCCTCTCGCTGCTCTTGGAACTTCTCCTCCGCCGGAAGGCTGTTGAGAAAGCTGAGCATCTCGCACGGGTTTTCTGTTTCAAATCGCTCACCGGGGTCGAGGACGATTGTGCGGTCATCCGGCAGCATGACCGTTAATCGTTTCTGATTTTCATTCCGACAATATACCCAACCCCGTTCTGTTTCGCAGGGCATAGCTTATCCTCCCCTCTTACTGGCGGTTGTCAGTTTGGACGTTGTTTTGGGGAATCGATAGGCTTTTGCTCCTCCAGTCCCCAGGCGAAGCGACGGATTCACCATAAATTCTTGCCAAGCCTGGAGGGACAATGCTGAACTGGTCGCGGAGGCAGCCACGGCTACTATCTCCTGCCCAGTCCAAACCAGATCCCCATCATTGATTTCCAATCCTGGAATCACAACTTCTGCGCCGTTGGTGCTGTAGGTAGCATGGCGGCGATAAAACTTTAGGAGTTGGGCCCACAATTGCTGATGTTCAGTTGCTGAAAGTATTCGTCCTAAAACTCTCAGGCTTTCCTGATTTTGGGAGTGTTCAGGCACAAACCACTCCACCTCAATAAATGCTGCGCTCCCGTTTCTGCCGGGACGCCCATGCAGTTCACGACCGTCGATCCAGGCATGTAACGTCATAGCAAGCGAAATTGTCCTTCCTGCGAGATTCGTTTCGACAGTCTCTAGGCACAACGGTTTAGCCACATGAGTGGGATCGCGAGCGTACCAGTTGACCAAATGAGCATAGGAATCAACTAATTCACGTCCTGCCTCTGAATCGCGGGCTACATTGAGGCAGAAAACAAGACTTGGATAGAACGCTTCACTGTGTAGTTCAATCCGCCAGACACTACTCGTCTGTCCCTCTTTAACTAGCCATACATCAACACGGCTAATCTCTTCTGAGAAATCTTCCCCATATCCCAATTGATGCACAAGGTGTGAAACGGCCTTTTGATCGGATAAAAGCGAGGACAGAAAATCGACACAGAGCTTAGCTGTTGTCTGGAGTGAAAGAACTCCAACCTCTTTGGCAACCGTTAACCAAGGCTGTAGGCGATCGCTCTCCGGGAAATCAACCTTGTCTAAACAGGCTTTCCATTCGTCAGCCGCAACGGCAGATAGCCCAAGCTCAAGCCAAGGGGCGATGCGATTCCATTCATGAGGGTGTTGCCAAGGCTGGAGCTCTAGACGATTTAACAAGCCGCGTGGAATGATGCCAAAATAAGGAATCGTTGCAGACGAATTAAATGCCTCTATCCCTGGCTCAAGGGAAAGTGGTTCTCGATACGGACCATGCCATAAGTACATTAACATTGCGCTAGTCCTCCTCAATTGAAGGCAATAATTGCAGACTTAGTAAACGGTATCTGGTTGTTCTCCGACTGGAATTCCGAGCGCTCTGAGGCGAATCGTTGCTGCCTCGGTATAATCCAAACCCGTTACCTGCGCTAATTCATCCACAGAGAGTCGAACAACATCACGACTTTTAAGCTCTGAAACTGGTTGGTGAAAGTAGTCTTCAATCTGCTGCTCTTTTACCTTGTTGCAGCTAATAGCCTGCTCAAAAAGATGACCAATTGGTTGCTCGCCTTGATGGCGAATCTTTTCGTAGGGACGTAACCGCGCTTCCAATTTTTGCAAGAAGAAATCGGTTTTGATATAGGGAATAGGCGGTTTTCGCTGTATTGCGCCCGGTGCTACCGCTGCTGTTAGCTCTGTCCGGATCAAGTTTGTCAATGCATTCGATTCTTGTACGCGCAGGTGACTATTGGTTTCTTCGCTTGATTTTGTTGTGTCCACAGTCGTCATCAGTCTCTCCGCAAAATTAAGATCCAACCCAAATTGGCTACCCTTCCTGCCCACAACCGCAGGCAGCGGCACTGCTTTGATGACTCCAGGGCCAAGAATTTTTGGTCCCTCTGGACAGCAACAAAGCCCGCGAGTTGTTACCAGTAGGACGGTTTCTGTGCCAACTTTACGAATCGGTTCTTTTGACTTCAAGTTCACAATCAAAGCCAGACTGGAATTTGCACTGCGTACGCTGCGCGTATCTGGGCAAGTAAGACACGGCGTACCACCGTCGTCATAACACTTACGGGAGGTTGCCCATACACGCGCCGTTAAACTCTCACCGTCCGGTTGAACTTCGACAGAACGCGAACCATGACTGGCTGCTTGGGCTGTAACTTGGTAACCGCCACTGTCTGCGATATCAATTTTGTAGTCACTGTAGGGTGGAATATAGTTCTCGACTTGTTCCACTCGTTTCCGATAGCATTTATAGCGACGCTCGCCAATTTTTATTCCCCCAAATGGTCCTGTGACATCGATATATTCATTTCCGTCAAAGACAGCTTGAGGGTCATCTTTGGCAGGAGGAGCAACACTGACAGATAGATCTAGACTATCTTTCCTGTACGCATAGTCCATAATATCCCGTTCGGCAAGATGAGCTGTGTCAACTCGAACAGATACACAGAAGTCCTCTTGCTCTTTGGGTTTGGCCACAATCACAAAGAATTCTTGAACCCCTTCAATTGGACGGGGACCGCGAACAAATCCCGATGGCTCTTCGAGCACATGGGGGCGCGGCTGCATGAAGAAAACAATGCGATTGGTACCAAGATGATAGCTATCTAACAGGTGATAGAGTTGAGAAATTTGAGTGGTAAAGGATTGGGTTTCTCTCCTCTCCTGAGAATTATCAGTTGCTCTGACTACACCCGATTCATTCACGCCAATTTGCTTGCTTCCCCACTGTCCTTGAGTTGATGTAGAGATATTAAATCCTCCCCCAGTACCGGCATACGAGCCTTCTCCCCCAGCAGCGAAGGAACCGCCCATGTCAATGTCGAGAATTTCTGTTGACTGACTGGAAAGGGCTGATTTAGTAATATTCAGGTTTTCCAGCGATCGCGACATTCGTTCTTTTGTGTCTGTCGCCATTTCATACATCTCCCGCTTTTTCGGCTCGCAATCCATAATGAAAGGGAATCGCTCGGGATCTTTGATATCTCGGTCTTTGGGAGCAACTGCAACTTGCAGAATCGCACCAGTACAGGGATGATATTCGTTGAGCAACTCTTCTAGCTCGTCAATCGTTTCTGTTGTCAAGTCATCCCAGTCGATTTGTCCTTCGATTTCGCTATCGCGTGGTTGATAGCCTGTAATTGTCACTGAAACTTTGAGATACGTGACGTCGTAGTTTGGGTATTGCTGAAATTCCTCCGCAGGAACATATTTGTAGACGGCAATGGATGAGTGCCACTTAGGAGGGGCTTTGCGATCGCAAATCTTGTCATCGAGCATATTTTCCGACACACACATTCGCTCCCAGGGAATGTCGGTTGGTAAACCTAGTTTGAAAGCACTGCTCATTATATTCATCTCCTTGTAATTATCATTAAAATCAGACGAAGACCTAGAACTCAGTGGTAAACTTTTGCTAAATTAGGTAAAGCCTCAAAAACAAATCTTTCCTCTCTCACTCGATTCAGGTCTGTGAGAAATGAGTCAGTTTAATTGAAGAAAACGTGCTCCGACCAGCAATTGATATTACGTTCGGTTAGATGGCAAACAAGCCTATTCTTCCAAAGCAACTAACTAGTAGCCGAATTTGTCACTGTTGCTCGTCTACTCGTCCTCTTTGTTTTTGACTACACCCTCCTTAATTAAGGTGGTGTACTTAAATAGAAAACGAGTAGGTTATCAGCCGTTAGCTGTAACTTAGACACAAGTTTGATCGTTTTTTCTAACTATTTACTTAAGAAAATTGAAAATCTACAGGAGAGACCTTGAAAAAGACAATCTCTATTGTGAACAGCAAAAATTTTCTGGCGGTAGGTTCTGAAAAATTCGCAATAGGGCAATTAACCGAGGTGTCTAGTAATCACTGACGGAATCTTAACCAACCACAAACTGAGCTGTTCCTCTCAGAGAAAGCTGACGATAAGTTTTTTCCGGTCCCACCATTGGAAAGCCTCCAAAATTCATTGGGGTAGTGGTAATGACACCGGTGACAGCAATAGGAATGACCAGAGGTTGGCTTTGGGAAACTCTTACAACGGGTAGGAGTAAGGTAAAGGTCACTATTCGTAAATCGGGAATGTGTTCCAAAGTCACCGTCACTAACTGTCCGATTTCGCTGTCAAGAAGACGAATATCGGGATCTAAAAAGGTGCGATTAAAACTGGGGTCGCAGTAGCTGAGAAAACTCCCGGGGAGAAAGTTAGCAGTACTGTAGACAATTTGAGTAGATTCGTCAGCTAGAGTGAAATAAGTAGCTGGGACTAAATCTGAGGCTAGCTTTTGGGCTACCTCGGACAGGGACGCTTCTTGAGTTGTTGACATGACTAATGTCTCCTTGAGATTCATAAATGTTTAGAGCGGATGATTAAAGGGTATTAGTAACCTACAAGAGTTCTAAATTTGAGCCTCTAACTATAACTCGGAGTTATGCTACTCCTCTTATGTAGGCGCTAAAATTTTGTAAAATAAATTTGCAAACTATCTTTGCAACTTTGTTTTTCAACAAGCAAAGGTTGACAGAGACTTGTATGCTGATAGTTTATACACCAAACTAAGTTTTTATACTTTTAAGCTAAAACTGAAAGCTCTGAACCTACAGGAATCATGTCGTTAACGCTATAGTTCTGCATTTTTCTACACGTAGCTATCAATCTTTATTAAGAGTGGCATTATCTCTTTCTTCAGTAACTGACTTTTAGTTATACTCACCATGATTGATAGGAAAACTATCCTCAGCGACATCTTCTCTGCTAGAAGGATCTACCACATCTGCGGGTAACGCAGGCTGTTGATTGCCTGAATTCTGCCACCGTCTATGCTGTCCTACCGCAACAGGATGTGGTCGACCAGGTAGCGCTCCGTCACCGCCCATCAATATGCCCACACCTGCTGCTGCTTTGCTGCTAGGATATGCATTCCACTCCGCATCCTCAGTACCGCATTGGCGTACCGATAGCGTTGCTCACTATAGGAGTGTCTTCAGGCTCGCCACTTTTGTAGCATGCTTTTTGATAGCTCATCAGCCCCTTTTGCGAGTCTCTCGCTTGCCAGTCCGGAAGTTTGACATCCAGCTTGCCGTTAGCTAAACAAAACGTTTAGGTTAGCTATACGTAAACACTGGCACTTCAGTTAGGGGGATATGCTCGTTTCCATAATTGTAAATGCCCATACTAGAACTGCAACAAACGCAGCCAAAAACAATGAGACAACAATTTGTAATTGATTCCATATTTTCACTAGGTTGTCTTTTGTCTCTGCTCTCCTCGAAAAAACGATCTTGTCAAGCCCTTCGATTTTTTTTAGACAACAATCTGCGTAATGCCAGTTATTTCTTATGTGCTTAGCAGATTCACTGAGAACAAAAAACGCATACAAGCAGATGACTAGACCTGCCATTGAAACCAAAATCATAAGCTTTGGAAGAGTTATTTCCGCATTCGCCGACTCAAAATCTGTTAATTTAGTAAACAAAAACCCGAGTAGGGCAGCAGCAAAGCCAACAATCCAGGTAATCGTATTGAACATTGTGCCTTTAACGCTTGTTGCTTTGTCCTGGAAATACTTCCAGAGTTCAAGATAGTCTTCATCCTTAAGCTTGTATTCCATCTCAACCTCCTTCTCGTCAATGGACAGAGGTGTAGCTGAGCGGCCCCCCTTGTAGTTGAGGCTAGGACATTTGTTTCCTACACATTTCTTCACCCTGGCACCCCCTGAAGTTTCTGAGCTTTTGTAGTTTACTCCAAAGCACATCTTTCCTTTTTCGCAGAAAATTGATTCTCGTAACCATTCTTTACGGGAAACTGTTAGTATAAAATCTTTGTGCTTAAATTCAACTACAGCTAGAGCCTAATTCGTGTCATGGATTTCAAACTTTGTTTTCTTTAACGAAAGGTTGACGTGAGGAGACGATCGCCTTCCCCCTTTCCCATCCCGCACCCTATCTTTGTGGAAAACTTGGTAAATTCTGTGGAAAAAGCCGCTTGTCTGTGGAAAATTATGGGGCGGGACCGAAGCTAATCTTCTCAGAGCGGTAATTGGGCGGCTCGACGTGAATTAACACTCGGACTGGACTAAACTGCTGTTCTAAGGCCGCTTCGACGGCTTCGGTAATTCTGTGAGCCGTAGCGACATCGTTGGCATCAACAATGAGGTGCATTTCGACAAACACCTGTCGTCCGAGCAACCCGCGAGAGGCAATATCGTGACAGTTAAGCACTCCGGGAACCTGCATAACAACGCGGTGAATCGCTTCGGGGGCGATCGCCATTTCATCGATGAGCCAGGGTAAATTATCTTTAATGACCTCCCAGCCGCTGCGAAATACCAAAAAAGCCACGGGAAATGCTAACACCACATCTAGCCACTGAAGCTGTGGAAAGCTTAACTCCCCGGCCTGCCAAACCCCAACTAACCCGGCCAAAACCGTAATGGTAATCCAAACATCGCTCATCGTATGACGAGCATCAGCAATCAGAATAGCGCTATTGACTCGTTTACCGACATTTCTTTCGTAAAATGCGACGAAGATGTTGATTCCCAGAACAAGCAGCAGGAGCCACAGCTCCGGAGCGGTAATATTAACAGGAGTTGCTCCCTGAAAAATGCGCTCAATGGCAATTTGCACAATCTCAAAGCAGGCAATCCCCAAAAAAGCCGCAATTCCCAGTGCGCCTACGGCTTCGTACTTCTGATGTCCATAAGGATGTTCTCGGTCTGGCTTAGGAGAAGAAAACTGACTCGTCACCAAGCCGAGAACGTTATTGGCGCTGTCGGTCACGCTATGGAGAGCATCAGCCTGGAGGCTGAGAGAGCCAATACTAATTCCAATCGCTGCTTTCAGTCCCATGACCAGGAGATTGAGGAGCAGCGTAATTATTAAAACTTTACGGACTTGCGAGCGGTTGTCTGACAGCAAAAGAGCAGCATCAATGGAGAAAGGCGCTACTATCTATCTTAGTCTTTTAATTGCTGAAACTATTGCAGCGTCAAGTTTCTAGCTGAATGCAGTCGTCGGTATTCCTCGATTTTATTGAGATAATTTGTCCTCAATATTCAGTACTTGCCTGATTCTCTGGTAAATTCTTCCTAGAGCTAGTTAATAGCTTCTAGCATTAGTCAAAAATTAAGAATTTTAAAATCATGCCTCCGCTTACCCTCAATTTAATTCAGGGTTCTGTCTCTTTCAGCTTTACGCCTGATGCCGCCAAAAAATTGCAGACCGAAATCTTCCAGCTAATGCAGAGTATCAAAGCGGCGACGACTCGCTCAGCAGAAAGCAATCGACCCAATCCGCAACCCGCAATGGAGTATCGCTACACGGGCGAGATCTTTTTAGAAGTTTTTTGTAACCCGAATATTTATCCGAGTCCGTTTGCGGCTAAAGTCCTGCTGACCATTCGCGATGACCGCCTTCGCCTGACGAGTGAAGCCGAACTGACCCGCCTTCTAGAAGATGTAAGTCAGTACCTAGAGCAAGTAGAATAATACAGTCTACAGAGTCAACCGCTATCGGTCCGAGGTCTTCTATTTAAGATGAATAATTTTACTGATCTTTTGCATCAAGGTTTTCGTATTACGGTTGGAGCCGCTACTGCTTTTGTAGAAACGCTTCAAAATCCACAAAAGCGTGAGGAAACCTTAACGGAGCTACAGATAGAGCTGAATCAGCGGTCTCAAGAATGGGCAGAAAAAGGAGAAGAGACAGAGCTCGCTGCTCGTCAGGTTGTGGAAGATCTTTTAGCTCAGCGCAGAGACTCATCCCCTGACACGACTCGTCCGGCGTCATCGACAACGACTGTAACTAACACCGCTGTTCAGCTAGAGCTCCAGGAACTCACTGAGGAAATTATTGCGCTAAGAACGGAGCTAGAGCAGTTGCGTCAGGCGAAAGACTAGAAGATCTCATCAAGGAGGCAGAGAGACCCTGAACAAGCTTACGCTATGAGACTCTCTTGGCTTTTAGTCACCGTCAAATACTTCCCAGCAGCCCTTCCCTTTCGCTTTGGCACGGTACATGGCCGTATCGGCATGATGAATCATTTCTTCGACTGTGGAGGGCGGCGAACTTAAGGCAATGCCAATGCTGGCGTTGATGCTCACCTTTTGTTGCTCTAAATTGAAAGCCATGCCTAACTCTTGCTGAATCCGCTGAGCGATCGCCCAGGCCTCTTCAACGGAGGCCAAATTTTCGAGCAGAATCGCAAATTCGTCTCCGCCAAATCGAGCAACGGTATCGTGAGGTCGAGTAGACTGCATAAGTCGCGAGGCGACGGCAATCAGTAAACAATCGCCGACAAGATGCCCCAGCGTGTCGTTGACCGCCTTGAACTCATCGAGGTCTAAAAACAGCACGGCAAATAGGTAATCTGGCTGCCGTTTGACTCTCTCTACAGCATCGGTGAGTCGTTCTGTAAACCAGGCCCGATTCGCTAAGTTGGTCAGCGGATCGTAAAACGCTCGACGACGCAGCGCCTGCTCGGTCACCCTCTCCTCTGTAACATCTCGGAAAGTCAAGACTGCGCCGGAGATGACTCCCTGGCTATCATTCATTGGCGTAGTACAGTGGCTGCTGGTGAAAGGAGCCGCGCTATCCGAAATGGGAATCTGTTGGCCGTTTTTTCTAATCAGCAAGGTGTGCTTTGGCAAACGAACAACCTCCCCCGCTGCCAGCGCTTGAGTCACTGGATTGCGAATGGTCTTGCGAGTGGATTCGTTGATTAGTCTGAAAACGGCTGCGGCATCATTGCCCAGCGCTTCACTAAATGACCAACCAGTGAGAGTTTCTGCTGTCGGATTCATATAGGTGATGCGGCCAACAGCATCGGTCACAATCACCCCGTCGCCAATACTGCGGAGAATCGTCGTTAACCAGTGCTCGTTTTGTCGCAAAGCTCGTTCAGTCTCTTGCCTGTAGAGAGCCATCTCAATAGTGGCGCGGAGGTCTCTGGCTTCAACTGGCTTGAGTAAGTACCCCAACGGCTGAGTCACTTTAGCCCGTGCTAGCGTTTCTTCATCGGCGTAAGCCGTTAGGTAAACCACCGGAATGTCGAATTGACCGATTCTTTCCGCCGCTGCAATTCCGTCCATCTCGCCGATGAGCCGAATATCGATTAATGCTAAATCTGGCTTGAGGTCCGCGGCTTTGGCAATGGCTTCTTCGCCACAGTCTGCTGTCTCCGGGACAGAGTAGCCCATGTATTCAAGGGTTGCCTGTAAATCTTGAGCAACAATGCTTTCATCCTCGACGACTAAGATCTTGGCTGACATATTAAACTATCGCATTCGACTTGAGTAAGGGTGATTTCAAAGCGAGTTCCTAAATCACTTTTTACCTGGATCTCTCCTCGAAGTTGCTTCACTAAGTTTCTAACTAATTTTAGACCCAGAGTTCTACATCTGGCAAAATCAAAGTCTGGTGGTAATCCTTGACCATTATCACAAACTATCAGGACTAAGTTGTGGTTTCGATCTGAGTCTATTTCGATAGAAATTTCCCCTTGACGTCGAGCGAAAGCATGTTTGAGAGCGTTACTGATTAATTCGTTGATGATTAAACCACAGGGAACGGCTGTATCAATTTCTAGCAAACACTGATATTTAAAATTGGTTCTAAATCTTATTTGCTCGTCAACTCTATAAGAACTAAACAAATTTCTTCCCAAAATGCATAGATATTCGGCTAGGTCTATTTTTGCCAAATTATCGGAGCGATAAAGCTGTTCGTGAATCAGAGCCATTGCCCGGACTCGATGCTGCGCTTCCTTGAACTTTTCCCCAATTTCTTGATCGGCAAGAGAGAGTGCCTGGAGATGAATCAGGCTTTGACTAATTTGCAAATTGTTTTTGACGCGATGATGAATTTCTTTGAGCAAAATTTCTTTTTCATGTAGAGACTGCTCAATTTTTTCTTGGGCTTGGTGGCGATCGCTGATGTCTTCTATAACATAGGAAAACCGCGAAACGTTCGAGCGGTCTGGAGGAATAGTCGAGACGGTGACTGAAAAGTACTTGACTTTCGTCTCCGCTGTATGGGTATATTCAAAGTGAACGGGCTGATCGGTGGTTTGGCTCTGGCGGTAGTAGTCAAGCCAAAAATGGCGCACGTTTTCAGGAACGCCTAACTCGCTTGCCCATCTCCCTTTCATCTCTTCGGTTGTGAGTCCAAAGAAGTTAGCAGAGGCGGTATTATCGTAGACGTGCCGGATATCTTCATCTCCCAGCTCTACTACTCCCATCATCATGGGCGCACTCTCATAAAAGCTCCGGAGAATGGACTCGCGCTCTTGAAGAGCCTGTTCTGCTTGTCGGCGGCCCGTAATGTCTTGAATTTGCGGGATAAAATACAGTGGCTGACCTTGCTCGTCACGGATGAGAGAGACACTCAGGAGAATCCAAATGACGTGTCCTGATTTGTGAAAATACCGCTTTTCCATTTGATAGGTGCGAATTTCGTCGGTCAGCATTTGGCGTACGTAGTGAAGATCTGTCTCTAAGTCGTCGGGGTGGGTAATCTCCTGAAACGTCATCGTTAGTAATTCTGCCTCTGAGTAACCAACAATGTTGCAGAGTGAGTTGTTAACTTTGAGCCAGTGCCCGTCAAGGGCAACAAGGGCCATGCCAATGGCCGCATCGTCAAAGGCACTGCGGAAGCGAGCCTCGCTTTCCTGTAGGGATACTTCAAATTGTTGGCGATCGCTGACTTCTTGCGCTAGCTGCTGATTGGTTGCCTCTAGCTGAGCCGGACTCGGCAGCGCCAGTGCTTGAGGAACAATGGGAATTAGCTCAAGAGCGGTATAAACAGAAATCGCAGCCGTGAGGGCTTTAAGCCAGCCAGACAGCCAGTAAGTTGAATGCCACAGCGTCCAAATCTCCATGAGATGGGTCGTGCCGCAGGAAACAATAAACGCTCCAAACAGCATAAATATTGCCGGGTAGGGCAAATCTGAGCGCTTACGGACAAAATAGAACAGCGTAATCGGAATGGAATAGTAAGCGACCGTCGTGAGAAAGTCAGAGGCAACGTGAAGCCAAACTAAAGGAGGATTCCACAGGTAGCAATACCCGTGGGGCATGTAGGCTGTCGCTAAATTAAACACCTGTCGCACGACCTTTCTTCCCTTGAACAGAAAATCAATGTTTCTCACCCAAGCTGCTTTAAACTCTCAAACCTTTTGGTATGGCAACTAGCCCTACTTGAGCGGAGAACACTATCATGCCGACAGTTTAAACGATTATTTTCAAGGTTGCTTCCCGGTTTCCACTGTCACAGAGAAAACTGGCAGCAATCCCATTTGTTCTCGGCGACTAATAAGCAAGATGCTCGAGCAAAATCCTGCTTCCCAAAAAAATGAGCACTAGACCGCCTAATATTTCGACTCGGCTCTTGAGTAAATCGCCAAAAATATGGCCAATGTAGACTGCCAAAAAAGATAAACAGAACGTAGTCAGGCCGACAATGCTTGCAGAGGAGACAATTGATAACTTTAGTACTGATAAGCTAATTCCGACTGCTAACGCATCTATACTAGTGGCGATCGCCAATCCTAAAAGAGTGTAAAATTCTAAAGGATTGAACGGCTTTTCACTCCTTTCAACCTGCCAAGCATCGTAAATCAACTTACTCCCAAGAAAACTCAACAAACTAAAAGCAATCCAGTGATCGACTGCGGATAGCAGATTTCTAAAGCTTAGTCCGAGGGTCCACCCCGTTAATAGCATCACCCCTTGAAAAACGCCAAAAAATAAGGCAATCTTCAGGGCTTTGTTGAATTTTAATCGTCGAATGATCAGACCACTGCTTAGAGAAACTGCACAGGCATCAGCCGCCAACCCTAAGCCCATAAAAACAGAGTCCATTATATGTGAGCAGATGACAAACACTAGTTTCTTAGTATACACAAACTCAGAAACTTTTTTTATCATTTTTATTTCACTTTTTGTTCATTTGCCTTTCATTTTTAAGTAACCGAGCAAGTGGAATACCGGAAAAGAACGTATCAATAATTGACTCGAAAAATATTATGAACCCACCAATGTAGTCGTTATAGAACAATGAACAGTGGCCAATTCGTGAAGAACTCAAACCCGACGAGGCTCAACAACCATTCGGATCACAATATTTAATCTCCAAAATAAGCCAATTCGATCAGTCTCCCTGAGCGGTATTGAGGAGCGTCAAGACCAGTACAAAGTTTTCGCTTGAGGAAAGCGCGTTTCTATTTCGTGTTCAAAAAAGCGACGGAGTGTTTTAGTCGTGTCGGAGTCATACACGAACTTTGTGCCGCCAAACTTATTGCGCTTGACAGAGCGCTGAGACTCATCGAGATCGAGCTTTGATTTTGGATACCACGATTGCAGAACTGTTTTTGACTTCGGGGTAAAACGATGGGAGATTAGCTCAAAGGTCAAGTTGCAGTCAAAATCAATGGCGGTCTCGATCTGGTCGAACAGACGGGTATAGTGGGTTTGCCAGTCTTCAATCGGCATGATGGGAGCAATCACTAAGCCCACAGGATAGCCCCCACCCCCTCGAGCAGAGGGTAAAGCAAGCTGACGGAGCGCCTGAAGCCGAGCTTTCACCGAGGCTGTTCCGCCTTCTAAAAACCGCGAGATCGGCTCAGCATTGACGCTGAAGCGGCAGCGGGCGTGACCGTTGTGGGGCAATTCCAGCAGCCCATCAACCGCGTCGAATTTGGAGACCCAACGCAGATATCCCTCCTCGCGAGTGCCAAAATAGCGAATACATGCGGCTAAACTCCCGGTCAAATGCTCAATCCCTAGCGGATCGGTATAGCAACTTACTTCAAAGGTAGTCGCTTGGGATTCGTAAGCTGCTAAATTAGCTAGAATTTGGGGCAAGTTTGCATAGACGCGAATAGCGGGGGGGCCCTGCAAGCTGCCGGCTAGGTAGCAGTATTGACAGTGTGCCGGACACCCCTGAGCCAGGTGGAATTGCCAGTCAGCCGAGGGAGGAATGGGAGTGAGCTTAAACTGACCGGGAGGCGCTGTCACCACCGCTAGCGTTCGCTTGGCCATGCTGTAGGTTTCTCGCTCGTTAGCTCCTCGCAAACCCGTAATGCGATTCTGGGAGAGTTCCTGCACAGGCAAACTGAGCGCTTCAACTCGCTGCCGAATTTGTTGTCCCCAAGGTTCTTTAAGGGCATCGGGAGTAAATAGGACTTGCTCCGGCATCCACAAGGAGGCTGAACAGACTCGCTCCGGTGAGGAAAAGGATTGAATAGCAACCATTTAATCTAAAAATAACAATTTTCTATTCGCCATAGTATTGCTACGTCAAAGGTTCTTACCTCCCTTATAGAATGAGGTTTGGCTCCTTCTCAAGTGGTAATTTCCGGCATCCGTCTATTTCCATCGATTCGCCTTTTGTGCTTTTTAAGCGTTGCACATACCCAAAGGTAAGGTATCTTTTAACTGTCAATGTGAAGTGTGTGGAGTTAGCAGTGAATCGTTTTAATTCTGAACAAGTCACCCAACTCAAAGAAATTGGCACCTATCTGCGGCAAAAACGACTCGAGCAGTCGGTGTCTTTGCGGCAAGTATCCTCCAGAACGCTGATTCGCTCAGGAGTGTTAAAAGCTCTTGAAGAAGGAGAACTCCAGGAGCTACCAGAACCCGTCTATACTCAAAATCTGATTCGTCACTACGGCAGTGCGCTAGACGTAGATGGAGAAGCCTTGGCAAAAACTCTGATTAATCACCCAACTCCGGTTCCTGATGATGTGCCAGCATCCGCTGCTCCTCCACAAACTCTAAAAAGAAGGGTAGGGCTTTTAATGGGGGCGGTGCTATTAGCTGCTGTTATCGGCAGCTTAGGCTATTTGTTTCTGCGATCGCCTGCGGTTGAAGACAACCCCGGATCTGTGACCAGTGGCCAGTGACCACGCCATCGTTAGAAGACAATTGAACAATCGGTCATCAATAATTAACGAATCGGGGATCGTTTTGAGCGGGAGCAATGTTAAGGATGAACAAGACTCATTTAGTAGCTTTGGTTGTGGCCAGCGCGATCGCCTGCTTGGTTGCTATGAACGCTAGGGCTGAAGTGCCAAACTTGCCTCGAGAACAAACCGTTGGCGATCTGGAACTAGTGGCCGCTTTTGAGGGTCCGATGCCAACTGGCGTAACGGTCTCTCAGCAAGGGCGGCTCTTTATCAACTTTCCTCGCTGGGGAGATGCGGTCGAGTTTACCGTCGCGGAAGTTGTCGATGGGAGCCCTGTTCCTTACCCAAATGCAGACGTGAACGTTGCCGATCGCGAGAATCCGGCTGATTCCCTGCTTTCGGTGCAAAGCGTTGTGGTCGACCCGCAAGATCGCCTCTGGATTTTGGATACAGGCAGCATCGAGTTTCAGTCGACCTTTTTTGGAGGCCCTAAGCTAGTGGGAGTTGACCTCCAGCAAAACCGCATCTTTCAGACCATTTTGTTGCCTCAAGACGTAGCACTGCCAACGACCTATCTAAACGATGTTCGCTTCGATTTACGTCGCGGAGAGGCAGGCATGGCGTTTATTACTGATTCTTCACTGACCGGTCCTAACGGCATTATTGTGGTTGATTTAGCTTCGGGAAGAAGCTGGCGGCGGCTCGATGACCACCCATCCACAAAAGCAAACCCCGATTTTTTACCGATTGTCGAAGGTCAACCGTTAATGAATCGCCCACAGGATGGTTCGCCGAGCCGTTTCCAGGTTGGGGCAGACGGCGTTGCGATCAGCAGCGATGGCTCGCAACTCTTCTACTGCGCTCTTTCCGGCAGAAAGCTTTACAGTGTTAGCGTGGAGGCGCTAGTTGATGAAACGCTCAGCGACGAGCAGGTGGCCGCCACAGTCAGGGATTTTGGGGCGAAAGGGGCTTCTGATGGCTTAGAGTCGGATACTGCCAACCGCGTTTATATTACTGATTACGAACATAACGCTATTCGCCGCCGTCCTGGCGAAGGCGACCCTGGAAGCGCTGAAACGTTGGTCCACGATCCCCGAGTCCTCTGGCCCGATACTCTTGCCCTGGCCTCCGATGGATATTTGTACTTCACGGCCAATCAGCTCCACCGCCAGCCCGGATTTCACAACGGGACCGATCTTAGAGAAAAACCCTACAGTCTTTTTCGGATACAGGCTGATGCAGAACCCGTCCAGCTTCAATAGTCGCTTTGCGACGGGGAAAGGGGAAAGTTGCTGCGCAACGGAGAAGGGGGAAAGGGAGGATTCAGTCTATTCCTTGATTCTGTGTTCTTTTCCCGTCGCTTAGCGACGTTTTTCCCTTTTCCCGTCCCGTCAGGGATAGTTTTCCCTTTCCCCTTTCCCCCGCGCCGCAGGCGCAAAGCCTGCGGCGCTTACCGCTGTGCTACTTTATCGATGACTAAATTGAAATTGGGAGTTGAGCTGAGAGTAATCAGGTCGCGCCCCTGTTGTTTGGACTGTTCAAGTGCCTCATTGGCTGCATAGACGAGTGCTGAACTGCTGAACATCGCGGTCGGGACCGTGGTCGCTACGCCTAAACTAACGGTGAGGATGGAAGTGGGAAAGTCGCTTTCTTCGGTGTGATTGCCTAACTCCCGAGGGATCGCCAGGTTTCTCACCTGCCGACGGATTCTAGTAGCAACATGCAGCGCCCCCACTGCATCTGTATCTGGCAAAATGATGGCAAAGTCCTCGTCGCTGCCATGACGAGCGACGAGGTCAGACGGTCGATGTAAACTGCCTTCAACCGCCATCGCTATCTGCCTCAGACAGGAATCTCCTGCCTGATGACCGTGGGTATCGTTGTAGGCCTTAAAAAAATCAATATCGCAGACGATCACTGATAACGGCTCATCTCTCCGGGCTGAACGCCGCCACTCCTGTTCTAGCCTTTGCTGAAAATACCGTTGATTAGCAAGCTGAGTCAGCGGATCGATGCTGCTATAGCGTTTCAGCTCATAATTTTCTTGTTCTAACTGCTTGAGACGCTCCTGAGAAGATTCAGTCAGCGTACCGCGCTTTAACTGTTTCTCAAAAAACAATCGATACAGTTCGCAGCTTGGAGTGGCTAAATCGCCGTTAAGCTTGATTAATCCTAAGCTTTCTAGCTTATGGGCGATGTCTGGCTCTAGTCGAACTCCTCCAGCCTGCGATACGACCTGAGCAAAAGCGTCGGCGAGACGAGTATGTTCTTGCAGAATAGCGAGGTAGGCGCGTAGGTGGCTGCTGTAGATTCCGGCTTGAGTCGGAGCTTCTTGCAAGAGCTGCTCCAGCGAGATCTGCTGACGACGCAGGTGGTAAAAGGCTAGCTGAACAAAGTAAGGGTGTCCTCCCACCATCTGCGCCAGGGGCATCAGTCTTTGCAGTCCCGCATCTCCCTCTGCCCAGCTCAGACCGTGGCGGAGGGCGAGCTGCTGAATCTGTTCCAAGCTAAACGGAGGTAACTCTAAAGTTAGCCCCACGTTGAAGAAAGACTGAGCGGCAGCTAGGGCCAGGTCGGCTTCAGTTAGGTAGGTCACAACAATCCGCAGCCGCTGCCAACTTTCTAGAGGCTGGCTTTGCTCGTGCCAAAACCGCAGTAGCGGTAGAAAGTCTTGCGCGATCGCTGGATAGTCAAAAACTCGATTCAGCTCGCTTAACGACAGCACGAGAGGAGCATTGACTTGCTCAAGGATGCAGTGCTGAAAGTAGTTGGTGCAGCTTGCCTTTCTGCCAATTTCTGGATTCCAGTAATCGTCCAGTCTGGCCTGTACGTTAAGGCTCCACCCGACCTTGGTGCAAAACCAGCGGAAAAAACGGTCCGCATTTTCAAAAACTTCCTGGTCCGCCTCCTCAAAATTAATCCGGATCGTTTGGTATCCAGCAGAATCAGCATACGCCACGATTCGGGTCATCAGAGAGCATTTCCCCATACTTCTAGGAGCCTTGATGTGAATGAACCCTCCTGGTTTACTCACCTCGGTAAAGGCCAGCTCTTCAACGGGAGGGCGTTCAATGTAGAACGCAGAATCGAGAGGCACTGGACTACCGGGAACTTCAATGAAGTCCTGCGTTAGAGTTCTCCGCTCTAGATTCTGGGCTAACTGACGTTCAGCGGAGGCCAGAGGACGTAAACTCAGCTTTGAACGAAAGTTGGCTTTGGTGATAGACTCTCCGAGCAACAGCGAAAGCTCTTGCCATAGCTGAGAAGCAATATTTTTGATGTAGGCATCTCGATAGTGTAGGGTTTCAGCAATGGAACTATAGGTATATCCTTCCCAAGCCTGCCGTAATACCTGCTCCTGCAAAGAAGATAGTTTTTTCTTCTGCGTTCGATCGAGTAAAACAATCAACTCATCTACCGTCATATTTTCTGTCTCTTACCCGTTGCGGGCAGTGTCAACCTGTGGCCCAACATGCAATAACAACTTGTAATAGTTTAGAGAACCAACCCAAGATTGTATTCAATCGCAGTAAGATGTTACCGCGATCTAGACCCCTTTAGAGAACTAGACAAACACCTTACTTAAAAATAGTGCTTATCTCTCTTGACAAATAGCAATTTCTAAGGCAAAGAGGCCGACGGCTGTGGCGACAGGGATGCTCCGTTCTTAGACGCACTGAGACCTCTTAGAATGTAGTTTAACTGATCCATCTACTTCAAGATACCTATGGTACAGGCCCCTGCTCGCACGACTATCGCTGAACTAGCCCAGGCAGCGATCGCTCTCATTCAGCAAGCTGGCTGCGACTATGGAGACATTCGGTTCGGCCACGATCGGACCCAAAGCCTAACGGCTCGCGATCGCTCGTTGAGCCGCCTCGCCGACAACGTCAGCTCTGGCTTTGGCGTACGCGTCCTCGTTGCGGGCGCGTGGGGCTTTGCGGCTAGTCCGTATCAAACCCCCGAAGAAGTAGCCAGAATCGTTGCTGTAGCTGTCGAAATTGCCAAAGGCAGCCGCCTGACCAGTAACGCTCCAGTGCGGCTCGCCCCGGTATCCGCCTACCGGGATACCTACATCACTCCGATTCAAATTGACCCCTTTACCGTTCCTATCGGGCCAAAAGCAGAGCTGCTGCTGGCCATCAACGAGCAATTGCTCAACTACAAAGGCATTAGAAAAGCTCAGTCCTTTCTGCGCTTCACCCGCGAACAAAAAACCTTTGCTTCTACCGTCGGCTCATACATTGAACAAACCATTACCCGAAGCTATGCTGGTTTTGGCTGTACAGCCATTGCCAAAGGAGATGCCCAAAGCCGCCACTACGAACGCCCGCCCCTCAATCTCGGGTACGAGCACATTGACGCAGCCGATTTACTGGAAAACGTGGAGCGCGTGGCTACAGAAGCCAGCGAAAAAGTTCACGCCCCCCAAGGACCAACCGACGACTGCACGACCCTGGTGCTGAAACCAACCAACCTTTTTCTCACCATTCACGAATCTGTTGGTCACCCCACCGAACTAGACCGAGTGTACGGCTACGAAGCGAATTTCGCCGGGACGAGCTTTGCTACCACCGATCAGTTAGGAAAACTTCAGTACGCGGCTCCCTGGATTAACTTTGTGGCCGACCGGACTCAAAGCGGCGGACGCGGCACGACGGGATACGACGATGAGGGCGTGAAGGCCCAGCAGTGGACCGTGGTCCAAGATGGCATTCTAGTAGACTATCTTACCGACCGAGAAACCGCCTATCGACTTGGTCGGGGAGCCAGCAACGGCAGCGCCCATGCCGATAGCTGGTCGAGCGTCCCGATGGTGCGGATTCCTAATTTAGGGTTAGAGCCGGGGGCGGCAGGAGGCGATCGCACCGCCACCCTAGAGGAGATGATTGCCGATACCGAAGACGGGATTCTAATCGATGGCGTTGGCAGCTACTCCATTGACCAGCAGCGGCGAAACTTTCAGTTTGGGGGCGATGCCTTTTGGAAAATTAAACGCGGCTCCATTGTCGGGATGCTTAAAAACGTCACCTACCAGTCGATGACTACCGACTTTTGGAATCGCGTCGATGCTCTGGGTCCGGCTTCCGAGTTAATGCAGTGCGGCACCGATATCTGCGGCAAGGGCGAACCGCTCCAAATCGCTCAAATGACCCACGCCTGCGTTCCGGTCCGGGTACAGAATATTCAGGTGGGACGAGCCACCTAGGAGTTGAGTCGCTGACGCAACGGGAAAAATGTTGCTGCGCAACGGGGAAAGGGGAAGCAACCCAGGCGCAGGGGAAGGGGTAAAGGGGAAAGGGAAGCACAGCAGCTCTTTGCCCTTGAACCTCCAATGCTTGGTTAGTTTAAGGAACTATCTGACTACTTTCGGTAAATGGTATTAGTTGTTGTAGCTGTGAATTGATTCGCCATGCGCTTATCTGTTTTCCCCTTTCCCCGTCCCAACCGGGACAATTTCCCCTCATTTACCGTTGGGCCGTGCGGCAGCGGGTAGCTCGATCCAAAAGCAACTGCCACGACCAACCGTAGATTCTAAACCGACACGCCCGCCAAGGCGTTCAACGCCTTTCCGGACAATGGCCAAACCAATGCCTGTGCCGGGATAAGCTTCCTGACTGTGCAGGCGCTCAAAGACCTTGAAAATCCGCGCGGTATGCTGCTCACTGATGCCGATTCCGTTATCTTGAACGAATAGCCGGACCCACTCTCCCTGGGTCTCGCTCCAGATCCGGACCTGGGGCTGCACCCCAGGCGCAACAAATTTAAGAGCGTTCGTGAGCAGATTGCTGACAACCTGGGTCAAAATGGCCGGATTAGCCTGTACTTCCGCTAAAGGAGCCTCAACGGTCACCTGTGCTGGGTCTGTCGGTATTTGTTCGCAGACGGCTGCGATCGCAGCCGCTATGCTGACTGAACGGAATTGGATTTCGGCGCGGCTGAGGCGACTGTAGGCGAGTAAATCTTGAATAAGCTGCTCCATGTTATTAGCAGAGGAAATGAGTCGCTGAGCATAGTCTTGTCCAAGCGAGTCGAGACAATCGCCGTAGTCCTCTAGCAGGGCTGTGGCGAAGCCTTGAAGGGCTCTTAACGGGGCTCTGAGGTCATGAGAGACAGAATAGCTAAACGCTTCTAATTCTTGATTGATTTCCTGAAGCTGCTGAGTGCGTTCGGCAACGCGCTGCTCTAACTCCGCGTTCGTGCGCTGCACTTTTTGATACAGCCGAGCCTGCTGAAGGGCGATCGCCACCTGGTTGCTTACTTCCGCAGCAATCGCCGTTTGCTCCTTAGAGAGAGCTTCGGGATGACCCCATAGCTGCAACAGTCCTAGCAGCTTCTCTTTAGTGCGGAGCGGAAAACCAACAAAGTGAGCGAGTCCTGCGGCTGCTAACGCCTGCCTCTGGTGGGGAGGAAACAGCTCAATGGTTCCGCTCACCGGACTTTCCCCGTGCTCGAAGCGGTCAATCAGGCTCGCAAACGAGGTAAGCGGAAGCTGAAATTCCGTTCCGGTCGAGTTTGTGGCTGCAAAGAAAACATTGGCGCTCCCGGCGGTGAACTTAAACGTGGCGATCGCGGCTCGCTGACACGGAATCAATTGCTCGACGCAGGCGATCGCGGTTTTAATCATAGCGGCGGGTCGTTTCAGTTCCAAAATGGCAATATCGAGCTTGTGTAAGGCTTCTAGACGAGCAACGGTCTGTTGCAGGGCCGCCTCTAACCGTTTGCGCTCCGTCATATCAACCACAAAGAAAAATCCTTGCTCTCGATCCCAAGAGCAGCCGCCGACTAAAACAGGAATTCGTTGTCCGTCCCGCCGCACGTACTCTTTCTCGTAAGACTGGCACGCGCCAGAAGCTCTCATTTCTCGAACGGCTCGCCCATCCGCCTCCGCGTAACCCGGTGGTGTCAATCTCCCTAAATCAAGAGCTTCTTTGTGAAGATCGGTTTGCGAATACCCTAGCAACTCCAGCAAAGCATTATTGGCTTGCGTCACCTTCCCATCGCGTTGCCAACAGCCAATGCCAATCATGTTGGAATCGAAAATGCGCCGAAAGCGAGCTTCACTGCATCGTAGTTCTTCCTCTAGCTGCTTCCGTTCTGTAATATCGGTGGCAACGCCGCCGATGGCCGATACCTCCCCATCTTTATTAAAGAGCGGAAATTTTAAGGATAGGTAAGTGTGTAGCTGGCCATCTGCTTGTAAAACCACTTCCTCTGTTTTGAGGGCAGATTTAGTTTGAAGCACCACCGCATCATTCGCTCTGAAGGTATCGGCAATTTCTGGCGGGAAAAGCTCATCATCGCTTTTTCCAACGATCTGTTCCTGGGAGAGCTTGAATATTTTTTCAAATTCGCGGTTGACTAACCATAGACGACTGTCTCGGTCTTTAAGATAAATAACAGCAGAAGCATTGTCCACAATCGTCTTCAGCTCCTGCCGACTTTCTTGGCAGGTTTGCTCTGCCTGTCTTCGGGCCTCAATTTCTTGCTGTAGCTGAGCTGTTTTGACCTCAAGCTTGTTTTCTAGTTCTGCGGTCACCTGCCGGAGTTTGTCGTGGACCTGTACTAGCCTCAACGTAAGAGACAACACTAACAGCAGGAGGGCTAGCACCAAAAAAAACATAGCAGCGTTTAAGTCTTAAATTAACAATTGATCCGTTCAGTACGTCGGTAAAACAAACTTGTACCCGACTCTCGAACGACAACTGACGACTGACAATTTACCCATGTCCTATATAAATTAGACCACCCTACTGATAAACTGGCTAGCAAACATCAACGCCTACATTCTCATTCGGAAAGAGAGTGGGGACATTATCATTGTGCTGTCTGCAAACAACCTCACTCGATACCAGCGTACCTCCAGGGAACCGGATCGACCGCCACTCCGTGAACGTAGAGTCCCCAATGAAGATGAGGACCGGTAGAGGCTCCGGTAGAGCCAACTGTCCCGATGAGCTGTCCGGCGCGGACGAGCTCTCCCGGCTGGACGCTCATGTTTTGCAGATGGAGAAAAATGCTTAAAACCCCCTGTCCGTGGTCGATGCCGACTGTGTTACCGTGAACGCGAAATCCTTCTGCCTCGCGTCCAACGAGTTCTACTCGTCCTGCTGCCGGAGCCACCACCACAGAGCCAAGACTCCCGGCGTAATCTACCCCGCGATGGTAGTAATCTGTCGCAAACACGCCATTGTAGTAGCGACGGACACCAAAGCTAGTCGAGACGCGCCCGGCATTCGGGCGGAGAAACGGACCTTGCCACCGTTTCAGCGGGGAAACAAGCTCTTTAAAAGCTGCTACTTGGTCTAACTCCGTTGGCGTTGCTCCCCCCGATTTACTCTCGGAGAGCCAAATGCGCTGCGTCGGAAAGCGGCGATCGCGCAGCCAGACGGCAAGATTTCTGGTCTGTTCGTCCCCGTTAATCTGAATGGTTAGTTTTCCGGACGGATCTAGCGGGGAGGTGGGCAATCGGGCCCGATAGGAATTTTGACCCGTGGCAAAAACGGGATAGCTCTGCTGTCGTGCTAAGACTGTCGGCTCTGAATCGAAGGAGTCGGTTTGAATTAGCACAGAAATCGTGTCCCCGAGCTGGGGATCGCTTGGGGATAGTTCTACTTGAAGAGCCTGTACGGATGTTGGCATCATTAAACTGACTAGCAATAGAGCTAGCCGTCCCTGAGCCCGAAACCAATGATTCCGCGGAAAAGATTGAGTTAGTAACGACACATCGTACCCTCTGCAACTTTAGATGTCTGCTTGCTAGAGACAAGAGCGATCACCCTTGCTATTTAGGCAAGAAGACAGCAATCAGTGTAACAAGTTTTCCATTTTCCAAGCGCGACTTCCCGACTCCGCGCCGACTTGCTAGGGTTCAAGTTGGTTTTAAATAGACGAGAGCCTGCCGCCAAACCAGAGTTGATTGCTCGTTGCGCTCTATTAAACAAAGACAGGTGGGGTCTTGCCAAGCAATCTTGCCCACTAACCGCTCGTCGGTGACAAGCTTGAGTTCGACACTTTGTTCATTTCTAATCAGGTTTTGAATTTCTCGCGTACTGGGCAGACCCGTATTTAATTCACTCATAATTGCATCTTCGCTCAACAGTTGCCTCGATTTAAATTAATCAATAGTATCGTTTGATTATTAGGAGCTAACAGTCAATATGTCTCTCGAATTTACTAAATATCAGGGCTTAGGAAACGATTTTATTTTGATTGACAATCGCCACCAAGCCAAGCCGCTGATATCGGCTCAGCGAGCCGTGCTGTTGTGCGATCGCCATTTCGGCATTGGCGCAGATGGCGTAATTTTTTTGCTTCCCGGTTCGGAGAACGCCGACTATGCCATGCGCATTTTTAATGCAGATGGTTCGGAACCAGAAATGTGCGGCAACGGCATTCGCTGCTTGGCTCAGTTTATTGCTCATCTGGAGGGAACTGTGGGAAAAACGTACCGCATTGCCACCCGAGGCGGTGTTATGTCCCCTCGCTTAGAAAAGGAGGGAGTAACGGTAGATATGGGAGCCCCACAGCTCAAAGCTCAAGAAATTCCCACCACCCTCGCACCGGCCACAGAAGCAGTCGTGGAACGGTCTTTGGCCGTCGCTGGCAAAACGTGGTCAGTGACCTGCGTGAGCATGGGCAATCCCCACTGCGTGATCTTTATTCAGGATACCCAAATTCCCCTAGAAACCCTCGGCCCCCTATTTGAACGCCACGATGCTTTTCCCGAACGGATCAATACAGAATTTGTGCAGGTTGTCAAGGCGAATTATCTAAAAATGCGGGTTTGGGAGCGCGGGGCCGGAGCCACTCTGGCCTGTGGAACAGGGGCCTGCGCCTGTGTAGTGGCGGCAGTACTGACTCAGCGTAGCGATCGCCTCTGTACTGTTGAACTGCCGGGTGGCTGTCTCGAGATCGCATGGGCGGAAAATGGTCGAGTCTATATGACCGGACCCGCAGAGCGAGTCTTTACAGGCAGATTAGATTAACGTTCATCGATCTGCTAATCTAGAAGCGTTTGGCTACCAGACCCGATCATGAAGCGCAGTCGCCTGATTGTCTTTGCGGCTATTAGTCTCTCAGTATTGCTAGTGCTGCTGGTGTTGACGAGCAGAACGCCCCCACCTCCACCTACTTCTTCATCCCCAATGCTGAGTGCCCCGTTTCTCCAGCTTCCGACCGAAACTTCGGTGCGCGTTGTGTGGTTTACTGAGTTTCCTGGCTCCTTCCATCGCGTTGCCTACGGCGAAGACCTCGACCAGCAGGTTGGGGCCACCACCACTCAACTAACTCGGCTGCGAGAAGACAGTTCCTCTCAGCTTGCTAGTCCTCCCGCACAGCCGACCCTGCGCCCGGTGTGGCGACATGAGGCAACCGTGAGTGGACTGACCCCCGGTCAGCGCGTTCCCTATCAGGTGATTAGCTTTCCAGAAGAGGCTGAACAAGGCATGAGAAGTGAAATCTATACGCTTGCTCCCAAACCGCCACCGGGAACTTCCCTGAAAATTCTGCTCACCTCCGATCACCAACAAAAGCCCATGACCGCTGCTAACCTGCAAAAGGCGGTGGAAACGATTGGTCGCCCGGATGCGGTATTTATGGCCGGAGATTTGGTTAACGTTCCCGACCGCGCTTCGGAGTGGTTCGACGACGAGCAGGGGGGGGCTTTTTTCCCGGGTTTGCAGGGACGCGCTAACTACGTGCTCGACAAGAACAGGAAAGTCGTTGTTTATCAAGGAGGCGAAATTATTCAACATGCCCCGCTGTTTCCGGCCCTTGGCAACCATGAAGTGATGGGCAGATTTTCAATGGAGCGGGGTTTGAACGACCAGTTTAACGATCCGTTTCCCCGCAAACAGGCGCTGATCGCTTACGAGAAAGCGGTCGAGCAAATCAATCCGGGAGCAGACCCCCAACTCAAAGAGGCGTGGCTGAAGGCCAATTCTTTCAATACCGATACCTACGAAGAGATTTTTACCCTTCCCCAAAGCAAGTCCGGGGGGGAAAAGTACTACGCTGTCACCGTTGGGGATGTGCGCTTAGTGGCGCTGTTTGTGACCAACATTTGGCGATCGCCTCGAGTAGACCCAGACGTGCGCGGACGCTACCAAGAACGGGAGCAAGACCTAAGTAATCCTGAGCGATGGGGATACGGACAGCATATCTTTGAACCGATTGCCGCAGGCAGTCCTCAGTATCGCTGGCTCCAGCAGGAGTTGGCCAGTCCTGAGTTTGAGCAGGCGAAGTACAAAATCGTCATGTTTCACCATCCTCCTCATACTTTAGGAGATAATGTCGTGCCTCCCTACACCGATCCGGTTCACCGCATCGACTATGCCGAAGACGGCAGCATTCAATCGCTCCGCTACGAGTATCCTCCCGAGAACGACTACATCATTCGCGACCTGATCCCGCTGCTAGAGTCTGCGGGAGTTCAGCTTGTGTACTACGGCCACTCTCATCTGTGGAATCGCTTCGTGAGTCCTCAAGGCATTCATTTTCTCGAAAGCTCTAACGTTGGCAACACCTACGGAGCTTATTTAGACAAGAACAGACCCGTTCCTCAGAACACAAACATCGCCTATGCCGCGACGGGAGACCCCAATGGATTAGAGCCAGTCGTGCCAACCGAGGCTCCTCTAGTCGAGGCTGGACAGCCCTTGCCCTACATTGCCAGCAACGATATTACCGTGTTTAGCATTTTAGACACTGAAGCTGGCACCGTCAGCAGCTACCGTTTCGATACCCGTGAGCCAGATTCAGCCGTCGTGTTGTTCGATCAGTTTTCTCTAATTGATCGAGAGTAAGAGGAAAAAACATTGAAACGGAAGAGAGACAACCCTAAGGCAAATTAAAACCGTCAGTGAAGAGTTTTTCCCTTGCTATTATAGAATCCTAGCTACATTCACGTCAGGCAGTGAGACAAGTCCTTACCAACATAAAGGTATCGGAGTTTCCTAACCTTCTCGCTCAGTTAGGACTTTCTGCCGAACAAGAGGTGAATCTGATTGTTGAAGAAGCTTCAGAAAATTTTCTTGTAATCATAGATCGAGTAGGTCAAAAAGCCAAAGAAAAAGGGTTAACAGAAGACAAAAATTTTTAGAGCTAGCTGTGTCTGGGAGAGCAAGTTGCATCATAACAGGCAGCAAAGATATTTTGATTTTTGGTGAATATCAAGAAATTTCCATTGTTACACCTGCTAACTTTCTGTCTCTTTTTAGCTGACGTTTCTAGTAAATTATTGAGGATCGTCTCGAAAGATTTTCGATATCTTACTATCTGAGAAGAATAGGTAAATCTGGCCGTTTTTTGTCTCCTACAAAGGGAGCTGAATCCTTCGATAACGATTCGGGAACTAATCAAGTCAGTGGCAGATAAGCAACTGCCCATAACGTTTCGCAATTAAGGAAGTGAATATGGATATTGCCTTTGCCACAACAAGAGCTAAGCCAATGAGCTACAGCGACTACAAAACTATTTCTCAAATCCGAGAACAGTTTCCTGAGTACCAAATCATTGAAGATCGTGATTGGACGACAGAAGTTCAGTTCGACACTTCTGCTACTCCCTCGTCTAAGCTAATCGATGCTCTAGATAAGTATGTCCCCTTAGCGATCGCTATCAACACGGAGAAAGCGCGCTCGGAACTGATCATTACTCCCGTACTACTTGAGGTGAGAGAAACCTGCGGTGTTGGCTACTTTTCAGGGGTTAGGTTTGATGTCGATGAGGAGCGAGGGCTCAAAGGTTACTGCGATTATCTTCTGACTCTGAAGCCAGAGATGTACGAAATTTCAGTTCCCCTGCTAGTCGTTGTCGAAGCAAAGAACGAAAGTATTAAGTCCGGACTAGCCCAATGTATGGCAGAATTAATTGCTGCCTCGGTGTTTAACCAAAATAACTCTCCTATGGTAATCGGGGCAGTAACGACAGGGACTGAATGGAAGTTTCTGAAACTTGCGGAGCAAACAATTTATATTGACCGCACTGACTACTTTCTCAAGAACGAACTCGCTAAAATTTTAGATGTTTTGCTGTTTCCGTTTCTGCATTAATCTGCATTTAGTGGAACCAAAGCTTTTGAAGCTCTAGATAGGCGGCAGATAAAACTTCCCAACTAGCAGCAGAAATATTGTTAACAGCCGTCGTTGTCGAGGTTATACTCATTTGACGGACTTGTTTGATTTGAGATTTAGGTATCACTAGCTTGACTCGATTTTTAGCTGATGCCGGCATAAACAAGCATTTATCGGAAAAATAACGGCAAAAATACCAGAAGCTTTCTTGGTGATGATTGATGCCTTAATCAATCAGCTTTTTAATGTAAAACCATTTACCGAAAGTAGTCAGATAGTTCCTTAAACTAACTAAGCATTGGAGGTTCAAGGGCAAAGAGCTGCTGTGCGTCCCTTTCCCCTTTCCCCCAACTCATCAAGTCTCCTATTACGTTTTCTAATTGGTATAAAACTATCTTTTCTAGGAAATAGAGCAGATTGTAGGCTGCTATGGTCGATAATTTAAATGGTCTTCAGTTCCGAGCATGAGCAGTAAAGCTGAGGGACAGGATAAATCGATAGACAACGAGGGAATATGGCTTCACAGTGGGATTATCTACTCAAAAACGTTGGGGAATGGCAGGGATCGTTTACGCGGTTTTCGCCCCAAGGAGAGCATCTAGAAGATACGCCCACCGTTGTCATCTTAGAAGGACGCGATAATAATCGATCGATGCATCAGGTGGTGCGTCGCCTGCCTCCGGGTCAATCTCCTCAAGAAAAAGTGTTTGATTACAGTTCCCTCAGTAAGGGGGTGATGTTCATGGAAAACGGCGCATTTTCTCAAGGGTCGATGCAGTGGGGACCGTATTCTGAGTTTGGCGCAGAACTCGGACTAGTTGAGGGCGATCGCCGCCTGCGACTGGTGCAACTCTATAACAAAGGTCAGCAGCTAGAGCGCTTAACGCTAATTCGAGAACAGCTTGCAGGAACCAACACACCCGAAAGACCCCCTCTCACTGTCGAGCAGCTTGAGGGAGAATGGCGAGGAGTGGCGGTGACGCAGTACGCCGATCTTAGACCTGCCGATACTTACTCTACACACCTCAAAATCTACTGCCAGGGCAATCAAGTGACGCAGCAGCTTACCTGGGGCGATCGTACGCTGACTTCAACGGCACAAATTAGCGGTTCGGTTCTGAAGTTCGACCAAAGCGATTTTCCTATTCAGATAGTATTACTCCCCGATGGCGCTTCCTCTAACTGTCCTGTCGTCATTAAACCCGGTCATCGGTTTGTGCTAGAGGTGGGTTGGCTCGTACAGCCCAACCAGCGACAGCGCCTAGTTCGTCGCTATAGCGATCGCGGCGAGTGGGTCAGTCTTACTTTAGTAAAGGAGGAAAAAGTTTAAACCTTATCGCTTTGTCAAAAGGTCCAAACACAAAGAAATTGCGCTCCCCAATCTGTCTAAATAGCCATAATTTTCCCTCTGACCCGGTGGGGTCGCGTCACTAGTCATTCGGACAAAAGAAAGGACCAATGACTCAGGACGAAGCGACAATGAGTTCCTTGACCCCTTTCCCCGTTGCGCAGCAACTTCCCTCAACATCAGCATTTATACATAAAAAGTTAAAAAATCGCCGTTTGACTACAAAAATAACTACGAAAAAGTACCGTTGACCGCCAGCAACAGATTTTCTAGCTTAGAAAGGTAAAATCTCCACTAAGCATGAGGAAAAGCGATGTCGCACTGCGTCACTAAAATTCTTCTGATTGAAGACGACAGAGAAGATGTTGATCTCATAGAAGAATACCTGGAGCGATCGCCGCAGTTTCCCATGACTCTCAAAAACATTACCACGCTAACCGAAGGAATTAGCACCCTTAAAAGCAGCCAAATCGACCTTGTGCTGACCGATCTGACGCTACCGGATCAGCAAGGACTGAACACCTTTCGCCTGCTTCACGACCAGTTTCCCACTATTCCTGTCATCATCCTCAGTGGCCTAGATGATGAGGATTTGGCGGTAGCAGCGATGCAGGAAGGCGCGCAAGACTATTTAGTTAAAGGACATTTCAACAGTCATTTACTGATTCGCTCAATTCGTTATGCTCTAGAGCGACAACAGTTAGTGCTCGACTTAGATCGGCGGGTTGAGCAGCGAACAGCCGAACTGCAAAAAGCCAACCAAGATTTACAAGCCAAGGATGTTGAACTCAGAGAAGCGTTACTAACGGAAAAAAAACTCAATCAGCTCAAGTCTCAAATTATCACCACCATCTCGCACGAATATCGCACCCCTCTTGCCGTAATTTCCTCATCATCTGGTTTGCTACGGCAATATCGCCACAGGCTCGATGAGCAAGGGCAGATGAAGCACCTAGAGAGGATTCAGCGAGCAGTGGAGCATATGACTTCGCTGATTGGCGACGTGATGTTTATTAGTCAAGCGGAGTGCGAGAAAATTCAGTTTAATCCTCAGCCTGTTGATTTAACAGCATTTGTTGAAGACATTATTGATGAGTTCAATGTAGATCTGTCCTGTCAGTGCTGCCTCAAGCTAACGTCCCAACGTCCCCCCCGCAGTAGGACTCAAGGCTCCTTCCAGAAACCAGGCCCTCCTTCTCTGCCAGCTCAACAGGCGTTTTGGGTAGACCAAAAGCTACTCAGACAAATTCTGACGAACCTCATTACTAACGCGATTAAATATTCTCCCGATGGTGGTACGGTTTCTGTGTCCCTCCTGTGCGAAGCCGAGCAAATGATTTGTAAAGTTGCTGACGAGGGCATTGGCATTCCTCCTGAAGATCAACCCTATTTGTTTGAGTCTTTCCATCGAGCCAGCAACGTTGACACCATTCCAGGAACAGGATTGGGACTAGCCATCGTTAAAAAAGGAGTCGAACTTCACAGAGGACAAATTACCCTAGAAAGTCAGGTTGGGAAAGGAACAACCTTCATTGTTCGTTTACCAAATCATGCCCCAACGGCTATGGCAGAAGTGAGCAGTCCGCAGTCCGCAGTCAGAACGCTGACTGGTTTTCCGGCTACCTGTCTGTCCTAATCCGTGTGGCGCTTGCTGTATTTTCTAGTTAATTCAAACTGCTTCGCTGCCGTTGAGGCACGACTAACTCAATGAGAGTGTCGATCAATCGCTCTTGAGAAAACGGCATAATTGCTTTTCCAGAGAGGATTTCTTGGGTAAACAGGAAGTGAATCAGGGAACCGACGAAAATGCGGGCTGTGGCTTCGGTATCGGCGCTTCCAGGACGGCAATCGGCCACTGTTGATTGCTCGCGGCGTTGTTCTAAGTAGCGAGTTAAAGCAGCGATCGCGGGTTGAGCGACGTTACTCAAAAATAGCTGAGCCAAATCCGGTCGGGTTTTAGATTCAGCAACAATCAGCCTGACAAAACACAGATACTCCTCGTCGTTCACCTCCTGAAGCAATCGCTGGGCTAATGTTCTCAGCGCTACCTCTGGCTCTCCCTGAAGCGGCTGCGACCAGACTAGCCTGAATTTTTGTGCCGCCATCTGCTCCACCAACGCCGTAAACAAACCATTTTTGTCGGAAAAATAGCTATAGAGGGTTTGTTTGGAAACCCCAGCCGCGCTGGCGATCCGATCCATGCTCGTCCGAGCATAACCGTGATGGAGAAATTCGGGCAGTGCTCCGTGAAGAATTTGTGCTGCTTTATCGACTGAGCGAAGACAATCTTCCTTGTGGGGCTTAGGCATAGTAGCTGTTAGGTTTACTCCTGGAGACAGGTTGACGAGAGCAGACGCATCGGTTTATTTTTAACTACAATCAAACTGTACAGTCTAGTTTGAAAGGAGCTTTGAATCGATGCTCGAAGGCATACTAATTGCTACTCTGGTGGCAGCGATCGCAGTCGGTGATGAAATTGTCAACGGGCAGTTAGAAATTTCCCGGAGGCTACTCGACTGGTTAAACAAAACCGAACGCCAGCGCCCCAAATCCTCCAAGGACTGAGCGGGCTTCTGCTGGTTTTGCTGTTAACATCCTGGGTCCGCAGAGTTGGGAACCGATGGTCGACTGCTCAACCGATGCGCGATTTCTTGCGCCGCCGTCAAGCCAGATTCGAGAGCCGATTCTACCAGCTTACCGCCACACCAATCACCGCAGCCAACAAGAGTGTAGCCGCTAGCGAGGCAGGACGCGTTAAGAGAGCGAGTCGGAAACGCATAGCGCCAGCGATGAACCTGAAACCAGTCAGGCGCTTTGAGCCAGGGCGAAACTTGAGCGGCTTGCTCCAGCAGTTTCTCGCCAACAGGATCAAGGGTTGCTGCCTCTAGGTGAGAGCGAGCAAACTCAGGGGTACTGTGCAGAATGACAACGGGGGGCGAAGCATCATGACGCTTACTGCTGTCTAGGATGATTCCGCTCAGGTCGGAGTTGTCTATGACTGATTTGACCTGCTTAGGGGGAAGCAGTGGCTGACGACGGGCAGAGTAGCCCGCCATCACCGTCAGACATGGAGCAAACACCACTGAACGCAGGGCTGCCGTAAATTCTGACATCCCGTCCTCTGGAAGCAACATCAACGCCTGGGGAGCCGGAATGGCTAGCACCACTGCTTTGACGACAATCTCGTTAGGAGAGGACTCTAGACCAATCTTCCAGCCTAGTTTAAGAGAGGCGTCCCAGGCGACACTCTGCACCCGGCACGGCTGGTGAATCTTGAGCGGTGCGGCGAGCCATTTGGCGATCGCCGTCATTCCCTGAGGAGCAACGTAGCGGTGGTTAGCGGCTGGGGGTCTGGGTGGCCAAAAGGTCGTGGGCCGAGACCAAGGCTGAAGCAACTGATGCTTCAGAAGCTGCTCAATCAGCCGTTGAGACTGCTCTCCCTGAGACTCTAGCCAAGGAAGACCGTGATCGAAGCGGACAGACTGGTAGCGGCGAGTTGCCACGCGCCCGCCAACGCCGCGAGACTTTTCAAGGACAATGACGCGATATCCAGCGTTCTGTAGCTGCCGAGCACAGGTTAATCCCGCCAACCCCGCCCCGACGACAGCCACATCAAAAGAATCAGTAAGCATTTTCTAACGACCGTGTGTTGGCTTTGTGAGCTAGTAGTCTGCCGTGGCTATTAGCTTTTAGCTACTGGATGAGTAAATTTCCTCAACCTAGCTAAGCGCCAATCGCTTTTCTTGAAGCTAAAGGCTAAGAGCTATTAGCCTGTTTTAGAACTAAGTTTCCCAATTGTTTGTTTCCAATAGTAAAATATTGGAGGCAATGAAGAAATATTTAATTCTGACAAACAGTTTGAAGTGAGCAGGAGGCCCCGTTTACTCTCCCGTCGGAGGAACAAGGCGTCCCAGGGAAACCAAAGTTCTCGCGTCTGCCCGAACCTCAGTGCGGTCGAGAAGGGCGCGGTTCTGTGGGCAGAGAGCGCTCCTCCGGAACCGGCGGTGACCGTTTGTCAGAATTTAAATTGACTCGCTTACTCTGGGGTTGTGGAGGAAAACGCCTTGGACGAACTGAGGGCGGCACTGGAATTAGCCACTGAAGAAGAACTACAGCAGCTAACGCAAATTTTGTTTTGCCGCCGATTTAACCCGCTAGACTACTGGCAGCCAGAGCCGTTAGATATTCAAAGTCAAGACTGGGAAACGTGGCTCGACTCGTTGGAACAGCGGTTTCGCTACTTAGCAGCAGACGGTATGACGGTGCTGCGAGGACGAACCCAGGAAGTTAGCTATCGGCAAACGCTTCTTCAGGTTTGTCGTTACCTCAAGGTTCCTTACTCAAAGCGGATGACGACCGTCGATTTAGAGGCAGAGGTGTTTCTGTATCTGATGAGTAAAACCTGGAAGCGCCTGCCAGCGTCCGAACAACAAACGCTATCAACGCGAGTCCAAAAAGCGGTCGCTCAGTCTAAGGTTCCGGAACCCTTGCCGGTTCAGCTTCAGCATAACCCTTTGAATCTGTTTTTGAAAGGCAGCGGCGCTGTCGTCGTCAGTTCGATGCTAAAGTCCTGGCTTCTTAAGCAGATAGCGCAGCAGTTTGCCGTCCACTTTGCTAGTTACCAGGCAGCGAAAACGGCGGTGCTGCGTGGTGGCGCTGCCGCGGCGGCCCAGATTCAGAATCAAATCGTGCTCCAGGCAGCGCGGCGAGGCATGGCGATGAATGCGGCTCGCTATGGGACAGTCCGAACCGTTTTTTCCCTCGTCGGTCCAGCGATGTGGAGCTGGTTTTTAGCCGACCTCGGGTGGAGAGCGATCGCCACCAACTACGGACGCATTATTCCAGTTATCTGTGCGCTGGCGCAGATCCGCCTGGTGCGGGCTGAATGTTGGGAGATGATCTAATAAGCTGTATGAGTTCTTTTATGATTGCATAGCCGGGGAACAGGGAAAAGGTGAAGGGGGAAAGGGCTGATGAAGCTGATCCCTTAGTCCTGTATTCTGATCCCATCCCACTAGAACGTTTTTCCCTTGCCCGCTGTCGCAAAGCGACTTTTCCTTTGCCCTTTCCCCGTCGCGCCGCGACCTCATGACCCCTCGTTTCCACAGAACCTGGTACTGGACCCAAATAGGTGTACTGATTTTGCCCCTCGTTCCGGCGTTGGGAATCGTCGCTTTAGCGATCGCTGTGGTTCTGACTGGCAAAGAGCAATGGCGGCCTATTTTGCACTCCCCGCCCAACTGGGTATTGGCTATCGTCGGTTTGTGGCTTCTAGTTAGCTCCTGGACGGCATTAGAGCCGACAGAAGCTCTGCTGGGATTAGCAAACTTTCTGCCCTTCTTTGTCCTCTTTGCGGCCTTGAGTGGCCTGATTAAAACTCCTGACCAACTGCGTCGGCTTGCTTGGCTAATGGTGCTGCCTGCGCTGCCAATTGCCATCCTGGGTGTTGGGCAACTGTATGGGGGGTGGGCGACGAACGACCTGTCCCAGAAAGTTCTCGGCTGGCGGCTGGTTGCTTACGGAGAACCGACGGGCAGAATGTCTTCTGTATTTATCTATGCCAATTTCCTGGCTGCCTACCTGTTGCTCGTTGGCATGCTCGCTCTGGGGTTAGGAGTTGAAACGTATCGGTCTTGGCAACGAGGCCACCCCCATCCGGGCAGAGGGCTGCTGTTGTTGCTCATCCTAGCCCTCTGCGGAACGGGAATTCTGTTGAGTAGCTCTCGCAGTGCGTGGGCGATCGCCTGCTTGGGGGGCTTAGCCTTTGCGCTCTATCTCGGCTGGTATCGGCTGGTGTGGGGCGTAGCGGCAGCGGCGGCTAGCATACTGTGGGCCTCGTTTGGAACTTGGGGACGCGACTGGCTGCGCCGGATTGTTCCCGCTTTCTTTTGGGCGCGGCTGAGCGATCGTCTCTATCCGGATCGTCCCCTTGCTAGTCTGCGCGTAACCCAGTGGCAGTTTGCCTGGGAGATGACTCAGCAGCGTCCCTGGCTGGGGTGGGGGCTGCGAAATTTTACCCCGCTCTACGAAACTCACATGAACTGGTGGCTCGGTCATCCCCATAACCTAGCGTTGATGCTCACCGCTGAGACGGGAATCCCAGCAGCCCTGTTGCTGATTGGAGTGGTGGGGTGGATCTTGAGCTGCGCCGTGCTGCGGCTGAGAGAAGAAGCTTTAGGAGGCGATCGCCTGATTTTGTTTAGCTATGTCGTGGCTTTTGGGAGCTGTAGTTTATTCAACCTTCTAGACGTGACGGTGTACGATCTGCGGGTCAATACGATGGGCTGGCTGGTTCTGTCTGCTATTTATGGAGTGGTGCGCGGGAAAATGATCGCTTCCAACCGACAAGCGCCCGAAGCGTCGGTACTGTAGTAGGAGGCAGGGAGCAGAGGGCAGGAGTCAGAAGAAAAGCTCTTTAAGCTTCACTAGCCTTGAGTTCGTCATCTAGAAGAGACGGGAAAGCAGAAATTGATGAGACTGTTCGAGTCTTCCTGATCGCCGCTATAGAATAAATATCAGCGCTTGTTCGTTCAAGCCGGACCAGATCACAAACGTAGCCTGACGCTTGATTAACCCATGAACTTACGCATACTCTGGATTTGTCTTTTCGTTCTCCTGCCTTTACTGTTAGCGGCAGTTGTATTTTTGTTCTACCGAGGAGAGCTAGGACTTTTGGTTTAAAACTGTGCTTAATTCTCACCTTCTGCATTGGCTTCAGAAGATTGGGATGCTGTCTCGTCCCCCTCTGCTGCCGCTGCCTCCGCTTCTACCGGATCGACAGGTAGTAAGGCATCCATGACAAAGGTTGTTCTCAGAAGCGGGGCTTCTTGAATCACAAGCTGCCTCCCGTCTACCTGGTAGCTCGATGGTTCGCTGACCTCAATCCGAAAATCCTTCAGAACGAGGAGAGGCTTCAGCCGCTCTAAATCTCGGAGAAAGCTTTGAGTTTGCGCGAACGTCCCCTCTATTTCAAGATTAAAGCTTTTGCGCTTGAGCTTGCCGTTAATCAGCTCACCCAGAGAACCATCATCGACCACAACCGCTTCTCCCTGCGGCTGATAGCTGATTAACTTGGCGTTGCTCGATTCAATGAATCTGTAGATATCTAGCAAGAGAGTATCGAGGGTAGCTTCGCTAGAAAACAAAGACAGCACCTGCGGCTCAACCGCTCTGGCTTGCTCAATCTGAAGCGCTAGATTTTCGATGATGGTTTCTGCTTCCCCCGATTGGAGCTGCTGGAGCTGAGCTTCTTTAGCCTGTTGATCGGCCTGGAGCTGTTTGTAGCTTTGCTGCGCGGGTAACACCATAGTAATTAATAAATAAGCGGCTCCCGCCACCCCGACCAGGCCACAGATAATTCCTCCTACCTGCGGAGTGAGCGTAACTCCAAAAGCGGTGGGATATTCAGATTCCTCAAAATCTGACTCGTTCTCTAATTCAAAGTCTTCAGATACGGTCACTGAACAATGGCTCCTCTGCGTTCTAAGATTTTAATGCGAACAACTAATCCAGCGGCTCCTTTGCGAGAGAGTTCTGCCAGCAGTTGAGAGGCCGGGACGTTGTTGATTTCTGTCGTAATGTCGTAGCTCACCACATCGGGAAGCTCAAACGTCACGTTAGGGGTTGTCGCTGCGCTCGCTTCGTCCTCGGCTGGCGATTCAATACTAATTGGACTATCGGTGGTCTGAGCGCCATTGATAAGAGCCTGTTCGGCTGTCAGAAACTGCGACTCCTGTAGAGCCAGCAGAAAGTTGTTGACATCTGCATAGGAGCGAGCAATGCCGTTGAATGACAGGGTAGACCCCTCTTGCTGCACTGAGCTAATTTGGACGCCGACGGGAATGCGATCGCGGATATCCTCTAAAATGGCGGACCAAGACTTAATTTGGTCGATCACGCTGATCAGCGCTTCGGCCTGAGCATTGATCTGAGACAACTGCTGCTGCAAAGTTTCAATATCTTGATTTTTAGCCTGATACTGCGCTATTTCAGCGTCAATAAGCTGAATATCGCCTTCTAGTTCGGCTTTCTGCTTGTTGAGCAGCCATAAGTAAGCCCCAGGAATCGCTGGCAGCAGCACCATGACTATCGCCCCGGCGACAAGCGGAACCTGAGAGCCAATCGATGTTGCCGCCTTCTTCTTGACAGGCTTCGGAGACTCATCCAGTCGATCTTTAAGAAAGTTAACGTCTAAGCTATACATTGATCTATACCAGCCGCAATCCTAAACCCAATACTGTTCCTAATCCCGGTCTTTGGTTGTCCGCGATCTCTAGCTTGTTGTCTATATCTAGAGCTAATGACGTCACCGGATCTACGAGCACTGTCGGTAAATTCAATCGCTGGGAAAAAAATTCATCAAGCTGATGAATCCCACCGCCGGGTCCGGCTAGAAAGAGCTGAGCCACCTCTAGCTCGGGGTCTTGATTGAGATAAAAGTTAATCGAGCGTTTTAACTCATCCGTGAGTTCTCCTAAAACCCGAATCAGCGAAGCCATACCGGGATTAACGCCGGTTGTCCCGCTATGCTCGCCGCCAAACGGTAACACCGGAACGGTGATAGACTGCAACAGTTTGGTATCCCGAGATGGCGGGAGATGCATTGCCTGAGAAAGAGCGCTCTGGAGTTGATAGGTTCCGATGGGAACCGTGCGAGAAAACTGCGGAATACCATCAACGACAATGGCAATTTCCGTCGTATCAAATTCGATACTGGCGAGAACCACCGCTTCTGAGGAGCTGAACTGACGAAGCTGTTCTCTGATCGTGCGAATGAGCGCAAAACTGTTGATTTCCAACACATTGATTCGGAGGTTAGCCTGACGAAACGTGTCTACGTAGAGGTCTGTTACTTCTCGCTGGGTCGCTACCAGCAGCACCTGAACCTTCTCGATCCCGTCTTCATCGACAAAAAAGCCCAGCTTTTGGTAATCTAAATCCACTTCCTCGCGGGGGTAGGGGAGATACAGCCCGGCTTCGTGATTCAAAACGGTATCTCGCAATTCCTGCTCGTCTAGTTCAGCCGGAATGGGAATGACGCGAATAATCGCTTCTCTCATTGGCACCGCCGTTGCCACCTGCTTTGTCCGAATGCGATGTTGAGCTAGCGTTTCCTGCATTAGCTGAGCGAGTGCTGCCGCATCGACAATTTGCCCATCTGCAAAAATGCCTTCCGGAATTTTGACAGATAAGTGCTTGACGAGTCGGTACTGCTGCCCTTTTTTTTTGAGTTGAGCGATATTAAGCTGCTCCGGCGTAATTTCTAAACCAATGCCCCGAGACTGAACGGGTAAAAAACGGTCTAAAGGCAAAGTGGGCAATTTGGGCAATGGCAATTGCTTAAAACGGCTGAACATAATCTTTCCCGGCAGAAGCCGCAGAAGAGGCAAAAAGTGAATCTCTGTCTCAAAAATACCCACTTCATTGTCTGTTAGTATCAGCTCAGAAATTTTTCTTGGTCCCTTTTTGTGTAAACTATTATCTTCAATAAAAACGTTAATTCTATGAGCAGAAGAATTGGCAAACTAAGCGTCTGTGCGCTGTTGGGCTTTGTTTTCAGTTGGCTTGTAAGCTGTAATCCGGCTCCCACTGCCTCGAGCAGCCAAGAAGTCGAGTTCTGGACGATGCAGCTCCAGCCAGAATTTACGCAGTATTTTGAACAGCTCATTGCGACGTTTGAATCGGAAACAGATGTCGAGGTACGCTGGACAGATGTCCCGTGGTCGGCGATGGAGAGCAAAATTCTCACCGCCGTTTCTGCCAAAACCGCTCCGGATGTCGTTAACCTCAACCCAAACTTTGCCTCCCAATTAGCAACGCGCAACGCCTGGCTGGATTTAGAGTCCGAAGTTTCTCCAGAGGTCAAGCAGCAGTATCTCCCGAACATTTGGAGAGCCAGCACGATTGACGAAACCAGCTTTGGACTGCCCTGGTATTTGACGACACGAGTGACGATATACAACCAGGAGCTGCTGGCTCAAGCCGGAGTGGAAGTCCCGCAAACCTATGCGGAAACGGCGGTCGTGGCGCGGCAGCTCAAGGAGAAAACCGGGAAATATGCCTTCTTTGTGACCCTGGTGCCTGGTGATTCTGGAGAAGTGCTGGAGTCTTTAGTGCAGATGGGCGTTCAGTTGGTCGATGAACAGGGTCAAGCCGCCTTTAATACCCCGGCTGGCGTAGCGGCGTTTCAGTATTGGGTCGAGCTGTATCAACAGGGATTATTGCCGCCAGAAGTGCTCACCCAAGGTCATCGCCACGCCATCGAGCTCTATCAGGCTGGAGAGACGGCGCTGCTGTCATCAGGAGCCGAGTTTTTAGGAGCGATCGCCAATAACGCTCCCACCATTGCCGAGGTTTCTGCCGCGGCTCCCCAAATCACCGGACAGACGGGCAAAAAAAATGTGGCCGTCATGAATTTAGTCATCCCTCGCGAGACAGACAAACCCCAGGACGCGCTCGACTTTGCCCTCTACGTCACCAATACTGAAAATCAGCTCGCCTTTGCCAAAGAAGCCAACGTACTTCCCTCGACTGAAGAGGCGCTCCAGCAGTATATTAAGGAGCTCCAGCAGCAAGACTCCACAACCCCGGTCGAACAAGCGCGGGAAGTCAGTGCCCAACAGATCGATGAGGCGGAAGTCCTGGTACCAGCGATGGAGAATCTCAATCAGTTACAGAAAATTATCTACGAAAACATGCAGGCAGCGATGCTGGAGCAGAAATCAGTCGAGCAAGCGGTTGAGGATGCAGCCAACCAGTGGAACGCTTCTAGTTAGTGAGCGATCAACCATCAACAGTGACTAGCCTCTACCAGCAAGCAGCCTCTCTCCTGCTGTATCAATCGGTGTTTGATGACCAGATTGGCGCTGCTTTTCTGTCCCTCCTCGAGTCTCTAGCAGCAGCGTCTCCCCAACCGATTCGCTGTCTGCAAGCTTATGGACACTGGTTTAGATCCCTAGCCATTCGCCATCGAAGCTGGTCAGATTATCTGGTGACTCGGATCTTGCTCGACGATAATCCGTTTAGCCAACAGGTACAAACGGTTGCGGTCGATGACCTGCCTGCCTCTCTAGTCACAGCGGCCAAACGCGACTTGCAGATTTTGCAATCTCTGTCTCGGTGTCCGCAGCAGCTTAGCCAGCAGGTTCAGGAAATTTCTGAGTTACCAACGGCTCCCGTAGCTTGGGAATTAGGGAGTTCCCTCAACCTCCTCGGGCATCAGCCGTGGCCAGAAGCGGTAGCAGAGCTAGCACAGCACTATCGCCACCACGGAACCGGAATTTTTGCCCAGTATGCTGCTCTCCGCTGGCAGCGAAGGAAGCTTGTGGGGATTGCTCATCCCGATTCAGTGCAGCTCGCTAACATTATTGGTTACGATTCTCAAAAAGAATTGTTGCTGAGAAACACCGAGTTTCTGCTGGCTGGATACCCAGCGCTGCACGTCCTTCTCTATGGCAGTCGCGGGTCTGGTAAGTCCTCACTAGTCAAGGGTTTGTTACCCCAATATCAAAGTTGTGGCCTGCGGCTGATTGAGGTCAGCAAATCTGAACTACAGGATCTTCCTGAAATTGTCGAGCAGTTGCGCGTACCGCAAAAGTTTATTATCTTCGTGGATGACCTCTCGTTTGAGGAGGATGACGAGGCGTTTAAAGCGTTAAAAGTTGTGCTAGAAGGAAGCTTAACGGCAAAAGCGGCCAATGTTGTTGTTTATGCGACATCAAATCGACGGCACTTAGTGCGGGAATTTTTTGCCGACCGCCCTCGTCCTCGAGATAGCGATGAGGTTCACAGATGGGATACGATGCAGGAAAAGTTATCTTTTAGCGATCGCTTTGGCTTAACGCTCACCTTTGAAAGCGCTAATCAAGACACCTATCTCGAAATCGTTCGTCATTTGGCTCAGCAGGCTCAGCTTCCTTTCTCCCCAGAAGAGTTGGAGTTTCGAGCCAAGCAGTGGGCCACTCGTCATAACGGACGTTCTGGAAGAACTGCCAGGCAGTTTATTGATTTCCTGCAAGCTGAAGTCGCTCATCAACCCCCATTACCCTCGTAAGCAAGATGTTATTCATCAAGCTGGCTAACCAACTTCTTCTCGGTTCGATTGCTTTTGGAATTAGCTCTACGCTCGGAATTGTCGCTCATCGAGACCTACAGAAAGCCCTGCTCACGGGGATTGTCGCCATTCCTGCTTGTTATACTGCTGCTAGGATTGTCAATCGGCGACAGAGAAATCAAGAACAGCAGACTCGCCATTCTCTGTATTATCAAATTCAGCTTCTCGAAGAGGAAGAAACTCAGCTCTGCGAAACCCTGGCAACCGCCGAGTCAATGCGGAAAGAGCTTGAAGCCAGCGTTGGCGCTCTACAGCTAGAGAGAAGTCAACTGCTGAGTCGCGTTTCTCAACTTCACTCTCAAAGAAACGAGCTTTGTCAAGAACTTAACTATCTACAGCAGCAGCGCCAACAGCAGAAAGAATGGTTCTGTAATCAGCAAACTCAACTACAGCAGCTAGAAAGACAAAAGCTCAAACTAGAACAAACTCTCGAGCTTCAGTTTACTCAGCTCAAACCAACAGAGTTACGTCTACAGAACTTGCAGAAGGAATTCAGACAGATAGAAGCAGAAATATTAGTTCAACAGTCCCAGCAACGACAGCTAGAGACTCGTTTAGCGGATATGGCAGTACAGAAAGACCGTTTAGTAGCAGAAGTTCAGTATTTAATTACTAAGATCAAAAATTTAGAAACTGTTCAAGAAACGCTGAGACTTTCGGTTTTAACTCTTAAAGAAGAGAAGCAAAAGCTGGAAAATACTATTATTGGTCAAAACAGAAAACTCAACCAGTTAAATCAGCAGTTTGAAGAGCTGGTTATTAAAAAAAATAAGCTAGATTCCCTTGAAAAAGGTCAGTTTAAGCGCTTACTCCCTGAAGAATGGCGAGAGTGGCTAGAATTTTACCAGCAGCTTACTGATGAGGAAAAACAGGTACTAAAAGCAGTTTTAGAGCGAGATGAATCTGCTCTTAAGCAAATTGCCGATCGTCAAGCTACGATGACAGAAGTATTGATCGATGCGCTCAACGAAACGGCAATTGATCGTCTGGGAGATACCGTTTTTGTTCGCAGGAGCGAGTCGCTGATTCCCGATATCTACGAAGAATATTCGCAGATATTATTAGAACCAAAGTCAGTTTATCTGAAAGATTTGCTCGATGGGAAAGTGCCGCAGGCACGGGAAAAGGGGAAAGGGTAAGGAGAAAAGGGGAAATTGTCCCTCCGGACGGGTAAAGGATGAAGAAACAAACTTACCAATCTCTCCCTGTCCCCCTGGCCCTTTTCCCGCAGCGATCGCTGCTTTCCCCTGACCCTTTTCCCCAATTGAAAACCAATGGCAAAAATCCCCAGAAGAGTTTCAACCGCCCTCCTGAACGCTCTTAGCGCTGGAGTTGTCCCTAGAGTTGGTTTAGAGCAAATTGCCGTTGGTAGAGAACAGGAAATTCAAGCTCTCACGCAGGATTTAGAAAATATTAGTCAGGGAGGAGCAGGATTTCGGTTTATTGTCGGGCGCTACGGTTCCGGAAAAAGCTTTCTGCTTCAGCTCCTTCGCAATCGGGCGATGGAAGAGGGGTTTGTAGTTGCCGATGCCGATCTCTCTCCTGAGCGAAAGTTGGCAGGCACTAAGAATCAGGCGCTGGCTACCTATCGGGAGTTGATGAAGAATCTAGCGACGAGAACCAATCCCAACGGAGGGGCGATCGCCTTAATATTGGAAAAGTGGATTAGCACCATTTTAAGTCAGGTGGCTAAAGCCACCGGGAAGCGTCCGGGGGAGCCAGAATTTGATAACCAAGTCGAGGAAAATATTCTCGAAGTGGTGGAGAATCTGGAGGGGCTAGTCCACGGCTTTGACTTTGCCAGCGTCATTATCACCTACTGGCGGGGCTACCGCGAGGACAACACCGACAAGAAAGAAGCGGCTCTACGCTGGCTGCGGGGAGAATTCTCCTCCAAAACCGAGGCAAAAAGTTCGCTGGGGGTACGAGTCATTATTGATGACGATACCTGGTACGACTACATCAAGCTATTTGCTAAATTTGCTGCCGACATTGGCTATCGGGGACTAATTATTTTTCTAGACGAAGCAATCCATCTCTACAAAATCACCCACAATCGTTCTCGGCAGAGTAATTACGACAAGCTGCTGGCGATTTTTAATGATTCTATGCAGGGGAAAGCCGAATCCCTGGGCATCATCGTGGGCGCAACGCCACAGTTAGTGGAAGACAAGCGCCGGGGACTTCAGGCAGATGAAGCTTGGCGGACTCGGTTAGCAAAAAGCCGTTTCACTCAAGAGCATCAGGATACCTCGGCTCCCGCAATTTACCTTCATCCCCTCTCCCCAGAAGAACTCGTGGTACTGTTGCAGCGTTTGGCGGCGGTTCATGCCCTTCATTACCAGTATGAGCCAATCGGGAGCGATCGCATAGAAACATTTAAGCAGGCAGTGGTCAGTCGCTTAGGAGCCGATAAGCTTTCTACTCCCCGTGAGGTGGTACGAGACTTCATCAGCATTTTGAATGTTCTGCACCAGAATCCACAGCTCAGTTTTGAGCAATTAGTGCAGACTCAAGGAGAGACTACCTCAACAGTGGATGATGATTTTGCCGAGTTTACCCTGTAGGCGATCCTGCTGAAAATGCTCCCAAGCGATCGCCAGTTCTTACTTGACTAAAATAGTGCTCGCCTGTTCAAACATTCAGGACGACCAAGATAACAGCGTGATCGCTGCTTAGCCTAAGATCAGTCGCCTGTAACAAGCGCCTGTAATCGGATTGTGACAATAAGCCGATATTTCTTCAAATCCTAAAGCAGAATAGAGCTTTTGGGCTGATGCCATACTTGGAACGGTATCTAAACGCATCTCAGTATGGTTCAGTTCTTTGGCTTTAACAATCAAAGCCTCAGCGAGTCTTTTACCTATCTTCAGTCTCCTAAACTCAGGTTTTACATAAAGACGCTTCATTTCGCAAATATTAGAGTTTAATTCTCGTAGAGCAACACACCCTGCCACCTGTTGATTAAAAAAGGCAAGCAGCAAACATCCCTTTGGAGGTGCATAACCGCCAGGTAAACTTTCCAGTTCTAAATCAAAGTTCTGAAAATCAAGTTTGAACGGAAGAGACTGAGCATACTCCTTAAAGAGCCGCTTGACAGCTTCAAGCTCAGTTTTAGTTCTCGCTTCTTTGATACAAGTCATACAAACTTCATCAGAGTATATTTCCGACAGTGACTCTAAATAGCTTTGCAATCCTATAGTAAGGAAGAAAAATCACTGCATTGTTGTCGGCTGCGTTATTCTAAGTAGAACCAAAATTCAATCTGAGAAGTAGTCTTCTCGTAGCGAGCTGCATGGAATGTTTGCGCTGGTATATGATACCACTCACCTACTTGATAGTGCGTTTCCTGACCAGCTAGGATCAGAATCAATTCTCCTTGGGTAATCACCCCAATATTATCCGTATCGTGAGTATGGGGAGGTATAGCTGTCCCTGCCGGATAGGAGGCAAACAAAACATCACAGTTTTTCGCTTCTAGCTTAAAGGCATCAAAGGGTCCATCAAACTTAGGAAGCAAGCGAAGCTGCTGGGGAAAGTGCATCATATCTGTTAAAGTTGCTTTTCTAGAACGGGTACACGATTAAAATAAACGAATTAGAAACGCCAGTCTTTCAAATTTCAGCTTTTCAAAATTTTGCGCGAGCGATGGAAATTAATCATTCACTCCATCCATCTCCTGAAGGTACGTCATTACCGATGGCACCTCCAGTCTGGGGACGGCGATTTGAAAGCGATCGCCTGTTCGTTGAGCTATGCCCGAAGCAGCCTTACCGAGTGCGCTATCAACCTCACTGGCACATATTAGGATTCGCGCTCTCGTCTCAAACGGGCTGTCATGCCTTTGGAAGCGATCGCATCACCGACTATCATACTCCTGCCAATACCTTCACGTTTACCCCGGCAACCTGCGAAACTTTTTCAGAATCGGATCAAGGAGGAGCCTTTTTGCTCTTTGCCCTATCACCAGAATTGTTTGACCCCTACATCGAGGACATCGCTCCCCCTCATCCCTTTACCCTGCGGCGACTCTGTGAGCTTCGCAACCGACACGTCACCGCTATTGGACGAGCCGCTCGGCAGTTTATTCAAACCAATCCATCAGGTGGTCGGCTCTACTTTGAAGCGCTGGCTGGGCAGTTTGCCACTCATGTTATTCTTGCCCACTCCAAATCTGCCGTAGCAAAGCCCTCTAGCCAACTTCATCCCTGTGCGTTCGAGCAATTGAGCGAATTTGTGGAAGCTAATCTCTGTGAAGATTTATCCCTCAATGCTTTGGCTGAAGTCGTCGGAATGTCCTCCTCTCGATTTGTGCGCTCGTTTAAGACAACAGTTGGTCAATCTCCCCACGCATGGGTAATCGAACGCCGCCTCGCTCGTGCGCAAGCATCATTAGCTAACACCAACCATTCCATTGCCCAAATTGCCCTCGATTGCGGCTTCAGTAGTCAGAGCCACATGACGGCGCTGTTTTCTAAACATCTGGGGACTACACCCAAGCGCTATCGGGATGTTCGTTAGCAGCATCTGGAAACTAATGCTGATTTAAGGGGCAAAATCTATATTATTAAGATACGCTTTTACGGATTTACTGTACACTTTGGCAAATCATGGAGACTGTAAGCGTTAACCGCTTTAGAGACAATCTAAAAACCTTCGTAGAACAAGTCGTGAATACTCATACCCCTTTAAAAGTGACTCGGCGTTCTGGCAGTGATTTTGTCGTTATCAGTGCCGATGATTGGGAAAGGGAACAAGAAACCTTATACGTGCTACAGAACAGTAGCCTGATGCGGCAGATAGCTGAATCTCTTGCTACACACAGTCAAGGTCAAGGATATTCTCCAAACCAAGAGCAGCTAGATGAGATCGCTGACCTTTGAGGGAAACACCTGGAGTGTTTACAAACAGCTCAGAAAAGATAAAAAACTACACACAGCGCTGTGTAAGATACTAAAAGAAATGCTGCGCTCAGATTCTGCTTCAGGGTTGGGAACACCAGAACCACTAAAGCACAATCTTTCCGGTCTGTAGTCTAGGCGAATTTCCCAAAAAGATAGACTAATCTACAAATTCGACGATAACTACATCTACATTTTTGCCATTGATGGTCATTACGAATAGCTCTGAGACGGCTGAGCGCCAACTTCCTCTCGTCCATGAGGTTCGAGCAGGTTGGTGATATCTGGACCAAGAGGAATGATGCCGCCAGGGTTGAGGGGAAACAGGTTGCCGTAATAGTCACGCTTTACGCTTTCTAAATCACAGGTATCGGCTACTCCCGGAAGCTGATAGAGATCTTGTAAGTAGGCTCCTAAATGCTCGTAATCTTTGATTCTGCGTCGGTTGCACTTAAAGAGTCCGTAGTACACCGTATCGAAGCGAAATAGCGTGGTAAACAGCCGCACATCTGCCAAAGTAACGGTATTGCCGCAAAGATAGCGACGGGTCGCTAAGGCATCATTAATCTCATCGAGGACGGTAAATAGCTCATTACAGGCTTGCTCGTAGGCTTCTTGAGATTGAGCAAAACCACAACGATACACGCCATTATTAACAGCATGGTAAATCTTCTCGTTCCAAGAATCAATTTCTGCTCTTATTTCTGGCGGGTAAAGATCTCGCTCAGGATTAGTGGCGAACTCTTTGAACTGAGAGTTAAGCATGACAATAATATCCGCACTCTCGTTGTTCACAATGGACTTTGTTTGCCGATCCCAAAGAACAGGAACCGTGCTGCGTCCGCTGTAGCCCGGTTGAGCTTTCTGATACAGTTCTGGGAGTGTTTGGCAACCGTCTTCCTCCTGCTCAAATACCCAAATGCCCTCATCGGGTGAGGGAGACACAATTGAGACAGCAACAGCATCTTCAAGTCCTTTAAGAGCGCGAACGACAAGAGTACGGTGCGCCCAAGGGCAGCCCAGTCCTACATAAAGGCGGTAACGATTGGCGGCAGGCTGATACGGTGCTTTGCCAACCCACCCTCTAAACTCGCTCTCTGGACGGACGTACTCCCCCGACTGGCTGCGCGGAGCCAGCTTCGACATCATCAGATGCCACATGGTTGTCCAAAAAAACTTGCCCAGTTTAATAATAAATTTGGCAGGCAGGGAGCCTTTCTGACGAGAAGTAGACATAGGGGAAAGCAGCTTTCGCTGCTGGGAAAAGGGGAAATTGTCGCGTTTGCGACGGGGAAGGGGGAAAGGGAATTTTATCTCAGGAGATATTTTTATTGTAGTAAAGGAGATAAGGGACAAAGTAATTAGTGGGTCTTGCCTTTGAAAAGATTACGAAGTCGAGTTGGTTTGTAGGCAGCAGAAAAGAGAATATTAGCATCAAGGAAGACCCGATCCATCAGCATCGATGAGACCGGGGAGTTCTGACAGTACCTCGGCCCGCACAATGGCTAACCGCTTTTACTCTTGATGAGATACTGTAACCTGGTTCAGATGACCTGTGATGGGCCAAATGGCTATGTTTATTGAGCTTCAAAATTACGGCCTTGTTGAAAGATTTACAATAACAATCACAGTCATTCATTCCAAGAACATGGAAGCCATTGCTATTCCCAAAGGATTTAAGGTAACTCCAGAACAATTCGAGCAACTTGCACATGCCGAACAACTCGCACGCATGGAGTTAACTGAAGATGGAGAATTAATTGTGATGAGTCCCACTGGTGGCGAAGCAGGCAGAAAAAACCGTCGTTTGACACAGCAGATAGGAATTTGGACAGATCGAAATGGGACGGGAGAAGCGTTTGATTCTTCTACTGTGTTTGTTTTACCGAGTGGAGCAAGAAGAAGTCCTGATGTTAGCTGGATTAGACTAGAAAGATGGAATGCATTAACTCTGAAAGAAAAGCAAGGTTTTCCTCCCATTGCTCCTGATTTTGTTCTTGAGTTAGTCAGCCCTAGCGATCTTGAAAATCAAAGATACGAAAACTTACAGGCAAAGATGCAAGAATATTTAGACAATGGGGTTAAACTTGCTTGGTTAATAGAGCCTGAAGCGAAAACAGTTGAAATATACAGAGTGGGGCAACAGGTAGAGATTCTGAGGAATCCTCAAACCCTATCAGGAGAAGATGTTTTACCTGGATTGGTTTTAGATTTAAGTAAAATCTTTGCAGGATAAGTTTAGTTCAATAAACAATAATAGTATCATCATTCAAGCGTTTTAATGAGCTAGACTTGTGCCCAACCGCTTTTATTCTTGAACGAGCTATTGATTGGTTCAGTATATCTGTTGTGGATGAGGCAATAGACATTAAGTTTTTGACTGAATTTGATATCGATGAGGAGACTCATCGGCAAATCACTAAACTTAAAAATAGTTGTTTTCCAGATTACACGAAGCCCAGATCCTACTATAAGCAGTTGCCCCATTTTCGCTATCTCGCCTATCAAGGACAAACGCTAATCGGACAGATGGGGATCGATCATCGAGCGATCGCCATTGAGGATTCAGTCTTCACCATTTTCGGTGTGATTGACCTATGCGTGATTGCTGACAAGCGAAGATTGGGAATTGCTTCTCAAATGTTGCAGTCTCTCACTCAACTAGCGCAAGAAAAGTCGATTGATTTTCTATTTGCCGTAGCAAGTGACCATCGACTGTACCAAAAGAACGAATTTTCTGCGGTTATCGGCTACTTTCAGTGGCTGAGAATTCACGACCACAAAAACTATGGTGTTGCCAATGAAAAACTCGACCAGGAAGTTTTGGTCAAACAGATTGGTCATAGGAAGTGGTCAGATGGTCCCGTTGACCTACTGGGCTATTTATTTTAAAGGGAAGATATTCAAGGATGCCCTTTCCCTTTCCCCCTTCCCCTTTCCCCAAATTCCCCATTTTCATGCCTGCTAGCTACTGCTCAAAATTTAAGGCGCTAATTCTTCTATAATTGTAAATTTAACGTGATTGATCGCTAACTCTCCAATCGAAACGCGCTCTTTACTCACCGCAGCGCCTTCGCTTGTCAGTGTTTCAAACGGAATTCCTTTGCCCATCTCGGCATGATACCAGGACAGCCCCATAAAGAAGCGACCAGGATAGGGACCACCTTCGGCGACATCATCCGGGTTAGACTCCATCGGCAGCCAGCCAATCCCCGGCAGATAAAACTCCATCCAGACGTGATTAAAATCTGGATGCAGCGGCACGTTGCGATGCAGCGGATAAGCGGGGCATTTGTAGCGCCCGACGGTGCGACAGGCAATGCCATTGAGCCGCGCTAGGGCGAGTAAAACGCCCAGATACTCGCCGCAGGAGCCGACCCCGCGCTTGAGCACAATGTCTGGAGTATCGATATGAGGCTTGATGCCGTAGGAAAGGCGGTCGTAAACCCAGTTGCGAATGCTGAACATTTGGCGAAGCAGATTGGTTTCTCTGGCGACGGCTTCGGCGGCGGCACGCTGAATAATATCTGAATCCATCGCTAGTTCGTCATTGTCTACCAGGTAGGGTTCGTATTCAGGAGGCCGTTCTGGAAGATTCTCGCAGTCTCGCGGCTTGAGTTGATACTTAATGCTCCATACTTCTAGCAATGCCTTCCAGCCGAAAATGAAGCGGTCTTTGGCGGTTAAACGCTCAAAGCTAAATACTGCGACCCGCTGACCCTCCTGAATTTCCTCGGTAAACGGCACTCCTACGGCTTCGATGTTTCTAAGCTTCTGGCGATCGGTTTCTGCCGGGAGAGCAATGCGCCACTCTACGTCTTTGAGTTCAACGGGATCGAGCGGGGAAAGTTCCTCAACATAGGTCATTTCGACCAAATACCCGTTAGATAGCGCGTAACTCGCTTCTGAACTGTAGCGAAAATAGAGCGGATGAATAAAGGTGCGATCGCGGTATTGCAGTTCGTGATTAGGTTCAGCGTTAGGGTTATCGCGCACATAGGGTTCGACCATTGCGTAGGCAACGTAGAGCGTTTCCCCATCCCCTGGAGAGAACGCTAGACCTGTCGGCGACTCAAACGGCGTTAAGACGCTAAAAATGACTTCCCCGGTAGCGCGGTCCAAGCAAAATACCGACTGTTCTACATCATCGGCGATCCAGAGTTCCTCACCCCGAATCGTGATATCTTCTTTGCCAACACCAGGAGCGTAGAAACGGGTAATCGTATCGCCTGACTTGCGATTGAAGATCAAGATCTCTCCCGACCTCTGGCAGGTGACGTAGACGGTGCCCTCTCTAACGGCGATGCCTTCAACCGGGTCGCGGAGGCTCACAAAATGTTGAAGTATCCAATCGTGTACCGAGCAAAAGTAGATACTGTCTCCACTAGTTAACCAGAGCGTCTCTTCGGCAATGGCGACTCCAGTCACCCCCACAAAGTCCGACCAGCAATGAGCATTGAGTACCGTAGCGTTGTCGCTCTTCGGGTCGATTTTAAACAGATATCCGTTGGTCGAATCAATGGCCAACAAATCCTGATTCCAAAAAGCAATTCCGTGGAGAGACCGCGCCGCTACTGGCTGAATTGTTCTAGCAAGGGTTTGTGGCATAGTAAGGACAGAGTGGGACATACTCACTGTGACTTAGAGGAGTCAACAAGTATTGTAGGCAATAACTGCCGTTTAAACTGGACATAGACTACAATTTGGCAGAAACGCCGCAGGCGTGGGGGAAAGGGAAAAGAGAGAACGTTTCACCGCAGTGATTTTTGTTCACCTAAAGTATGGGTCAGTCAAGTTCATCGTCATTAAACTTCATGGTACTTTTGAGCTAGTTAAGGGCTGGAAGTCCTAAGATCGAAATTTAGTTTCCGCGACCTGCGCACCGTGAAGACATCCACATCCCAATTCCTGCCCGCTTTGACCAATCCCTGGCATACCGATTCGGTTGAAGAAACTCTCGAAAAACTTAGTAGCAACGCCCAAACGGGTTTAAGCTCTCAAGACGTTCACCAGCGACAACAGTACTACGGTCCTAACGAAATCGAAGAAGCAGAGGGCCGTAGTTCCTGGGAAATTTTACTCGATCAGTTCAAAAACATTATGCTCCTGATGCTGATTGCTGTCGCAATTATCTCAGGAATTTTAGATCTGGTTGATATGCAGGCCAACGGCGTTGCTGAAGGAGAAGTTCCTTTTAAAGACACCATCGCTATTCTTTCAATTGTCATTCTCAACGGCATTCTAGGATATCTCCAAGAAAGTCGCGCTGAAAAAGCCTTGGCCGCTTTAAAAAGCTTGTCTTCACCGAAAGTGCAGGTGCTGCGGGATGGACAGCGTACCGAGATAGACGCGCCCGGTCTCGTGCCGGGAGATATTATGTTTGTCGAAGCGGGAACTCAGGTAAGCGCGGATGGACAGATTATTGAAGCCTCTAACCTCCAGGTACGGGAGTCGGCTCTAACCGGAGAGGCGCAGGCCGTCAATAAGCAGCTAATACCGGCAGGACTGGAGGCGGATACTCCCTTGGGCGATCGCCTCAACATGGTGTTCACCGGAACAGAAGTCGCTCAGGGACGCGCCCGGATAGTGGTCACCGGCACCGGCATGGCAACGGAGTTGGGCAAGATCGCCCAGATGCTGCAATCGGTCGAAAACGAACCCACCCCCCTTCAGCAGCGAATGACTCAGCTTGCCAACGTGTTAGTCACAGGCTCTCTGATTTTGGTCGCTTTAGTAATCGGCATCGGCATTCTGCAAGCTGGCTTTGGCCGTCTCCGGGAACTGATTGAGGTATCACTGAGTATGGCGGTAGCGGTGGTTCCTGAAGGACTTCCGGCTGTGATTACCGTTACCCTCGCCATCGGCACTCAGCGAATGGTCAGGCGGCAGGCGCTAATTCGCAAGCTGCCAGCGGTAGAAACGTTGGGTTCAGTGAATACAATCTGTTCAGATAAAACGGGAACGCTGACTCAAAACAAAATGGTCGTTCAAGAAGTCGGCACCGTTGGCAACGCTTTTCAAGTGACCGGAGAAGGCTACACTCCCACCGGAAAGTTTCTCGTTCAGGAGCAGCCGATTAAATTAACTCACTATCCAGAGCTACAGACGCTATTAACTGCTTGCGTTCTGTGTAACGATGCTTCCTTAATTCAAGAGGATGAGCCGACCAATTCAACCCCCCATCCTCAATGGAGCATTTTGGGAGATCCGACAGAGGGAGCCTTGCTAACTTTAGCCGGAAAAGCAGGGCTAGAGCAGCAATTTTTATATCGACAATTTGAGCGGGTCGGAGAAATCCCCTTTTCCTCGGAGCGCAAGCGAATGAGCGTTCTCTGTGAAGGTGAAAAACTAACGCTGTTTACAAAAGGTTCGCCAGAGCTAGTATTAGAGCGCTGCCAGTTCTATCAAGTAGGGGATGAGTCAGTTCCGCTAACCGATGAGGAGCGCCAGCAGATTTTACACCTCAACGATGATATGGCCAGTCGCGGATTACGAGTGCTGGGGTTTGCTTACAAGTCGCTTGAGTTTGCCCCGCGTCTTTCCGAAGAAACGGAAGCAGAACTGATTTGGCTGGGTTTAGTAGGCATGCTAGATGCCCCGAGACCCGAGGCGCGGATGGCGGTACAGCGATGTCGCCAAGCGGGAATCCGTCCGGTCATGATCACTGGAGATCATCAGTTGACAGCGCAGGCGATCGCCCGCGACCTCCACATTGCCGATGGCGACCGAGTGCTGACGGGGCGAGAGCTAGAACGGCTCTCTCCGCTCGATTTAGCCGGAGAAGTAGACCAGGTGAGCGTTTATGCTCGCGTGTCTCCAGAGCATAAGCTCCGCATTGTTCAGGCTCTGCAAAAGCGCGATCGCTTTGTGGCGATGACGGGAGACGGCGTGAATGATGCTCCGGCACTCAAGCAGGCGGATATCGGCATTGCGATGGGCATTACGGGGACAGACGTAAGCAAGGAAGCGAGCGATATGATCCTCCTCGACGATAACTTTGCCACCATCGTCGCCGCTACCGAAGAAGGCCGAGTTGTCTACAGCAATATTCGCCGCTTTATTAAATATATTCTGGGTAGTAACGTGGGCGAGGTAATTACGATTGCCGCTGCTCCTCTGCTCGGTTTATCGGAAGTACCGCTGACTCCGCTCCAGATTCTCTGGATGAACCTGGTCACCGATGGCTTACCCGCGCTTGCTTTAGCCGTAGAGCCAGCCGAACCCGATATCATGCGTCGTCCTCCCTTTAGCCCCAAAGAAAGCATCTTTGCTAGAGGACTCGGCTTCTACATTGTTCGCATCGGCATTATTTTTTCGATCATTTCAATTACCCTCATGCTGCTCGCCTACGAGAGCGCTGAAGATACAGGCAACATGGGTTCCTGGAAAACAATGGTGTTCACCACGCTCTGTATTGCCCAGATGGGACATGCGTTAGCGGTGCGCTCCCACAATCGGCTGACCATTGAACTGAATCCGTTGTCTAATCCTTATTTACTGGTCGCGGTACTCGTCACAACAGCACTTCAACTGATGCTCGTCTACGTTCCGCCCCTCCGCAATTTCTTCGACACGCAGTTCTTAACCTTAGAACAATTGCTAATTTGCTTGGGCTTTAGCAGCTTGATGTTTGTGTGGGTCGAGCTAGAGAAGCTTTTTATTCGGTGGTATCACTCCAGAAGACGTTAATCTTTAATATCATGTCCGTCTTGCTGAAGGAGATTGGCTTGTATGAACCATCAGGAAATTTTAGGTCTTCCCCTCGATCAGATCTCAGTTTATGTAGAGGAGCAAGTCAGGAACGGAGGTGATCGCGTGGCAGTCATCAAAGAAATTGCTAGCGCTAGAAGAGATGTGACGCTGTTATCGCTCAAGGACGATCGAGTGACTTTTGAGGAAAAAATTAAACAGGCTCTAACACCGTGACATCCACTCGGTGGCTTGATTAGTCTGTACAGAATTGCTGGCTTGGTGGTAATGAGGTGGGACAATTGTTAATTATGAGCTAGCGCGGTCTTGAGGGTTTCCCCCATGAGCGACTAGAGAACCCGAAGGGTTGATGGTTGATTGTCATTGTTAAACGGGTTGGAGCCAGGCAGTCATTCCTAATTCCGCAATGCCTAACGCCAAGCGAGGGTTTTCTTGCTGGACTAAATAAACCGTTAGAATGCCAGGTGCAGGATGTCGGGTTCAACCTAGCCCAAAATAATTCGTCAATGTTTCTAACCAGCTTAAATCTGCGTTCGTTTCGCAACTACACAGAGCAGCAGATCGAGTTTCAGGCTCAAAAGACAATTTTAGTTGGCAACAATGCTCAAGGAAAGTCGAATCTCCTTGAAGCCGTGGAACTGCTGGCAACCCTGAAAAGCCATCGAGCCACGCGCGATCGCGATTTGGTGTTAGCCGGAGCAACCGCAGGTCAGATTTTAGCCAGTGTAGAACGGGCTTACGGAACCGCTGAGCTAGGAATGACGCTGCGCTCATCAGGACGGCGAACGGTAATGCTCAATCAAGAAAACCTGCGTCGCCATTTAGATGTACTGGGAGTTCTTAATGCTGTACAGTTTTCTAGTCTAGACTTAGAACTCGTGCGGGGTAGCCCGGAAAGTCGCCGCAACTGGCTCGATACCCTGCTGATTCAGCTAGAGCCAATTTACGCTCGCATTCTACAAGAGTATCACCGGGTGCTGCGGCAGCGCAACGCTCTGTTAAAGGAGATACGCCAGCGACAGGGAGATGCTGAATTTGTCCCAGATTTAGCACAGCTTAGGCTGTGGGATGAGCAATTGGCGGCAGCAGGGTCGCGAGTGACGCGGCGACGAGCTAGAGTATTAGATAAGCTTGCTCCCCTTGCCCAAGCGGTTCACGCCGAGATCAGCGGTGATACAGAAGTTTTAGAAGTGAAGTATGCTCCCAACGTGGTCTGGACAGAGGACGCTCCCGAACAGGTTCAGCAGGCGTTTTTAGAAAAGATTGAGCAGCGCCGCACTGCCGAACAGCATCAGGGAACCACGGTGGTCGGTCCTCATCGAGATGACATCGAGCTAACCATTAACGAAACTCCCGCTAAATCCTACGGTTCTCAAGGTCAGCAGCGTACTCTCGTCCTGGCTCTCAAGCTTTCTGAACTCAAGCTGATTGAGGAAGTCGTGGGCGAACCGCCTCTGCTGCTGCTAGATGATGTCCTCGCCGAACTCGATCCTTCTCGTCAAGATCAGCTTCTCGATACGATTCAAGACCGCTTTCAAACGTTGATAACAACCACTCATGTCGGCTCTTTTGATTCCCAATGGCTCAAGGAGTCGCAAATTCTGACCGTTGAGGCAGGAAGAATTAGCGGATCTTAGTTTTTATTAAAGTAAAGCAGCAAACAATTAAAGAAGATGTTTAAACAAGCAACTTTACTAGCAATTAGCAGCATGTTTACAACAGCAATAGTCGGCTTGGGAGCCTGCGGTAACCGGGCCAAACTAGAAACCTGCAAGTTTGTCGAAATTGAAGAGGGGGAATTTGAGGTGGAGTTTGGCGACATCGATGCGGAACGAGGTGAAGTGGAAATGGTCTGCGGAGATGAAATACTAGATGTTACTTGGGAGCAGTTTCGCCGTAGACTTGGTATCGATCCGGAAACCTATATTAGCGACCTAGAAGGATTTAAAAGTCTGGTCACCTGTGCGCGGGATGAGCGATCGCGGCGCGAAGAGCTCTTTTGCCAAGGCCCGGATTCTGGAGGTGAATTTGTGGCCCTCCGCTTTAGCTACGACGACTAAAGGGATTTCCCTTTTTAGCTAATACCTACGCCGATTAGCTGGGGGAAAGGAAGCAGAGCTTTTCTGAAGCCAGAAACTTTCTCCTTGATTGCTCCTCTGTAACCGAATTTACAAAATCGGGGGTTTTAAAGATATCACCTTGACACAGTTAGATGAACAAAAGATAATAAGAGATCGCGTGTCTAATTCCTGCTCGGACCAGGTTCGGACATTTTAAAAGCCTCGTGCTACCTGTACGGCAACTAAAGAGAGATTAACCCACATGACCTACGCAATTGTAGAAATCGGCGGTACGCAACTGCGCGTTGAACCCGGACGCTTCTACGACATCAACCGCCTCCACGCGGAACCAGATGCTGGCTATACCATCGAGAAGGTTTTGCTGATCCATCACGAAGATGACATCACCATCGGTCAGCCTTTGATTGAAGGAGCAACGGTGCAAGGAACGGTGATGGAGCATCGGCGCGGACGCAAAGTAATTGTCTATAAGATGAAGCCGAAGAAAAAGACTCGCAAGAAACGCGGACACCGCCAAGAGCTAACGCGCCTGATGGTTGATTCAATTCACCTCAATGGCTCTGCTTTAGCGGCTGCGGAAGCGGCGAGTGAGGCAGAAGAAGCACCTGTTGAAGTACCTGTTCAAGATGAGGCGGAGACAGAAACAGTCGTTGAGACCGTCGAAACTCAGGCATAAAATACTAATTAGGATCTAGGAGGAAATCATGGCTCACAAGAAAGGAACTGGCAGTACTCGGAACGGACGAGACTCTAAATCCAAACGTTTAGGCGTGAAGCGCTACGGCGGTCAAGTTGTCAGAGCTGGCAATATTCTCATTCGTCAGCGCGGGACAAAAGTTCATCCCGGAGAAAATGTTGGTCGCGGCGGAGATGACACCCTATTTGCCCTCATCGACGGCGTGGTAACCTTTGAACACAAAGACAGAAGCCGCAAGAAGGTAAGTGTCTATCCGGTAGCAGCAGAAGCTTCCTAAACTCCTTTGATATCAACATCTCGACAGGCATCATTTGTTGCCTGTTTTTTTATGCGCACAGTTCATCAACTGCGACGCTAAACCCTAGCAAAACTTTCTGCGTCCTCACGACTTGACCGGATGTAAACATTAAAAGGGAAAGGCTTGCTGTGTTTACCTTTTCCCCTTACCCCTTTTCCCCAACGGGTCAAGTCTCTCATGACTTTTTCTAATTGGTATTATTCCTTAACTCTGTGTTCTTGCTCCGTCCCGGAGGGACAGATTCCCCATCCCCGCAGCTTCGCTGCTGCCCCTGCGCCTATAGCGCTTGCGTTACTATTCTTAATAGTTCTCTCTTAACTGTCCCATGAATACTGCGTTGATTACTGGGGCTTCTTCTGGAATTGGAGAAGCCTTCGCCAAAGAACTGGCGGCTCGAAAAACAAATTTAGTGTTAGTTGCTCGTTCCGAAGATAAGCTTCAGCGGCTAGCCGAACAGCTTTACGAACAATTTCAAATCCAGGCAGATGTGATTGCCCAAGATTTAACCGCACCAGGAGCGATTAAGTTTGTCTTTGAGGCCGTTTCTCAGCGGGGACTGACGATTGACCTCTTGATTAACAACGCTGGATTTGGCGATTACGGAGCCTTTAGCGATCGCCCTCTGCAAAAACAGTTGGAGATGGTTCAGCTTAACATTACCGCTCTTGTAGAAGTAACGGGGCTATTTCTGCCGCAGATGAAGCAGCGCGGCTCTGGCTCTATTATTAATCTCTCTTCGATTGCTGGTTTTCAACCGCTGCCCTATCAGTCGATTTATGGCGCGACGAAAGCGTTTGTGCTCAGCTTTAGCGAGGCACTATGGGCAGAAAATAAAGAGACAGGCGTACGCATTTTAGCAGTTTGCCCAGGACCAACGGAAACGAAATTTTTCGACGAAGCTCAATATCCTGAATCCTTTAGAAACAGCAATATTGGCATGACTCCTCCAGATGAGGTGGTAAAGGAGGCGCTTAAAGCTCTAGAGAGCAATCAGTCTACTGTTGTCACTGGTGGTTTAGCCAATCAAGTCATTGTCAATCTGCCTCGTTTTTTGCCCAGAGATTTGTTGCTCAGCGCTGTCGAGAAGCAGTTTAGAGTCAACTGAAGCGAGTAGGGATTTGCGACCAAATTAGTGTAGCAGGTGTTTGGAATATAAAAAATGCGGGCTGTACGCCCGCTTGAACCACTTTAAGGTCTAGATGAATATCCGTCAGCGCTTAAGTTATTCCGCTAACCCTTGGAAAGCACCTTTAGCAGCGGCGATCGCATCTTCAATGCCAGCCCAAATGCTTTTATCTGGTTCTTTTCCAACTAATTCGCGAGTTCCTAAAGCGTAGAGAATTCCCTTGAGCTGCTCTTGGTGAGCGCGGTTTTTAAAGTTCACCTTGTTAATGGGGTCGATGGTTTTTTCTAAATCTCCTCCCGCCGCTTGAGCCGCTTTGTGTACTACTAAGCCAATCATCGTTAGCTGGTGCTTGAGGGATTCATGTTGAGAAGCTTTTTCGTATAGCGACAGTTCGTTGCCCGCCATCAAACCTTCAATACTTTCAATAAACTTTTTCGTCTTTTCATCAGCGCCAGCCTGCATCCCCACATTAGAAATAGCAGACTCGATCGTTCCTAGGCTTTCCTGATCGTCATTGAGCATATCCTGCATGCGCTTGCTGATTTCCTGGTCACCTGTAATAGCAGACATAAGCTTTTGCTCGTTGGAAATCATCTGAGCCTGAATAGCCTTCATATCAGCCAGCTTAGTAGCGATAGACATCATTTTATTTTCATCTAATGTCGTTGCCATGTAGTTAATATCCTCTTGATGCTTACAATTCGATTTACCTTATAGTCTCCTGTTCTCCAGGATTTGCTACATCCATCTCTTGGCTGATTAGAGACCAATCTACGACTCAAGACAAAAAAAGGGGACGTTTTCTCTTGCTTAAGACTGATTAAATAACTCCACGTATAACAGGATGAATCATATTTCTCTGATACGTATAAGCTTGTAGCTGTATAGGCTCGATCTGTATTGCAAGCCCCATAGCTACCGACAAAAATCATCATTCTAAAGAAGGAAAAGTGAATATACAAAAGGTACAGAAGCAACAACAAACTCAAACTAGTCTTGGTAAGAAAGCGATTAACAAAGCAGTCGAAATTGGGTTGTCTAGTCAGGTAGAAGCCGTAGAAAACCTAGATATTGATATTGATTGCGAGCCGATTCAATTAGCAGAAGGAGAAGTAAATTCGGTGAAGCTTCGAGGCGAAGACATCGTGATGCCTCAAAATTTGAGCGTAGCCGAAATTTTGCTAGAAACTGACCACGTTGCTATTAACGTCCTAAAAGCAGCTTTAGGAAAAGTTGAATTATCTCAGCCGACAGATGCTTCCCTGCGCATTCTTTTAGAAGAAGCCGATCTTAATCGCGCTCTTCAGTCAGACTATTTGCGAGACTTGATTGCTCAACTCACCATTCCTGTAGGAGAGCAAAACCTTAACCTGAAGATTCAGCAAGGAAAGTTTGAGCTATCGGGCCAAAATCGAGTATCGTTAGAGGCTCAACTGCTTGCTCAATATGGTGGTGTAGACTATGATGTTGAATTTGCCGTCACCTTGCTGTTCGAGGCGTTCGGTAAGCGGATTATTTTTGAAGGAGGACGCTACCTCAACGGCAAATCTCTTGATTTCTCGGCTACGATTGCTTTGCTGACTAAAGTTAACGATCTATTAAAATTGCGCACTCTACAGCTATCTCAGCTATTGGTACAGATAGAGCGCATTTATGTCGCAGCCAATCAAATAACGCTGGAGCTTCAAGCTCATGTCGAACAGATTCCGGAGCTATAGCTCTTAGCTAAATTTTCTCAAATGTAGCTACAGATGCATAGAGAGGGAAAAGGGGAAAGGCTAAGGGGTAAAGGATACAGCACTCTCAACTCGTATACCAACACCACGAAGGAATAGTTTAAACCCTTTGTTTACCCAGCAAAAACTAGACAATGAGTAACAAACGACAGATGCTCAATCACTCTTTAAAGGCTGCCACTCTTGCCGCAGCTTCTCGATCGCTAACTCTTTTTTCTTCGCTTCTACTTCAATCCAGGGAGCGTTGACGTAGGAACTCGGCATCACCTCAATAAAATCGCTGTGTTGGGGGTCGTTGAGATGGGTACGACCGTTGGAGATATGAACGAGCTGATGGTCTGGCCAGGTGAAGCGAGCCGCCGCTAGCATTTCGCCGACGCTTTCGTGGTCGTAGCTGTCCAAATCTTCACAAACTACGTGGTGATGAGCGTCAAAAACCATTGGGACACTAGCAGCTTGGCAAATATCGAGAATAGCTTGAGCGCTGTAGGTTGATTCATCGTTTTCAAGGGTTAGTCGAGAACGAACGGCGGTTGGTAATGCTGCAATCTGCTGCACTAATTGCTCTCGTCGATTGCCTTTACCGCCATGAATGTTGAGAGCAGCCCAAGGCGATCGCTCCTGACCTAAATAGTCCAGAATCAGAGCGTGAGCCGCCAGAATTTTACGGCTGTTGGCGACGACTTGGGGAGAATCAGAGTTGAGCACCACGAACTGAGGCGGATGCATCACCAGACGTACTCCTGAATTGATAGCGCGATCGCCAATTTGTCGCAGTTCCTCCTGAAATTCTGCTAGGATTGATTCTCCTAGTTCCACATCGCAAAAGGGAAACACCCCACCGTTAAGCCGATAGAGATAAATCTGGTGCTTCAAACAGAACTCAATCGCGCCCTTAAGCCGCTGGATGTTCTCGGCGTAAAGCGATCGCAAACGGTCTTTCTGCTCCGCAGGACTGAGCTGCAACAGTCGCTTGCGGGTAATTGTGCGATATCGTACTGCTTGGGACGCTGTAATGCATACTAGCCCAAGTCTTAGTTGTTGACTGTCTGTAGGATTCATTTCTCTAAACTAATTGCTACTTAACGCTTCTGAACTCTGTAAAAAGAGCGATCTTGCTAAAACTCACAGATGCTGTTTATTCCCTGTCCAAACGAGGGGGAATGTGTTAAGTGTTGATTGGTAGGCGCTATTAACCATCAACCATCAGCGAATGCCCAATCCAAATCAGGAGCGCACTATCCTGTTTTATAAACCCTATGGTGTGCTGTGCCAGTTTTCAGACAGTGGGGGCGATCGCCAAACTCTCAAACACTACATTAATATTCCGTCTGTCTATCCGGTGGGACGACTCGATCTAGATAGCGAAGGTCTCCTGCTACTAACCAATAATGGGCGCTTGCAGCATCGTCTGGCTCACCGTCAGTTTGCCCATCCGCGTACCTACTGGGTGCAGGTAGAGCGCATTCCCAACAAACAAGCTCTCGATCGTCTCCGTCAGGGAATCACGTTCAAAAATTACCGGACTCGTCCAGTTGTCGTGAAGAAATTACCCACTGAACCCCTGCTACCGCCTCGCCATCCGCCCATTCGCGCTCGTAAATCTGTCCCGACTTGCTGGTTGGAGATGACGCTCACTGAGGGGCGAAACCGTCAAGTGCGTCGGATGACGGCGGCGGTGGGCTTTCCTACACTGCGGCTAGTGCGGGCGGCGATCGCTCTTAAGAGTAACCAAGCTTCTGATGCCGTTCTTAGACTAGACGGGCTTCACCCTGGTCAGTGGCGAAATTTAGCGCCTGTAGAACTAAAAATGCTGAAACAATTAACGTTGAGATAAGCAATAATCAAGTTTTATAAAATAAGAAAAACTTCTGTAAATTGCTTTTTGTTAAATAGCAATACGCTTTACGTTTCTTAATAATTTCTCTTGGTTGAAGAAGCGAGGATAAACGCTTATCCTTGAATAATTTCGATGCTTTCGCATCCTTCAATCTATCTCGCCACGCAAGCAACCGTCCTTAATTTACACAAGTACAAACTTCCTTAAATAAAATACATAATTTAACCGAGAAAAATTAATATTTATACATAAAAAAACCGATCCAATCTCAATAAAGGTAAATATACTTAAAGAGAACGCAAGGATAACCTTGCGCTTTAATGACACTCTAAAGACTGAAATAATTACCATGACAACTACATTACAAACCCGTGATGGTGTTGGCCTATGGGAGCGTTTTTGTCAGTGGGTTACCAGCACCAACAACCGCCTTTACGTTGGCTGGTTTGGTGTCCTGATGATTCCGACTCTGCTTTCTGCCACCATCTGCTTCATTATTGCTTTCGTTGCTGCCCCCCCTGTAGACATTGACGGCATTCGCGAGCCTGTTGCTGGCTCTCTCCTCTACGGCAACAACATTATTTCTGGTGCGGTCGTGCCTTCCTCTAATGCGATCGGTCTGCACTTCTATCCCATCTGGGAAGCCGCAAGCTTAGATGAATGGCTCTACAATGGCGGTCCTTACCAGCTCATCGTCTTCCACTTCCTGATTGGCTGCTTCTGCTACTTGGGTCGTCAGTGGGAACTGTCCTACCGCCTCGGCATGCGTCCTTGGATTTGCGTTGCCTATAGCGCTCCTTTGGCTTCTGCGACTGCCGTCTTCCTCATCTACCCCATCGGCCAGGGTTCCTTCTCCGACGGTATGCCTCTCGGCATCAGCGGAACATTTAACTTTATGTTCGTGTTCCAGGCTGAGCACAACATTTTGATGCACCCGTTCCACATGCTGGGAGTTGCGGGTGTCTTCGGTGGAGCGCTGTTTAGCGCTATGCACGGTTCTCTCGTTACTTCTTCTCTCGTTCGGGAAACCACTGAGAACGAATCTCAGAACTACGGCTATGTCTTTGGACAAGAGGAAGAGACCTACAACATTGTTGCCGCTCATGGCTACTTCGGTCGTCTAATCTTCCAGTACGCTAGCTTCAACAACAGCCGTGCGCTGCACTTCTTCCTCGGTGCTTGGCCCGTTATTGGAATTTGGTTCACCGCTCTCGGTATTTCTACGATGGCGTTCAACCTCAACGGGTTCAACTTTAACCAGTCCATCCTCGATTCTCAGGGTCGAGTGATCAATACCTGGGCAGACGTGCTTAATCGCGCCAACCTTGGCTTTGAGGTGATGCACGAGCGCAACGCCCACAACTTCCCCTTAGATTTGGCTGCTGGTGATGCAGAGACCGTTGCTCTAGTTGCTCCTGCTATCGACGGTTAATCGTTCCTCAACCACAGTGCTTAATGAACTCGCTTGCTCCCCAGTTGGGGAGCAATTTTTTATGATAGAAAAAGCGAAGTATTGGAGATTATCTAGCAATTTATACACCTCCTTTAGCTCGTCTTATCGAGCAACTACAGCACCTACCGGGAGTCGGACCTAAAACTGCTCAGCGATTGGCGCTACATATTCTCAAGCGTCCGGAAGACGAAGTTCAGGCTTTCGCCCAGGCGCTCATAGATGCTAAAAAGCAGGTTGGCCTATGTAAAATTTGCTTTCATCTATCGGCTGCTCCCGTTTGTGACATTTGCCGCAATCAAAACCGTGATAGTCACACCGTTTGCGTCGTCACCGATTCCCGTGACGTGATTGCTCTGGAAAAAACGCGAGAGTATCGTGGCAAGTATCATGTTCTTGGGGGCGTGATTTCTCCTATGGACGGTATTGGTCCCGAACAGCTCAATATTCAGCCGCTAGTACGGCGTGCCCGCCAGCAACAGGTTCAAGAAGTGATTTTAGCCCTCAGCCCTAGCGTGGAAGGAGAGACAACCACTCTCTACTTAGGTCAATTACTTAAGCCGTTTACAAAGGTGACGCGCATTGCCTTCGGATTACCAATGGGGGGAGATTTAGAATACGCTGACGAGGTGACCCTAGCGAGGGCGTTAGAGGGGAGACGAGAGCTAGACTAAGGGCTTTGGCAAGCATTACTTCACGAGCGTGATTCAAGCTTTGCTTCCTATAAATATTTCTTGTATCTTGGGCTCCGGCTTGCGTAGAAACTTAGGTTAAATGACGACAATTTTGTTAGCCAGCGTAGTTAGGATGGATTCATCTTTTGCCTTAATATCCGTTTATTGTTAGTTCAAATTTCAATAGACATCCTCAAAACGTTAGCAGTTCGTTTGCTATTCGATGCCTCAGCCAAGGTCGAATTTCTCTTTTGTTTTCGGCGTAGTAAAGTAAGTTTTTGAAGTATTATGTCTAGGGTCTTTATTCATGTCGGCTTACACAAAACAGCTAGTACGTTTTTTCAAACAGAAGTTTTTCCTTATTTTGATAATACTATCTGCATTACCAGACCGTATACTCAACAAGGTCGTGGTTTTAATCAGTTACAATTTGCCGATGATACTGTTTATGAGCCCAAAGAATTAGAATCGGAATTAGAACCAATAAAAGAGCAAAACAAAAATTTAATTATATCTGATGAATGTCTGTCGGGACTGCCTGACATTAATTATCTAAACCGCAGCTTGATTGCAGATAGATTAAGCAAGATTTTTCCTCAAGGGGAAATTATTCTTTTTATCAGAGGACAAAAAGACATTTTACTATCGCTATACAATCAATACGTCAAGATGGGAGGAATCAATCCCATCGATCTTTACCTATGGTATCCTAAAGAAGAATATACCTACGCAATGTATTGCAGTAAGGATAAAAAAGACTACTGGAGAAAAAGCACTAGGCCTTACAATCTTCTGACAAAAAATATAAACCGCGAGCATTTCTTGTACTACCGTACAATAAAGATGTACCATGAAAAATTTTGCAAGGTTCATGTTTTTCTGTATGAAGACTTTTATCATAATCCGCAGCAAGTCATAGAAAGACTTGAGAATATTATGCAGAAAGCCTTCAAAAAAAGCAATCATGACACCTTAATACAAAGAAAAAACGAAAAGTTAATTGACAGCAAAATCGAAATTACGCGATATCAAAATATTGTTAAGCCAGTACTGAATACTAAAAACAAGTACGTTATCAGATTAGCTGCTTTGCTTTATGCTCAGCTATTTGAAATCAAAAAACGCCAGCAAAAATCTTTTTCTCATTCAAAGTACGTAGATGATTTAATTGTCAACTTTTACATAAAAGACAATCAAAAAATCATAGAAGAATACCCCAATATTGCTCTTCATAAATATCCTCAAAAATATCAAGTTTAGCTTAGTTTTGATTGTTGGTCAGTCAGCAAGAAGCCTCATGAGAGTTTAAAAAATTTGTTCATCGTTCTTTGTAGTTTATTTTGAGCCTTGTGCCATAGCTTATCTCGGAAGTCATAAATACCTATCTAGTTATTATTCTTCATAACCTTTAATGCTCTGCTTAGAGTTGGTTCTCTGCCGTGAAGAATCTTAGCAGGCATTCTTCCTTTAAAAATGGGCTTTGGAGTTCTCAAGTTATACTCAGGCGGTAAAACTAGAAACCTGATATCAGAGTCGTAAAGGACTTTCCGAAGGGCTGGTTGATCGTGCCTAACTCTTCTGGGGATTTCAGCGAGCAGCGATTGGTAGTAGGTAGACCAGTTTTTAAAGAGATTAGCGATTCTGTCTGTATTCCTATAAGACATTACTCCCGTGTTGGGTTCAACGAAAGCGATTGGACATACCGACAGCAATTTAGGGTTGTCTGCTCCTCTATCTGGGGCGTGACAATAGGTAAGCTCAAATTTTTCTAATACATTAAATAGTTCATAGACTGACTCTAAAACCAAGGTATCAGTATCTAGAAAAAGTGTTTTCTGATAAGGCGAATGGCATAGAGGGGTTATCTTATCAAAGAATGAATAGGTTGGTTGATCAAGGTTCTCAATATGATCAAAAAGCCTGATATCTAGATGATTCGTACTATCTGTGTGGATAGTAATCGGTATATCGGGCATTACATTGCGAACAGAACTTGCAGAAAGGTTGGCCTCTGCACAGTATCTTTCCCCTGTGGCTACATATAGAATACCGCAATCCATAGATTGTCTCCCTTGTCAGAGTAGTGTTCCTAACCGAGTGGCAGGTTTAAGGAAGTATCCAAAGATTATATCTTGTCTTTTTCTGGATGGTATGTCAGGGAAACAACATATCAAGAGTTTTTCTAAATCTCATTTCACGAAAAAAACTCCTGCAAGGCTGCTTGGATAGGTTAACAAGTCTATTTATCTCAAGCACGTCTACAAACCTAAAAAATTTCAACCGCTTTGGGAGGTCTATGAACGCTGCACAGTATCCCTAACTGAAACATTAGAGCAAGGGCAAAAGCAGAACTAATGCCAAGTATTTTGCAGGAGAGTGCTGCCACTTGACTTTATCCCTGGGGCAAAGTGTTGACTATAAATATAATTCAAAAGTTGATGGGGAAGTGAAGCTTAGCGTAGCCGCTGCTGTCTTTTTTTATTCTGTTCTCCCTATGTCTTCTATTCTTTTATTGCTTATGCTCAAGATTGGTGACTTTGCTCAACTCAGCCGCGTTTCTACCAAAGCTCTGCGTCTGTACGATCAAAAAGGGCTTCTTAAGCCTGATTGCGTTGACAGCTTGACGAGCTATCGCTACTACTCATACTATTTCTGGAAAAGGTTGCACTGGTCAGAGGTGCTGCGTAGCAGCCAAAAGATAAGACCATCCAGATAGAGAGCGAAGCTCTGTTTCCGTTAAAGAGTTCACGACTTGAAAAACCCGTTGTCGCAGAACTGGTAAAGTGGGGAAATTTTGGTCTTTGAACAACTTTTTGAGGTCTTG
>JBHJGN010000068.1:0-13847 GCA_050331735.1 Cyanophyceae cyanobacterium
CCGTTCCCCGTTCCCCGTTCCCCTGTATCGGACTGGAGACCGCGCTCGCTATCTCCCGGATGGCAACATCGAATATCTCGGTCGCCTCGACCAGCAGCTCAAGCTTCGCGGCTTCCGCATTGAACCGGGCGAAATTGAAGCAGTATTAGCTCAACACCCTAACGTGCGTGAAAGTATTGTCATTGTTCAGGATGAGCCGGATAGACGTTTGGTTGCTTATGTCGTGCCTGCTCAAGAAGAAATATCTACTAGTCAAGGCAGCGCTGAGCCTAGGGAGTTACTAGGAAGCAGCATCCACGCCCTTGTCAAAGAACTACGCCGATATCTGAAAGAGAAACTGCCCGACTATATGGTGCCGTCAGCTTTTGTGCCGTTAGCCTCTTTCCCCTTAACCGCCAACGGCAAGATCGATCGCCGCGCTTTGCCCCTACCGACCGAGGACACCCTTCAGGCCAGCGACTGGGTTGCTCCCCGTACCCAAACCGAGGAAACTATCGCTGGCGTTTGGCGCGATGTGTTAGGCCGCAAGCAAATTAGCATTCACGACAACTTCTTTGAACTGGGGGGACACTCTTTATTAGCGACCCAGGCGATCGCTCGCTTAAGCCAGTGCTTTACCCTAGAACTGCCTCTGCGCTGTTTGTTTGAAGCCCCCACGCTTGCTGAACTAGCAGAAACGGTTGAGGAAATAAGTTTGTCGGCACAGTTATCTGCTCCACCTGAAGACAGAGACGACCGGGAGGAAATTGAGCTGTGACCATTTACAAGTTTTTAGCGGACCTGGCTAAACGGGATATCAAGCTATGGGTCGAGGAGGGTCGCTTGCGCTGTAACGCCCCGAAAGGAGTGCTAACAGCCGACCTGCGCGCTCAACTCCAGGAGCGCAAAGCAGAAATCCTGGCGTTTCTACAGCCGGAGCTCGCTCCCCATCTCCCTAAAATTGAGCCTGTTCCTCGCCGCGAAAATCTCCCCCTGTCGTTTGCTCAACAGAGACTGTGGTTTTTAGAAAAGCTAGCAGGAAACCGTGCTGCCTACAACATCCCCATTGCTCTCCAGTTGAAGGGAACGCTTCAGGTTGCCGTTCTAGAGAAAGCCCTCAACCACGTTATCAAACGACACGAAGTGCTGCGGACCCACTTCCCCTCGATAGAAAGCTCCCCGGTCCAGGTAATCAACCCCCATTTAGACCTCACTCTGCCCGTAGAAGAATCCCCCTTCCCCCTTCCCCCTTCCCCTTTCCCCTCTATTCACCAAGAAGCCCAAACGCCTTTTGATTTAGCTCAGGGTCCGCTGCTGCGAGTCAAGCTCCTGCGGCTCGCTCCCGAAAAACACGTCCTGCTGCTCACGATGCACCATATTATTGCCGATGGCTGGTCTTTAGGCATTTTGGTGCGCGAGCTGTCTGTGCTCTATCGAGCTTTCAGCAACAATCAGCCCTCGCCTTTACCTCCCTTATCAATTCAGTACGCCGATTTTGCTGTCTGGCAGCGCCAGTACTTACAAGGAGAGGTGTTAGAAACCCAACTGGATTACTGGAAGCAACACCTCAAAGGCGCACCACCCCTGCTAGAGTTGCCAACAGATCGCCCCCGTCCATCGGGACAGTCTTTTTCGGGGAGGAGCGCACCTTTTAGTCTGGGGAAAGACCTCACCGCCTCGCTGCGGACTTTGAGCCAGCAGGCAGGAACGACCCTATTTGCGACTCTGCTGGCCGCTTTAGGCATTCTGCTCTCTCGCTATAGCCAACAGCAGGATTTAGTAATCGGAACGCCCATTGCCAACCGCAATCGCCAGGAACTAGAACCGCTCATCGGGTTTTTTGCCAACACCCTCGCCCTGCGCCTCAATCTGAGCGGCAATCCTCGCTTTCAGAAATTCCTCGAGCAGGTCAAGCAGAGTACTTTAGATGCCTACGCTCACCAGAATTTACCCTTCGAGCGGCTAGTAGAAGAACTCCAGCCAGAGCGATCCTTGAGCTACAGCCCGCTGTTTCAGGTGATGTTCGCTCTCCAGAATGCACCGCTTGGGGACTTGGCACTCCCCGGTTTGAGCCTGCACGAGCTAGAAACCCCAAGCGTGACAACGAAGTTCGATCTCACGGTGTCGCTGCGGGAGACAGCAGCAGGACTTGCAGGGAAATGGGAATACAGCTCAGACCTGTTTGATGCAGCTACCATTCGCGCCCTGATCGGTCATTACCAGAACTTACTAGGCGCAATCGTAGAGCATCCCGAAGAGCGGGTGGCGAACTTGCCTCTGCTTGGAGAAGCAGAACGAGAGCAGTTATTGCTAGCGTGGCAGGTATCTGAAGAAGATGCTCCTCAGTGTCTTCATCAGCGATTCGAGGAGCAGGTAGAGCGGACTCCCGATGCAGTAGCGGTAGTGTATGGAGAGCAAAAGCTCACCTATCGCGCCCTCAATGCTCGTGCTAACCAGTTAGCTCACTACCTGCAAACGTTAGGAGTGGGACCGGACGTACTGGTGGGCATCTGCGTTGAGCGTTCGATGGACATGGTAATCGCTCTGCTGGGGATTCTTAAAGCCGGGGGAGCTTATCTACCTTTAGAGCCGACCTATCCCCAGGAATACCTGCAAAAAATTGTGGCAGCAACTGAAGTATCGATGGTGTTGAGCCAGCCGGGAGCGAAAGTGCCAACCCCCCTGCTCATCGACCTGGATTGGGACAAAGTTGCCCAGCACAGCCAAGAGAACCCGGCTAATGAAGCTACGCCTGAAAGTCTAGCTTGTGTTATTTACTCTGCTCAAAGAGGGATTGCGGTTGCCCACGCCGCCATGAGCGATCGCCTTTGTTGGCTGCAAGCTCAGCTTGCTCTGTCTCAGTCAGATGTGGTTTTACAGCAGGCTGCTTTAGCTCAAGAGGTAGCTGTGGGGGAAATTTTTGGACCATTGGTAACGGGAGGACGCTTAGCGATCGCCCCCGATGCTCATCCCGCTACTCTTCAGCGCTGTATCGCTGAGCAACAGGTCAGCCTTGTTCACTTTGTTCCTGCTACCCTCTCTGCTTTTCTAGATTCAATCGAAACCCCATTAAGTTCACTGCGGCGAGTCTTCTGTAGCGGAACCTTATCGTTAAAGGTGGTTGAACAGTTTGAGCGGCAGCTTTCCTGTAGCCTGTGCCAACTCTACAGCTTTCCTGAAACGGGAGCAATCATCTGCTGTGAAGTTAATCAACACAGCACTCATTTCCCACCGGATGCTGCTCATCGGTCAATTTATGTCCTAGACGAGCATTTACAGCCAGTTCCTAGGAGAGTGCCGGGGGAAATTTACGGTGGTGGCCAGGGACTAGCGCAGGGATACTTACACAATCTAGAAGAGACGGAGCGACGCTTGGTTGCTAATCCTTTTACTCCAGGGTCACGCCTGTTTAAAACGGGAGTTTGGGGACGGATTCTTAATAACGGCGCTTTAGAGCTGCTGGGCTCGCGCGATCGCCAAGTCTGGATGAACGGCTTCCCAGTCAGCCTTGAAGAAATAGAGGCAGCCCTCTTAACGGTGCGATCGCTGCACGACTGTCGCGTTCTAGTGCGCCAAGCCGATACTCCGTCTCTCACCGCCTATATCGTTCCTCGCGGTCACTTCTCTGTGGAACAGATTCAGGCACAGATGCGATCGCTGCTCCCTGCCCCCCTGCTGCCTAGTGCCTATGTACCGCTGTCGGCTCTCCCTCTCACTGCTACAGGTCAGATCAACGAGCAAGCCTTGCAGCGGTTACCAGTGATTGATTCTGAGCTGGTGCAGCGTTGGGAAGAGGAACTGCACTCTCGACCAGAAATTGCTCAGGCAGCGGTGGTGGTGCAGCAGCCGATTAAGTCAATTTCTGCCGTCCATCTGAGCGATCTGCTTGAAGTTTCTTTGGGGAGGGGTAAGGGGGAAAGGGGAAGGGGGAAAGGGGAAGGGGGCAATTGTCTCAAAGTGACGGGGGAAAGGGGAAGGGAAGAAGCTAAGGCGGTTAGCTATGGGGGGCCGTTACCGCCTGATGTTGATATTCCGCTGACCCTGGCTCACGCCCTGCACCGGGCGGCGCAGTCAGAGCGAGGCATTGTTTATATTCGCTGCGATGGGTCGGAGTTCGTTTCTTATCAAGAACTACTAGAAGAAGCTCAGCGTATTCTTGGTGGATTGAGAAAGCTTGGGTTAAAGCCTCAAGAGCGAGTGATTTTTCAGCTAGAGCGGCTTCAGGACTTTATTCCGGCTTTCTGGGGCTGTATGCTCGGCGGTTTTGTTCCGGTTCCTATGCCTATTCCTCCTACCTACGAGCAGGCTCATAGTGCTGCCCGCAAGCTTCAGAATGCTTGGCAGATGTTGGCGCAACCGCTGGTGCTGGCAGGAGCGAGTGCCGTTGAGCAGATTCGTTCATCCCAGTCACATCTCAATGTGGCATCGATTGAGGAGTTACGAGCCTCGGAACCGGATACTCGGTGGCATTCGAGTCAGCCTGACGATCTCGCTGTGTTGCTGCTTACTTCGGGAAGTACTGGAGTTCCCAAGGCCGTGATGCAGAGCCACCGCTCTATTTTGAGTCGTTCGGCGGCGACAGCGGTGATGAATCGGTTTACGAGCGATGATGTGTCCCTCAACTGGTTCCCCTTAGATCACGTTGGCGGTTTGGTGATGTTTCACCTGCGGGATGTTTATCTCGGTTGTCAGCAGATTCAGGCTCCGATTCAACTCGTCCTACAGCAGCCTCTACTATGGCTGGATTGGATTGAGCGCTATCGAGCCACGATTACCTGGGCTCCTAACTTTGCCTACGGGATGGTGGTTGCTCAGGCAGAGGCAATCAGCCACAGACGGTGGGATTTGTCCTCGATGCGATTTATTCTCAACGGCGGTGAGGCGATCGCCGCCAGAAGTGCCAGAAAGTTCCTAGAGGTGCTGGCTCCTCACCGATTAGCGGCGACGGCGATGTATCCAGCCTGGGGCATGTCTGAAACCTGTTCTGGTGTCGTTTACTCCCACCGCTTTTCTGGGGATTCAGCGTCAGATGAGCAGCATGTCGAGGTGGGAGCGCCAATTCCGGGAATTTGGGTGCGCATTGCCGATAGTCAACAGGCGATCGCAGAAGGAACGATTGGTCGCGTTCAGGTCAAAGGACTGAGCGTTACTTCTGGCTATTACCAAAACCCGCAGCTCAACCAAGCCGCTTTTACCGCTGACGGCTGGTTCAACACCGGCGATTTAGGATACATGCGCTCTGGACGTTTAACGATTACCGGACGCGAGCAGAATGTCATTATTATCAACGGGATTAATTACTATGCCCACGAAATCGAAGCGCTAGTCGAAGAGGTTGCCGGGGTAGAAGTGTCCTACACGGCTGCTGTGGCGGTGCGAGAGCCTCAAGACAATACAGATCGGCTCGTCATCTTCTTCACTCCAGCTCATTTCGATGAAGTCATGGCAGCTTCCCTCGCCTGTAGAGGAGAGAACGATGACGAAACGAAGCTAGCCAAGCTGCTTAAAGCCATTCGCACTCAGGTTGTCCAAAACATTGGAATCAATCCAGATCTCGTTCCTGTTGAGAAAGACACCATTCCCAAAACTTCCATCGGCAAAATTGGGCGATCGCAACTCGCTCAACGCTTTGAAGCTGGGGAGTTTGATGATCTCGTTAAGCAACTAGATCTACTTCTAGAAAATGCCAACACCCTTCCTAACTGGTTCTATCAGCAAGTCTGGCGGCCCAAAGCCCCTTGCTCCTTGCCCCTTGCCCCTTGCCCCTCTTCCCCTACCGTTGTGTTCCTCGATTCGTTAGGACTCGGAGCGCATCTATGTGACCAATTCAAACGACGCAACCAGCTCTACGTTCAGGTAGAGGCAGGAATAGAATTTGACCGTCTGAATCCTCAGCACTATCGCTTGAATCCGGACGAACCGCAGCACTATCAACGCCTGTTCACCTCTCTCGCCGCCGATGACTTTTCTGTGGCTCAAGTATTGCACCTGTGGACTTACGATGAAGAGGCGGAAATCAAGCTTGAAGAAGGAGCGCTCTGGGGAACTAACAGCCTGCTCTTTCTTATTCAGGCTCTCGCTCACCCTAGGATACCAGTTCGCCTCCAGGTCGTTTCTAGTTACAGCCAGCTCATTGAGTCAGGCGATCGCATTGCTTGTCAGAAAACTCCTCTATTAGGATTGCTGAAAACCGTTGCCCAGGAAATGCCCTGGATCACCTGCCGCCACGTAGATCTAGGTGTAGAGCCAGTTGAAAGCAATGCGGCCCTCGTTTTGCAAGAGCTGAGTGACTTATCAGGAGAGCGGGAGGTTGCCTACCGTAGCGGACAGCGTTTAGTTTCCCGTTTAGCTCAGGCCGATTTAGCGAATCAAGCTAAACAGCCTCTTCCTTTTAAAAAGGGCGGGATGTATCTCCTCAGCGGGGGATTAGGCGGCATCGGGGTAGAAATTGCTCGCTATCTGCTGACCCAGTATGAGGCTAAACTGCTGTTGGTAGGGAGAACGACTTTAAACCCGGCAGCCGAGCCTGGTTCAGAACGCCTCAACGCCTACCAGTCGCTGGCGCAGCTTGGTAACGTTCGTTACCAAGCCGTTGATATCGGTGATTTCCGTCGCTTGCAGCAGGTCGTCGAGCAGACGAAGGCCGAGTGGGCGAGTGAGTTAGCTGGAGTCATTCATCTGGCGGGAGTGTTTCAGGAGCGACTCCTAGAAGCAGAAACCCCAGAGAGTGGGGCAGCGGTGCTGTATCCGAAGCTACAGGGAACGTGGGCGCTGCATCAACTGCTCCCTGAAGGCGGAGTTTTTATCGGCTTCTCGTCCGTCAACGGTTTCTGTGGCGGTACGGGGGTCGGTGCCTACGCTGCCGCCAATCGCTTTCTCGATAGCTTCGCCCGCCACCTCAAATACAACACTGCTCTGCAAAGCTACTGTTTTGCCTGGAGTATGTGGGAGGAAGTGGGCATGAGCCGAGGCTACCAGTTTAAGGAACTGACGCGCGATCGCGGTTTTTCCCTCCTCAGTCCTCAACAAGGTTTGCACTCTTTCCTCGCCGGGTTACACCACAACCAAGCACAGCTTGGGATCGGGATAAACGGCAGTCATCCCCACCTCCGTCCAGTCGTAGACGACTCCTACGCCCTCCAAACGGTCACGGCTTACGTCACTTTACAGAGCGAGGGAGAAAGAAAACAGCAGACAACAGACAGGAACAAGACTTCCCTTTCCCCCCCTCTTTTAGTAGATCGCTTTGGCACCCAATCGGGCACTCTTGTCGAGCTAGAGGAGATGCCTCTAACCAAGGCGGGGACGATCGCTCGCCAGATGCTTGCCTTGGGAAGCAGTAATTCATCAGGCGATCGCACCCAACCGCAAACGGCAGTGGAACGACGAATTGCCCAGATTTGGCAGGAAGTACTTCAGGTTCCGTCAGTTAGTCTGCAAGATAATTTCTTTGAGTTAGGAGGACATTCCCTACTGGCTACCCAGGTGATGTCGCGGGTGCGAGCAGCCTTTGGGGTAGAGTTGCCCCTGAGTAGCCTATTTGCCTCTCCCACCGTCGCCGGGTTAAGCCAGCAAGTAGACAGTCAACAAGAGTTAGCCCATCAGAGCATTCAGCCCGATAGCAGAAACGGCAACCTGCCCCTATCCTTTGCCCAGCAGCGACTGTGGTTCCTCTCCCACTTAGAAGGCAATAGCGTCACCTATAACCTCCCGATTGCCCTACACTTGAGCGGCCCCCTCAATCACACCGCCCTAGAGCAAGCCCTCAACCAGATTATCGAACGGCACGAAGTCCTGCGGACTCGCTTCCCCCTAGTACAAGGCTCTCCGGTACAGGTAATCGCACCTCATCTAAAACTAACTCTGCCTATAGAAGAATCCCCCTTCCCCCTTCCCCTTTCCCCCTTCCCCGTCCCTCCGGGACAATTTCCCCTTTCCCCCTTCCCCGTCCCGCCGGGACAATTTCCCCTTTCCCCCTTCCCCGTCCCGCCGGGACAATTTCCCCCCATTCATCAAGAAGCCCAAACCCCCTTTGACCTCGAAAACGGTTCTCTGCTGCGAGTCAAGTTAGTGCGGCTCGCGCCCAGTGAGCATGTGCTGCTGATTACCATGCACCACATTGTCGCTGATGGCTGGTCGTTAGGAATTCTGGTGCGGGAGGTGTCCCTGCTGTATCAAGCGTTCTGTGCCGGAACCCCTTCGCCCTTACCCCCCTTACCGATTCAGTACGCCGACTTCGCCCTTTGGCAGCGCCACCATTTACAGGCAGAATTAGCCACCCAACTCAGCTACTGGCGGCAACAGCTTGCCGGCGCACCCCCCCTACTAGAGTTACCAAGCGATCGCCCCCGTCCCCCCGTACAGACGTTCTCAGCTCGTAGCGAGTCTTTTACCCTAGACAAAGAGCTAACCGCGAAGCTTCAGACTTTGAGTCAGCGCTCCGGCACATCCTTATTTATGACTCTGGTAGCGGCTTTCGCGATTCTGCTCGCTCGCTACAGCCAACAGTCAGAAGTCGTAATTGGGTCGGCGATCGCCAACCGCAACCGCCAAGAAATAGAACCATTAATTGGCTTTTTTGTCAATACCCTTGCTCTCCGATTTGACCTCCAGAACAATCCTCGCTTCCACCAATTCCTGGAGCAGGTACGGCAGGTGACTTTGGCGGCCTACGCTCACCAAGACCTGCCCTTTGAGAAGCTGGTCGAGGAGCTACAGCCAGAGCGCAACCTGAGCCACAGCCCGATATTTCAGGTCATGTTCGTTCTTCAGAATAGTCCTCTGGAGGATTTGGAACTACCGGGTCTGAATTGGACGCTTCTAGAAACTCCCCGCCACCAGACCCAGTTCGATCTCACCCTATCGATGCGGGAAGAGGCAGAAGGATTGAAGGGCGTTTGGGAGTACAACTCCGATCTGTTTGACGCGACGACGATGAGCCGCATGAGCGAGCATTATCAAATTTTACTCGCAGGAATGGTTGCTAACCCAGAGCAGCCCGTCGCTCAGCTTCCTCTGCTCACTTCCGCTCAACATCAGCTACTCATGGAGTGGAACGCCACAGAAACCGAGTATCCCAACCGCTGTATTCACCAGTTGTTTGAAGACCAGGTTCGCCAGACTCCCGCAGCCGTGGCTGTTGTGTGGCAAGACCAGCAGCTTACCTACCGGGAGTTGAACGCCCGCGCCAATCAGTTAGCCCACTACCTGCAAAGATTAGGCGTAGGACCGGAAGTCCTCGTCGGCATCTGCGTTGAGCGTTCTGTGGAGATGATTGTCGGACTGCTAGGCATTCTTAAAGCAGGCGGGGCGTATGTCCCGCTAGACCCGACCTATCCCGACGAGCGCTTGGCGTTTCTGCTCGCTGATACTGGGATATCGGTGCTGTTAACTCAAAAACGGTTCTTAAAAAGATTTGAGCCTGAAAAAACCACGCGATCAGAAAATCAGGAATCCCCTTTTCCCTTTCCCCCTGACCCTTTCCCCGGCGACAGCCAGCTCGTATGCTTAGACACAGACTGGGAAAAAATTTCTCAGGAAAAAGAGGAAAATCCCCCCACCCAAGCCACGCCAGACAACTTAGCTTATGTTATGTATACTTCTGGCTCGACTGGAGTCCCCAAAGGAGTCCAAACGCTTCACCGGGGTGTTGTGCGCCTGCTGTGTGGAGTGGATTACGTGCGCCTCGATGCCACCGTTAAAATTCTGCACCTGGCTCCCTTGGCTTTTGATGCTTCGACCTTCGAGATTTGGGGCGCTTTGCTCCACGGTGGAAGCTGCATTCTCTTTGCCGAGCAGACCCCCCATCAGTTGGGCAACGTCATCAAAAAACACGGCATTAATACCCTCTGGCTAACGGCATCCCTGTTCAACGCCGTGATAGATGAGAATCCGCAAGCACTCCGGGGACTTTCTCAACTCCTTGTCGGCGGAGAAGCCTTATCGGTTCCCCACGTTCGCCGCGCCCTAACTGCTTTACCCGCTACCCAAATCATCAACGGCTACGGTCCCACAGAAAGCACAACCTTCGCCTGCTGCTACCCCATTCCAAAACAGCTCGACGATGCACACGCCCTTCCCATCGGTCGCCCCATTGCCAACACCCAAGCCTATATCCTCGATCAGCACCTCCAACCCCTTCCGGTTGGCGTACCCGGAGAACTCTACCTTGGCGGCGATGGCTTAGCCCGAGGCTATCTCAACCGCCCAGAGTTAACCACTGAAAAATTCATCCCCAACCCCTTTTCCCTTTCCCCTTTCCCCCTGACCCTGTACCGAACTGGAGACATCGTTCGCTACCTCAGCGACGGCAACATCGAATATCTCGGTCGCCTTGACAATCAGGTAAAGATCCGAGGCTTCCGGATTGAACCCGGAGAAATTGAGGCCGTCTTGTCTCAACATCCGCAAGTCCAGCAAGCAGCGGTTGTTCAAGAAAACAATTCTAGAAAACGTTTGGTGGCCTATGTCGTTGGCGAAGAACTGAGCGTCAACACATGGCGTTCTTTTCTGCAAGAGAAACTGCCGGAGTATATGATACCAGCGGTTTTTGTGCAGCTAGAGGCAATGCCCCTCACGCCCAACGGCAAACTCGACCGCCGCGCCTTACCAATGTCGGAGATCCGTACAGATGAATTGATGCTGCCGCGTACTTCTACAGAAGCAACCCTGGCAACAATTTGGGCAGATGTTCTGGGTTTAGAACAGATTGGCGTTAGCGATAATTTCTTTGAGCTAGGCGGAGATTCTATTCTCAGTATTCAGGTGGTGGCGAGAGCCAATGAAGCTGGGCTGAAACTCTCTGCGAAACAGCTCTTTCAGCAGCAAACGATCGCGGAGCTAGCAGCGGTCGTTGAGCCAGTTTCGAGCAATTGCCAACAGCACATCGTCACGGGTTCGGTTCCCCTGACTCCAGTTCAGCACTGGTTCTTTGAGCAGCAGCCTCCTAATCCGCATCACTTTAATCAAGCAGTTCTGCTCAAAGTGTCCCCGGACGTTCAGCCGGAGCAATGGCAGCGGATTTTTGCACACTTGCTAGAGCATCACGACGCTTTACGCCTGCGGTTTGAACCTGGACCCTGGAGACAAAGCAATGCGGCTCTTGAATCGGCAGTGCCTTTTCAGGTGCAGGATTTATCAAATCTGTCCCCAACTGAGCAGCCAGCCGCCCTAGAAGCGATCACCGCCAACATCCAAACTAGTCTTAACCTTCAGCAAGGTCCGTTAATGCAGGTAGTGCTGTTTCACTTGGGGGAACAGCCAGCGCGCTTGCTGTGGGTAATTCATCATTTAGCCGTTGATGGCGTTTCCTGGCGGATTTTGCTAGGGGATCTCACGAGAGCTTATCAGCAACTCCAGCGAGGAGAACCGATTCAACTGCCTCCCAAAACCACTGCTTTTCAGGAGTGGGCAAGACAACTCCAGGAATCCGGGCGATCGCCCCATTTAGCCAGCGAATTAGACTACTGGCTAGCGCAGACAGGCGAAGAGCTGCCAGTGGACATTTCAGCGCCACATAATCCGGTGGCCGAGAGTGCTATTGTTACGGTTTCTCTGACTGAAGCAGAAACTCGCGCCCTCCGGCAAGAAGTACCATCTGTTTACAGAACACAAATCAACGACGTGCTGCTGACGGCTTTGGTACTCAGCTTGGCAGACTGGACGGGAACTCCTGCACTCCTGGTGAACCTAGAAGGACACGGACGGGAAGAACTATTTGAAGAAGTCGATTTATCGCGCACCGTAGGCTGGTTTACCACGATCTTTCCGGTGCGGCTTCAGTTAGCATCGCCAACAGATTTAGGAGCCGCTCTTAAATCCGTTAAAGAGCAACTGCGTCGCGTTCCCAAGCGAGGCATCGGTTATGGGCTGCTGCGTTATTTGGGTGAGGAGGAAACGCAGGCACTTCTGAAGGCACTGCCCACCCCTCCGGTAAGTTTTAACTACCTGGGACAGTTCGAGCCCCTCAATACTCCACCGCTACTAGGGGTTGCCCCAGAAGCCATTGGCAAAGTGCAGTGTCCGCTTCAGCAGCGCCCCCATCTGCTAGAAGTAAATAGCCTCATCGCTGCTGAGCGGCTGCAAATCTCCTGGACTTACGGCCAGGGCCATCGGCAAGCAACTGTTGAGCGCCTTGCCGAGGACTATCTCAAAGCCTTGCGATCGCTGATGGCTCACTGCCAGTCACCGGAAGCGGGAGGCTATACGCCGTCAGACTTTGCTGGAGCCAACCTCAATCAACGCCAGCTCGATCGCTTCGTTGCCAAACTCAAAAAAAATAGCAAAGGTTAGATGCTGTGGACAATATTGCTGATATTTACGAACTCTCGCCGATGCAGCAGGGCATGCTCTTTCACACCCTTTGCTCAACAGCGGGAGAGTATTTTGAGCAGGTAAGCTGCGTTGTCTCCAGACTCAAGAAACAAGCGTTTCGGCAGGCTTGGACAACGGTCGTTAATAAACACCCAATTCTGCGCACCGCTTTCCATTGGGAAGAGTTAGATACCCCTTTGCAGGTTGTCCATTCCCAGGTAGACCTGCCCTGGCAAGATCTAGACTGGCAGAATCTCCCGGAGGTAGAGCAGCAGGAGCGCCTCGAGGCTTTTTTAGAACGCGATCGCGCTCAAGGCTTCGAGCTAGACCAAGCCCCGCTGATGCGCTGCACCCTCATTCAACTAACGGCGGATACGGCTCAATTTGTGTGGAGCCATCATCATCTGCTGATTGATGGTTGGTCTTTGCAGCTTCTTCTGAAAGAAGTGCTGTCTTTCTATAAAGCTTTCCAGCAGGGCCAGGATTTATCTTTACCGTCCCCCCGTCCCTACCGCGACTACATTCTCTGGCTCCAGCAGCAGAATCTTTCTCAAGCAGAAGCATTTTGGCGGCAAGAACTGCAAGGTTTTCAGTCTCCAATTCCTGTAGGCGACCAACGGGTTTCCTCTTGCCAAAGTGATTACGACGAGCAACAGTTTCACCTCTCCAGCGAGTTAACAGCCGCTCTTCAGTCCTTGGCCAGACAGCACCATCTGACGCTCAATACTCTGATTCAGGGAGCCTGGGCGCTGCTGCTGAGCCGCTACAGCGGGCAAGAAGACGTAGTGTTTGGCACAACGGTATCCGGTCGTCCAGCAGCCCTGAAGGGCGTAGAAACAATGGTCGGACCGTTCATCAACACTCTGCCAGTGCGGGTACAGTGTACCCAAGCTGATCTACTGCCGTGGCTACAGCAGTTGCAGACAACTCAGGTAGAGCGAGAGCAGTATGCCTACGCGCCTCTGGTCGAGATTCAAGGCTGGAGCGAAGTGCCGAGAGGAACACCACTGTTCGAGACTCTGCTGGTGTTCGAGAACTATCCGGTTAGTGCTGTGCAGCAACAAGGAAGTTTAGAAATGGGGTCGGTGCGAGCATTTGAGCGCACTAACTATCCTTTAACAGTGGTGGCAATTCCGGCTGAAGAGCTGCTCGTCCGGTTGATCTACGATCGCAATCGTTTCGAGCCAGAGGCGATCGCCCGCACGATCGAGCACTGGCAGACCTTACTAGCAGGAATGGTGGCCAATCCTGATTCCAAAGTTACCGACCTGCCGCTCCTGACCGACGCAGAGCATCAGTTACTCATCGAGTGGAACGCCACAGCAGCAGACTACCCAGCTCAATCGATGGCCCAACTGTTTGAGGAGCAGGTGCAGAAAACACCTCATGCCATCGCCGTCGAGGGGCCACTCCAGCAGCTCAGCTACCGCGAGTTAAATACCCGCGCCAATCAGCTAGCCCACTACCTACACCGATTAGGAGTCGGACCCGAAGTCCTCGTCGGCATCTGCACAGAGCGTTCTGTGGAGATGATTGTCGCACTGCTGGGCATTCTC
>JBHJGN010000069.1:0-16512 GCA_050331735.1 Cyanophyceae cyanobacterium
ACTACAAAGAACTCAGACTGAGTTAGCCGAGTTTCACTGTGTACTGGTGCGAAAGTCAATTTTTGACAAACTGCATCAGCTAGACGAAGACATTCTCTGCACAAAAGAGCATCTAGATTTCTGCATCAGTGTACAGGCAGCAGGCGGTATTGTCTATTTTGAGCCCAGTGCAGTTGTTACCTATGTGCCAGGTTCTCCGCTGAAGCTCTCCGATGTCCATTTTTATATGTTGCGGTGGAGTGATCAATGGACACTGAAAAGCTTGCAGCGTCTCCGTGAGAAGTGGGATCTAGCCGAAGATGGCTACTTTCAAAATAAGTATGAAAAAATAGGCTGTAGGCGCTACGTCACGATCCTGGTACCGCTGGCGCGTAAATTAACGCTAGGCATCGGCTCAAGAACCGTAGCAAGAGTGCTTTGGAAGGTGGAACGAGTATTCAACCGATTTCTAACCTGGCAGCATCGACAACAGCAGATCCATCTCCAAGCTATCGCGAATTATGAATCGGCTACTTCAACTAGCAACTAGCCTCCCTAAAGTAGTTACCACCCTTTCAGCGAACAAGAATCAGCCTTCTGCTGTAAAAAACTTTAGATAACAATGATTAAAACTCCCCTTCTCGACTTTGAACGGATTTCTAGGAAATTTAAACGCATCACCGGAACTAAGGTCAACGCGAAGCAGCTTTTTTGTTTTTGTGGTCTTAAACGTTCTGGGCTGCATGCCGTTTCGTTTTGGCTATTAGGGCATAAAGATCACAATGCTTTTATTAATAACAAACCCTTGAAGCGGGCAGGCAAAGGCTCACCTATGAGCCGAACAGTACCGACCAGTCCGTTACCTGTTAGAGTTCGCGTTGGCGACCCCATCCGTGTTTGCAAAGATTATCGCGAGAAAGCGGCTCCACTTCCCGACCACGTTGACTTGCTCATTATCCTTTTCCAGAGTCAACACTTGTGGCACTTACGAGCAAATGAACCGATTGTTTCAGGGGTTGAAGCGAAGGAAATTCAATGCATCTTTCTCTTGCGAGATCCCTTCAATTGGGCCGCGTCCTATATGCAAAAGTCTCAGCATCCTGATGATGTCAATGTTTGGCCTGGTATGTGGAAAGCCTACGCTCAGGAATATTTAGGCATCACTCATTATCTACCTGAAAAAGTATTGATTAATTACAACCAGTGGTTCGCCGAGCGGACGTACCGCCAACAAATTTCAGCTGAGCTTGGCCTAGCCTTTACCGATGAAACCGTGAATATGGTAACTCATCATGCAGGGGGGAGCTCCTTTGATCGAACGAGCTTCAATCGCGGCGCACAGCAAATGTCAGTCATGAATCGCTGGCAGCATTTTAGAGAAAACCATGCGTACAAGGAAGCCTTTCGAAAACACCCAGAGATTATCGATCTCTCTAAGCAGATTTTTCATCTCCCCCCCGAATTGGCTGAGTTTTCGAGGAGTCTTAAACGGTAAACAACGCTAAGGAAGGAGCGTCTAATGAAGGTTGGCAAGCATTTAAAGCGAAGCGTCTGGTTGGTTCTAGGTGCGGGTTTGGTTCTGACAGTTTTCCTGCTGAAGCCAGTGTTGCCCCCACTCGACAATTCTATGGTCTCTAGTCAGGCTCCGTCCTTGTCCGCTGAAGAATCGACTGCTGACAAGTTGACAGAAAATCCTGTCGCGCTTAGAGAACTGGCTCAACAGAAAAATGTTCGCGTTGGGGCCGCTGTCCTCATGGATCTGTTTAAAGATGATGCTGATTATCGATCGCTCTTGGCTAGGGAGTTTAATTCTCTCACGCCAGAAAATGCGATGAAATTTGCGCGGCTTCAGCCGAAGCCCGGTCGCTATCGCTTCTCAGATGCCGATGATTTAATGGACTTTGCTAAAGCTCATCAAATGCAGGTACATGGTCATGTGCTGGTATGGCATCGCAATTTGCCGAACTGGTTAACCGACAAAACCTGGTCACGTCAAGCGCTGAAGCAAATTCTGAAACGGCATATCTTTACAGTTGTTGGTCGCTATCGAGGACAGGTTGCCGCCTGGGATGTGGTGAACGAGGCTGTCGAACGCCAAGGGCAGCTGAGAGAGTCTATCTGGTCAAAGACAATTGGTCCTGACTACATTGAATTAGCATTTCGGTGGGCACACGAAGCTGATCCAGGGGCTAAGTTGTTCTACAACGACTATCGCGGCGAAGGCTTAGGACGAAAATCTGATGCTATATACGCACTTGCTCAGGAGTTGCTACAGCGAGATGTGCCTATCTCTGGAGTGGGATTGCAAATGCACACCAGCATTCAAGATGCACCGAAACCCGAAAAGATAGCAGCCAACATTCGCCGACTCAATGATCTGGGGTTATCGGTTCGTATCACCGAGATGGACGTTCAGATTTACGGGGATGAGCGCCCGGAAGCGGAAAGGCTACAGGCCCAAGCAGCCGTCTACCAAGACACGATGGCAGTTTGCTTAGCCGCCACAGACTGCACAGGACTAACCACTTGGGGCATCAGCGATCGCCATTCTTGGATTCCCGCATTTTTCGATCGCCCAGATGCCCCGCTACTGTTTGATGAAGACTATCAACGCAAGCCTGCCTATGACGCGCTCATCGATGCTTTAGATCCATAAAAAAACTTCAGTTTTCCTTCCCGCATCTTCGATTATGTGTTGTTAAATAGCTGCTGATTTCTCTGCCCTCAGCCGCTGTCTTCAATTCTCCCACCTGATCATTACCGAGCCAGCAACGCCCGTTTTTTTAAAACTTGTGTCAACGCTAGCATAATATAAATCCCAAACGCGATCGCAGATGGGAGAGAAACACTGCCGCAAACTGGCAATATCCATCTGGCACTCGTAGCACTAGTTAACCATCAACTATTAACAGTTAGCAAGCTTCTCCCATCAATCCGTCTTGCTACGAAGACGATAACCGCTTCCATAAACTGTTTCGAGCAAATCTGCTGTCATTCCTGCTTCTTTAAGCTTGCGTCGCAAATTTGTGATATGGGTTCTGACTGTTCTATCTTCAGCTTTGATAATCTTGTCCAGTTCCCACAGCTTCTCCAAAATCGCCGAGCGACTAAACACCTGATGCGGATTACGGAGGAACAATTCCAAAATCATGTACTCCTTGGGAGTCAGAGCAAGCACTTCTCCGGCGTATGTTACTTCTCTAGTAGTGGAGTTGAGTTTTAGCTTGCCATGACTCAAAATTGTCGGTCTAGCTTCAAAGCTTCTGCGCGATAAGGCGCGGATGCGGGCTGTTAGTTCTTCGAGTTCAAAGGGTTTAACCAGATAGTCATCTGCTCCAGCATCCAGTCCTACTACTTTATCGCTGGTGGTATCTCTTGCTGTCAGCATCAAAATCAGCGCTGGAGATTGAGTTGCCCGGAGCTTTTTGCAGAGGCTAATGCCATCTAGATTAGGCAACATCAGATCTAACAAAATTAAGTCGTATGCTATTACCTGCGAGTATTGCCAGCCCTCAGCACCATCACTGGCAATCTCGATTGTATGATGCTGATATTTGAGGTCTTCTGCTAATGGTTTGGCAATGCGATCATCATCTTCCACAATTAAAATTCTCACCGCTTCCCCTTCATCTACTGCACTAGACCTAGAGTTTAGAAGAAAAGCTTTGGTCAACTGAAGAGTCAAAAGGATGAAATTGCTTCGCTGTCTTAATTCATTTCTTTAAACACTCCTTTTACGAGGTTGTGGGTTTCTCAAAACTGTAGCACCGCTTTTTCCCCAAACTCTAGCGCTAGCGTCCATATTTACAGAGGCGACTTGAGGACTAAACAATGTCGACAGCTTCTTCCTTTTCCAGCTTCAGTCCTCTTAGTCGTTCAATCGTTTCGACAAATTCTCGCTCAAAGCCAACCTGGGCGCGGTTGGTTCTGCCGCCGATGTAAAAGCGATCGCCACTCTGAAGCACCCAAATCTGAGAGTAAGAGATATAGCTCATCACTACTCCCACCATCAGTAGGCCAAAGCCAGTATAGACAAACGGCACGCCCGGATCGGCTTTAATTTGCAAGCCAGTGCTGCCGATTAAATCGATCACTTTTAAATTGACTCCATTAATGGAAAGCGTCATGCTGGGACGAACGGCACTCACCAACTCTCCCTCATTGTTATACACAAACATCGTGCCCTGAAGGTCTCGCGTCAGCAGGGACACGCCCTGAGTTAAATCGGGTCGAGTTGGTATCCAAGTTCCCCAGAGCCGTCCCTCCGTAACGGTGGGCACTTCCGCCATCGGTAGCTGAAAAATTGGGCTATTGTTGATCTGCACCTGAACAGCGGCAACGCCCCAGTTCGTTTGGTAAAAAGTAACGCCCCGATAGCGCAGTGGCTGGTTAACGTAGATTGTTTGACGATCTAATTCTGCCCCTTGCTCGTCAACTACCGATAAATCCGAGTAAAACTGATCGATACTGCCATCTGGGGTATAGTCGATCCAGAAGCGATTGACCCGCACCGCCCAATCTTGGGGAACGCGAGCTTTAGAGAAAGGACCAGCTTCAAATATATTCTGCACTCGAAACGTTTCACCGCTTGCCACCATCTCCTGAGCTAGGAATCCGGTGAGTGCTCCCCAAATTGCCCCTGCAAGGATAATGAGCATGGCGGCGTGAACCACAATCGGACCGATTCTGCCAGCGATGCCTTTACGGGCGTAGAGAGTCTCGTCTTCTTGAAAAACTAGATAGCCCCGTCGCTCTAGTAGCGGCACAACAGCACCCAGAGAACCGTTCGCTAGTTCAGCGCTAAGGGCTAGTTTAGCGAACTGACGCGGTTGAGTATAGTATTGCCAGCGACGGGCGGCTTTAAGGGCCGGAAACTGGCGCTTAAAGGTACAGGCCGTTAGACTCGTGCCGAATAGCACCAGGAGCGATAAAAACCACCAGGTTGAATAAACGTGGTTCAAGCCTAGGGTGAGAATTACTTTCCAGGTTAGGAACCCGAACAGTGCCGGGGATTCGGGATAATTCTGCTGATAAAAAGTCAGAGACTGTCCCTGTTCAATCACTGTCCCGCTGATGCTAAAGAGAGCGATCGCCAGCAGCAGTACAATGGCTAAACGCAGGTCGGCAACGGTTTGGATCAGGCGACGAAACCCCTGCCGTAGCCCGAGATTTGAAGATTGGTTTAAAGAATTGGATGACATTTAAAATTAAATATTGATTGCTAAACTGCTGAGACGCTACCTATCTTGGGTTTCTGTTGGCATTGCTGATTGTCTAGTGGCAGACTTGTCTCAATGGGTTTGAACTTAGCAACTCATGACTAACAGCGGCCATCCCAATCATTACTGCTACAGCAATGCCTCTATCTAATTTCTCATCACGGTGTCGGAATCCGAGAGAGCAGAGAAACAACCCCAAATCCAATCAGTAAAGCGCCACTGACCGGATTAATCCATCCTGACCAGCGACGCAGTTCTAGCAAGTTCTTCAAAGAAGCAGTAAATGTTCCTGCTAAGATGAGCGGGGTCACGTAGCCTACCGTATAGGCTAACAGTAAAGCAGCCCCCAGTACTAAATCTTGTGTTGCTGCTACCCAGGCGAGCAAAGTGGCTAGTACTGGCGTACTACAGGGAGAGGCAACCAGACCAAAGGTCAATCCGAGGAGGTAGGAGCGAACGCCATCCGGGAAGTCTTCCGTAATCCAGTCCGTTGCTCCTAGAGAGGGAAAGCGCAGCGGTACGATTTCTAGTAAGTTTAGCCCCATAACAATGGCAATGAGGCTAACGGCAATTGGAAGTCCGATGCCGACCTGCCCGTACACTCGTCCGACAGAGGCGGCGAGCACCCCTAATCCGGCTAGAGTCGTCGCCAATCCAAGAGCAAACCAGGCAGACTGCACGGCTGAATGAGCTCGGCCCTGTGCTTCGTAGCCACCGATATAGCCAACCGTAATCGGCAGCATCGACAGCATACAGGGAGTAAGGCTGGTGAGGAGTCCGGCGAAGAAAATGATTGCCACACTGACAACGCTCAAATGAGTAAGCTGATTCAAGACAAGATGATTAGCAAACTGTTCGAGATGGTAAAGCTGAGTTTGAATATTGAGCATGAAGCAGGTTAGAGAAAAGTCTTACTCTGCTTGAATTGTAGCTTATTGTTCGTTTAATCTTCGCCCCTAGCTGCCTGCTTGCCATTAAGAGTTCGTGCTGAGCGTTTTACCACAGCCACTAGTCGTTCCATCGTGTTAATTTGATTTACACTTAACGACAGCGAAGCTTGTGTCATCAACTCGCTTCCATGGCTGCTTGCCTGCGGTCCTGTCCCGAACATTGCTAACTGACGATTCTAGAGGCGACTCATCGGGCTAAGGGATCGATCAGGCATGAGCAGAACGCAGGGTTGCCGACCTGAGAGCAACCCGTGACCGAAAAACAAGTGAACGCTGACCCCAATTTGGCTGACGATGATAACTTGGCAGCAACAGCAGCAATCGACCCGAAGACGCCGCAGCAACTCGCTCATTCTGTTGTTGCCAGCAACGGTATGGCTGCTGATTTTTTTTGTCTTTCCCTTACTCCTGGTGCTGGTATATAGCTTTCTCGAACGGGGAACCTATGGCGGCGTTACCTGGACATTCACCCTCAGCAACTATCAGCGGTTGGCCGATCCGCTCTACTTGGGGGTATTTCTGCGTTCTTTTTGGCTAGCCCTGATTACCACCTGCGCCTGCCTGCTGATTGGCTATCCCCTCGCTTTTTTGATTGCCACTCGTCCTCCGCGCTGGCGCAACCCGCTGTTATTACTGGTGATTGTTCCTTTTTGGACTAATTTTTTAGTGCGGACCTACGCCTGGATTGTCTTACTGCGGACTGAAGGAGTCGTCAACGTTGTTTTGCAAGGTGTACACATTATCGATGCGCCTCTCAATCTTCTCTTTACCCCCTTAGCTGTGAGCATTGGTCTGGTGTATGGCTACCTCCCGTTTATGGTTTTGCCACTTTATGCCACGATGGAGCGGTTTGACTTTTCTCTCGTGCAGGCAGCTCAAGATTTAGGAGCCAACGACTGGCTGACTTTTATCCGGGTCGTCTGGCCTTTAACTATGCGCGGCGTTGTTGCTGGCTCGCTACTAGTGTTTATTCCGTCCGTGGGCGCTTTCATTACCCCCGACATTCTCGGTGGGGCTAAAACAATTATGGTTGGTACCCTTATTCAAAATCAGTTTCTCAGCGCTCGTCATTGGTCTTTTGGTTCTGCTCTCTCGATTGCTTTAATGGCCATGATTGTGATTCCTCTCATTGTGTATTCTCGCCTCCTAAGCTCGGAACCATCAGAACGAAATTAATGGCAAAAATGGCAATCAAAATCGATCTCCTCATCCGCCAGGTAGGCAAACAAGTCATTTGGCTGTTTTCTTTGCTTGGATACGGTTTTCTCTATCTGCCGATCCTCATTTTGGTTCTCTATTCGTTCAATGCTTCTCGATTCAATGCGGTGTGGCAAGGGTTTACCTTGAACTGGTATCGCAGTCTGGTGTCGGGAGTCACAGACGGAACCAGCGCCATTGATACCGGGCAGATTTGGGAGGCTCTCCACAATAGTTTGCTAGTGGCGGTCGTATCAACGCTTGTAGCGACTGTTTTGGGGACAATGCTAGCGCTGGCTTTAGAACGCTCCCGGTTCTCTGGGCGTTCTGCGCTGGAAGCGTTACTTCTGCTGCCGGTGATTATCCCAGATATCACAATGGGAATTTCTCTGCTGGTGTTTTTTTCTCTGGTGTTCGGACTGATAGAGAACCTGACCGGTGTGCGTCTGGTATTGGGGTTGCCTACGGTGATTATTGGTCATGTCGCCTTTAATATTTCTTTTGTAGCGATCGCCGTGCGGGCAAAAATTGCTGAGCTTGAACCAGCGATTGAAGAAGCGGCTTTAGATTTAGGCGCAAACGAATGGCAGACTTTACGACGGATCGTTCTGCCGTTGATTTTGCCGGGAATTATTAGTGCGGCTCTGCTGGCCTTTACCCTATCGCTAGATGACTTCGTGATTACCTTTTTTACCACCGGAGTAGGAGCAACCACCTTACCGCTGTATGTTTACGGAATGATTAAGTTTTCAGTGTCTCCAGCTATCAATGCGATTTCTACGGTGATGTTGCTCGCTTCTTTGCTGTTAGTTGTCTCGTCTTTCGCGGTCAAAAGGAGCTAAATTCTGAACGCGCTTGAATCGCAGCAGTCAACCTCTTTCTAGCGTGACGTTAACGGTTAGGCAGTTTTGCTGTAACCGGACATACAGAAAAAAAATCACTAGCAAGAAAAAATAAATCTGTTTGTGCGATGATAGGTTTTTAATAGAGTTTGCAAGTGCGAGGCTGAGGAATGAAAAAATTACTAGTGTTGTTGATGCTCTTTCTGACTAGCATGATGCTGCCATTGGGCTGTACTAGTAATTCTAATAATTCCCAAGGAACGGCAGATGACGTTCTTAATGTTTATAACTGGACGACCTATATAGACCCAGAGGCGATCGCCCAATTTGAGTCAGAGTTTGGGGTCAAAGTTAATTACGATACCTATGAGAGTAACGAAGACCTCTACGCTAAGCTCAAGCCCGGTAATCCTGGTTATGATGTGATCTTCCCCAGCGACTACATGGTAGAAGTGATGGCTGCCGAAGAGCTGGTGGAGCCGCTGAATATTGATAATATTCCCAACGTCAAAAATATTAACGAGCAGTTTTTAAATCCTCCCTACGACCCGGAGAACCAGTACAGCTTGCCCTACCAGTGGGGCACGTTAGGCATTGGCTACAACATCGAAGCCACGGGAGGAGAGATTACCAGTTGGGCAGAAATGTTCAACTACGGCAAAGCTGGCAGCGTGTCTCTGTTAGAGGATATGCGGGAAACCCTGGGCGCTGTTCTCATCTACTTAGGACACGATCCTAATACGACCAATCCCGACGCTCTCGCTGAGGTGCGGGATTTTCTGGTGGAAAAAAAGGAGCTAATTCAGGCGTTTGCCCCCGATACCGGTCAGCTTCTTCTCACTCAAGGAGAAGTGGACATGGCGTTTGAGTGGAGTGGCGATGTGTTCCAGGTGATGGAAGAAGACCCCAATATACGCTACGTCATCCCCGAAGAAGGCACCATTGTCTGGACTGACACCGTGGCTATTCCTAAAGACGCCCCCCACAAAGAACTAGCGGAGGAGTTTATTAACTTTATCCTAGAACCAGAAATTGGAGCGCAGATTTCTAACTATATTAAGTATGGCTCTCCGAATGAAGCTGCCAAAGAACAAGGCTTAATTGCCAAAGAAGACCTGCAAAACCCGGCGATATATCCGGCCCCAGAAGTGTTTGAGCGACTGTACTACATCGAGGACGTCGGCGAGGCGACCACGATGTACGACGAAGCCTGGACTGAGATTAAGGTCAGCATTGGAATGTAGACGCAACCAGCCTCGCTCACTCCACCAGGCCAATCAACTTCAGCAACGGGTGCAACCCAGCGACTATTTTTGAGCATCGCGCTCATTTGCCGTAATCGCCCAATCAAGCACACCCCCAGCAATCTAAATTAATGGATGCGGTTGAATTAAGAGACGTTTCTAAAGCCTACAGTCACCACCATTCCTTAGCAGTTGAGCAGCTTAATCTCCAAATTGCGCCCCACGAGTTTTTCTCAGTGCTAGGGCCCTCTGGCTGCGGCAAAACCACGACCCTCCGACTGATTGCCGGATTTGAGAAGCCAACAGCCGGAGAGATTTTGATTAGCGGGCAATCAATGGGCGATCGCCCCCCCTTTCATCGTCCGGTCAACACCGTTTTTCAAAGCTATGCCCTATTTCCCCATCTCACCGTTGCTCAAAACGTCGCCTTTGGTTTAGAAATGGAACAGCTTCCCCAGCGGCAGATTCGGCAGCGGGTAGCAGAGGCTTTACAGATGGTACAGCTAACAGGAATGGAGAAACGCCGTCCTCGCCAGCTTTCCGGCGGGCAGCAGCAGCGAGTGGCCCTTGCTAGAGCAATTGTGAAACAACCACAGGTGTTGCTTCTCGATGAACCTTTAGGGGCTTTGGATCTGAAGCTGCGGAAAGAGATGCAGCTCGAACTCAAACAGATGCAGAAACAACTGGGCATTACCTTCGTTTATGTGACCCACGACCAGGAAGAAGCCCTCACCATGTCAGACCGCATCGCTGTGCTTTGTGAAGGGAGAATTTTGCAGGTCGGAACACCTAGGGAAATTTACGAGCAACCTAATACCCGCTTTGTGGCTGAGTTTATTGGGGAGTCAAACTTTCTCAGCGGGCGAATCATTGAGCGGATTGCTACGGGCGTTGTTGTTTTAGTTGATAACTTACCCATCCCGGCTGCCTTCCCCAACGATTTGCCCATCGGCAGTTTCGTGACCTTAGCGATACGCCCGGAGAAAATCGCCATTTTTCCGGCAGACTACGCTGATGAACCGTGTTTATTAGGAAAAATAGAGCAAAGCATTTACCTCGGCACAGATACGCGCTATGTTGTGCGTCTGACTCCTCGAAACTGCGTGATCGTTCGTCAACAAAACCTCGGCGTTCAGAATTTAGATGGAGAAAACGTCAAGCTCAAAATCCTGCCGGAGAGCGTACGGATACTATCGGAACTGGCGACTCGCGACCAGGTGAGAGTAGGAAGCCTGCATCATTGACTATCTAATAGGACGTTGTTTAGGATTTAAAAATTAGTTAAATCTCAATGTTCGTTGATTCCAAAATCACTTACGTTTAGTAACTTTGCCACTGGTTAACAACAGTGTTACGAAGTTGAAACGAGCTAGTAGTGGTCAGAAAAATGAGAACTACAAAGTGAATAGAAAACTGGTTATTGTCAAGAGGTTTGCTGCTAAATCTCTCATTTTCTGCTATAAATAGCTAGTCTCATCTGATTTGCAAGACTTGAGCAATAATGATGATTTGTTTTTGATGATTAATGCCTTGCTTGTTTAACGCCAAGATTTTAAGAACGAGCAGTAAGTTTTGGGAGAGTTTTTGTGCCAAGAGCCTACTCGCACTGCTCAAGGATTCAAAAGCAAGTTTGAACCGGGATTTTTGCAGCCAAAAGTGTTCCGGTTCTCGAACTATGTTAGGAATCCTTGATGCGATCGCTGCATTAAGAACAAACAGCTAAATTCTATACATCTTGCAGCGATTTTTTATTAGAACGTATAGGGATAAAAGCTAGCTTCAAGAAGTTGATGAGTCATCTTCGCCTGCTCTTGGTTTAAAGCTCTTTAAGTTTGGCAGCAACGAGGCATTCTTTGGGCTTGACTCGCTTTTGAACACAACACCGACATACCGACTGATATTATGGACTCACCCAATCAAACTTTGGAGATTCAGGTCGAGGACGATCGCACTGGTCTGAGCTTAGAAACTCTCAAGCGTGCCCTTCTAGATAATCTGTTTTACATTCAGGGCAAACCGCCGTCTCTAGCCACGAAAAACGATTACTACATGGCGCTAGCCTATACGGTACGCGATCGCATGCTCCAGCATTGGAACAGTACCGCTGCTGCCTATACCGAAGAGGGATCGCGCACCGTTTGTTATTTCTCGGCTGAGTTTCTGATGGGACCGCACCTTGGCAATAATTTAATGAATTTGGGCCTCTATGAGCCAGTGAAGCAAGCCGTTGAGGAACTGTGCTTGAACTTTGAGGAACTCCTCGAGGCAGAAGATGAACCAGGACTCGGCAACGGGGGCTTAGGCCGTTTGGCGGCCTGTTACCTCGACTCCCTCGCCACCCTAGAAATTCCGAGCCTTGGCTACGGGATTCGCTACGAGTACGGCATCTTCGATCAGAAAATTGCCGATGGCTGGCAAGTGGAAGCAACTGATAAATGGCTGCGGAACGGCAACCCCTGGGAAATCATTCGGCCAGAGTGGGCGGTTGAAGTCAAGTTTGGCGGTCATACTGAAGCCTACACCGACGCTCAGGGCTGCTATCGAGTCCGGTGGATTCCAAACCGCGTGGTGAAGGGCATCCCCTACGATACGCCGATCCTTGGATACAAAGTCAACACCGCTAACACGCTGCGGCTCTGGACAGCCGAAGCTCCAGAGTCGTTCGATTTTGCCGCTTTCAATCGCGGTGATTACTACGGAGCAGTGAATGCCAAGGTCGTTTCCGAGAACCTGACGAAGGTGCTGTACCCCAACGATGAGCTGCTTGAAGGCAAGCAGCTTCGCCTGGAGCAGCAGTACTTTTTTGTTTCCTGTGCGCTCCAGGATATGTTCCGCATTCTCAAAGGGCAACACCTGTCGCTCGAACAGTTTCCCGAGAAGTTTGCCGTTCAGCTCAACGATACCCATCCGGCGATCGCCGTGGCGGAACTGATGCGGCTATTGGTGGATCAACACGAGATGGATTGGGACAGCGCCTGGGACATCACCCAGAGAACCTTTGCCTTTACCAATCATACGCTCTTGCCGGAAGCCCTAGAAAAATGGTCTGTGGCTCTGTTTGGGGGTCTGTTACCGCGTCACCTCGAGATTATCCACGAAATTAATGCCCGGCTGCTGGCTCAGGTGGAGAAAACGATGCCGGAAGAAACCCGCAACCTATCTCTGATCGATGAAGATGGAGAACGGTATGTGCGCATGGCTAATCTAGCCTGCGTTGGCAGCCATGCCATCAACGGAGTGGCGGATCTTCACACCAAGCTGCTTAAGAAAACAGCGCTGCGCAGTTTTAATCGGTTATCGCCCCAAAAGTTTACCAACGTGACCAATGGGGTCACTCCCCGGCGCTGGATGGTGTTGAGTAATCCCAGGTTAGCCAGCCTGATTTCTCAGAAGATTGGCGACGGCTGGATCAAAAACCTCGAGGAACTGAATCAGCTAGAAGCGTTTGTGGATGATGAAACGTTTCGAGCCAAGTGGCGACAGATAAAACAAGAGGTCAAGCAAGATCTGGCTACCTGGATCGATGCCAATTTGGAAGTAGCGGTCAACCCGAGCTCTCTGTTCGATATTCATATTAAGCGCATCCACGAATACAAGCGCCAGCACCTTAAAGTGCTCCATATTATTACGCTGTACAATCGTCTCAAGCGCAATCCCGGAATGGATTTGCTGCCGCGCACGTTCCTGTTTTCTGGTAAAGCGGCTCCTGGCTACTGGATGGCGAAGCTGATGATTAAGCTCATCAATGCCGTCGCCGAGGTGGTCAATACCGATCCCGATGTGGACGGTCGTCTCAAGGTGGTGTTTATTCCTAACTACAGCGTCACCAACTCTCAGCGCGTCTACCCGGCTGCCGATCTCTCGGAGCAAATCTCGACTGCTGGCAAGGAAGCCTCCGGGACGGGCAATATGAAGTTTGCCATGAATGGTGCACTCACGATTGGTACGCTGGACGGAGCGAATATTGAAATTCGCTCTCAGGTTGGGGCCGAGAATTTCTTTCTGTTTGGCTTGACTGCTGACGAGGTCGATGAGCTGAAAAATAACGGCTATAAACCTCTAGACTATTACCACGCTAACGACGAACTCCGGGAGGTCATCGATCAGATCCGCTCAGGATTTTTCTCCCGGGGCGATGCTAATTTGTTTAAGCCGCTGGTAGATTCGCTGCTGTATCAAGATCAGTACGTTCTCTTTGCCGACTATCAGGCGTATATTGACGCTCAAGATCGCGTCAGCCAAGTCTACCGCGATCGCGATCAGTGGACGAAGATGTCGATTCTGAATACGGCGCGAATGGGTAAGTTTTCGAGCGATCGCGCTATTCAAGAATACTGTCAGCAGATTTGGCACGTCAAACCTGTTTCCATTGAACTCAAAGAATACGCTCAAGGTCAATGCGAAATCGATAACGTTGAAATTATTTGATTCAAAGTCGCTGATTGGTCTGTAAAAAAGCCGCCCTGGTAATGGGCGGCTTTTCTTTAATTGCGTCTAATCATTTCCAAGCTCAGCTTTGAGCAGTTCTATAGAGAAGAACCGACTCCGGCATAAGCTCCATAGAAAAAGATCCCGACAACGGCAATAATGCCTAAACCGGCGATCGTGGCCACAATCCATAGAGGAATACGTCCTTCTGCAAACATTAAAAGCCTCCTAAAATCTTCCTAGTTGAAGAAGTAACTCGAGAATAAGATACCAAGAACTGCAACCAGGAGTAAACCTAGATAGAGAGAGGTTCTGTTGAGTTCAACGGGTTGTCTGTTGGGATTTTGATTACGGTCCATGTTTTTATCGTTGAATAAACTGCATAGCGGCGATCGCGCCTAGAAAGAAGACCGAGGGGACTGCTAACGTATGAACAGCCACCCATCTAATCGTAAAAATGGGATAAGAAACGGGTTCGTTGATATTGTTGCTTGTCATAATTTTCTGTCTCTATTTACTAAATTCTTCCACTTGTTGTCTCGCTTCGTAGCGATCGGTCACAATCGGTAATTCCTGCCGATCTTGAGTAAAATACTCGTTCGGGCGAGGAGTGCCAAAGGCATCATAGGCTAGTCCAGTGCTGACAAATAGCCAGCCAGCAATAAACAGCATCGGAATGGTGATACTGTGAATTACCCAGTAACGAACGCTAGTAATAATATCTGCGAATGGTCGTTCTCCAGTAGTGCCTGACATAGTTATCCTCCCTAGTTTGATTCTGTATTGGCTTACTTAACATGATACGGAAACTGCTCGCTGAGGAACAACCGTACTGGTTAGGTCACCTCACTCTGCGGTTCGTATTTAAGTAAAGTTCCTCTTTGACCGAGAATAAATCCTCGCTCTGGCGATAGAAACACAATGCGGTAGAGGTTAGAGGCAACGCTCTCGACATCGCGATCCTTTTCCCACGTTTGACCACTGTCGGTGCTGCGAAGCAGATTGCCGCTGCCCCCAGCGACCCAAATTTCTCCCGGTACGCGGTAGGCCAGGTCGAGTAAGCCCCAACTGGTAGACAATTCAGGATACTGAACCTCTGACCAACCATCCTCTTCTTGCGGGTCACTAAACTGAACCTGACCGCCACGGGCCAGAAGCCATAAATGCCCTTCGTTGTCGTATCCCATATTCTGTAAACGGCGCGAAGAGTTGCGATTGCTGGGAGTCCATTCAGTCTGACCGGGTTCCCAGGTGGAATAAAAATTACCTCGAGCCGAGACGGCAACGTACTTACCGTCAGCAGAACGCGAGATCGTCCTCGCAACGCCAACGGCTCCTTCTACCAACGCTTTCCAGTTGCGCCCCCCGTTTTCCGTTCTGTAAATGGCTCCCAAATCTGTCACCATTTCAGCAGATTTTGGTCCAAGGGCCACGATACTATAGGGCGCTCCTGGCAGCTTTTCGCTCAGAGGAATTCGGGACCAGGTTCTACCGCCGTCCTTGGTATGCAGGAGAATCGAAGGCTTGCCGGTTACCCAGCCTTCTTGGCCGCTAAAGCTAACTGATGTAAAGGTAACTTTTTCATCCCCTAAATCTAAGCTTTTCTCCTGCCACGTTTCCCCACCGTCTGTTGTTTCGAACAGCGTTGCTTTATTTCCAACTAACCAACCGTGGTCGAGATCGTTGGTAAAAGCAATATCAGAAAACGTTGCTTCTGTCGAAAGTTCAATGACTTTCCAAGGGTTGGTGCTGGTTGAAGGTACCTGGCTACAGCTAATACAGAGCAAAGAAACTGCCAGCAGTATTAAAATTTGTTTAATTTTTGCAAAGATCATATTTATCTGATGCCCGAAGGAATCATCCTCCCGATGCGTTCCAAGAACTGAGAGTGAGCCTTTGTTCTTCCCTTGCTCCAACTGACTCAATGTTTTCGCCCAGTAGGATTCGAGCGGAACGACTGAGATTACTTTAACCCGTACAGGCTAATAAAGAATAAAAAACCTAACGCTAAAGCGCCAAAAATGAGAAGGTTTTTCTGGGCAGGAGTTAAGCGATTGACTCCAAAACCATAGTTCAAATTCTCCTGAAATCCCGATGGTGCTCCGGTAGAACCAATGTTTCTAAACTGACTGCGGCGAACTCCGCAGACAGGACAACGCCAGTCGCTCGGTAAATCTTCAAAGCGCGTTCCAGGAGAAATATTGCTTTTGCTATCTCCCTTAGTCGGCTCATAAACATAGCCACAGCTACGACACTCATACCGTGCGGGGCTCTGTTCAGCCAGAGTTTGCTCGTTGGATGGTTCATTCATTGCCTGCAATCAGCAAAGCTTAATTCTGTTACAAATTATCGCATAAATTTTAAGGTTTATTCATTATTCTCCTCAAAGTTCTGTGCGCTAGGAGAACCGCTCACGCTCAGTAGACGCGATCGAAACACTCTAAGTATCAGGATTTCTGAGAAGTAAAGCGACAAGGGGCCAGAGGAATGTGTTGCTTTCTTATCCCATTTACCGAAAGTAGTCAGATAGTTCCTTAAACTCACCAAGCATTGGAGGTTCAAGGGCAAAGAGCTGCTGTGCTTCCCTTTCCCCTTGACCCCTTCCCCTTTCCCCCAACTCATCAAGTCTCCTATTACTTTTTCTAATTGGTAT
>JBHJGN010000070.1:0-35327 GCA_050331735.1 Cyanophyceae cyanobacterium
GCTCAACAGAAGACATCACCAGGGTTGCTTGGTGAGCCTAGGAACCCTCGTCAGTTATCACTGTTCGAGTGGAGGAATGGTCAAGTAATTGGCTGTTCAGATTCTGCGTCCTTAGCGTAGCTTGGGCGTAGAGTATGTCAATGCTTGGTTGAGGTCGCGGTGGAGCAGATGAGCGAGCCGCTACCGTTCCGGGGTTAGCGCTAGCTCCAGCATTTGTCGCGGGCGCAGAAGCTCCGTTCCTTAGACCTTCACTTAACTGTGGCGAACTTGATGAAGATTGAACGGGGGCTGAACTTCCTGGTCGCGGCGGTGCTGATGAGCGAGCCGTTACCGTTCCGGGTGAGGGAGGAGCTGAGTCTGGCGTAGATTGATTGGGAGAGGTTAACACTGGCGGCTCTGAACTAGGTTCAAGCGGTGCTGATTGAGCTGTCGGTGAAGGCTCTACGGTTACTTCAGGGGGAGCAGCTTGGGGAACAGGCGCGGGACGAGGTTCCGCAGAAGCTGCTGCTTGAGGAGCAGGAGAAGGTGCTGGTTTAGGAGGGGGAGTCTGAGGCGGAGTGACTGGTACTTCTGGTGGTGCTAGCGTTGCGGGAGGGGTGGCAGCTTGCTGTAGATTTAGAGGAGCGGCGGAGGGAGTAACGGCTGGAATTGGAGTCATTTCAGCCGGCTGAGGTTCGGGTTGAGGCTTCGGCTGAGGCGTTTCTGGTTCTGGCTGCTCGACAATAATTAACTCGATTGGCTCTTCTGCTGTCGGGGTCTTTGGCGACCAACGAGGGAAAATCGCTGCCAAGACTCCATGCAGTAGGGCAGATCCAATCAAGCTAACTGCCAAAATTTTCTTAAGTTGCTGTTGCTCTTGCTGTCGTTGTTGAATGCAAAAGGTGGAGTTGGACATTGATAATAATTTCTCTACTATCTAGGCGGTTCAGCTAGAAGTTTTGCTTTTTGATAATAATTAGCGATTACACTTATAGTAGATTTTACAATCATGGGAATCAAGTAATCGCATCAAATTCATCAAATCTTATTTAGTCTGAGTAGAATAATTTGGGCTGTCGGGAGCGTTAAGGGCGATCGCCACAACCATCACGCTCAGAAAGCCTAGAACAACACTGAGGAGAAAAACGCCCCGATAGCCGATCGCTTCAGCAATCACGCCGCTAAACCCACCCGCTACTAGGCTACCGACAAAAACGAGCGTGACCTGTAACGTATAGTCAAAGCCAGCCGTTCCTAGCCGAGAGTAATCCATCATCACCGTATACAGCGCAATTAGCGCCATGCCGTAGGTGAAATGCAGTCCCGCGCTGATGGCATAGAGAACGGGTAAGCTATCAAAACCAATGGTTGGGAGAATAAAAGCGGCAGTTCCCATCGCCATCAAGATGCCAAAGATAACAAGCGATCGCTTGCGTCCCAAGGATTGAATCAAAAACCCGCTAACGAGGGAGCCGACTAAACCAGCAATATAGGCAACGATGCCGTTCATGACTCCTATTTCTGCTAGGGACAGTCCCAAATCGACTAGCAGCGGACGAAACATGGTGCTGGTAATTGTTACTCCCATCATGTAGAGCAACAGGACAATCACCCAGCGTCCCATTCCCCGACGGCGAAAAAAGTTAAACCAGACCCCCCAGCCTAAATTTTGACGAATCTGGTAATCAGCACCCTCTCGATGGAACAGAACCGGAATTAGTAATACCAGGGTCGTCAGCGCCATTGCTAATAGGCTCCTCGTCCAGCCCCAGATGTCTAGCAACACCAGAATAACTCCGCCCCCAATAATGCTGCCAAGATAGCCGCCTGCCCCCTGAATACCGTTACCTAAACCGCGTTCTGTGGGGGCAAGTAAACCAACGGCGAGAGCATCTGTGGCGATATCTTGAGTGGCGGCTAGAGTAATCGCCAGCAGCATTCCACCGAGAAGTAGACTGAAATTAGTTTCCAGATTGAGAAAAGCGCAGCAGGCGATCGCCAGCACCAACAAGCTCTGCATCGCTACAATCCAGGCTTTATAGTGACCCCACCGCGTCCAGCCGTAGCGGTCTACTACAGGCGACCAAAATACCTTCAGCGTCCAGGGTAAGCTGAGAAAGCTCGTCAGTCCAATCACCTCCAACGAAACGCCCTGCTGCCGCAGAAAGACAGGGAGCGTCTGCCCAAAGAAAGCGACGGGCAAAAACTGAGCGATATAGAGGCTGGTGAGGATTCCCCATTTATTCATTGTTCAAGTGGAAGTAGGAGGCAAAAGGCAGGAGGCAGAGGAGTAAATTTAGAACTCATTACTTCTAGAACTCGGTTCTGACCTGAAAACCTAGCGTTGCGGGTGCGCCGTAGCTGGCAATATTGCCCAAAGAGCCAAAGTTGAAAGCGGTTGTGAGGTGTTCGACATCAAAAATGTTGTTGGCAAAGAAATAAATTCCGTAGTTGCCCACTTCATAGCCGAGATGGGCGTTAACCAAAACAAACGGCTCTTGCTCGAACTCGTTAGGATTATCAAAAAAGGTCGTACCGAATCCCTGTAGCTCTAGGCGGGTAAAAAGACCGAAGGGAGCGCGATACTGGAGAGCCAAATTATAGGTATAGTCGGGCGAGTAGGGGAGGCGCTGACCGTCGATAAATTCGTTCCGAAACGGGTTAGTAAATTCATCAAAGGTAGCATCTACGTAGCCAAATCCGGCGATCGCCTCAAACCCTTCAAACGGATTTGCCCTCACCTCCACTTCAAAACCAGCAATATCGGCATCAGTATTAGCAATTTGACGAGTTAACCCCGTATCATCTACTGCCTGAAGCTGAAAGTCCTCTACTGGGCTATAGAAAGCAGCGAGGTTGACCAGTAAACGGTCATTAAACCAAGAAGACTTCAACCCTAATTCGTAGTTATAGGAGGTTTCGGTTTCAAATCGCAGTAGCTCTTCTGTCGTCCCGCCAAAATTAACTCCTGCTGGCTTGTATCCTCTAGCGATTGACCCATAAGCCATTAAACTTGGACTAAAACGGTATTGAGCAACAAAACGAGGCAACAGAATGTCATCATCCTGCTCGATGTCTTCAAAGCGGATAACGCTAGGTGGGAACCCCTCAAAGTTAGAAATATCTGCTTTGTTTTTTAGGGTGGTATCAAATGATTCGTAGCGCAATCCTACCGTTAGAGTAAGCGCCTCAGTTGGTTGGTAGCTAGTCTGACCAAAAAGCGCAAAGGTCGTTTCTTCAATTTCTGCTCTAGTAATGGATTCTCCTGTTGGAAACCCAACTAACGTATTTTCGGTATAGCCGTCTCTTGCCTCATAGCTTCCTGACAGACGGAAAGAAAGCTGCTCGGCAATGGGCGCACTAACGCTCGCCTGCACGTCAAAGTTATCAAAGTTGCCTTAGCCGATGTTGCCTCTAAAGTCAAGTTCCTCCGCAGGCGGACGGGTAATCACGTTCACAACTCCGGCTTGGGCGTTTCTACCATAGAGAGTGGCTTGGGGTCCGCGCAGGGTTTCTACTCGCTCGATGTCGTAAAGTTCTACCCCCAAAAAGTTAACGTAGTCGTAGGGAACGTCGTCAACATAGAAGGCAACGGGATCGCGGGAGATGAAGTTAAAGTTACTCAATCCCCGAACGCTGTAGGTAACAAAGTTGCGGCTGGGAGTGTAGGTGGTAAAGTTTGGGGTATTTTCAGCGATGTCTCTAAAAGAGGTGATGTCCCCATCCTCGATTTCTTGTTCAGTAATTGCAGTGATGCTGATGGGAACTTCCTGCAAAGGATCTGGCTGTTTCTCAGCAGTGACAATGATATCAATGGTGGGAATAGGGGCAGTGGCGCTAATCGTTAAACCCAGTTGACTTTGACTCACTTCACCAGAGGGAATGCCGTCAACTCCTGTAATAATGACTCGGACACTATTAGCATCCGCAGGCGTGACGGTAACGCTAGCAATGCCCTCCACTGGATTCTCCTGACGAAAGCTTCCTTCTGGCAACTGTAGTTGCGCGTTGGGAATATCAATGATTAGGTCATTGCCCTCGACCGAAATCAAACCTTCTAGTGCTTGTCCAGTTTCTAGAACAACTTCAATGCCCTCAACCGTAGAGTTTACTTGTACGTTTGTTATCTGAAGTGGAATCGATTCTAGTTGCGTCAGCCTTTCAGTGACGGCGAGCGGAGTCATCTGAAACTCGTTTGCAGGAAGATAAAAATTAGAATCACTAGTTAGCGTTACTTGTTCTGCATCAGTACGAACGGGGAATGCGAGAAGACTGAAAGGAATTGCCAATAGCCCTAAACAATTTGCTAATTGACGCTGCTTCACTAAATCACTCCTCACGGCACTGCAATTGAACACACAGACCAAAACAGCTCACTAGGCTATCGCAAGCAGCTATTGGTGTCAAAAGACAAGCTGTCAAAGATGAGGATCGAGAGGCGATCATCTTTCCCCTTCCCAACGCACTTTATAAAAAACAAATTAATTGATAATAAATTTCAATAAATAATGGTAAGATGTCAGACAACTCAAAAGACAATTTTAAGGTTTATGCCCATCGAGAATTTTTGGACAGCAGGAGGGATTGTTAGCCTGCCCTTGCTGGGATTTTCTTTGTTAGCTGTTGCGCTGATTATCGAGCGCGTTGCTTTTTGGCTGAAAATTCAGCGCCGACAAAGACGAGTCGTTAAAGAAGCGCTTTCCCTCTACCGCAGCGATCCTTACGCCGCCATCAAAAAACTCAAGCAAAATGCCTCGTTGCCCATTGCCCGCATTTTCATTGAAGCGTTAGAGTTAGAGCGCCCCACCCCTGATGAGTTTCGCTTGGCGTTAGAAAGTGCGACCCAAGCAGAATTACCCATCCTCAGACGATTTAGCACTTTGTTTCAAACAATTATTACGGTTTCGCCCCTCCTAGGGTTATTAGGAACCATTTTAGGGCTAATTCGGTCTTTTGCTTCTTTGGAAATCGGGAACGTTACCGCTACCAACACGGCAGGAGTGGCGGCAGGACTCAGTGAAGCGTTAGTTTCTACGGTGATGGGACTGATAGTAGCCATTTTCACCCTGTTGTTTGCTAATGCTTTTCGTGGACTCTATCTGCGGGAGTTAGCGTTTATTCAAGAATACGGAGGTCAGCTAGAATTGCTGTATCGGCGATCGCATGAAGGAGGGCGAAGCTATGCGTCTCCCCGATGAGCCAGAGTCGGGCTTTGAAATCAACCTTGTGCCGATGATCGATGTCATTTTCTCGATCCTCGCCTTCTTTATTATTTCGACGCTGTTCTTAACCCGTTCGGAAGGATTGCCCGTCAATTTACCTTCTGCCCAAACTGCTCAAGTTGAGCCGAGTGCGCCCATCAACGTCACAATTGAACCGGATGGCGATCTGTTTCTCAACCGTCAATCAATTGAGCTTGATAACTTACAGGGAGCCGTTGGCGCATTGATCGAACCAAACGCCGAGTCTCTAGTAATTATTAATGCCGATGAAAAGGTCGAACACGGACAAGTTGTGAGCGTCATGGATCGCCTGCGTCAGGTAGAAGGGGTAAAGCTAGCGATCGCCGCTAATAAAGAGTAGCGAGGAAATTTGGTGACTGGTTTAACTGGCTAGCGAGTAGGCGTAGAGCTAGGATTCGTGTTACCTAGTGCTAATTGCCCCCGCCCTCGTCATCGGTATGCCCCTCGATTTTAGCCATGCCCCAAGCGCTAAACGGCAGTTGATACAGTCGAGATCTCTGCGCTTCAACAGCTCTTGCATAACGGGCAAAAACTCCTCCTGCACCGTACAGCAGAGACAGCCATTCGCCAGCTCTAGAATATTGTCTGAGCTGCCGTTGGCATCCTCATCGCAAATCTGGCAATCTCTCAGCAATTCCCCATCAATGCCGACTTCGCCAAATTCATTGACCAAGACGGCAATTCGGCGATCCTGATTATGCTGGAGCAAATGACGTAGTAATACCAATTAGAAAAAGTAATAGGAGACTTGATGAGTTGGGGGGAAGGGGTAAAGGGGAAGTGGAATTATGTTTACGGGAGAGCTTTTCTCGGACCTGCTTGTGAGTTATCTGTTCTTGGTGCGAGGTTATTTTGAGCTTGCTTAAATTCGATGAGCGGTGTTCATTCGGCTCTCCTTCGCCAACTAACGCCGACTATGCTAAAGAACAGAATACTCAGTACCGTTGTTGGTTCGGGAACAGATTGAGTATTTATTGCGCCAACCGCTTCTAGATCGAAGCCTCCCGCTCCGGGGACGGGAGTTGGCCAGGGGTCGTAGATAGGACGACCTTGAGCATCACTGAAAGCGCCGCTTCCGGGAATATCAACAATCCGCACGAAGTTAATAGCGTTGAGATCGACATTGGGCTGAGCGATCGCTGCTTCTGCCAGCACTTCTAGATCGAACGGCGTTCCCCAGGAGGTGGGCACGAATTGCTCGTCATCCAGAATAATGCCGTTGTTAACATGCTTACCGGCCAAGTTGTATACCTGAGTCGGATCGAGCTGTCCAAACGGATCGAGAGGCTCTGGCGTTAGCGAAACGCTCGGAAAGCGCAGAAAGTTGATTCCGTCCGTAGAGACCTCGACATAAGCTAGTTCTGCAAATAGGTTGCCCGTGTCGGCGAAGCCGAAGCCATTCTCGAAGACAGCAAAATCGGGGCCCTCGCCGTTTTGCATCGGTGCATCAAAAGTCAGCGTAATCTGTCCAGGCATGGCTGACAACGCAATTTGCTCTGCCGTCAGTTCTCCCAGCGAAACAATATCGTCGAAAGCTCCTGTGACTGGTCCCAGCGCCCGTTCAGGGGTTTGCCACTGTTCTAAAACACCAGGAGCCGGGAGGTAGTCTGTGTATCCAGTTGCCCAACTAGCGAAGATGGGGTTAACCGTGTTATCGGCTGTGACGTTGCCTAGTCCATCGGGACCGACAAAGCCAGGAATGCCAGAATCGATTTCCCCTGGGTCGAAGGTGGAGCCTGAAAAAGGCGCCCCCAGAGCTTTACCTCCTGTTAGGGGCAGCGCCATCGCGAGCAGGGTTAGAGTTTTCCAGAAAATTGGTTTTTGCATCGTTCTAGTTCCTTTGTAAAGCTAGTGACCTTGAGATGATTGTCCATGCAGGCTCGCCCTATGTTGCCTGAATAGTTAACGCTGTATTGTCCGCAACTGTTAGATTGTTAAATGACGCGAGGTAGAATCAAATCTTTGCCTTTGGAGGTTTTTATGCCCAGATTTAGGCAAGATAAGATGAACTTGCTCATGCCTTGTCTGAGCTCTCAAAGAGACAAGACTTTAGCTCTCTACTGAAGACGAGGATATGAAAATGCGCCAGAGAAGCAGACTATGACCGAGAGCGATCGCCCCTGCCCAAACGAGTTGCTTTAAAAACAACTTGGCAACGATATCCCAGTCCAGATAGTGCCCATCCGATAACACCGGAAACGCCAACAGGATTGAGCCTTGATAGAGGACAAATCCACTCAAAACCGCGATCGCCAACCAGAGGAAATGTCCCGTCCAGGTGGACTGGCTGAAAAAAGGTCGCCAACTGGCTAAGGCAACAACGAGCAACGTGCCCAGACCCATCAATATTCCCCAGGCGAAAGCCACTCCGGTTAAAGGGTAGCCCCGTAAACCAAAGCCAATCCCCTGATTGATCAACCAGCTCAGTAACGCCACCGTCACTGCCCGCTGTCGGGTCAGCATAACGCCACTCATAGTAGCAAAGGCAACCAGAGGCGGGTGGGCATACACAACATTACTCGCGGTGGCGATCGCTAATAGGGCAAAAGGAAGCCAGCGATTGTGCGCCAGCGATTGCCAGACTTGCTCGAAACTGTGCGTCTCAAGCTGTTCTAGGGATCTTGCCATCGCTCCTAGCTCCTGACCCTTGAAAGTTGTCTGGTCAAGCAGGCCGCCAGCAGGCTCTGATCGTTTTGTTCCCAGACTAAAGCAGAAAAATTTATCATCATCCGTACCTCGCAGATGTTGTCGAACATGAACGTTTCATCAGCGGGCATTCTGACTGGGAGGCGTATAACCTCCTTCACAGTTGCGGGACAGCGGCAGATTCTCACTGCTCTTTCCCCGTTTCCTCTAGCGGCTGCTCCCCGCTAGAACTGATGAAGTAAGCAAATTGTATCATTCTGCTCCTGGCTTCAAGCATTGATATTTATCAACCATCGCCCTTAAAACTGGCTTGAAGCATTATCAGTATTAAGCTTTAAGCCTTTCAAGGCTGACACAAATTTGTAAATAAAGTTTAAGGAACCGCTGAAATCTTGACAAGAACACAATTGTCACTGTTGGCTTTAACCATCCACAAATTCTGTACACGCTTAAGGTCAAAAACGTATGAAAATATCTCTTGTCGCTCGCAACCGAAGAGCGATTGTCTCAGTAATTTCCTTGCTAGCGATCGCTAAACCGAGTAAAGCCGTCGCCGTTCATCCAGAACCTTTAGAAACGAGAGAATCTTTTAATCCCAATGAAACAGTCACTAACGAATCTCGTCGAGCCTGCGTACGTCATCCTAAACTTGCTCAGCACTTCTGTACTTCCGCTTAACAGTTGCAGGATGTCAAAAAAGGAGTGCCAGAGATCGACGAATTGACTCGTCCCGAACAAGAACTGATGAATGTTACCGATGAAGAAAGTGATACGGCTGTGGAGATATTTGGGTGTGATTGCGTCGCCTCGATTAATTGTTTGCGTCGTCTGCGTAATCAACTTCCCTGATTTTGAGGAGAGGGAGAGTCGTTTTGGCTGAACAAAAACGGCATGAAACTCAATTTTGACAGCGTAGTTTTCTAGCGGTTCAATAGCCGGACCCTCTATTAAGCTGCCATCTGGAGCAAATTTCGAGCCATGACAGGGACAGACAAAGTTTTCTGCTTCAGCTTCCCATTCCACAAAACAGCCCATATGAGGACAGGTAGGATCGACAGCCATCAATCTTGTTTCTGAGGGTGCAACAATCAGGATGGGACCAACAGTCGATTCTTCTCTGAAAATTGACCTGTTTGCTCTAATTCTTCGGCAATGCTGACCTGTTGCCACTTAACAGATTGTGGTTGAGACTCAAATGAGCGGTTGGATTTGTCTGGGAAAGTCATGGCAATTGCTACAGGGAAGGAATTAGCCATCCAACCAACACCAAATAAGGCGAGAAGATTACGACGTTTCATTAACATTAATTGCGACTACATTGACATTGTCACGAGCAGAGTTGTCGCCGTCAAGAGTAAATGGATTGTCAACTCAACAGTACGAATCTGTTTGAGCAAAGCGATAGTTAAAATTCTTTCCACACCTAGCTTTCCGCCAGGAGCAGACGTTTTCGTTCCGTTGCTACTCACGGGCGTCCTCTAGTTCCCAGCAAATTGAATAGTTTTTGCTGTTAATAATTGAGCTACTTTTGGGTCGTGAGAAGTGACGATCGCGCTTCCGCCTTCTTGAGCAAATAAATCTAATCCTGCTAACATTAATTCCAGCGATCGCGGGTCTTGTCCCACAGTAATTTCATCAAGTAAACAAATCCTAGGATTTCGGGCTAAAACCGCAGCAAAGGTTAAGCGCCGTTTTTGACCTCTAGAAAGAGATTGAGGGTGACGGTCGCGTAATTGAGCCAGGTTTAATTGTTCTAGCCAGCGATTAGAAGCGGTTTCGCTAATTCCTACTTGTTTAACTTCCGCTTCGACTGACTCTGCAAATAATTGATGTTCGGGATTTTGTAAGACAAAACCAACCGTTTTAGCGAGTTCAGTAATCGGACGGTCCACTACTTTTTTGCCTAACAGCCACCAGTTTCCCGTTTGCGGATGCAGTAACCCTGATAATAGTTTTAAGAGCGTTGTTTTCCCACAGCCATTTTCTCCTTGTAACAAGATAATTTCTCCCTGATACAGACTTAAATTGGGAAAGGAGGGATAGCCTCCCCAGCTCAAATTATCCGTTTCTAACACTAGGGTAGCTTGAGGAGAAGGCAGATTTAATTCTCGCTGAGGTTTTGAGGAAAAATAATTAGGGATTCCTTTTTTTAAGAATTCCTCTTCAAAAGAGTAAGCGTGATCGCATAAATCTGCTACTAAATCAAACCGATGTTCGATTATCAAAATGCCTTGTCCTTGGTGGCTACAGTTACGCAATAATTGACGCAACTGTTGACTATTTGCTTGATCTAAATAAGCAAAAGGTTCATCGAGTAATAAAATTGATTGTCCCATCATTAAAACACAAGCTAAAACCAAGCGTTGTTTTTGTCCCGCAGAGAGTCTCTCAATTTGCCATTGTGCTTGTGAAATTAAGCCAAATTTCCTCAAAGAACTTTCCACAAGTAAAGGAATGCGATCGCTGCTAATATTAAGATTTTCCAGACCAAATGCTAATTCTTCCCAGACCGTATCTGTAAAGATTTGGGTTTCTACATTTTGTAATAAAACGCCAAAATAACGAGCGCGATCACGCACCGATTGTTGCGATAATGCTTTGTTTTTAACGGCAATTTCACCCGCTAATTCCCCTTGAATATGAGCAGGAGAAATCCCGGCCAAACAATTTAATAGGGTAGTTTTTCCGCTGCCAGTTGCCCCAGAAATGAGAATAATTTCTCCTGAATTGAGGGTGAGATTAACATTAGAAAAAGTTGGCTGCGATTGATTGCTGTAGGTAAATTTTAAATCAGTAATTGTTAAAAGTGGGTTAGACATACAAAATTCCTAACAACAATCCGAGACAGCCAAGAACAAATAGGGTATCAGGCAAAGACCAGGTTAAGGGTTGACTCATACTGCGGGACGAGTCAGGATCATAACCACGAGTTTCCAGCCCGATCGCAACTTCATCGGCATAAGAAACAATCCGAAAAATTAAAGGAATAAATAATCCTGAAACCACGTAGCGAGGCTGACGACTTAAATCAATTCCTCGCAACTGATTGGCTTCAATAATACGGGTAGCTTCTCGCTGCATTAACGGCAAAAAACGCCAAGTTAGCATTACACTTAAGACTAAAAAACTGGGAAGGCGCAATGCTTGTAAGGCACGCACTAAAGAGGCGGGAGGCGTGGTTGCAGAAAGTAATGGTGTCGGTAAGGTAATGGCTAAAAGACGAAGCGTGTTAGTGATGGCAAAGTTCCAATCTCCTTGGGATAAGCCAACGGCAATTAACGTAAAAATCATGAGAAGCGCGATCGCTATTAGAATTAATCGGAAAGTTAGTTTAACTTCCCAAAGCATGAGGAAGAGAAAAACACCTGCAACCAAGCCTGCGGTTTGAATCTCTTGTAAAGCAAAGGCAATACTGGTAAACACTAAACTAGCTGCAATCTTTGCTAGCGGATTTACTCTGATTAAAAAACTGCGTTTGCGAGAAGCAAGCTGATCAATCATCATGATTAGTTATTTGTTCCAAAAACGATGAACGATGAACAAATTATTAAGCTGAGGTGCATTTAAACTGGGTACTGTCTCTAAAAACCTGCCTCCTGCCAATACATAAATTAAAAGCGTGACAGCTTAATTATTAACGGTTAATTATTTTCCCCGCTTTTTGCAGTTGTGTGACCACCTTTTCCCCCAACCACCAGCCAACAGCCCCAGACACTCCAGACAGCACGGTCATTGGCGCTAAAATCCAGGCTTGACTCAACCAAGCAGCAAACGCTTCTCCCGCCACATAAGCCCCAATTAAAGCCCCTGCAACCGTAGCACTGCTAAAAAAAAGCACATTTCCTAGCAAGCGATCGCTCTTTTGGCGATATCCTCCTCGCGCTAACATGACTACCTCTGTGACTAAAATTGCCACACCGAGAAAAGCGCTAATAATTAGAGAAACGCGACTTAAAATCAGCGCCAACGTACCAATGGTTAACGCGACGCTGCCACTGCGCTGCAATCTTGCCATTGCTAGAGTCAGAAATATTGCTGCCAAAGGAGCCCAGACAATGGTGCGAATCCCTGGCAACGGAATCGAAATCACCAAGGGAACGGTGACAATACTGGCAATGGCGATGCCAATACTCATAAACGCGGCAAAGACATAATCTCCTAGCTGCCAAGTTCGGTTTTGCGATGCCATAAACTGCTCCTAAAACTGACTGCGTAAGCCAAATAAAACCCTCACTCCAGGGGCTTTCGCAGTGGAAGTGGGATAAAAGTAGTCTGTATCGAAAAGATTTTCTACAGACAGAGTGAGTTCTTGTGTGGGGGTGAGTTGATACCCCAAACCCAGATCAACCGCGACGGCGCCCTCAGTTCCTTCGCCAATGACACCACCACTGAGTAAAACTTCTCCTTGGTCATCGTAGATGCGGGTTTGTAAAAAGCCACTGAAGCGCTCATCTTCATACAGTAAACGCACTAAAGCAGTGGTCGGAAAATCTTCTAACTGACTCAGCGGTTGACCCGATTCATCTTCACTATCAACAATGGCAAGATTCCCTTCAATCGACCATTGCGGACTCAATTGATAGCCGAGCTTAAATTCTACCCCTTGGATTAAAATGTCTTTATTGGCTGTTTGCAGCGTGGGACTGCCCGGAGGTCCGGCGGGAGTTAAAGGGGCAACCCCGATAAAATCACTGATGTCATTGCGAAAATAGGTCACGCCACCGCTTAACGTGCCGTTATCAAAGTTTAGTCCGATGTCGAAATTATTCGCTCGTTCTGGATCTAAATCGGCGTTAGAGCGCACAAACCCGCGAGTTGGGGAAAAAGAGTCTTCAGCAAAGAGGTCTTGCAAAGTAGGCGGTCGAAAGCCTTGGGCAAAATAGACGCGGGCGGCTAAATTATCGGTCAATTCATAGACCAAACCGGCATTAAAGGTAACAGCACTCTCATCGCTTTCGTCTCCGCCGCTTTCTGTATCAAAAATATCAAAGCGGATCCCCCCAGCAAGGGTTAAATCCTCAATCGCATCAAATGTTGACTGTAGGAAAACCCCGTTAAACGTTCGCGTGCCAAGAGGGGTTTCGCTTTCTGAAACTTCCCTAGCAGGGGAGGGAATTGTTGGCTCAAAAAGAACAAAGTCTGTCTCTGTATCGGTTTCGGAGGTTTGGGCATCTCGACTAAAATCATAGCCGTAGGTAAGAACGAAGTCTTCACTAAGATTGCTGGTTCCTTTGGCGGAAAAGCCGAAGGTTTCGGTGAGGGTATCTTGCTGATTGTCGTTAATTTGCACTCCCGCGACCAGCGTTGGCGGTCCAAAGCCAGTGGCGATGGGAAAGGGTCTGGTAATTTCCTGAGTCGAATCGAAGCGTCGATCGCTGCGGAGATAATAGCCTTCTAACTCCACTGCCGTTGCTCCTTCACGGATGTAGGTTAAGGAGAAGCGATCCGTGTTGCGAAAATCGTTTTCGGCGCGGGTGAAAGGCTCGGTAAAACCGCTTAAATCTGCCCCGTTTTGCCGAAACAGTTCTCCCCTGATTTCTAGACGATCGCGATCGCTAAAATCAATTCCGCCTGCTGCGTAAGCGTTAAAAACTTCGTAATCAGTCCCCAGAGGAATATCATTGCCATCTCCATCTTCCGCATCGCCTCCGGTTCGCGCGGCTAAGCCTAAAACATAGTTTGAGCCAGCCACTTCCAAGTTGCCATTAAATTCCGCAAAACCGCCTCCATAGAAATAGGAACGGACCCCAAACTCTCGATCGGGTCGCGGGCTGGTGGTGATGACGTTGACCACACCGCCAAAGGCATCCGCGCCATAGAGGGAAGAAGCCGGACCTTTGAGAACTTCAATCCGTTCAATGCGAAAGGGATCAACGGAGCCAAAATCGGGACCAAACTCTAGATTCGGTTGGCGATTGCCATTGATGAGTAGACCAATTCGTTCTCCCGTCACCCCGCGAATGTTTGCTGAAGAAGTAATGGGTCCAAGACGATTAAGAGTCACTCCTGGAACGGTTTGGATCGCATCTCCCGTATTGCGGATTAACGCCCGACGTCGATTCAGTTCCTCTTCTGTTACTGTTTCCACACTGGCTGGGGTTTCTGCAACGGGAGTAGGACGGCGAGTGCTGATGATCACCAATTCAATGGGCGGAGGTAAAACGGTTACTGTGAACCCAGTGGGGGCTTCTTCTAGAGAGATATTGGGTCGCTGATTGTTGCCAACCACTTCCACCCGCACTGTCTGCTCGTCCAACGGAAACACCCTCACAGCAGCAATGTCAGGAGTCGGGTTATTGCGGATGAACGGCTCCCCCCCAGCTAAGTTAAGTTGCGTATTGGGAAAATCAATGGCGATCGTGGTTTCATTCAAGGGCGTCTGCTGACCAGAAGAAAGTTCCAATTCCGCATCCAGGGTAATCGTCAACCCACCATCGGCAGTTGCTTCCACCTGCACTTGGGTAATTCTTGTTTGCGCCAAGACTGGATGTACAACTGTCGTGACCAAGGCACTCAAACTAACCACTGAAAATAAACGGTTCACCTGAACTCCTCATATTCAGACTTTCAATTCTTCTCAATTTTTGAGAGAAAGAAAAAACTTTCAGAAAATCCTACCAGCTTAACCAAAACCCAGCTATGCCCCTCCCCTGCTAGGGCATAGCCAAAATGAGGCTTAACTGTTAAAGTTATGAGCAATTTTTAGGAATCGTCTCCAATAGAATGATGTCTTCAGCCCCAGTGCAGATCACTGTAATTGCCCCGACTGCTTGTCTTGGGGATCTTGATAAGGCAGTTCGCCTCCAAACTGAGACCCCTGCCATTGAACTTCATTCTTTCTCGGTGCGCCAAATTCAAGACGGCTCGATTGCTAGGGAAACGGTTCTAGAGAGTATTCAAAGCGCGATCGCGCTGCTATTTGATCTTCGTGGTAATCCTGATCGCGCTCTTGCCCTCGTTCGAGAAGCGCTTTCGGCAACCGCAGACACTAACATTGCTTTTATTCCCGTCTTTGAGGGCAGTCCTGCCATCATGGGCTTAGTCCGCATGGGGAATTTTGCCCCCGCGATGCCACCTCAGTCAGCCGGACTCCCCCCTGAAACGACGCGTCAGGCAGAAAACTGGGCAAAATGCGTGACCTATTGGACGAATTCGGGAACAGATAATTTAGCCAACCTGCTGCGTTTTGTTGCGTCTGAATATGGCGGGATAGCGACCGAAGTGGCAGACCCCATCATCTACCCTGATTTCGGGTTTATGGATTTGGATACAGGGACTCGCTACACGACCTATGAAGAGTACCTTCAAAACCATCCATTGGATGCTAATCTGCCCACAGTTGCGGTCATTTTCTACAGTGGAACAACCCTGACCACTAACCTACTCGGAGGTGCAGAATTACTGCAAACTTTGGAAAAGCAAGCGAATTTACTGCCTTTCTTCAGTGATGGCATTGCCACAGCCGATGCAATCCAACAACACCTATTTCGCAATGGTCGTCCAGTCTGCGATGGAATCGTTTCCCTGTTACGCTTTCGCTTAGATGGCGGTCCCTTGGGGGGCAATCCCGAAAAAACCATTAACCTCCTCCAACAGTTCAACGTTCCCTACATTGTTCCTCTGAGCGCCAACAACCAAGATATTGACCAGTGGCACGAAAGCGCGATCGGGCTGGGGGCAACGGAAACCCTTTCTCTAGTTTCGCTCCCAGAAATGGATGGCGCGATCGATCCCGTGATGCTGTACGGTGTGCAAAAGGAAATGGCAACTCCCATTCCTGGGCGAGGAGAAAAAGTCGCCCGTAGACTCCTCAACCGCATCGCCTTGAAGAAACCCAATGTCGAGAAACGAGTGGCGATTGTGATCTTTGATTATCCTCCAGGGGAAGGCACTCTTGGAACAGCCTCCTTTTTGGATGTCTTTGCCTCAGTTGAAGCCATCCTCACCCGCTTGCAGAAGGCTGGCTATCAGGTTACTCCTCCGGCGTCGGGAACACTCAAAGACAGCTTCCTCAAAAAAGGACTGGTTCACAATGGGGAGTTTACCTCGATTCAACTCACGGCTCAAAATGCCATTCGCGTTCCTCTCCAACAATATCTACACTGGTACCAGCAACTTCCTGCTGCCTTGCGAGCGAGGACCGAAGCCGTTTTTGGCGATCCGCCAGGAGATTTGATGACGGATCGAGGAGATATTCTCCTCGCGGCGCTCGAATTTGGCAATGCGATCGTCGCCGTTCAACCTTCCAGGGGCGTTCATGAAGATCCGACTAAAATTCACCATGACGATAGCTTACCCCCTCACCACCAGTACATTGCCCTCTATCGCTGGCTGGAAGAAAGCGCGAACGTTGATGCGATCGTTCACGTTGGCACTCATGGTACGTTTGAATTCTTACCGGGCAAGCAAGTTGCCCTGGCTGCTGAAGATGCCCCGGATGCCCTTTTAGGAGATTTGCCCCATCTCTACGTTTATCATGTTGTGAATGTTTCCGAAGGCTCGATCGCAAAACGGCGCAGTTACGCGCAATTGGTTAGCTATGCCTCTCCTACCTTTGCCCCCGCTGGACTCTATGCCGAATTAAGCCAACTCGAAGACACCATAGCTGAATACGAAGAGATGAAGACCAATTTACCGCGCCGAGTCGCCATCCTCGATCAGATTATGGCTTTGTGTCAAGAATACGGTCTTCCCTTCCCTAATTCTCGTCCTCATGGCATTCCCGACGATTTTTCACCCTACGAGGAAGCCTTGGAAGAATTACACCATACCCTTTTTGAATGGAAGCGCTCAGCAATTCCTGTTGGCTTGCACACTTTTGGTCAAACCTTAACAGGAGAAGGATTAATCAACTACCTCAATCTTGTTGCCCGCTACGATCGCGCTGAAATCCCATCTCTCCCTCGCCTTTTGGCACAAAGAAAAGGATGGGACTACGATCGCTTGCTCGATAGCGCTGACCCGAAAGTGGAATCTCTGGCGGCTGAAAGCTCGAACTTGATCGCCCGTCTACTTGAGGGGGAAGAAACGGTTACAGAAGACTGCAAGCCAATCACGTCTTACTTAAAAGATGTGGCAGAACGCATTCGCAACACCGATGAAATTGGGGCTTTATTGCACGCCCTTGATGGAGGGTATCTTGAACCAGGAATGGGAGGCGATCCCGTGCGATCGCCGCACACCTATCCGACCGGACGCAATACCTTTCAATTCGATCCGACCAAACTGCCAACAGACAGCGCCTACGACCGAGGGTCACAAATTGCTGAGGAAACCCTCACTCGGTACTATCAAGAAAATGGCACTTATCCTGAATCAGTAGGAGTGATTCTCTGGGGGTTTGAAACCTGTAAAACCTTTGGTGAAACGATTGGACAAGTCTTGCATTACATTGGGGTGAAAGTTGATCGCGGTCGTGGTTACTTTATGAAACCTGTCATCGTTCCTTTGAGTGAATTAGGTCGTCCTCGCATCGATGTCACCATCAATATTTGTGGCTTCTTCCGCGATTTATTCCCGAATTTAGTGAACCTCATTGATGAAGCCTTTCAAACCGTTGCAGAACTGGATGAACCAATGGAACTCAATGCCGTGCGTCGCCATGTCTTCCAGTTGCAATCAAAACTGGGAGACACCCTAGAAGGACGAATGGCAGCAGGACGCTTGTTTGGTCCCCCTCCCGGCGAATATGGAAATCGGCTGAGTACGCTGATTGAAACCGCCGCTTGGGAAGAAGCAGCAGACCTCGGACGCACTTATCTCGAACGAACCCAGTATCTCTATGGTCGGGAAATGCCAGGAATGGAATCCCGCACTAGTTTGGAAGCTGCTCTAGCCAACACCCAAATCATTAGTCAAGTGCGAGACTGCCATGAATTTGAAGTGACCGATCTCGATCATTACTATGAATTTTTCGGCGGGATGGCGCAAGCAACCGCAGTGGTAACGGGAAAACGCCCTGATGTTCTTATTGCTGACACCACAGGAGAACGCATCAGCGTCAAATCTTTAAATCAAGCGGTGCAAAAAGGAGTGTCAACCCGTCTTCTTAATCCGAAGTGGATCGAAGGAATGTTGCAGCACGACCACAAAGGAGGACAGCAAATTGCTGATCGGGTGGAGTATTTGCTGGGCTTAGAAGCAACAACGGGCAGTGTCGGAGAAAGCACTTGGCACAAAGTTGCCCAGCGTTTTGTTTTTGATGTGCAGATGCGCGAACGTTTGCAAGCCAACAATCCTTATGCCGTGGCTGAAATCGTTCAAAAATTGGGAGAAGCCAACTATCGCGGTTATTGGCAACCAACAGAAGCTGAAACTGAACAATTAAAAGAGGCTTATCGCGAGATTGAACGCGCCATTGAATTAGGGGAAACAGACTGCTCAAACTTCCACCTCCCCGCGTAGGATCAGAAGCTCAACTTGTGTTCCCTTTACAGTCTATAGTCAGGAGTTACGCACTTGCCCCCCAAATCCCTCGCCCCTCCCTAAGAGACTTGATCCGTTGGGGAAAGGGGGAAAGGGAAACACAGCAAGCCTTTCCCTTTTAAGAGCCAACTCTTTGTTAGTTAGGAGAACTATCTCACTCCTTTCGGTCAATGGTATCAGCTCCAAAATTCTGACTGCCAATTAAGACGGATGGCTTCCCTAGAGTTGCCCGTTGACTAAGCCATTAAATCCGTAGATTTGCCGACTACCAGCGATCGCTACCAGTTCCACTTCTCGTTCATCACCGGGTTCAAACCGAATCGACGAGCCCGCCGGGATGTTGAGGCGCATCCCCTTGGTTGGCTCGCGCTCGAACTGAAGCGCTGTATTGACCTCGTAGAAGTGATAGTGAGAACCAACCTGAATCGGGCGATCGCCTGTATTGCTCACCGTCAGTTGCAGAGTTTCGCGACCCGCATTCAGTTCGATTTCGCCTTCGCCAACAAACATTTCTCCTGGAATCATGCTCCCTCCTCAATATCCTTTAACAGCTCCGGCCATCCCTGTTCCAGATTTCTCGACGGGCTGCGTCCGGCCCCAGGCTGATAGATCCAGCCATCCCAAGGTATTTTAAGCTTTTTGAGGTCATCAGCAACGGTTTTACCAATAATCCATACTTTCGCCTGGGGAATCTGGGAGAGAACGTAGGAACCGTACTGTTCCCACCAAAGCTGATGCAGGGCAAACTTCAACCGATTGGGAACTCGCTTCCCCCCAGGGATGTACATCGCGTGTAAAGACGCATCTAAAACCCAGATTCCCTGCCGTTGCAGTCGAGTCAGAGTATTCACTTTCCAGCGCAGCCGCTGTTCTAAAGATGCTCCTTGGCTGCGGCGAGGCGGCTTGCCTAAGCGGGCTAAGCGGGCAAACAAATCCCAAAATTGTCGCGTTCCGGCGTTTTTCGCATCTGTTTTTCCCGACAACAGTTGCGGCTCTCCGTACCCTAAGCAATAGATGATGCGGACAAACTCTGCCGGGGTTTGCTGCGCCTCGGTTGGCAACGCTTCTTTGAGGACTATCAGGGCAAAATCGCTTACGGACGTGTAAATGTGCGATTCAGCCAGCAAGACCACTTTTACTGTCGGAGGTCGCCACGCCCAGCGATGCTTCTCCACGGCTAAAGCTACTCCTGGTGGTTCTGCTGCTAACCCGGCTTCAGCAAATAGCTGAGCGCCTGCTGCTTGAACCGCTTTAATTCTCTCAATTGGTAGCTGAGTCATGGGCGACAACGCTTGAAAGTGCAGTTACTGTCGGTTCTGCAACAGCCAGATATTTTCTTTCGCAGCACATTTTCCTTTCAGTCCACCGGGAACATCAGTACTGGCAATCAGAGATACAGCATAGCTTTCACCATAGTGTTGATTGACTTCTTCGTTGCCAATTGAAAACGGAGGACCTTCCATCAGGTTCTGGTCGTACTCATAAGTAACTAGCAACTGCGGCGCTCTATTCGTAATCTCCATTAAGTGCGCCGTGTATCGCTTCCGCATTTCTCCTGGCAGGGCTACCAAAGCTGCTCTGTCGTAAATTGCATCTACTGACCCGAGGATTTTACTAAAGACATTAAGGATATTCCCCACAAAGATATCGATATCTTTAGCGCTATACCGACTTACTTCTCCCACTCTTGTTATTTTTGGCTCCACTCCAAGTTCCTCAAATAGTTGCTCAACGGCTATTTCGACCAACTCAGCGCCAGACACACGATAGCCATTAGAGAGCAGCCAGGCAATATCGAGAGTTTTCCCGCACAAAGGCACAAACACGCAACTACCTTTTGATAGAGAAAGCTCTCCAAAATGTTTCACGAGCACTGGGTTAGCTTCGCTTTTGTGGAAACCAATATTATTGGTTTCCCACCTCTGAAGCCAAAAACTTGAATCCATACTTACTCCTTTAGACTGTTAAAGCACATAATGATAAAGTGCAGCGGCGGCAGTTAGCTTACAGTTCACACCAGGTATCTTTTGTTCGTCCGCTGCCACGTAGTGTTAGCTAGTGCCTTTAGGCAAGAAGTTGCCAAAACTCTTGCTTTTATTCATTTGTTAACATTGTGCTGAAAGGAAGTTAGCAAAAACGAAAGATTTTTAAACTGACTCATACACTCTGCAATTTATGTATGCTGGTCTTTCCGCTAATTGTATCTACCATCAATATTCCCTCTGACTCTTGATCCATTTTCATAAGCAACTCACCTTGATTGTTCCAAACAGCCGACTGTCCAACGCAGACTAACTCCGATGATAACGTTGTGCGCGTCGCTGCACTGCTGAAATACATTAAGACAGGAATCAGTTTTATCAGTGGCGAGCGACCGTGCGAGCTTTGGCTCATGACCCATGAGCGATAACTCTGGGAAGAAAACTAAGTCAGCGCCTCGATCAATTGCAACCTCACTGAACTCTAAATGTTTGGCCAGGTTCGACGCGATGTTGCCTGTAACGGATTGAAGTTGGACGGCACTAATTTTCATAGTGAGCTTCTTGACCTCATGTTCCGAAAGTGCTGGCACTAGCTAACTATTTATTCGACTGCGCTTTTGCAAACTAGTCCTGTTTTAGGCAGTATTATCTAGCAGCTATGCTGTTTAACTCCGAAATAAGGGTACTTAACTCCTATAAAAGCCATCTAAAACCGTTTAGAGTTTTGTTATCCCGCTTTTTTCTACTTGCCCATTAACTACCAAAAACTGTTGAGTTTTATTCAATTTTTTCAGAGTCGCTATCAACTGTCTCGTCTTCCTCAAGTTCGGAGACTAAATTCTCAGAAGTTTCATCTTCTGGTAATTCTTCCGGAGAATCCTTAACCGAGGCGGATACGGAAGGTTCAGCTTCTTCCGAAAGCTGTTCAGGTTCAGAGGGTGATACAGAACTTGCTTCCGTTTCTTCCGGAAGCGGCTCAGATTGAGCCATTTGTGCTGCGGGTGTAACTGGTTCCGGTTCTCCTGATGTCTCAGCTTCGGTCGGTAGCGCTGCGGTGTTGATGGCGGCTTCCTCCTGTGGAGAGGGGGTAGCGGTGGACCTAGCGACGAGAGGCTGCACTGTGCCCTTCATTACTAGCTGTCTGACAGCCCCTTGGTAAAGGCGATCGCCGCCCTGTTGCTGGGTGAATTCGGCAATTTCTGCCCCGAGTTGTTCACCAAGCTGACCAACGGCTTCAAGGCTCTCAAAAGGTTCCTGAGCAATTCTTCTCGTTAAATTATTGAGCTCTTTGCTCCCTTTACGAGTTGTTTTGGTCATTCCTCTTTGATAGAGGACTTTTTTGATACTTTTCTTCAGTGCCTTGTCAATGACTTTGCTGCTCAAACTAGTAGAAGTAGACATAAACTTGAACCTCAATCGTTAAACGAGCACTTCCTCATCTTAATTGCTTCAGCGCTTTCAGCTCAAAAGATCAGTTGTCCGACTATAAATTCAAGGGGAAGTGGCTTTCGCGATCGCTCAGTTAAAACCGACCACTGTTCCTCCGAGCTGGGCCTCAATCCTTGCGGAGTCTAGCTTTGGTGCGCCGTAGCTGAAGAGAGTCAGGTCTTAGGTAACTTGATGCAAAAACGATGCAATATCGCTGCTGCAAAGCGGTCGAGGAAGAAGGTGTTCGTACACACAAGGCCGGACTCCTCAAGTTATTGTGACCGATCCGCTGACAAGCTATGACTCGGCCATCCGAAAAACCGAGTTAAGTTAAAGCCTGAACGCAAGGGGGTCAATAGTAAAGCTGAAAATTTTTCACTGATGAATAAGCCTAGGGAACAAAAGATGCAGCAGTTAACTAACAAGGAGTGAACCCATGAAAACTGATGCTCGTGCTGAGGAGCCAATTCGTACTAGTAGTTTATCAATTGCTAAAAAGCCAACAAAGTCTTCTAAGGTTGTTTCTGTCGCTGATGCTTTTGAAGAACCTAACGATACTATTACCCAAGCAGTTACCAGCGGACTGAACCCGACTAATCCGAGAACCTTTGAGGCGAGTAGCTTCATTGGTAATAACCCTGATGTAGCGCCCACTGAAGATGTAGACTTCATCTCCTTCGAGCTTGGTGCTGGCGATCGAGTCGCTGTTGACATTGATGCTCAAGTGTTGGGGTCAACTCTAGATTCTATCCTGCGACTGTTTGATTCCGAAGGTAATCAAGTTGCTGTCAATGATGACAGTGATGGTTTTGACTCACTGATTGACTTTACTGCTCCTGCTGCTGACACTTATTTTGCTGGGGTCAGTAGTTTTGCGAATTCAAACTACGATCCGTTTGCACAAGGAAGTGGTTCTGATGGTCTTTCCACCGGTGAGTACGATATCAGTATTGAACTGATTTCAGAAGACCCTGGAGAACTAGAAAACGGTAGTTTTGACGGCACCTTTGGTTCCTGGCAAACGATTGGCGACACTAGCATTGAGAACGCGGATTTTGGCGTCACTCCTACCGATGGTTCTTTCCAGGCTTTGATCGCTAATGGCGTGAGCGATTCTGGCGCTGCGGTGACAACATCCGATTTAGAGGAATTTTTAGACCTGTCACCGGGGCTGCTCGATAATCTCAGCAATGGAGATGTCACAGAAGGTTCGGCTATTAAACAAGCTTTCGTTGTCAATGAGGGCGATGTTTTAACGTTCGATTGGAATTTCCTCACCAATGAGTCAACGCCAGAAGAAACCTTCAACGATTTCGCTTTTTTCTCTGTCTCATCCCCCACGATTAAATTAGCGGATACGACAGAGCCGAGTCTTGAAACCCTCGCCGTCGGTTTTAATGAAGAGACAGGATTTCGCACTGCTGCGGTTGGGTTCTCAGAATCTGAAACGGTTACCTTGAACCTAGGGGTCGTAGATGTTGAAGATAATAACGTTAACTCCGCACTAATAGTGGACAACATTCGTATTAGCGACAACATTGACGGTGGAGATTCTTCAGATTCCGAATTTGATATCGATATTGTTTTTACCGATGACAACTTAACGGACGACCAGCAGGCAGTCTTTACCGATGCTGCTAATCGCTGGGAAGAAATAATCATCGGTGATGTCCCTGATGTGATCGTCCCAGGCTTTGGGTTAGTAGATGATATATCAATTGATGTCAGCACACCCTCCATTGACGGTCCGGGAGGCGTTCTCGGGCAGGCCGGTCCGACAGTGCTGCGCTCCGATTCATTTCTGCCTGCACAAGGCATTATGGAGTTCGATATTGCAGATTTAGAACTTTTAGAGGAAGAAGGTCTGTTTGAGGACGTAATTCTCCACGAAATGGATCACGCACTGGGTTTCGGCACCATTTGGCAGGAACAGGATCTGCTTATTGGTGTTGACAGCGATAATCCCCAATTTGTTGGAGCGGGAGCTACGGCTGAGTATAACGATATTTTCGGCGTTAATGAGTCGAGTGTTCCGGTCGAAAGCGAGTTCGGTCCGGGGACAGCGCTTAGTCATTGGGATGAGGAATTGTTCGGTAGCGAACTAATGACAGGGTTCATCAATGCTGGCGAGAATCCACTGAGCCGAATCACTGCTGCCTCGATGGGCGACCTTGGTTACGAAGTCAATGTGGATGCAGCCGATCCTTACGCGCCGCCTAGCCTCAGAGTCTCGTCAAGTAAGTCCGTTGGTCGAATTCTCGCTATGAACCTTGAAAAGACATTTGTAGAGCCGATGGTCGGACGCAATATTATCTTGGATATAGAACCGGAGTTTGTCTGACCGCTCAGGATTGAGAAAGGTTCACAACCGACTATAACCTTCATGATCAAGATTGAAGTCTATCAGATAGTTTTGTCAGTGATCAGCCTATCTGTATCTTTCAGCTAGGTGTGGAAATAGGTTGCTGTTTACTTTTTAGCGCCTCCACCCTCATGCGGATTTCTGGAGGAGCCAAAGTGACTCCTCGGCGAATCGGTTTGAGTGGACGTTGACCAATAAGCGTTAACTGGAACCGAGAGACAACCGCAGCCAGCACAAGCTTCATTTCCATCAGCGCTAACGCCGCTCCCAAACAGCGACGGTTGCTGCCACCAAAGGGGAGATATTCGTAAGCAGAGTATTGTCTTTCTAGGAAGCGCTCTGGTCGAAACTGCTGGTGTTGAGGATAAAGATCTTCGCGCTGATGGGTGGAGTAGATCGAGACGGCAAAAGTGGTTCCGGCTTCAAATTGATACTCCAGCAACCGCATTGATGCTTTACACCGGCGGGTAAAAGCGCCAGGAGCGATGGGATAAATCCGCAGCGTTTCTGCCACAATGGCTCCTAAATAGGGGAGACGGGTGATGGCGATGGGATTTTCTGCGTCGCTAAAATGCTCCAATTCCTGAAGTAACTTACTCTGCACTTCTAGAAGGGAGTGAATCCAATACAAAGCCCAAACCAGTGCCGAAGCGGTGGTTTCGTGTCCAGCGACGAGCAGAGTCATTAACTCATCGTGAATTTCGGCATCACCCATCGATTCACCAAATTCATCTTGAGCAAAGATCAGTAAGCTCAAAATGTCTTTCCCAACACAATTCTGTTTCCTGCGCTCCTGAATTTCTTCGTATAGCAGTTGTTTGACCTGCTGCTTCAGACGCAAGAACCGTCCCCAGGGGCTCAGCGCTCCCCAATCCTTTTGCAGAAAAGAAAAGAAAATGAAAGGAGAACCGAGAGGAGAGCTAATAGTATCTAGTAATGAACTGAGCAACGTTCTTAACCGTTCGTAACGCTCTCCGCGATCTAAGCCAAAGACCACGCGCAGAATTACCCGGAGGGTAATTTCCTGCATAGAGGGACGGACGCGAAAAGCGTTGCCTACTGGCCATTGATTCATAACCTGCTCGGCAATCTCGACAATTTGTTGAGCGTAGGTTTGCAGGTATTCGCCGTGAAAAGCAGGCATTAATAACCGTCGTCGCTGCTGATGAGGTTCACCGTCGAGAAACAGCAGCGAATTGTCACCAAACATAAATTGCAGACCATTGTTTCCCCTTCCCACTTCAAACTGCTCGCTGGGCGCAGTAAACAGTTCTTTAATCGCTTGAGGATTACTGAGCACAACAAAGCCAGGAGAATCGGGTCTTCCCAGTCGGTAGATGTCTCCATAGCGCTGAGTATTCTGATCCATATTGATCAGGGGACGAAAAAGAAAATTATATATGCGTAAATATCTTAAGAAGCGCGAAGGAGGAGGACCAGGTGGTAGCGTCATTGCTCCAAGTTTGAATCGTTTGTTCTATCTTAGAATCTTTGACTCGATGTTGAAATTTACGTTGCGCCGAGCACGACACGAGGATTTGGAGCGTTTGGACAGGATTCATTCTCAAAACATGAAAGGCTATGTTGAACGAGTCTACCCTTGGCAACCGGAGCTATTTCGTGAGCATTTTGTTCCCGAAGAGTTCACTGTGGTCGAGCTTGCCGGAACCGTGGTTGGATTTATTAAAGTAGTGTTGGGAGAAGATATCTATTTAGGGGAAATACAGGTTAAGCCGGAGTATCAGAACCAAGGTATCGGGACTCGTCTTCTTGGGTTGATCATTCAAGAATCGGAACGAAACAATAAAAGGTTATGGTTAAAAGTGATTAAAGGTAATCCTGCGGTGAATTTCTATACAAAGTTGGGATTTGAGGTTTTTGCAGAATCAGAAACGCATCATTCCATGGAGCGTATGCCAAACGCAGCGGTAGACAGTAACACCCGTTAAAGCGTGTCCAAACTAACGAATTGGCTCGTGAACGGTCACCAGCTTGGTTCCGTCAGGAAAGGTGGCTTCTACTTGAACTTCAGGGAGCATTTCGGCAATGCCTGCCATCACGTCGTCTTGAGTAAGCAGGGTCGTTCCGTAGCTCATTAACTCAGCTACTGTCCGTCCGTCTCGCGCGCCTTCGAGAATTGCCGCAGAGATATAGGCGACGGCTTCTGGATAGTTGAGCTTTAACCCTCTTTCCTTGCGTTTTTCTGCTAGCAGGGCAGCAGTAAAAATCAATAGCTTATCTTTTTCTTGGGGCGATAGCTGCATCGTTTTTCTACTTTAGATTCAAGTTCAACAATCAACAGAAGCGAGTCTTCAGTTAGTGTATCCCAAACGTTTATGGATTTGATCGCGATTAGCCGTTAGCTCTTCGCTTTTAGTAGTCTCTTGGTAAGTAAAGGTTTACAGCCACACTCTCGGTTTAATAGCAGAACGCTGGAGGAAAGACAGGCGCAGGAGTTGCCATACTGCCATAAACCAGCTTTGGACTTCCGATACAGAAGCCCCCCGGTAGCGACACAGTATTCCTTGGCCTTGGGTTTGGGTGACTCCGCCTTCTCCTTGAGGATGAAGACTATTCCAAATAGAGCGAGCTTTGGTAACAATTTCGGGAGAGACAGGCTGCCCGATCCAGATTAAGCTACCTACCAGAGGCTGACCATTCAAGCCGTGAGAACTGAAGAACGTGTCTTTTCCCGCCGGCAGCCACTGTCTATCTACCCACAGGGGCTTGCCTTGCTGCCATACTTCAGTATGCGATCGCCAATCTCCCTGCAAAAACTTTTCCCCCCTGGCGCTGCGCCCAAAGCGAGTGATTTCCCATCCGAGCCAGTTCCCTCCTGGAGACAGTTCCACGCGCACCTCTTGCCGATACTTCGCCCCGTTAAAGATAATCGTCTGCTGCGGCACCCACTCTAAGCAGGCTCCCGCGTCGATTTTGATATCGATCGTTTGCCGCGCCTGAGCCCCGTTCGAGCGATAAATCTTTCCCGCCGCCGCCGTTGTTAGCACTGCCTGAGCCTGGGACTGAAGATGAATGTTCTGGAAAAGGCGATCGCCTCCCACAACCCCTCCAGCGGTGTGGAGAATAACGCTGTGACATACTCCCCCTTCCGGATAAAAAGGACGCTGGACCTTGAGAGGAGCTTGTACCAACGCCTGCACTGGTCGAGTCTTCCCCTGGCGATGAGCATACACCAGCTCAAGATTTCCCTGCCATCCTAAAGATTCTGATTGCGGTTGCACAAACTATTTAACTATTTTGATTTTTTATAGTTAAAAAGAATTTAAATTTAATCGGAGCGGCGGGATTTGAACCCACGACCCCCACTACCCCAAAGTGGTGCGCTACCAAGCTGCGCCACGCCCCGTTTTTACAGATAACTATATTACACCGTATCGACTGGAATTAGCAAGCTTAGAATACTCTAAGGGTCTGAGCGGCCTGGGCGAGCGGGGGAACCGCTGCCTCACTCCAGTTGCCCTCGCAGCGGCGACCGTGATTGAGAATGAGACGCAGGGAATAGCTGTGAGGATAGCCTGCTACTTCTAACCACACTAGCTCGCTTTCTGCTTCACAGGCGATTTTTTCCTCATCCATCAGTTCAGCAGACAGTTGCTGCATGGTCTCGGCAAGTTGAGCCAGCAGCCGACAAAAATCGCTCAACTCGGGTGCTGTCAGTTCAATGGCCCATTCATCGCTGCCCACTAAGCCAGAATAGAGCTCAGCGTCAGGCTTCCAGCCGATCCGCCAGCCAGGTCCGCTCTTCATTAACCGCTCCATGAGTTTACCCTTAAGGTAAGAGTAGCTCTGCCTCTCCGGGCTTTGGCAGACTAGGAGTCGCTCGTCGAGGAGAAGGAGCTGGTTCAGAGGGAGTTTGCTCCTCTGGTTGAGCGAGAGAAAATCTCCCGTTCGGATCGTAAATATTAATTAAGATCTCCACTAATTCGTTACGCTGACGGAGATTTAGGTTTTTGATGGCTGCAATATCCTGATCTCTTGGACTGTTCTGCAACGTGCTGTAGCCAGGGTAGCGAGAGGCATCAACGATCGGTTCATTGGCCCCTAGATAGTCAGCTAAAGTCAACTTCCAGTCCAGTCGGAAAACCGTAGGACGGTCTTTTTCGTATTGGTGATAGCGAATGAAGCGGCTGAGCAGAGTATTGTCTGACGCCACTTCTCCTTCTTGATTGAGGTAGTCGTTGGCTAGCGGTAAGTTAGGAAGGCGTTCGTAGACCTCAGCCGCAACCGTTTCTGGTCGGAGTGTTTGAGCAACTATTGGCTGAACCCAGTGCCGGGTCATTATTTTATCTCCAAAGATACTCAGTAACATCCCCGTCAAAAAGGCGATCAAAACTCTAAGCGCTTTTCGCTGATTGGCAGTGTGCAAGTTAACCTTCATTCTGAATCGTAGTCACCAATAATTTCTGGCTGTGTCAGTTCGTCCGACATCTCAATGATGGCCCGAATCGGTGGTTTCATCAACGGATCTTCAACGCTGTCAAAATCTTCAAAATGTCGGCGCTTAGCCCGATTAGCGACCTGAACGGTAATTTTGTAGCGGTTAGAGGCTGCCTGCATCAGTTCTTCAGCCCGGTACATAATTTCGGAAGAGTTGAAGGGATTTCGTTTTTGCATTTGGGAATAATTGAGTATGGTCAACTTCTCGATTGTGAGTGGTGTTTGTTTATTTTAATACACTCTTTCCTCCCCGCTTGGTTTCAGAGTGACGCTGAGCGGTTGACCCAAATTTCAGTACAGACAAGGGGGCGATCGCTGTTAAAATCGTGGCATTGTATTTAGATATATAAAACTTTTTGCCGTTTTATTAAGCCACAATGCAAACAATTGCTATTCCTCGTTCTGCGTCGCCTACTAACACCTCTCATCCCCTTAAGCTGATTGCTCTTGGAGACAGTCTCATCTACGGTTACGGAGATCCAGTGGGCGGCGGATGGGTGGAGCGATTGCGCCGTCAATGGCTGTGTCCAGACAGCCCCGGTCACGTATTATACAACTTGGGGATCAGAGGCAATCGCGTGGCGCAGGTGTCTCAGCGCCTCGAGCAGGAATTTTGCCAACGGGGAGAGCTGCGGAACCGAGTGCCAGACGCGATCATTCTGTCGGTAGGAGTCAATGATTCGGCTCGGCTCAGACATCCTGACGGTCGCCCATTTACTAATTTTACAGATTTCCAAACTCAGTTAGCTAGTTTGCTTGACCGCGCTGCGCGGCTCTGTCCGGTGCTGTTCGTTGGGATGACACCAATCGACGAGGCCAAAATGCCGTTTCTAGAGTGTTTGTACTACTCACATAGAGATCAATATCGCTACAAAGAAGCCACGCGCTTAGCCTGCCAGGACCAAAAAATTCCCTATTTAGATATCTTTGACCTGTGGAGGCAGCGAGGAGAAGCCTGGTGGCAAGGTCACCTCACTTCAGACGGACTGCATCCTAATGCCCAAGGGTATCAGGCTCTCCTGCAAGATATTCTGCACTGGCAGCCGATGTCGCAATTGATAACAGTGAGCAGCGATCGGTAACCAGGTATCAGTGGACTGATTTAACTTGGTAACGGGTAACTCACAAAGCACTATTGCTCAATACTAAGCACGACCAATCGGTAACTGGTCACTGAATTATCGGCATCCGAGGCTCTCTTTTGTAGCCACTCCAGTGACAGGATTCACGCCAGCGGCTCTCTCGCACATCAGAGAAACTTGATAGCGATCAATAATAGCGTTGGTAAAGTCAGCCCCGGTGATGGTGGCATCAAAGAAGCGGCTGCGGCTAGCAACGGCATCGACAAAGATGGCGTTCGTTAAATTGGCGTTGTCTAGCGTCACTCGATCGATTAACGCTCCTGTTAAATCAGCGTCGCTTAAGTCAGCCTCGAGGAGGACACCCTTGGTCAAAATGGCATTTTTCAGATTAGCGCCTCTAAAACTAGCCCCGCGCATTTCGGCGGCGGCAAACACGGCTCCTTCCAAATCTTTTCGAGAAAAATCTCGCTCCTGTAACTGCGTACTCGTATAGTTAACAGTTTTAGCCTGAGCCAACGCTGGATGAGCATCTAGCAGTACCCATAAAACTGCCAGCACGAGCACAACAATTAGCTGAATCCAAGTTTTAAGCATTTTAGCAATCCACAATCAATGAACAGTTATCAGTGACCAGTGACCAACGCTGAGTGACTCAGATAGCTAACTTGTTGATTGCTCATCATTCATTGTCACAAGCGTTGTGATGCTGTTAATTTTAACAAGAGTGCGCACAATACCGTTGTCGAGGCAGTGATGAATTTAATTCCGATTATTTTGGCAGGAGGCAAGGGAGAACGTTTCTGGCCTTTAAGCCGCCGGATTCGACCCAAGCAGTTTCTCTCTCTCGACGGCAGCGGCAACAGCCTGCTTCAGGCAACGGCTGCTCGTTTAGTTGGGTTAGCGGGAGGGTGGGAACAAATCTGGGTAGTGACCTCTGCGCTGATTGCCGATGGAGTGCGGGAGCAACTGCCGCAGCTACCGGAAGCGAATCTCTTGGTAGAACCGGAGGGGCGAGATACGGCTCCAGCGGTGGCCTGGGCAGCTTTAGAAGCGTCTCAACGTCACGGGAAAGAAGCGGTGCTGGGATTTTTTCCAGCCGACCACTGGATTGGCGACCAGCAGGCGTTTGAGAAAACGTTGCAGGCAGCGGCGGAATTAGCCTCGGCAGAAAAGGCAATTGTGACCCTGGGAATTACGCCGAACGAACCGTCAACCGGGTACGGGTACATTGAACAAGGCGAGCCGCGAGGAACGTATAGCGAGCTGCCCGTTTATCTCGTCAGCCGCTTTACCGAAAAACCCGACCGCTCTACCGCTCAGTCTTTTATTGAGACGGAACGCTTTAGCTGGAATAGCGGCATGTTTATCTTCCGCGCTGAAGTCGTTTTGGCAGAATTACAAACTCACGCTCCAGAAATTATTGGTCCAATTATGGAGAAAGGTAAAGCCGCTTATGCCGGACTAGAAAAGAAAAGCATTGACTATGCGCTAATGGAAAAGACCTCTTTAGCGTATGTGCTTCCCGCCGATTTTGGCTGGGACGACCTCGGAGACTGGAACGCTATCGAGCGCCTGCTTAAAGGGAATCAGGTCAATGTGGAACTTGCGAATCATATCGGGCGCGATACTGAAGACACCATTCTTTACGCCAGTAGCGACGATGACGTGATTGTCACAATTGGTCTTAAAGATGTGGTAATCGTGCGCGATCGCAACGTCACTCTCGTTGTTCATAAGGAGCGCACTCAAGAAATTAAGCAGGTTCTCAAAACGCTGCAAAATAACCCTGAATACGACAAGCTCCTTTAGCAGTGAACAGTGTCCAGGAAGTAGTGACCGGTGAACAAGTTATTCGCTCAACCACCAACTGAGCACTGGTTGTTGACCGATCGCTGATACCTAATTGAACTGTGTCAGTTTTTCTGTCCCTGCAGACTTCTCTCAAAAGTGAGAAAGCAATCAAAATCAATTGCGCTAGAGTTGATTTACTCCCTTTTCCCCGTTCTTTTCCCTAGGTTAGCGCTCTTGTGTTTTCCCTTGCCAAAACTGGTTCTCGTCAAAGAGAAATTCTGGAGATTGTTCTCGGCAACGGCTGGGATTACATGCGAGGTGTGCTGACTCGTAGTAAAACCGATGAACCTAGCCTCCCCTCACCAGAAGTTCTGCGGAAGATTCTGATCGAGTTGGGGCCGTTTTATGTCAAGTTTGGCCAACTGCTGAGTACGCGCCCCGATCTGCTGCCGCCTCGATATACTCAAGCTCTAACGGCGCTTCAGGCTAACGTGCCTCCGGTTTCCTGGACGCAGGTCGAAGCAGTCATTCAAACTCAGCTCAGCCAGCCAGTCACAGAAATTTTTACAACGATTGAGCCAGTTCCGGTAGCGGCAGGATCGATCGCCCAAACCCATCGAGCCGTCTTGCGCAACGGTCAGGCGATCGCGCTGAAAGTGCAGCGTCCCGGCATTGATGCCATTGTGACTAAAGATATTACCCTGTCTAAGGCGATCGCCGAGCTAATCGCGCTTACGGAAGTCGGTCAAGACTACGATGTGATTGCTCTAGCCGAAGAATTTACCAAGGCGGTCGAAGCCGAGCTAGATTTTACCCAAGAAGCTCATTTCACTGAACAGCTTCAGCAGAATTTATCGGTCAGTCAGTGGTTTGATGCTGAGCAAATCGTCGTGCCACGGGTTTACTGGGAGATCACCACCAAAAAGCTCTTAGGACTCGAATGGCTAGATGGCAAACCGCTTCTAGAAGCAAACATTCCTGCCTCAGCAAACGGCAAGGCCGATCGTCGCCAAGTGACTTCTCTGCTATTTAGAGCGTTTGTGCAGCAGATCTATGTAGACGGTTTCTTTCATGCCGATCCCCACCCCGGCAACATTTTCTACCTGCAAGATGGGCGGGTGGCGCTCCTCGACTGTGGCATGATTGGCCGCTTAGATCCCCGTACCCAACAGCTTTTAACCGAGATGCTGTTGGCGATCGTGGATAATGATGCTCAACGGTGCGCTCAGCTCACTCTATCTTTGGCAGAGTCTAGTCGGACTCCGAATTTGGAGCGCCTGGAAAATGACTATGCCCGCATGTTACGTAAGTACTACAACGTCAGCCTAGACCAAATCAACTTTAGCCAAGTGATTTACGAACTGCTTAAAGTAGCCCGTAACAACAAAATCAGGCTACCGAGCAATATGGGTTTATATGCCAAAAGCCTAGCGAATTTAGAAGGAGTGGCCCGACAAGTTAATCCTGAAATTAATTTGCTCGACGAAATTAAGCCCCTCCTGCCCGATCTCTTCCGTCGTCAGCTTTTAGGGGATGCGCCGCTGCAAACTTTTTTGAGAACCGCTCTCGACCTCAAAAGTCTTTCTCTCCAGTCTCCGCGCCAGCTCGATGTCTTGCTCGATCGCCTCAGTTCAGAAACCTTGAAGTGGAACGTGCAGATCGAGGGACTAGAACCGCTACGGCGCACCGTTGGTTATTCAGCCAATCGTCTGTCGTCGAGTGTTTTAGTTGGAGCCTTAATTATTGGTGCAGCAATCATCTCAACGGCAGCGCCAACGCCTCAGTTATCTCTGATTAGCAACAGCCTCTTTGCCGCCGCTAGCTTATTAGGACTGTGGCTGATTGCCAGTATTCTTCGTTCCGGACGCTCCAAATAATGTCGCTCCGAGACGGGGAAAGCGCCTCTGGCGCGGGAAAAGGGGAAAAGGGCACCAGTTTTTCCCAGTTAACTTCCAACTCTTTGATAGTTTGGGGAACTCTCTGACTACTTTTGATAAATGGTATTACTTACTCGTTCTGCACCAATCTTTTTCCCTTTCCCCCTTCCCCGTTCCGGAGGAACTATTTCCCCCTTCCCCGTCCCGCTAGCGACTGTGAGACAATAATAACAACGCCTATATAACGCGCTTGCAATTGTGATGAATCGTTGGTTTCGCTGTTTAATCTGTCTGCTCCTCGCTGTTGTTGTGTGGAGTCACTTTTTGGGTCCACCCCCTGCCTTGGCCAATATCGATGACGATAAGTACGAAGGCAATATTTTTATTCTCTATGCTGGCAACGGCTCTCTCATCCCCCCTCGAACAACTCTCAAACAGTCTTTGGAGAAGGAGAAACCAGCCATATTAGTTTTCTACGTAGACGACAGCAGCGACTGTAAACAGTTTGCTATCGTTGTCTCTCGCTTTCAGGAGTTTTACGGTCGCGCTGCCAGCATTATTCCTGTTGATGTTGATACTCTGCCGTTTCAAGCCCGTTTTTCCCCAGAAGAACCCGGTTACTACTACGAAGGGGTCGTTCCCCAAACGGTAGTCTTCGATCAGCAGGGAGAAGTGGTTTTAAACGCCAAAGGACAAGTGTCCTATGAAGAGGTTGATGATGTTCTGCGAGAAGTCTTTGACTTATTGCCGCGTTCGGAGTCGGTGGAGTTAAAGCGCCGTCCTGTCAATGAGTTCAGTGGTGAACTGGCTGAATAGAGATCGAGCTAGAGGGGGAAGCGTAACAAGTCAAAAGACTTCGCTGTTGATCAACTCGTTTTTAGCTGTTAGCTATTACTTGTTTTAGGTGAACGTTTAGTCTAACTTGACCCCAATGCCCATTACTCACTACTTCTTGCTCAAAAAAATCTGCTCTCTGCCTTAAAGCTTTGATCTTACCAGGGCAGTACTTCTCCCTTGGCGTGCCAAAATGTCCCGGTATTTTCTAGATTTAACTCATCGATACGAGCGAGTAAGCCCTTGACTGAAGTTTCGGGAGTAATGCCCGAATCGGTAAAGCCAGTCATGCGCGTTTGTACTAGTCCTGGATGGAGAATCGCGACGGCAATTCCTTGAGGCTTTAAATCGAGGGCTAAAGATTTACCCGCCATCGATACGGCGACTTTAGACATGCGATAGCCGTAGGAACCGCCAGATGAGTTGTCGGCGATCGACCCCATACGGCTGGTCATAATCGCGATTTTAGAGCCATGCTTGAGGTTGGGTAAGAGGGCGTGAGTGACGCGCAACATTCCTAGAGCGTTGACTTCAAACTGCTTTCTAATGCTCTCGAAATCTAAGTCTGATAGAGAAACTTTTTCGATAATCCCGGCATTGTTAATTAAAACATCGAGGGTGCGATCGCCAACCTGTGTAGCTAAGTTGGCTACCGAGTCATCAGAGGTGATATCAATATCTGCGATGGTTTCTACGTTTAATTCTTGTAACTCGTCAGTCACAGAACGACAAACGGCAATTACGTTATCGTCTTTGGCTTTGAGTTGGCGACAATATTCCAAGCCAATGCCGCGATTAGCTCCAGTTACTAAATAAGTAGTCATGTTTGTTAACTTAGCGAAGGATAAACTTAAACAATATCAAATCCGCTTCCCAGGTCAAGTGTCTGGGGAGGTTATCGAGCCTGGAGAGTGGTTTTGGGCATTAGCATGGCCATCAAAAAAATGGCCAGTTGCGTCACAACAATACTGGGACCGGAAGGAAGATTAAACAAGGCAGAAAACACAATTCCGAGCGCCGCGCTCAGGGCTCCTAAAGCAGCAGAGAGGAGAACGTAAGTCGTAAAATTGCGGCTGACTAACCGGGCAGCACAGGCAGGAATGACGACAAAAGCACTGACTAGCAAAACCCCGAGCGCCTTAATAGAAATTCCCACCACCAGCGACAACAGCACAATAAACGCGCTGCGATGGATTGACACCGACACCCCACGAGCGATC
>JBHJGN010000071.1:0-60741 GCA_050331735.1 Cyanophyceae cyanobacterium
GGCAACCAGAATCATTTCTGTCGATCCTCCGGGGGCTGTTACTAATATACAGGTTAGCCAATCCCAGGAAGTGATGACCATAGCAACCGATGCCGCCACAAATCCGCTAGCGATGGTCATTGCTACCGGAATAATCGCGTAAGTTAGGTTTCTTCTCTGAGTCTCTACGCAATTGCTCCAGGCTTCCCCAACTGTCATTCCGAGTAATAGTTGACCCATCAAACTCATTACGGGCGGTGGCGCAAAATCAACGGTAGGCAAGAAATAGCCGATTCCATAACTAAACACAATTCCGCCTATCAAAGTTCCAAAGAAAGAAGCGGCAGGGATACGGCACCGACTCGCTAATTTGACCCCCAGCCATGCCACCAGAATTGAGAGAAGGAGGACGAGTAAATTAGCAGAATCATGACCGTTTGCCGAATTTTCCCAAGAAAGTGTCGTTTGGCGAGCAGCACCCGATGTTCCAGCGAGAAGAGGAATAATCAAAATGACGCTTGTGATGCGCAGGGTTTGAACCGAAGCAACAACAGAAACGTTCCTGCCGTAATCGGCGGCAATACTGGACATTGTGGCGACACCACCAGGTACTGTTGCTAAAAGAGCATTTAGCAAATTAGTCTGGCTGATGCGAGCATAGAAATAGCCGATGCCGCTGCCACAAAGCAGCATAAATAGAGTCAGAAAAATAAAGAGTGGCAACTGGGAAGAAGCGGCAAGTAAATCGCTGTTGGCAATCGCGCAACCAATCGATAAACCAACCATACCCTGCCCAATTTTTCTGCCGATTTTGTTAGGTTTAAGAGACTGCCGCTTTAGAATCCAGTAGCTTCTAAAAACTAGCGCTCCACCCCCCATTCCTCCAAAGATCCAAGCGACACTGCCAAAACCTAGCTGCGCGATCGCTATTCCCAAAAACAAGGCAATGATTGTCTCTAACATCACAATTAATAGCCTTGTCGTGAACTTAGTCATTAACTTTGGATACTTCCTGAGAATTTATTTAAGTATAGATTGAGAAGTTCCTCTTGAAGGGTATTTAAAGAGTCAGAAAATTTTCCTGGTTGACTACTAGGACTAAATCCAAAACAGTTGATGAGATTGAAGTATCTAAATTGCTAAAAGCTATATTGTGTAGTAATTGTAGCCATTAACTATGATGGCGATTTTAACAGACTCACACACTCTAGCTAGATTTTTCCCTATTTAAAAGGTTGTCTTCCGCTGTTATCGGTAGGATAAGAGCGGGAGTTTCTATGCCATTCAGCCCATGAAGATCTTGGTTCTTAATGCCGGTTCCAGCAGCCAGAAAAGCTGTCTTTACGACCTAAGCGACAACCTGCCCGATCACCCACCAAAACCTCTTTGGCAGGCTGACATTGACTGGACTGGCAGTAACGATGAGGGCAAGCTGACGGTAGAAGCCCAAGGCTCAACCCAAGAAATTTCTCTCAACCGCGATGATCGTACTGGGGCGATCGCTACCATGCTAATGACCCTCACTGAGGGAGAGACAGAGGTAATCGCTCAATTTGCAGACATCGATATTGTCGGTCATCGAGTTGTTCACGGCGGTTCAGATTACTCCGAAGCGACGCTGATTACTCCTACTGTTAAAGCGGCGATCGCCTCCCTCATTCCTCTCGCTCCTAGCCACAACCCGGTCCATCTAGAAGGCATTGAAGCCGTCGAGATGATGTTGCCAAACCTCCCTCAATTAGCTATGTTTGATACCGCTTTTCATGCACATATGCCCCCCGAAGCGGCTATTTACCCAATTCCCTACGAATGGTACGAGAAAGGCGTTCGTCGCTATGGCTTTCACGGCATCAGCCATAAATACTGTGCAGGGAGAGCCGCTCAACTGCTAGCTCGACCCCTCGATACTCTAAAACTCGTTACCTGTCATTTAGGCAACGGTTGCTCCCTCGCCGCCATTCAAAATGGGATGAGTGTTAATACCACAATGGGATTCACCCCCTTAGAAGGATTAATGATGGGAACCCGCAGCGGCTCGATCGATCCGGCCATTTCCCTCTACCTGATGCGCGAACATCATTTAGAGGCGGACCAGATTGACCGCCTGCTGAACAAAGAATCGGGATTGCAGGGCATCTCAGGAATCTCTGGAGATATGCGGCAGATTCAGCAACAGATCGACAAAGGCAACAAACGAGCGATGCTGGCTCTGGATATGTACGTGCATCGCCTCTGCTCGCAACTAGGGTCAATGATAGCCACCCTTGGCGGAGTCGATGCCTTAGTGTTTACTGCTGGCATCGGAGAACATTCTGCTACGGTGCGGGAACTCGCCTGTAATCGCCTGCGGTTTTTAGGACTCCAGCTAGACCCCCAAAAGAATGCTGCTTCCCCCGCTGATGAAGACATTGCCACTCCAGATTCAGCAGTGCAGGTGTTGATTATTCATGCCGAGGAAGACTGGGCGATCGCTCAAGAATGCTGGCACTATGACAGCAGTCAGCAGTCAGCAGAATGATTCGCTGAACTAGTCTTCAGCCTCTTAGGGGATGCTGATCTAGCTGTTCTCCACTATGGTAGCTTGAACCTCACTAGGGTTGAGAGACCATCATTGAGCGATCGCTTTAGGGTTTTTCCCCGAATTTAGTTAAGACCATGACAAATCTTCAACGATCCCATAAGCTCTTTACCGCTGAAAACTATCTCAACTACGATGACGGCACCGACGCACGTTATGAATTACTCAATGGTCTGTTGATGGAAATGCCCCCCGAAAGCAACCTCAATGCCCGTATTGCTGCATTTCTATTCGCTCAATTCCTCAAACAGCTCTCCTTCTCGCGCATCTGCCATAAAGATGCTGAACTTCAAGTCGCCAGCGTCAAGGTCAGCTTTAGAATTCCGGACCTGATGATTCTTTCAGAAGCAGGCGAGGAGGCTCTCTCGGGCAGTCCTCGCAACACTATCACCCTAGATATGCCCGCTCCTCTGCTAGTGATTGAAGTCGTATCTCCTGACGATCCCGCCAGAGATTACCGATATAAACGTTCTGAATATGCCGTGCGAGGCGTTCCGGAATACTGGATTATCGACCCCGCTCAAAAGCAAGTTTTAGGACTCACGCTCAAACTGACAGTTGCTCAAATTCTTTTGGAATCGCCAACCTCATACCATTTACCGAAAGTAGTCAGATAGTTCCTTAAACAAACTAAGCATTGGAGGTTCAAGGGCAAAGAGCTGCTGTGCGTCCCTTTCCCCTTTCCCCCAACTCATCAAGTCTCCTATTACTTTTTCTAATTGGTATCAGAATGACCGAGGGAGCGATCGCCTGTTTGAACCAGCGCTCGAGTCTAATCATTTTTTTAAACTTAATCGTACCCGCTTAAAAGTTCCTTCAGCTTGGGGCTAGCACGGTCTAGCACTTCTTGACGCGCCTCTCGGAACGGATTTTCTAGGGGACGAACGAACTTAAGAGCATAGTTGCCGAGAATGGACACTCTGGGTTCATTAGCAGTGTTGGCAGAGGTATTGTGCCATGCTAATCCGTGGGAAAGCACCACCGACCCGGCTTGACCCGTGATTTTTTGAGCGACCCGATTAAAATCCGGGACGCTAGGAAGGCTGCAACGCTTCTGGGACTCCGGGGCGAACAGGGGCGCACCATTGTTTTCGGTGAAGTCTTCCACCATCCAAATCGCCTGCACCTCCATCACCGGGTGTTTGGGGAAGGGCGGCTCCATTGCCCAGTAGGGATAGTCTACATGAACGCCCATTTCTGTTGCGCCAGGGTGAAGAATATGAGCGGAAAAGCCCCCCAAGGTAATTTCTGAACCTAAAATTGCCTCCACGACCTCAAGAACCAGAGGATGCTGCACCATCTGCTCAAAAATTTTGCCCCGATAGAGCAGGCTGTACAGTCTTTCCCGCTTACCGTCTATCAGCAGTTTGCCCTGCTGCTTCTCCTGTGCCGCATGTTGCAGCACGAGCGATCGCGCTTCATTAGCCTGGGTTATACTGAGAACTTCAGGAATCAGTACGTACCCTCGACCCTCCAAAATTTCGTGCTTAATGCTGGCAACGTTCATCCAAACTTAAATAGTAAAAGAATAAAGCTCTTGATCAATCCACTGCCGCTGATAGCGTTCGGCGACAATCGGTCGCACCACAAATTTAGGAGGAGTACCAGAAAGCACATCAATTCTCAAACATGAGTAGGGACGGCGCTTGTTCGCCCCATGACCATTACGACCAACAAATAAATGCGATCGCGCCACTTTGCGCTCCTCCTCAGCTTCATGCGTTTCCGTTAACACATCTCCTTCCGGGCGCTGGCGACGTAAACTGTGACCGCTGCCGCCGCAGACAAGCCAGTTGATATAAGAGTCGGCGTGTCCGGTATCTACCGTAGACAGATGCTCTAAACAGTGGGCGTGTCCTGACAGCACCAAATCCACAACCGGACGCTCTTGGGCTATGTCTTTGACTTCTGCTCGTACCGTGTTGAATACACCCCGCAGGCGATCGCGGATTTCTAAGGTTTGCGACTGGTCCCACTTCGTCTGTTCCGTTACGTAGGGAGGATGGTGAAAGAAAACCACCCGTCCGCGTACTTCAGGGTTGTGCCACGATGCCACTAACCGAACTTGAAACCAGTCGAGCTGCTCGTAATCAATTCTATGTATAGGACTCGCTTCTAGCTGCTTTTCAATATCGAGCTGAGCTTCCTCAATTTGATTCAGCTTTCCCTGGCAGTCATCAATCTGCTCTGCCTCTTCTGGTTTATTGGCGTCAAGCTGAGCGAGCTTCTGCATCAGTTTGTTTTGCACCTCTTCAAGCGTCTTCTGGCGCTTGAGCAGGTTCTGACGCTTCGCATTGCCTTCCTGGGTATCTGGAATCGCCTCTGGACTGTTAAAGGTATTAGAGTCAAGGGCAAAGAAATCAATGCCGCCATAGCGGAAGGTATAGTAGCGATTGGGGAGCCGGGTAAAGTGTCCTGGCTCGTAGCGCAAACAGCGACCTGTATCGGTTTTGGCAGCATAGTGCTGCTCAAGATGTTTCTCTAATTCCGTTCTTCTCAGATCTTTTAAGCAATCAAGAAAAGCTTTTGCATAGGCTTCACCAACTCCTGAACCATGCCAGCCAACCCCCAGATCTAACTTCGTTTTAAACAAATGGCGCAGGGGCCAACTCACCTGAGCCAAGAAGCCGTAAACTAAGGGGAGTTCGTAGTAGTCGTGATTCCCCGGAACTGGCAAAAAGGGCAGGCGAAACACCATGCGGTCATATTTAATGCCTTGAGGAGATTCTCCCCCGACAATCAGCTCGCGGTAGGGTTCAATGAAGTTTTTGGGGTAATACTCACTCGAACCAACCTGGTAGATCACATCGCCAGTATGCAGCACAAAGCGGCAGGAGTCGAGATGAGGAAGCATGAGCTCCGCAATTTTTCGTTGCGGATGGTGATCGGGATGGGTTCCAGAACCTGTATCGCCGAGCACTAAAAATGAAAACTCCGGTGTATCGGAGTTGGAATCGTCGATTTCTAAGCGAGTTTGATCGATTGAGTGCTGTGCTATACTTTTCTCCTGCCACCGCACCCTGCGCTTCATCCTGTCAATCTTCTTAGAAATGGGCGGATCGGATACAAATTTCATGACTGCCATCTTCCGGATTGCCACCCCGATTATAGCTAGCGTCGGAAGTTGCTGCGCAACGGAAAAGGGGAAAGGGGAAGCGCCACTGGCGCAGGGGAAAGGGGAAAGGGGAAAGGGGGAATAAATTAGCTTATTCCTTAGCCCTGTGTTCTTTTGCCGTCGTGAGCGCGACAGTTTCCCCTTTCCCCGTCCCGCACCGGACAGTTTTCCCTTTTCCCCAAACTAACGCTGAAAACTTTTACCAACTCATGAAGTCTTTTCCCTTTGCCCATCGCCAAGCGACGTTCTATGTTCGATCTTCAATGCCAAGGGTAGAATCTTCTAGAGCTTGTTCTACTTCGCCGAGTTCTTTTTCCGTTTCAGGATCGAGAGATTGAGTGGAAGGTTCGTCTGCATACTTTTGCACTTCAAGGTCTACAGCTTCCCCGCTAGAGACGGGATCGGGTGAAACAGCAGCATCGTTCTTTGGATGTTGAGATTCAGTCATAGCAGTTTACGTCATTCTTGACTTTTAAAGTGTTTCCATTGAGGTCTCGTTGCTAGGCGATCGCTATTCTACATGCTAGTAGTCCTAAGCGATTGGCAACAACTATCCCCTTCTTAACAAACCTCCAAATATCAAAGCCGTACCGGCACCCAAGATAGTCAAAGGCTCTGGGACTGGAGTAACGCCAGTAATACTGATATCAAATTCAACACTGCTAAGCCCATCTTCTTCAAATCCTGCAACAATGCCTGAAGAATCGAGAATTGGATCGTTATTAAAAGTAGTTACTGCAACGAGGAACTGATCTGTTTCGGAGACAAGAAAATTGGAAATAAGAGAGGTGAAACCTTCACCACTATCATCGTCTTCTGCTAGAAGTGTACCTAGACTATCAAAAAGAAAAAGCTGAGTATCGTCGTCTGTAAAGATAGTTCCTGGAAGAACGTTTGTTACATCAACATCAATGGTAATTAGGTCACCCGAAAATGCGGTAAAATCAAAAATTTCTTGACCGGTACTTACTGCACCTGACGCAAAGCCTGCTCCAGTAAACACGTCAATTTTTGTTGATGGGAATAAAGCTGGAGGTGTAACTCTCATCGCATTGGAAGCTCTTGAAGTTCCTAAAATAATGAGCGTTGTTCCAGTAATCACTATTGGTAAGGATTTTAATAAATTCCAGGCAAGGGTCATATCAAAAAAATACTGCTTTTGTAAACCAAAGAAAGCAGCCTATAAAATCATAAACGAGCAGGCTAAAATTTAACCGTAGATGCCGCAGAACAGGTCACAAAAACAGGTAATTTAGTGAAACTAGAAAAATCCTTTAGATTTGCTGCCAATCCTATTTCTCAATCTGTTTTTTTCGACGAACGGCTGTTGTTTTTACTGATTTATCTACTGTCAGTTTCTCGAAGTCAAAATAGAGTAAACAAAAAACTTTTTATAGAGCAGAGATAGCAATAAATAGCTAGAGTGATTGACTTCAGCTCTGTTCCATCACAGCTTCCTCATTTAAGTTTTCATCAATTCCAGACATTTCTCTGAAATTTTGTTTGCTGTTCACACAGAATCCACATTTTTAGATCAATACAGACAAAGCCGAGCCACTCTCCCTTTTCATGCATCTATTGGCGCTGCATACTGAAGAGATGGAATGTCTAAAGACACCTAGCCTTCTCCGGAGCCTAACGATACTTAAGGAGATACAGCAGCAGGTTCAGACGAATTAAAAGCGGTGTATTCTCCTCCTAACGCTTCTACAATCGTGCGCGTGTTAGCAACCAGCATGTTTACGTAGCTATCTCCCTCGCTTCCCGAGGCTCCAATAGAGTCGGAATAAAGTTCCTGGGAAGCAAGCGGCACTCCAGATTCTTGAGCAACGGCTTCTAGAAGCACTGGATTAATCGTCGTTTCGGCAAAAATTGCTTTAATATTCGTGCTTTGAAGTTGGTCTGATAAATTTTTCACCGTTTGAGCGCTGGGCTGTTCTTCAGTACTGATACCAATGAGAGTACCGGGGATTTCTAATCCATAAGCGCGAGCATAGTACTGAAAGGCATCGTGGGTGGTCACTAGCTGCCGCTGGGGTTCGGGAATCGTTTCAATCTGTTCGGTAATCCAGGTGTCAAGCTGCTGAAGTTCATCAATGAGCTGAGCGGCATTTTCTGTAAAGACGGCGCTATCTTCGGGAGCAAGGGTGCTCAGCTCGTCTCGAATTGTTTCTACCATCATGATGGCGTTCTCGGCATCGCCCCAAACGTGAGGATCGGGCTCAGTTTGACCGTCATACTCATAATCTAGAGGAACAACGGATTCGCCAACGGCAACTTTTTGGGCATTAATCCCCGCCGCATTCATGACTTTGATTAAACCAGGTTCTAGGTTATAGCCGTTGTAAAAAATCAGGTCTGCTTCCTCAAAGGCAATACTGTCTTGGGGAACAGGTTCATAGACGTGAGGATCGGCTCCGGGTTTGAGAATGCCGACATGCTCAATCTCCTCTCCGCCAACTCGCTCGGTCAAATCTGCCAAAATAGTGCTCGTGGATACGACTTTAGGCTGATTATCCTCGGTCGTTGGCCTGTTAGTTTGAGGATTACAGCCACTGAGCCAAATTCCTAACCCTAGTCCCGCCGCTGCTATTGGGATGCTTTTCTGAAACGCAATCATGATTGCTGCCCACGACTTATCATAATTTATTCATAATCTTCCTTAAGTATTATCATATTTCTTTCATATTTAGTTTATGCTGGGAGCAGAAGGGAAAAAACTGTCGTGATTTCCCCCATATTTTCTAGAGGAAAAGAGCATGAGCAGTACGGCGGATATTCAGGTCAATAATCTTGGCGTTTACTATCGCGCGGTAGAAGCACTGAAAGAGATTTCGGTTTCGGTCCAGCCAGGGCGAGTAACGGGCATGATTGGACCGAATGGTGCTGGAAAAAGTACGCTGCTCAAGGCGATGTTGGGGCTAATTCCAGTCAGTAGTGGTCGAGTGCTTTACAACGACCATCCTTTAAGTCAATATCGAGACCAGGTGGCATACGTTCCGCAGCGATCGCAGATCGACTGGACCTACCCCGCCACAGTCTGGGATGTCGTCATGATGGGCCGAGTGCGCAAAACTGGCTGGTTTCGTCGCTTTTCTGCCGTGAGTCGCTTTTCTGCCAAAGCAGCGCTAGAGCGAGTCGGCATGCTGCCTTACCGCAATCGACCGATTGGGCACCTTTCAGGAGGACAGCAGCAGCGTGTTTTTTTAGCGCGTTCTCTCGCTCAAGAAGCAGAAATCTTCTTTTTCGACGAGCCATTTGTCGGCGTTGACCAGAGAACTGAAGCGATTCTCTTTAATATCTTTCACGAACTCGCTAACGCTGGCAAAATTGTCTTAGTAGTCAATCACGATCTTGGAGAATCGATTACCAACTTCGACGATCTCATTCTGCTCAACAAGCACTTAGTCGCGGCAGGAGAGCGTCAAGCAGTTCTGCAAGAAGAAAACCTCAACCGCGCCTACGGAGGCCAGGTAATTTACTTCTCTGAACCCCCAATGGCAGCCTAACAATAAGCAATCAACCATCAACAAACAGAATTGATGCTTCAAACCCTAATAGAGCCACTCGAGTATAGCTTCATGCAGCGATCGCTTCTAGAAGCGGTGATTGTGGGCGTAATTTGTGCCGTTGTAGGAAGTTACCTGATGGTGCAGCGGCTGGCGCTGTTGGGAGATGCCATTAGCCATTCGGTGTTGCCCGGGTTGGCGATCGCCTTTTTACTAGATTTTAATATTTTTGTGGGGGCTTTTGTAGCTGGTTTGCTGAGTACGGTCTGTATCAACGTGATTAGAACCCGCTCTCATATCAAAGAAGATGCGGCTATGGGAATTGTGTTCTCGGCTTTCTTTGCCCTTGGGATTACCCTAATCACGGTTATTCAGAAAGACAACAAGATCGATCTCAACCATTTCCTGTTTGGCAACATCCTCGGGGTTACGTTAGGCGACGTGCGCGATACGTTGATTATTGCCGCTGTGGTTTTATTAGTGGTCGCCTTACTGTATAAAGAGCTACAATTTTACACCTTCGATCCCCTCGGAGCCCAGGCGGTGGGTTTGCCTGTGCATCTGCTGGATCTGGGGTTAATGATGCTGATTGGTCTGACCATCGTGGCTAGCCTTAAGGCAGTCGGCGTTGTTTTAGTTCTATCGTTGCTTATTACTCCCGCCGCTACGGCTTATCTGTTGGTGACTCGACTGCACCAAATGATGTTTGTCGGAGTTGGAGTGGGGATCGTCTCTAGTATTAGCGGCCTGTACCTCAGCTATTTTTACAACTTGCCTTCCGGTCCGGCAATTGTTTTGGTGGCTTCTGGATTGTTTGTTCTGACTTTTCTCTTTAGTCCTAGCCAAGGTCTGCTCACTCGCCCCGCCACAACCACCAGTACTCCTCCGGTCCTGCAGGAGCTAAAAAGCTTATTTTCTAGACCGGAGTCAAAGCTTTAACGCGAACCACTTGCTTTTAAAGCCTTGCCTCTATCGCGGCGAGTATTTTACCATAGTAGACTTGTTATACTGGAAATTTGCTGGCTAACCGATACAGGAAAACCCCGTCACTTAATATTAGATTATCAGTCTTGAAGGGCGGATACCACTGCTTCTGTAGGCTTTATTAAGCTTGATGCAACTTCAAACTCAACAAAATATGAGAAACGCACTAGATAGACGGTTCGATTACGTCAAAATTGGCATCGCTTCTCCTGAACGCGTTCGTCAATGGGGAGAAAGAACGCTACCGAATGGCTCGGTCGTGGGGGAAGTCACCACCCCGGAAACCATCAACTATCGCACCCTTAAACCAGAAATGGATGGGCTTTTCTGCGAGCGCATCTTTGGACCCTCGAAAGACTGGGAGTGCTGGTGCGGAAAGTATAAGCGGGTCCGCCACCGGGGAATTGTCTGCGAGCGCTGCGGCGTAGAAGTCACCGAGTCGCGGGTTCGTCGCCACCGGATGGGGTTTATTAAACTAGCCGCCCCCGTCACTCACGTCTGGTATTTAAAAGGCATTCCGAGCTATCTCAGCATTCTGCTAGACATGGCGCTCCGCGACGTCGAGCAAATTGTCTATTTCAACGCCTATGTGGTTCTCGACCCGGGTAACGCCGGGAACTTGAGCTACAAACAGCTATTAACTGAAGACCAGTGGCTTGAAATTGAAGAGCAGCTTTACGCCGAAGAATCTGAGCTTCAAGGAGTAGAAGTAGGGATTGGCGCCGAAGCTGTTGAGCGGCTGCTTCAGGAAATGGAACTTGAGTCGGAGGCAGAAAAACTGCGCGAAGGTATTGCCGACAGTAAAGGGCAAAAGCGAGCCAAGCTGATCAAGCGCCTGCGGGTGATCGATAACTTTATTGCGACCGGCTCCCGTCCTGAGTGGATGGTACTTTCCTATATTCCCGTCATCCCGCCGGATTTGCGCCCAATGGTGCAGCTAGACGGCGGACGCTTTGCTACTTCCGACCTCAACGATCTTTATCGCCGGGTGATCAACCGCAACAATCGTCTAGCGCGCTTGCAGGAAATTCTCGCTCCTGAAATTATTGTGCGCAACGAAAAGCGTATGCTTCAGGAAGCGGTAGATGCGTTAATCGATAACGGACGACGAGGACGCACTGTTGTCGGGGCGAATAACCGTCCGCTGAAATCTCTCTCTGACATTATTGAAGGAAAGCAGGGGCGTTTCCGCCAAAACCTGCTCGGAAAGCGAGTCGATTACTCGGGTCGTTCAGTGATTGTTGTCGGTCCCAAGCTAAAAATTTATCAGTGTGGCTTACCTCGGGAGATGGCTATTGAGCTGTTTCAACCCTTTGTCATTCATCGCCTGATTCGCTTAGGCTTAGTAAACAACATTAAAGCTGCCAAGAAGCTGATTCAGCGAGGCGATGCTCAGGTGTGGAACGTGCTTCAGGAAGTCATTACGGGTCATCCCGTCCTGCTGAACCGTGCCCCGACTCTACACCGACTGGGAATCCAGGCTTTTGAGCCAATTTTAGTGGAAGGTCGCGCCATTCAGCTTCATCCCCTCGTCTGTCCGCCCTTTAACGCAGACTTCGACGGCGACCAAATGGCCGTACACGTTCCGCTCTCCCTAGAATCCCAGGCAGAAGCGCGTTTGCTGATGCTGGCGTGCCATAATATTCTCTCTCCGGCAACGGGGCGCCCGATTATTGCGCCTTCACAAGACATGGTTTTGGGCTGCTACTATCTCACCGCCGAAAATCCCCACTCTCAGACAGGTCAGGGACGTTACTTTGCCAGTCTTGACGATGCTATCAAAGCATACGAACAAGGACAGCTCGACATTCATACCTACATTTGGGTGCGCTATGAGGGGACTGTAGAAACAGGAGAAGAAGATACCGAGGTGGTTAAATCTGAATCCCTAGACGATGGCACGGTTCTGAAATACTACAAGCACCGCAAGGTTAGAGAAACCGCAGATGGTGAAATTATTTCCCAGTACATCAACACAACTCCTGGGCGAGTCATCTATAACAAGACCATTCAGGAAGCGCTCGTCGATCAGAGCTAGTTTGTTGTAGAACTTAGTTAGTCAATGTGATAGGAATCAGCTATGGCTGATTCCTGTTTTGATCAGCCATCCTCCACCGCGGAGCTACTAAAATTCCTCCCAAAGAATGAAGAAAAATTTAGCGCTCATTGCCTAGCATCGGGGATAAACTGACGACCATTATTTGAGCGAGAGGTGCCAGATGATCGCTGTCATGCTCTAACCTCATTTGGCTTGGAAAATCTAATCACAAGCTCAATTTAGTAGACAGATCACTAGAACGGAGGACATCAATGGTAACTAAGGTCAGCACAAAGACGCGGGTGGCAGTGCTGCTAGAAGATAAATTTGAGGATTCAGAATTTCGGATTCCCACCACCGCTCTTAAGCAAGCTGGAGCAGAGGTGGTGATTCTGGGGTCGCGGATGAATGACCAATATCAGGGTAAGCGAGGCACTGTTTCCGCTGAACCAGATGCCACGGCGACGGAAGTGCGCTCTGAAGATTTCGATGCCATCTTCATTCCGGGTGGCATGGCTCCCGACCACATTAGAGCCAATCCGCATGCGGTACGCTTAGTGATTGATGCGATCGCTCAGGGAAAAATCATCGCCGCCGTTTGTCATGGTCCCCAGGTGCTTATCGATGCAGACCAACTGCGAGGCAAACAGGCCACCGGCTATCGCTCGCTCCGCAAAGATATTCAAAATGCTGGAGCCACCTACATCAACGAACCGGTCGTTGTCCAAGGAAATTTAATGACCTCCAGACGACCCGGCGATTTACCGGTGTTTACGACAACGCTACTGACCCGTCTCGGCTTAAGCCTTGAGGAGACGAAACTGCCGGAGGTGAGCGACCAAACCTATGAATGGTGGAAACTGGGAGAAACCTGGGGTGGCTCTAGCCGACTAGATATTGTCAACGCGATTAATACCGCTCTTACAGGAGAACACTACACCCTTAAAGCGTTTGAGCAGTATGTTGATAAAGTGGCAGACCAAGAATTTAAGGTCATTTTTTCTGAGGTGGTTGGAACCAAGCGCCAGCACGTTCAGCTACTCGAAAAGCGCTTGGCCGCTTTCAACGAGCAACCCACCTGGCAAACCGCTGGCGGCGAAGCCTACGCTACTCTGCAAGGCTGGCTCCAATCGAACGAAAATGAAACCGATATTCTCCGTCGCGCCCTGGGGGATGTCCAAACGGGAGTCGTCGATTCCTATCGCCTATGCGGTCAGCTCACCGATCCGCTGACGGTAGAAATCATGGAGCAAATTGAGGGGAACCTGTCGCAGTTGGAAATGCGCTTGGGCGAACTGTATCGGGCCAGAATGGGAAGTAACGTTCAGCCCCCAATGCCGACAACCTTTGCTGTATTTGGGTAAGCTAACGTTAAAGCTAGATCAAGCGACCAATTGGTGGGGAAAAAGGGAGTTTTGTTCCTTTACTAGTTTCCGCTTGAGTAGTCTTTAGAAAGAGAATCTTATGAATCGTTTGGTAAAACTTTCTAAGGGGGCGATCGCCTCTTTCGTTTACAGGTCAACCGGTGGCTAAGTCGTTTAAGCACCTAGATACAATCGCGGCGCTATTTGTCGCTGTCTTACTGATTTCTAACATCGCGTCCACCAAAATTGTTGATTTAGGGGTGTTTACCTTTGACGGCGGCACTCTCCTCTTTCCCCTCAGCTACATTTTTGGCGACATTTTAACCGAAGTTTACGGCTACTCGCGCTCTCGGAAAGTGATTTGGCTCGGATTTATCTCCGCTGGCTTAATGTCGGTGACCCTAACCATTGTGGGCGCACTTCCTCCAGCAGCAGACTGGCCCTATCAAGACGCTTACAATCAGATTTTAGGACTCACGCCCAGGATTATCGTAGCGAGCTTGATTGCCTATTTCGCGGGGGAATTTTCTAACTCCTATACGCTGGCAAAGCTCAAAGTGATTACTCAGGGAAGATGGCTCTGGACCCGCACCGTCAGCTCAACCTTAATTGGTCAAATTTTAGACACAGCCCTCTTTATTCTGATTGCTTTTACCGGAGTCGTTCCCCATCGTTTACTGTTGCCTCTAATTTTGTCCAACTACCTGTTTAAATGTGGAGTAGAGATTCTGCTCACTCCCGCGACCTACTGGTTCACCCACTGGCTCAAGCACCAAGAACAAGAAGATTACTACGACTCAAACACTAACTTTAATCCATTTCGGTTATCGAGCCGATAGCTCCCGATCATAATTAGAGAGATTGGGAAGGAATATCTTGTAGCAGTCAGGATATCAACCATTAACCATCAACAAAGAATAGAACGTCAGCCTGTCTTTGATTAAACGAAAAACTGCTACAGATCCAGTGTATGAAACCTCTGCCAATCCTCCAGGTCATTATTGCCGTTATTTTAGCGATCGCCGCGATTAGATCCGCTCGCGTGGTCACGTTACCGCTCGCGTTTGCTTTTCTGATTGCGGTTCTGGTCTACCCGCTGCAAAAGTGGCTGGAGCGCTATCTGCCTCATTGGTTGAGCGCCGCTGCCGTGGTGCTTCTGCTGGCGAGTTTTCTCGGTTTAGGAATCTGGATTCTAGAACTGAGCGTTGAAATCATTGAACCAAAGGCCCCAGAGTATCTAGAGCGGTTCCAGCAGCTCGCTCAAAACGCGCTCACCTGGCTACAGCAGCGGGGCATCCCCGTCGCACAATTGTCTTCTTCCCAGGGGTCGCTCGGTCGGTTTGCGAGCGAGGCGATCGCCGGAGTGCGCACTCTCTGGTCTGTCTTAGGATTGTTTGTTTTGGTGGTTTCGCTGCTCTGCTTACTGCTGCTAGAGGTCGGCGACTACCGACAGAAGGTTAGCAGCAGCTTTAGTCGAGCGACAAGCGACAAAATTGTAGAGGCTTTCACGCGGATGAGCCACAAGCTGCGTCGCTTTGTGTTAGTGCAGGCTTTCACCAGCCTATTGACGGGAATTCTGACGGGGCTGTGGTGTTTAATCCTCGGAGTCGATCTGGCCTTTGTCTGGGGAGTGATTGCTTTGGTCCTCAATTTTGTACCGACTATCGGTTCCCTCATTGCGGTAATTCCGCCATCGCTCTTAGCGCTCCTGTTTAACGGGGTCGGTCAGGGAGTAGCCACCTTAGTGGGTCTGGTAACGATTCAATACATCATGGGAAATTTCGTCGATCCTCGTCTTCAGGGTCGTTCTTTGGCTATTTCTCCCTTTGTGGCGCTGCTGTCGATTATTTTTTGGGGATGGGTATGGGGCATTCCCGGAGCGTTTATCGCGATTCCCACCACGGTCTCTATCGTTGTTCTGTGCCAAGAATTCGAGCCCACGCGTCCGTTCGCTGCCCTCTTAGCTGATGTTGATGATGCCGCAGGCGAGGGAGAGAGGAGAAGGCAAGCCAGGAAGCCGAGGGAGGAGTAACGCGCTTAACCTTGCGGAGGCACAGCCGCCGGAGGCAGTCTCCAGCGGAACGTTGTTACAACTGGATTGAGGATGACTCCTCTCGCTAGCGGGTCGGTCAACTATCTTTTCCCTGAACGAACAGTGCTTTAGTCTGGGACTGACTGAAGTGGCGGAGTTGTCGAGTCATTTGAACAGCGCAAACCACAATCGCCAGCCATTGAACCAGCAGTACGCTCATCATAGTGGTCGTTTGAACCGCTGCTGTCGCCGCCAGAGGCTGTAAGGAAAGCAGCCAGAGCCAAGCTTCTGGTGCATGACCAGCAGGCATCTCCATCAAGCCGAGATAAAGCACTGGAGCGATCGCTCCAGTGCCAATGGTTGCTGTTGCCCAGGTTGACCGTTGCTCGCTCTTCATCATCAGCAGCAGTTGGGCCACAACGGCATACAGGATAATCAGGCTTCCGCTGAGGAAAAAGCCCGCCACGACAGCCATCGCGTTGTTGACTGGAAAGAGCAGCACAGAAGGTAACGTCAAGCCCACCACAATTGCTATATTGAAAGCGATCGCCACCGGAGCCGGACTCTTCTCGCCCCACAGCAGCTCGGCTACCAAGCTCCGCTGGCTTGTTTGATGGCGATACCGCGCCCAGTCTTGGAGCGCTTGCCGATGAGGACTTAAGGCAGCAATTAGCAGGAGGAAAAAGACAGCGTTCTGGAAGAGTAGAGAGCTAAAGTTAATCAAAAGCCTATCGGAGTGGGCGTTTTGGAGCGCAAATCCGAGAGTAATCAGTGTAAAAAATCCAGACAGCCAATAACTTTGTTCTTTACTCCAGATTGCCGCTGTTGGCTGCCGAAACTGACGCTTGCTTGCCTGCCACAGCCAGTAAGTCCATCCAGCATAATTGAGCACCATAAAACCGATCGCGCTTCCAGGCTCCTGCCAGAGAGGTTGACCGTACCACAGTCCCGGCATCAGTCTGTGAACATCAAAGTACCCCACCGTTCGATGAGGCAAAAAGGTCGATTGAACTAAGTAGGGTAAGACAGTACTCGGGTTGAAGAGTTTTAACCAGTCCAGCGCAAAACCAGCAAAGGACCACTTGCTAGCGAGGACAGAGGTCAGCACAAATAGCCAAGACAGTACCGCTAAACTCAGCCAGACCGCCCGCGCTTCCCGTCCCTTTCCAATCAGTCCCACCAGGATCGCCAAGCTATAGAAGCAAGCGCAGCTAGCCGCTAGCACTCCATAAAAACCAACAATCAGGCCCAAGGAAACTCCCGCCGCTAATCCAGCTCCAACATGAAGCGGTATCGCCAGAGCCAGAGCGAGGTGGAGTAATATCGGAACTCCTAAAAATTTGCCGATTAAGATGCTGCTAGCCGAGCGAGGACTCAGGCGAATCAAGCTTAGCGTTCCGCGACTCTTCTCGCGAGACAGATCGCTCACCAAGAGGGTAATGCCGACTCCGATAAGAACAGCGATGCTGGCGAGACTGATCGCGACAAACAGATCGAGCCACCACAGTTCTTTGAGGAGCATGACGTTGCTCTGAAGATCTAAAATACATTCAAACTTCCGCTCCCCTAAAGACGGTCCAGTACAGTAGCGGCTGGCAGTACTTTGAGTCGTCAAGAGCAGCTCATCAGCAGTGGGGAGTCGCTTGACAAAGTACCCATACAGCAGGAGTTGGCTCAACAGCGAAAGTGTTGCGGCGAGGGCCACATTACGAGGCTTCAGTCGTCCCTTGAGTTCCCGCACTAGTTGGGGATTTTCTTCTGCTAGCCAATCGACAATCGTTGCCATAGTTTCTCCGTCCAGTAACTTGTTAATTTACGATGCCTGTCGCTCACCGCTCCTAAAAAAGATTGCCTCTAAATTTTCTGGTTCCCGGTGAAATTGAGTCAGCGGAATTCCGGCTGCTACGAGCGATCGCAATAGTTCGGCACACTCCTGAGTCGAACCGGAACAGTTAACGTGCAGACTTCCCGGTTCGGGCAAAGCCTCCCATCCCGTCACCAGAGGATGACTGCTCAGGGCCTGCTGTAGCTCCTGTACGTCTCCCAAGGTTGACACCGTAATCGTCTGTTGCTGGTTATTATACAGGGTCGCCAGAGAAGTACTTTCAACTAGACACCCCATCTCCATCATGCCAATGGAGCTACAGAGTTCTGCCAAGTCGCTCAAAATGTGAGACGAAATCACAATGGTCATCCCCGCTGCCTGTAGCAGCTTCACAGTTTCCCGAAACCGCTCGCGAGCTACCGGGTCTAAACCGGAGACGGGTTCATCTAGCAGCAGCACCAAGGGCTCGTGCAGAATGGTGCGAGCGAGGCTGAGACGCTGCTTCATGCCTCGGGAGAGGGTCGCGACCAAAGCCTGCTGCTTGGGGATTAACTGCACGAGGTCGAGCACCTCTTGAAGACGGCGGCGGCGCTCGCCCTTGGGCAAGCGGTACAGTCGCGCAAAGTAGTCTAGGTAATCCCAGACGGTCAAATCGTCATAGAGCGGAAAATCATCGGCCAAGTAGCCAATATACTGCTTCAGCGACGGCTCGCCTCGCTCCCACCGCAGGCGCTGACCGTAAAGCCAGATCTCTCCGGCGGTTGGTTCTTCTAAAGCGGCTAACAGGCGTAATAAAGTAGTCTTTCCCGCACCGTTAGGACCGATCAGCCCATACACTTCGCCGCTGGCAATCTGAAGCTCTACATCCCGAACAGCAACGTGTCGATCGAACTGCTTGGTCAATCCAGTCGTGGCGATCGCTTCCTTGGTCAAGCTACTTGGCTCCCGTTTTAGTGATTCTGACTGTCATTAAAGCAAAATGAAGCATTCATAAAATCTTGCTTTTGACTTTTGCCTGTTAAATTCAGGATGGTTTGCGGTCCTTTATGCCACCGATTCTACCGCATCTAGTTCAGCCCACAGCTCGCCAATCTCGTCGGCGGCAAAATCTAATTCAGAAGCCATTTCCACTATCTCTAACACCTTTTCTTGGTTATCTCCGGCGAGAGCCAGAAGATCTGAATCTGACAGCTCAAAGTTTTCAATCTTTCTTAACAGATAGCTAATGATGGTTTCGTTATCTGGGCAAGACGATGCTGATGCCGCAAAACAACCCGCTTCCGCTTCAATTTCGTTGCAGGCGCGATCGCTAGCGAGAGCCAGCGGACAGCGCACTTCAAATCCTTGTTCAAAACCTAGCTCGTTTTGGAGCACTCGCCGCGTCTCCGGTTTTAGCTGAACCTCGATCGGGGTATCGCTTTGCGGACGAGAGCAAAAAGGAAGCTGGGGAACGCGCAGGACCGTGTATCCTCTCGCTGACCACGTTTCCGCCACCAAAGGCTCTGGCAGTGTTTTCGGGACAAGCTGCACCACCGCAGTCCGACTAGCGGGAATCCGAAATAGACCCAGACAGCGATTTGGCCCAAATAGAGGACCAGTCATCAAACTGACTTTTTGGGCATCCCCGTCAAGATTTACCAGGAGCTCCAGATTTCTATAGGGATCTACTTCCATCGCTCCTAGAGAGGAGGGACTGAGAAAAATCTCTAGCTGAAAGGTAATGTCTCTTGGCTCTCGGTTAGCAATTGTCAGGGCATACCCCTGAATAATTTGTCGAAAAGGCTGAGTACTCGCATTGCTATCTTGGCAGTCAGTTGGTTTAACTGTTAGTTCAAAAGTGGAGACTTCCATTGTAATTTTTTAAAAATATAATTAACATTACGTAATATTTATAGAGAACAAAATATTCTCTTTAACTTTAGTAGTATCTATGCCGTTCTGTTTTAATGCTTCATTCTCTGGCTAGAATTTTCCGGGTCGTCCCTACTCCCTCAAACTCTGACTAGCAAAGTCTCCTCAGTTAAACGAGCGAAATCTTCAGCGAATTTGCCTCCCGTTCTCCTTTATAAAAAATACGTGAGACTGAATTCCCAGTTCCTCTCAAACTCACCAGATTGAGCCGTTCTCTGTCTGTCAAACGGTATACTAGAGTGCCGCAGCGAATTAATTCGACAATATTCGATTAGCTTGCCTGCTTTACCCAGATTTTTGCATTTTTTCTCTTTAATGATTAAATCACCTCCTCAAAAAGGATTTTTTACGGTGGAAACAAGTTTGAGACAGCAATCCTAAACAATTTGCGACAATTTCTCCTACCTCTTACATTCTCCCTGCGGGTTTTTCCTAGGTCGACGCTCTGCGTCTCCGCACCCTCTATAGGAAGCGCGACGGAAGCATTTCCGGCGGCTGCTTTGAACACGCTCAATGACGCACCGTCTGCCTCCTGCCTTGACTTGTCAACAGCGTTTCTAACTAAGAAAGAGCTTCTATAAACTGGAATTGATTAATTGCCCTGAAGGTAAAACAGCAAATGCCGCTACTTTTTCTGGTTCATTCCTGAAGACCCTTCCACAATACAAGGAGTGCTGATCGGTCAAAAACGACAATATTATATAAAGCCTTTTTGATATCTATCAAGCACAGTATCTGCTCAAAATAGTGCAGGCTTAGTGTTAACAACGGAGGTTCTCTTTAGGGTTTCTTAAGCTTTTTGACTGTCTGCTCCCTGCTTTTGTTACTAATAGAGGCTCTATCCTCCTACGACTTTTACTCAGGTCTTAAAAGTTCCCTTGATGCCGAAAAAAATTATTGTTTCTTAACACTAAACTGGTGTTGCCGTTCTGCGCTTGCTTAAAGCAGCCGTCGGAACTTTAAATGAAGGCAGGAGGCGTAAGGTGCAGAGGGTACAATCATTTGGTCTATCAGCAAAAATATGGATGAGCTAAAAAAAGTTACGATTTATACAGACGGAGCCTGTATTCATAATCCCGGTCCTGGAGGATATGGGGTGGTCTTGCTCTACGGTTCCCATCGCCGGGAAATTTCGGGAGGGTTTTGCTTAACGACCAACAATCGGATGGAGATGAAGGCGGCTATTGTTGGGCTTGAGGCTCTCAAAACGTCATGCACCGTGACTCTGTACTCGGATTCCCAATATTTAGTCAATGCTGTAGAAAAAGGATGGGCAAAACGATGGCGAAGCAATGGCTGGCAGCGTAACAAGAAAGAAAAGGCGAAAAATCCCGATCTGTGGGAGCAACTGCTGAACTTGTGCGAGCACCACAGCGTCCGGTTTGTGTGGGTTAAAGGACATGCCGGGAACCGGGAAAACGAGTGCTGCGATCGCCTAGCAGTGGCCGCTGCTCAGCAGGAGGAGCTGCCGATCGATCCTGGCTACGGAGAGGGGGAATAGGGTGGGGAACGGGAAAGCAATTGTTTCCCAGCGAGCGCAATTTTCTGCCACAATCTTAGAGAGAGCGACAGGATGACGCGATGCTGCTAAACAAGATTTTTCACCCCCAACACGATAACTGGAAACCAATCATTAAGAAATTTGCAGCGGTTGTGGGTCAAGATGGGGTAGTGCGGCGCAAAGAAGAATTACTGACCTACGAATGCGATGGGCTAGCCAGCTATCGCCAGCGTCCCGCTTTGGTCGTGCTGCCGCGAACCACCGAGCAAGTGGCCGCCGTGGTCAAACTTTGCGATCAGCACAATCTCCCCTGGGTGGCAAGAGGAGCCGGAACCGGGTTATCGGGAGGAGCCCTGCCCATAGAAGACTGCGTTCTGATCGTGACGGCGCGGATGAACCGCATTTTGGAGGTGGATCTAGTAAATCAGCGCATCGTCGTCCAGCCGGGAGTCATCAACAATTGGGTGACGCAAGCCGTTAGCGGCGCGGGTTTTTACTACGCCCCCGATCCCTCTAGTCAGATTATTTGTTCGATCGGCGGGAATGTAGCCGAAAACTCGGGGGGCGTTCACTGTCTGAAGTATGGGGTGACGACGAATCACGTCATGGGCTTAACGCTGGTGCTGACTGACGGTACAGTAGCGCAGGTAGGCGGACCGGTGCCAGAAATGCCGGGATACGATATCACAGGTTTATTCGTGGGCTCTGAGGGCACGTTGGGCATTGCGACAGAAATTACCCTAAAGATTCTTAAAAGCCCAGAAGCAGTGTGCGTGGTGCTGGCAGACTTTGAAAGTATTGAAGCGGCTGGAAGTGCCGTGGCCGAAATCATTGGGGCGGGGATTGTTCCGGCGGGCATGGAAATTATGGACAACCTCAGCATCAATGCGGTGGAGGATGTGGTCGCTACCGGCTGCTATCCCCGAGATGCCGGAGCAATTTTGCTCGTGGAACTCGACGGTTTACAGATAGAAGTAGCCTCCAATAAAGGGCGGGTGGCTGCGCTGTGTAAGCAAAACGGAGCTAGAAACGTTACTTCCGCAAGCGACCCGCACACTCGACAGAAGATGTGGAAAGGACGGAAAGCAGCTTTTGCCGCTGCAGGGCATATCAGCCCCGACTACTTTGTTCAAGATGGAGTCATTCCCCGGACTCGTCTTGCCGAGGTGCTGCGGGAAATTGAGGCCCTCAGCGTACAGTATGGCTATAAGATTGCTAATGTGTTTCATGCCGGGGATGGCAACCTGCATCCGCTGATTCTGTATGATAACTCTGTGGCAGGGGCGCTGGAGCAGGTAGAAAAGCTCGGAGGAGAGATTCTGCAGCTTTGCGTTCGCTCTGGCGGCAGTATTTCTGGAGAACACGGCATCGGAGCTGATAAAAGCTGCTACATGCCGGATATGTTCAGTGAAGCGGATTTAGAAACGATGCAGCTTGTGCGTCGGGCGTTTAATCCCAAAGGGTTAGCTAATCCTGGTAAGATTTTTCCCACTCCCCGTACCTGTGGCGAAGCGGCTCATGCTCAACAGGCAGGGCAGTTTCAGGAGGCGGAGCTGTTTTAGCGCTAAGTTTTAACGGTTTGGCTATGACTCCCGCTAATTGAAGGCCCGTTGGAATCGACTCTCCTTGTTCAAGCTCGTTACGCTGCACTCTGGCTGTGGCAACTATCTGTGGCGATCGCGCACTTAGTCAGGGCGTCTGTTCCTAAAAATTTGCCTCGACAGCGATGACTTGCTAGTTTCCTGAGCCTTTGAGCTGGCGGCTGTGTGAGGATACTAACAGGCTGCGGCTCAAATCTACCTAATGCCCAGTAGCTCAGCAGCCCTAGATACTCTCGGATAGACAACCAGGTTACTTTGACGGAGCGATAAGAAGAGAGAGAACTAGCGCGAGGAATGACCTGCCAGCCAAAGCTGCTGAAGCTTAAATAAGCACGCTGTAAGTGCAGCAAATCAGTAATTAGAATAATTTTCCGGACCCCCTGTGGACCTAAAAGGGCCGCGGATAAAGCCGCTTCTTGGTAGGTTGTGCGCGGGCATCTCAGGCCGATTACGCTATTAGGAGTGCTGTCGGTGTCTTCAATCCGCTGCCAAATTGCTTCTGCTAGCTCATCTCCAATCGCCAGAATTTTTGCGGCTCGTTCTTCCTGCCAAAGCTGTGCTGCTAACTCAGCGCGGGAAGCCTCTAGTGCTTTCCCTCTTCGTAGCACGACAATGGCATCGGCGACGGCACCGGAATCTGCCGGTAGCGAGACAGTTAAGCCCCAAACCGCCAGAGACGAAAAGAGAGAAGAACTAATGAGTAAATAGAGCGCTAGTCCAAACGCTGCTGGTTTACTCAGCCATTGTTTTCCCCAGGCAAAGGACGTTACCCAGGGAACCACAACGAGCGCTAAGAGCGGTGGGACGATCAACCACGGAGTTGCCAGCCACTCAAAAACCTCGTTCAGTTGAATCCAGGTGTTGATATTAATACTGCTCATGGTAGTTTCCGCCAACGCTGACGCTTATAAGCCGAGAGCAGGCGCTCTAAAAGCTGAACTTGACCGCGCTGTGTCCTCAGACTAAGACGGCGGCTGCCGCGGTTGTTAGGAAAATTAAGCGAGGTCACTGTTACTATTTTTGAGAAATTAGAAGTCAGCATAATGCTTATGAATGACGCTTTTGCGCTGGTATTTCCCTGCCTTGAGACGGAGCGGCTTTGGCTGCGGTCAACAACAAAATTAGATGCTGAAGCTATACTAGCTATATTTTCAGATCCGCAGGTGACTCAATACCACGACCTCGCTCCGCTTACAGATATTAGCCAAGCCCTTGAAATTGTTGAGCGACGGGCTAAAGGGTTTGCTCGGGGAGTCGGAATCCGGTGGGGCATTGCTCAGAAACCAATTTGATTGGTTCGTGTGGACTGACGTGGCACAGAGAAGCGTAGTCTGCCGAGATTGGCTATGAGCTTGCTAGTCGGTATTGGAGACAGGGCATCATGGATCCTTGCTGAGTCGATGAAGCATCCTGTTTTAAAAATTTGCATCAGAAATTTCCCCGTTGAGAACTTCATCCTTTAAAGTGATTAAAGAGACCCCGGTTTGAGCTTGCTGAACGCAGCATCTAGTTAGCAGCGTGTTCGTCGGATTCAGCTCCCCCGGAGGAAGCACCCGAAGGGCGGGAAATAACTGACGAGAGTAGACGTTCAGACGGGACTGACTCCTACTGTATGAACTCGAAAAAACAGACATTTTAAAACTTCAAGAGAAGACGCTGGCATGCATATAAGCGAAATTACTCATCCAAATCAGTTGCATGGTTTATCAATCCGTCAACTGGAGAATATTGCCCGTCAGATAAGAGAAAAACACCTACAAACTGTGTCCACCAGTGGCGGACATTTAGGGCCGGGACTGGGCGTTGTGGAACTCACAATCGCCCTGTATCAAACCCTCGATCTAGACCGGGATAAGGTCATTTGGGACGTGGGACATCAAGCCTATCCCCATAAAATGCTGACGGGACGCTACGACCGTTTTCACACTCTTCGGCAAAAAGACGGGATTGCCGGGTATCTCAAGCGCTGCGAGAGCAGATTTGACCATTTTGGTGCAGGACACGCTTCTACCAGCATTTCTGCGGGTCTAGGGATGGCGCTAGCGCGGGATGCCAAGGGAGAGGATTTTAAAGTGGTCGCGGTGATCGGTGACGGAGCACTCACTGGCGGCATGGCCCTCGAAGCCATCAATCATGCCGGTCATCTACCCAACACAAACATCATGGTGGTGCTGAACGACAACGATATGTCGATCTCGCCTAACGTAGGAGCGATTTCTCGCTACCTCAACAAAGTGCGGCTGAGCGAACCCGTTCAGTTCCTCTCCGATAATTTGGAGGAACAGTTGAAGCAACTGCCTTTCTTGGGCAAGTCTTTGACCCCCGAGATGGAACGGCTTAAAGAAGGAATGAAGCGTTTAGCGGTTCCTAAAGTAGGAGCCGTGATTGAAGAACTCGGCTTTACCTATTTTGGTCCGATTGACGGCCATAATCTCCCCGAACTGATTGCGACCTTCAAGCATGCCCACAAGGTTTCCGGTCCTGTATTAGTTCATGTGGCCACGACTAAGGGCAAAGGATACGAGATTGCCGAGAAAGACAAGGTAGGCTATCACGCTCAAAATCCCTTTAACCTGGCTACGGGAAAAGCTGTTCCATCTAGTACACCTAAACCCCCTAAATACTCCAAGGTTTTTGCTCATACCCTCACTAAGCTAGCAGAAAACAATTCTAGAATCATCGGCATTACGGCGGCCATGGCGACGGGAACCGGATTAGATAAGCTCCAGGCAAAGCTGCCGAAACAGTATGTTGATGTCGGCATTGCTGAACAGCACGCCGTTACCTTGGCAGCCGGGTTGGCCTGTGAAGGAATGCGTCCGGTGGCAGCCATCTACTCAACCTTCCTTCAGCGGGCCTACGACCAAGTGCTGCACGACGTTTGTATTCAGAAGCTGCCTGTTTTCTTCTGTTTAGACCGCGCAGGCATTGTGGGCGCAGATGGCCCGACCCATCAAGGCATGTACGATATCGCCTATCTGCGCTGCATTCCCAACATGGTAGTGATGGCTCCTAAAGATGAAGCCGAACTCCAGCAGATGGTCGTGACCGGAATTGAGTACACCGATGGTCCCATTGCCATGCGCTATCCTCGCGGCAACGGCGTGGGCGTTCCGCTGATGGAAGAAGGATGGGAACCCGTCCCCATTGGTAAAGGGGAAATCCTGCGCCAGGGGGATGACGTGTTGCTGCTGGGCTACGGAGCGATGGTATATCCGGCGATGCAGGTCGCAGAAATTCTGAGCGAACACGGCCTTGAAGCCACCGTCATTAATGCCCGCTTTGTCAAACCGTTAGACACCGAGCTGATTTTTCCGTTGGCTCAGCAGATTGGCAAGGTAGTTACTCTCGAAGAAGGCTGCTTAATGGGGGGCTTCGGGTCTGCGGTGGCTGAAGCCTTGGTAGACAACAAGATTTCGGCTTCCGTCAAGCGGTTTGGCGTTCCCGACCGGCTGGTGGACCACGCCAAACCGGATGAGTCGAAGGCCACTCTCGGCTTATCCAGTCCGCAAATTGCTCAGCAGATTCGAGAGTTTCTGAGCTCGAAGCAGCCGTCGGTGGTCGGTTAGTCAGCAACCCAGGAGCGGGAGAAGGGAAGCCGCTTTCGCGGCGGGAAAAGGGGAAAGGGGAAAGGGAAACAAATTAGCTGATTTCTTGGCTCTGTGTTTTTCCCCGTCCCGCACCGGACAGTTGCCCCTTTTCCCTTGACCCGTCCCACACCGGACATTCTGCTATGCCGCTAAAAATTATGAGCCTGAATCTGCGTCTAGACAAGCCCGATCCCGGAGAAGGGAACTGGCGCGTACGACGGGGGGCGATCGCCTCTCTCATTGCCCACTACTCGCCAGATCTCATTGGCACTCAGGAAGGTCTTCCCCATCAGCTCCTCGATCTGCATCGTCTGCTGCCCGACTATCGAAGTGTGGGTGGCGATCGCACCGGCACCGGCACCGGAGAACACTGTGCCATCTTCTACTCTCCGCGTCTCCAGTGCCGAGAGACCGGAGATTTTTCCCTGAGCGATACTCCAGAAGTGCTGGGCAGTCTCAGTCGGGAATGGGGCAATCCAGTTCCTCGTATGGTGACGTGGGCCGTGTTTGCCTTGGCAGGAACGAGCGTCACCTTGTTGAATACGCATCTAGACTACCATAGCGCGACGGCGAGAGAACGAGGAGCCCAGTTGCTGCGCGATCGCCTCGGCAGCAGGCCTGCATCGGAGGCTTACTGCTTTGTTACAGGAGACTTCAACGCCGTTCCCGCTAGCCTGCCGAGACAAATCTTGACCCGAAGACTCGCTAACGGCATTCAGCTCAACGACGCGCTAGCAGGGCTGCCCCCCGAACAGCAACTGTCGTTTCATGATTTTACGGGTCAAGGCTCCCTTGCCGTTGACACCATTTACTTCGATAGTCGCCTCAGTCTCCAGGCTGCTAAAGTAGAGTCTGCCCGCTGGCCAGAAGTTCTTCCCTCCGATCACTTCCCCATCCTTGCAGAATTTGCAGAGCCTCACCGATAGAGGAAACAAAAATATTTTCCTTTTTCCCTTTCCCCGAACTTCAAAACTTGGCAGCCCTCCGCCAGAAAAGACGTATTATCCTTTAAGCCGATAACCTACTCCATAAACGGTTTCAATTAAATCGGGGGAAGCCCCTGACTCTTTTAGCTTATGACGGAGGCTTTTAATATGAGCTTTAATGCTGTCCTCTTGAGGAGGATCGTCTAAAGACCAAATATGCTCAATGATGTAGTTACGGCTCAACACCCGCTGCTCGTTACGCAGAAACAGTTCTAGAATACTGTGTTCTTTAGGCGTGAGGTTGAGATCTTGATTACTATAGGTCACTTCACGAGTACTAGGATTGAGTTTTAATCCTTTCCACTCTAAAACTGGTGAGGCGGCGATCGTACCGCGACGCAGTAGCGCTCGAATTCGGGCCAGCAGTTCTGGTAAATCGATCGGCTTCACAACGTAATCATCTGCACCGGCATCTAAGCCAAGCACTTTATCAGTGCTGGTATCGCGTGCAGTAATAATCAACACCGGCATGGCGTATTCTGCTTGACGCAGCCGTTGGCAGAGGCTAATCCCGTTTAGCTTCGGCAGCATGACATCCAAAACGATCAGATCGTAATCTAGAATCTGAAGCTGAGACCACGCTGCTTCGCCATCATGAATGGTATCGACAACGTACTGCTGATCGCTAAGAGCTTCGGCTAAAGCTTCAGCCAATGGAATATCATCTTCTACTAACAGAATCCTCATGCCTGGAAAGTCCTCCTTATACAGGTGTCATCTTCTTTAAGAAGTAAGATAGTGTGAAATTTAGTCAAGCTGATTAACTCTGCGAATTTAGAATATTAAACGATTAAATCGTTTGCAAAAGATGCTGACTGACCAGCACAGCCTAAAACAGGCGCGATAGTTTTACCATGTCTAGCTTTTGAGAAGATTTTCTTGTCGGATCGTTAAGAGATCAAGCAAGTTAAGTGGCACTCGGATTAAAATCGTTTGTGTTAGCCGGAATAAATTTTTTCTTGCCCTGTAATAAAGCTTAAAAACCAGCTAAAAGAGATTTTAAGTAGACTGGCAATTCGCTATTTCTGCTAGCTAAACTTGTTAGTACACCAAGATCAACACTTGTCTTGTTGCAGAAAAACGCCTTTTTCACCATTGTGAATTAGCGGATAGTCTGTTGATGAGCATTGTTTATAAATGTTCATTCTTATCTCGTGATTGTTCTGGCAGCAATTGACAAATTTTTAACATGCACCCAAGCTATCAAACCTTACAGAAGCTGCTCGCCGAACAAGCTGCTCAGCTCAAGCAGATGAACAAACAGCTACAGGCCGAAGTCGCAGCAAAAGAAGCCGCACAAGACGCCCTACAGAAGTGCCGGAAGCGACTGGCTCAAGAGGCGATCTCTTCTAATCGAGGCAATTGGGAACTAGAAAAAAAACTCTCTCAATCCGAAACACGCTATCACGATCTCTACAACAAAATTCCGGCGATGCTGCACTCGATCAACCGCCACGGTCGGTTGATTAGCGTCAGCGACTATTGGCTAGAAACCCTCGGCTATACTCGCAGCGAAGTAATTGGGCGATACTCCGTTGAGTTTTTGACCGCCGCCTCTCGTCGCTACGCGGAGGAGGAAGCACTCCCGCAGTTTTTTCAGACAGGAATCTGCCGAGATATTTCTTATCAAATGGTCAAAAAGGATGGTGAAGTGATCGACGTGCTGCTTTCGGCAGTGGCAGAACGAGACCAATCAGGACAAATTGTGCGGACTCTCGCCGTTGCCGTTGACATTACCGAGCGTAAGCGCTGGGAAGAATACTTTCGAGCTTTTATGGACCGTAATCCGGCCATGGCATTTATTAAAAATAGTGCTGGACGTTACCTCTACGGCAACCAAGCTTGGGCTAATCAGTTTAATCTGCCGCTCTCTGAAGTTTTAGCCAAGTCTGACGCAGAGTTATTTTCTCCGACAGCCGTGCAGAGAATTCGAGCCAATGATGCGGTAGTTTTATCTCGAGGAGAGACCTTGAAGGTGCTAGAAACGGAGAGGGCTCAGCAACTGCGCTACTGGACAGCCGTTAAGTTTCCGCTCCCCAATTCTAAGCAACCTCTGATTGGGGGCTTTGCTTTAGACATCAGCGAGCAGCAGCGGAGTGAGCAAGAATTAAGAGTGCGGGTGAGGCAGCAAGCAGCCGTTGCTCAACTGGGCTTGCAGGCTTTAGAAACAGAATTACCCGAGCTGATGAATCACGCCACAGTTTTACTCGCTCAAGTACTAGAGGTAGAGTACACCAAAGTCCTAGAGCTGCTTGGCGGTCGAACCGCGCTCCGACTCAAAGCCGGAGTTGGCTGGAAGCAGGGACTAGTAGGAGTCGCAATGTTCAGTGCCGAGCGCGACTCTCAGGCAGGCTACACACTGGTTTCCGCGCAGCCAGTAGTTGTGGAAGATCTGCGCCAGGAAACGCGCTTTAGTGGTCCACCTCTCCTCACCGCCCACGGAGTCGTCAGCGGGATGAGCGTTGTGATTTGCGGGACTGCTCAGCCCTACGGTGTTTTGGGGGTTCATACTGCCAAACAACGACAGTTTAGTCAGCATGACGTGAACTTTCTTCAGGCAGTAGCCAACATTCTGGCTACCGCAGTCGAGCGTCAGCAGGCCGAAAAAGCCCTCAAAGAGAGCGAGCAACGCTTTCGCCTCTTGGTGGAAAAGGTTAAAGACTACGCCATTTTTATGCTCGCTCCCGATGGCAGAGTGATGAGCTGGAACGCAGGAGCCGAAAAAATTAAAGGCTACCGCGCTCAGGAAATTTTAGGTCAGCACTTCCGACGCTTCTACACCCATCAGGACAAACAGCAAGGTATTCCTGAGCAAGTCCTGAGAACGGCTGAAAAGGAGGGGCAATTTGAGTATGAAGGCTGGCGTCTTCGTAAAGATGGCTCTCTGTTTTGGGCCGACATGGCGATCACCGCTATTCGGGATGAGGGCGGTCAGCTTCGGGGTTTTACCAAGGTGACGCGGGATATTACAGAACGTAAGCGAACCGAGGAGGCCCTCCGACGACAGGCCAAAGCCCTGCAAAAATTCAGCACCAACCTTAAGCACCTCCACCGCATCAGCACCGCTAAGCACCAGGATTTAGCAGCGCTATTTAGCGACTACTTAGGGGCAGGATGCGCCATCTTAGGACTGACAACCGGAATTGTCAGCGAGATCAGCGAGCACCACTACATAATTCGTGCTGTTCAATCTCCCTTCGATTTATCTCCTGGTCAGGTGTTTGCTCTTAAAGATACCTACTGCGTCTCAGTTATTCAAAAAAAACGCACGATTACCTATACCCACGTGAGCCAAGAACCGCAGATGCAGAGTCATCCGGTTTATCAAACTCTTCAGCTAGAAAGCTATCTGGGCACGCCTATTCTTGTCAATGGCAATATCTATGGAACGCTCAGCTTTTCGTCAACCGTTCCGAGAGACCATGATTTTCCTCCTTACGAACAGGAAATTATTGAGCTGATGGCAGAAAGCATGGGACGATTTATTGCCACTCATCAAGCCGACCAAAAACGCAAGCAGGCAGAAGAAACTCTCCGCCAAAGCGAGATTCGCTATCGCGGGATTGTCGAAGCCCAAACCGAACTGATCTGCCGGATTCGTCCCGATGGAGCGTTCACCTACTTAAACGATACCTACTGCCGCTATTTTGGGGAGCAGCGCGACCATCTTCTCGGCTGTAGTTATTTGGCTAAGGTTTGCAAGCAAGACCGCGACCGGGTAAAGCAACATCTGGCTTCTTTAAGTCGCCAGCGGTCAACGGGAACGATTGAATACTGCGTGATGCAGAACGGACAGAGGCGATGGCAACAGTGGAGCAATCAAGCCATCTATAACCGGTTGGGGTTAGTGGAGTTTCAGTGTGTCGGGCGCGATATTACGCCCCGAAAAGAAGCAGAAACCGCTCTGCGAAAGAGTGAAGAACTCTATCGAACCTTAGCTAGTAATTTTCCCAATGGAGCGGTTTTTCTGTTCGACAGCAGGATGCGCTATACCTTGGCAGCCGGCACTGGACTTGCCGACCTTGGCTGGCAAGAGTCTTTAGAAGGAGGCTTGGTGGAGGAAGCGCTGCCAGTCGGACTGTATCGGGCGCAGGAGTTTGCCTATCGAGCGGCGCTGAGAGGGGAAGCGAGCGTGTTTGAACTGCCCTATCAAAACAAAACCTATCTTGTTCACGTCCTGCCTGTGAACAACGAGCAGGGAGAAATTTTTGCAGGCATGGCGATGATGCAGGACATTAGCGATCGCAAACGCACCGCAGCCATGCAGCTCGCTCTAGAACGAGAGCAAGAACTCAATCAGCTCCAGCTCCGTTTCTTCTCGATGGTGTCCCACGAATTTCGGACTCCTTTGAGCACAATCTTGATGTCTACCCAAATTCTCGAACACAGCAACGAACACTGGCTCAATCCGAAAATTTTGCGGAATCTACGTCGCATTCAGACCTCTGTTAAACATACCCTCGGATTACTCGAAGACATTCTCACCATTAATCGCGCGAAAACGGGCAAGCTAGAATTTCGCCCGCAGCCTCTAAATCTCGAACAGTTTTGCAATCAGCTAATCGAGCAACTTGCTTTCGACAACGGTCCCGCCATTGTCTTTACCTTGGAGTGTCAGACTGCCATTGTCACCATCGACGAGAAGCTGCTGCATTGTGTGTTGAGCAATTTGCTCTCGAACGCGGTGAAGTATTCGCCCCAGCGCAGCACTATTACGTTGACCGCTCGCTGCTCCCCTATATCTGTCAGCTTTCGCGTCCAGGATGAGGGCATCGGTATTCCGCCAGAAGACCTTGCTAAGCTATTTGAACCGTTTCACCGAGGCAGTAACGTAGGTACAGTTGCTGGTTCAGGTTTAGGTCTAACTGTTTTGAAACAGTGTGTAGATCTTTATGGCGGTCAAGTGTCGGTTGATAGTCAGGTGGGTCGAGGAACGGTATTGACTGTGACTCTCCCTGTGGGGGAGAGGGACAAGGGTAAGGGGGAAATCGTCCCTCCGGGACGGGAACGGGGAAAAGGAAACTAAACTCAATCAATCATCTCTTGAGAATTTGGCTCAGCTATAGTAATCGCGTCCAGATTGCTGTCTGGTTGTGGGGGTAAAAGTGCCAAGGATAAAGTTTGAAATAAACCAGCAGCAAGACCAGCACCGAAGGCGATCGCCGCAGCTAGGCGAAAGTCAGGATGTGGTGGTAGACGCAGTGGAGCCTTATTTTTACGTCTCTGGGTCATTGTGTCACTCTTCACTCTATCGAAAGGTAGATAGAGTTTAGCCGATCTTAATGGGGAAAGCAAGCTCAGGGCAGTAACCGGTGATTAGAGCGTCATAGCGCCAAGCAGGGCAACAAGCCAGAGCCTAATCAGGTCGATCCTCGCTATTGGGTGTACGAGATTGGTGAGAAACAGCGACTGTTCAGTGGATGCCACCATCTATCATAACGTCCGCGACGTTATCACCTTGTTTCGACAACTCCCCAACGCTAAGGCAACCTTGGCTACTAAGCGCGTCAACCGCAGCCTGCTAGAGTACAACCCCCAAGGCAAGACGCGCATTCGCTTTAGCCTGATGCCCCAGTCTGAGGAAAATTTGTCTCCTCCTCGCCTCGTGTCACACCAACTAATTGATTGACTCGTTAGCTTACTATTGACCCCTCAGTTGGTCGAGTTCAAACGGATTCTCTTGAGGAACGATATCCTCTAAGTCGAACTCCATGCCTGACTTGAGGAGAAATCTTTCTCTGGACTCAGAGTAGCACTCCTCAAGGATAGTTTCTAAATAAGGATTGAGACTCGGGCTTGTTTTGAGAAGCTTCTTGATGCGACGTTGTTGCTCGTCTACCGTCAGTCTCCATCCTCTGCTACATCTTTCCCGCTCATCTTTTGGTATCCAGTAGCGAAGACAGAGAAGATGAACGAGAAGAATATTGAGGCGATTGTATAGCTGCTGTTTCTGGGACTTTCCCAAGCTATCTACCTCATCTATGAGTGATTCTAGCTCTAGCTCATCAAAGCGATGCTCTTTGAGAAGCGAGACTGTCCGTTCACACCATTGCAGAAAGTCTTGGTCGTAGAATTTTTGATGCACTTGATCTGGCATTGCTCTTCTCAAGGCGAGGATTCAATGTCTAATAGCTGCTGAATACACTCAGGGAAACAACTTCAGACTTTATCCTAGCTTAGCTAGGATAATACAAAGACGCGGGCGATCGCTAGAATCATCCCATGCAGTGACCAACAAAATTATTGACATTAATTTTCAACAATACTATAGTTGACTCTAGTGTTCTCCTCTTAAAGAATCAGCAGGTGAAGTTGCTTGAACCCGAAAAAGCGGCTTGCCTGTTTTTTTTGGCGATACACTAGGAAAGTCAGCATTAGGATTGACTAGGTTTATGGGTGCTGCTTCACTTGGGCAGAAGACAGAATGGGATGCAATTGTGATCGGCTCGGGAATTGGTGGCTTAGTCACCGCAACTCAGCTAGCCGCTAAAGGGGCACAGGTTTTAGTCCTGGAGCGATACATTATTCCTGGCGGTAGTGCCGGATACTTTGAGCGAGCTGGCTACCGTTTTGATGTAGGTGCATCCATGATCTTTGGTTTTGGCACTCAGGGAACGACCAACTTACTAACTCGGGCGCTAGCCGCCGTCGATACCAGCCTAGAAACGATTTCCGACCCGGTACAGATTCACTATCATCTGCCTCACTTAGAGCTAAAAGTCCATCAGGATTATGAGAAGTTTTTGCAAGAACTCACGACGCGGTTTCCCCACGAACAACAAGGCATTCGCCGTTTCTACGATGAGTGCTGGCAGGTTTTCCACTGCCTCAACTCGATGGAGTTGCTGTCCTTAGAAGAACCTCGCTATCTGCTGCGCTCATTCTGGCAGCATCCGCTGGCCTGCTTGGGGTTAGCGAAGTATCTGCCACAAAATGCCGGAGATGTGGCCCGTCGCTCGATCAAAGATCCGACGCTCCTGAAGCTGATTGATATGGAGTGCTACTGCTGGTCGGTGGTGCCAGCTTCCTCTACCCCAATGATTAACGCTGGGATGGTGTTTAGCGATCGCCACTACGGAGGCATTAACTATCCTAAAGGAGGCGTCGGGCAAATTGCCCAAAAGCTAGCAGCCGGACTCGAACAAGCAGGCGGCAAAATCCAGTACCGCTCCCGAGTCACCAAGATTCTCGTTGAAAACGGTAAGGCCGTGGGAATTCAGCTAGCAAACGGGAAACAGCACTGGGCCAAGAAAATTGTTTCTAACGCCACTCGCTGGGATACCTTCGACAAGCTGCTGCCGCCCGCAGCAATGCCTGCTGCTGAAAAGCGCTGGCGTCAGCGCTATCAAAAATCCCCCAGTTTCCTCAGCCTACATTTAGGAGTCGAAGCCGACGTATTGCCTCCCGGTACGGAATGTCACCATATTTTGTTAGAAGAGTGGGAGCGCATGGAAGAGGAGCAAGGCACTATCTTTGTGTCAATTCCCACCCTGCTCGATCCGAGTTTAGCCCCTGAGGGATATCACATCATTCATACCTTCACGCCAAGCTGGAGCGAGCGCTGGCAGGGACTTTCTCCTCAAGAGTACGAACAGCAAAAAGAAACCGCCGCCGCTCGCCTGATTGAGCGCCTGGAGCAGATTTTCCCTGGACTGGAGGCCGGGTTAGACTATCAGGAAGTGGGGACACCTCGCACCCATCGCCGCTTTCTAGGCCGCGAAGAGGGAACCTACGGACCGATTCCCCGCCGCAAGCTCGCCGGTCTGTTGGGGATGCCGTTTAACCGTACCGCCGTGCCCGGACTGTACTGTGTGGGAGACAGTACCTTTCCGGGTCAAGGATTGAACGCGGTGGCGTTTTCTGGTTTTGCCTGTGCTCACCGCATTGCGGTTGATTTGGGACTGAGCTGAGGCTCAAACAAGCGATCGCTTGACGCTATCATCGCGATCGCCTTTTCTTTTGATAATCTGTTCTTTAATATAGCTAGCGATAATAGGCCTACTAGCTAATGGAGGTAAAACTTGACTACTCGCGTCATCATTGTGCGTCATGGGCAGAGCAGCTATAACGCTCAGCAAAAAATTCAGGGTCGCTGCGATGAATCTATCTTGACAGAAAAAGGGCGTGCCGATGCGCGAACAGTCGGCCATACTCTGGCTCAGTATCACTTTGATGCCTTTTACTGTAGTCCGCTCCAGCGAGCAAAGGAAACAGCGGCCATTATTCACGAGTGCTTAACGGCTCCACCGTCGCTTCAGCCCTCAGAGCAGTTGCTCGAAGTTGATCTGCCGCTGTGGGAAAAACTTACCAAGCAAGAAGTACAAAGCAAGTTTGCGGAGGACTACCGCTGCTGGAAAGAACGTCCCCACGAATTTAAGATGGTGCTGGCACAGCGGGAGCATTTTCCGGTTCTGGCTCTCTATCGGCAGGCAGAGCAGTTCTGGCAAGAGACTTTGCCCCATCACCAAAACCAAACCATTGTGATCGTCGCCCATAACGGCATCAATCGCTGTTTAATGATGAGCGCTCTAGGAATGCCGCCGGAGCGATATCATTCGATTCAGCAGTCGAACTGCAATATCAATGTGCTCAACTTCAATGGCGCTTGGGGTGAGCCAGTTCAGCTAGAATCTCTTAACCAAACCGCCCACATGGGAGTCGCCTTGCCGCCGCCACGTCCTTCCCAGCAAGGTCTACGACTGTTGTTAATTCGCCACGGAGAAACCGAATGGAACCGCGCTTCTCGCTTCCAAGGAACTCGAGATATTCCCCTCAACGACCGCGGCAGAGGGCAGGCAAAACTGGCGGCTGAGTTTCTCAAAGAGATCGCCCTCGACTTTGCGGTTTCGAGTCCAATGCTGCGCCCGAAGGAGACTGCCGAGATTGTGCTTCAGCCTCATGCTGATGTTCCCCTCGTCACCTATCCTCCCCTGCAAGAAATTGGTCACGGACTGTGGGAAGGCAAGCTAGAATCCGAAATAGAAGCAGAGTTTCCGGGGTTGCTCACTCAGTGGAAAGAACGGCCCGAAACCGTCCAGATGCCCGAAGGAGAAAACCTACAGCAGGTTTGGGATCGGGCGATCGCTACCTGGAATGAAATTGTTGCTACCTACGCCGATACAGCCCCAAAGACGGGCATAGTTGTGGCCCATGACGCCATCAATAAAGTCATTCTGTGCTATTTGCTCGGGCTACAGCCGGCGGATTTCTGGAAAATCAAACAGGGGAACGGGGCCGTTAGCGTTATCGATTATTCTCTCGGCAAGTCTCCGGTGCTTCAGGCGATCAATATTACCTCTCATCTCGGCGGTATTTTAGACAAAACAGCGGCAGGGGCACTTTAATCCAGTAACCAGTGACTAGCAATCAGTAATCGATGAACAATCAACAATCAGCAAAAAATCGAAATGCTGCGCTCCCTCTGATTTAAGTGATGCTCAATGAATACTCCCAGTCACTGGATTCTTAACCTGGCTTTGCTCGGTCAAGCGGCGGCTCCCAAAGCTAACGGCGCTATTGCTGTGGGAGCTGTGTTGCCGGATGTGCCGATTTTTGTGTTCTATTTGGTCGCTAAAGTGGTGTACCGGATGCCGGAACGCCAAATTTGGTCTGAAGCTTATTATGAACCTGTTTGGCACACTGTCGTGGCGCTGTTTCATTCGATTCCTCTAGCGCTGATTGGGCTAGCGCTCTGCGCCTGGAGCCGCTGGAGACCGGGAGTGATCGCCTGTATTAGCCTCGTGCTGCATTCGCTCCTGGATTTACCCGTTCATCACGATGACGCGCATCGGCATTTTTTTCCGTTGAGCGACTATCGCTTGATTAGCCCTGTTTCCTATTGGGATCCGAATCACTACGGGAGCGCTGTGGCTCTGATTGAGCTGATGCTCGTTTGTGCCGCCACTCCGGTTGTCTTTAAGGTGCTAAATTCCCGTCTTGCCAGAGGTTTTGTCCTCTTTGTGGATGGAGTTTACCTCGTTAGCTACTGCCTTTTATATATTTTCTAAAAAACAGCTCTAATCCTTCCAGAGCAGGAGAAAACAAACACTAGCACCTAAAAATAAAAATTTACGACTGTTATTATATTTGTTACTAAATTAGTGACAGTAAGTAACAGTGAGCTATTATGCTACTCAGCCAAATTTCCAGCCTGCTTCAGGAAGTTGCTGCTTCCCCTGAAGCCAACCCCTTCGGCGAGGCTTCAGTCGCTCCATCTACAGTCGTTAGTGCTGCTACGTTAAGAGCTTTCATTAGAGCAGTGGTCGAGCTGTTGAATGAGCAGCAACTCGAAGCAACCATCTTAGTTAAATGTCCAGACGAAACCTGGGTGGAGGAACTCGCCAGCTATCAGCCACCGACAAGAGCGGCAAAGATTTACGACTGTACTGACCAAAACCGTCCTCAGTCCCGTCATCTGCCTAAGTTAACCCCTTTACAAACAGAATTTCTAGAGCACGAATACTTTTTCATTGTTTTATCCCCGCAGCTTAGCGGCGTGATTTTAGCTCAACCGCAAACTGCAATCTCTCAGGAGATGCCCCAAGAGCTCAATGAGACATCGCCACTCAAAATGACGTGCAGTTTTGTGCCAGCGGTAGTCGCCAGAGTTGTAGAGGCGATCGCCCAGAGAAGTACACTGCCAGAGACGGTGGTTCAATCCTTGCCAGCCTTCACGACTCAGATCGATGGGCTAACCGCCCTCTTGCTCAAGCAGGTGCAGAGTGCTGATGAAGCCTCCTCTCCAGCATCGCCATCAATAGAACAGTTAACGGCAGCGCTTCGTCTTAAAGAAGAGTTTCTCGACCGCCTCGTGCGCGAACTACGTCCGCCGATCACCAACATGAAGACAGCCCTCCGGCTACTAGAGTCAAAACAGCTTAAACGACAGCAGCGACAGCGCTATTTAGAGCTGTTGCAGCGGGAGTGCAGTCGGCAACATGCGGTGATTACAGGGTTGCTCGAGTTAGTGCAGCTTGACAACTCAGCGCAAGCTTCTGACACCGTGCGTTTAGAGGACTTTGTCCCGGGAATTGTGAGTACCTATCAACCGCTGGCGGCAGAAAAAGGAGTTGCGTTAGGCTATACTATCCCAGCAAACCTTCCTCCCGTCAACTGTCCAACTGCTTGGCTCAGGCAAATTATCATCAACCTGCTCGACAACAGCTTAAAGTATACGGCTTCCCAAGGACGAGTCTATGTTCAGGCTTATTTACGCCATCAAGCCGTCGAAATTGTGTTTAGCGATACAGGAATCGGCATTGAAAGTCACGAACTGCCCAAGATTTTTGATGGCTTTTATCGCGGTCGCACTGCCCCAACAGAGCTAGCCAGTGCCGGGTTAGGATTAACCGTTGTGCAACAGCTTCTACAGCGCTGTGGTGGCTCAGTTTCTGTAACGAGCCGAGTTGGCAAAGGCTCTACTTTCCGAGTTTTGCTGCCTATCGCTTCTCCGAGCCCTCAGACGGTTGCGATGGGAACGACGGCATAGACGATGAATCAGAGGGGGAACGAAAGACCGCACGATTTTCTTTCCCTCACGCTTGAACCGCAGCTATCCTTGGCACCCTGCTCACCCCTCAAGATTCCGCCGGCTGCTTTGAGCAAGCTCAACCTCTGAAGGCGAAACAACCAGAGGCAAGAACACGGTAAAGACCTCCTGCTGTGGCCGTCGGCGGACAATTAGTTTTCCGCCCATAGCGTGAAACAGATTTTTAGTAACGTCGAGGTTGAGACTGAGGCTTCCCGTTTCTGGCTGGAACATCAACAACTGTCCCAACGCTCTTAGAGTAGTCGGACCACACTGAGGGACGGGAGCGTCGCCAGAGCGTCCTTCGGTGGAGCTTTGCGGGGAGAACTGTAGTTTAAGCTGGTTGCCTGCTGTCGTTACCTGAACTCTAATTTTGCCTTCGTTGGGCAAACTGCGGGTAAATTTTTCCATTAATCCTGTCAGCACTTGATTGAGCATGCCGGGATTACTGACGATGGTTGGCAACTTTTTGGGGAGCACAACATCAAGCAGTACCCCCCGCCGCTGTGCCTGTTTTTTCCAGGAAGGAATGCTTTGCTGAAATAGCTGCTCTAGCGAGATCGGAGTGAGCTGCATCTGTTCTTTCGTTGATTTGGTGGCCAACTCTGCTGCCCTAAAAATTAGCTCCATCCGATTGATTTGTTCAGTACACTCTTGGTCGATTGTTTCTAAGCGCTTGGTGACGTTAGGCGCGAGTTTACCGCCCCGCTTCAGCAGCGAGCGCGTGAGCGTCCGAATGGTCGTCAGTGGAGTACGGATCTCGTGGGTCAAAGCCTGGAGCAGCTCTACTTCACCAGATTGAGAATCGTGTCCCTTGGAGCGCTGCATGGCGAGAGGAATCACTTTGGTCTCGGCCTGCGCTGTTGATGGCGGATCGGACCGCCCCTTGTGTTCCTGAGACGAACAGTTCGGAAGATGCTTCAGCAAACAATGACTAAATTCGGTGACGGTGCGATAATCTGGGGTGGGCGGGGCAAATTCGTGAGTCAGAGCGTCGAGTGGATGCAGTTGATAGTGATTGGTGATTAGCAAGCGCGTCCTTAAGACTGCCCACGCCTGCTGAATCGTTTCTGGCTCAAAGGAGAAGCGAAAAGCCGGCAAGCCAGCGCTATCTTTTCCCAAAACTAGCAAGATGCCAAAATTAGCTGTTAAGACTAGACAGAACTGTTCGGTGGCGAGCGGGTCTTGCGGCGACAGAGGAAGTTCGGCACACGGCGCTACGACTTCTACGGGGAACGGCTCTGCTGCCGGAAGCTGAAAGGGTTCTTGTCCTTGGAACGCTGTTGGCGTGAACACTCCTGTTTGAACCTGCGACACAAGAGCCGGGTGACTGAGGAGGGGAGAGGGTCCAGAGAGCAGCAGTCCTTGCCGAGCATTAAGCTTGCTCAAAGCAGCCGGGGCGTGAGGTTCCCTCGAAACGGAAGATGAAGTTTTCGCAGCACCTGGAGTCTGCATCTGAAAGCCAAACTTTCCTGAGCCAGTTGGCTCAGTGAACGAAGACGGCACCGGAACTTTGAGTCCCGTCTGGGGAGCAATCGTTTTAAACAGCAACTGCTCTAGCGCGGCGATCGCCCCACACCATTCTCTTCTTGCTTTTAGCTTCATGGAGAGGGTTTCTAAGCGCTGTCCTTCTGGCTTTCCTGAAGAGGGGGTTGGTCGCTCGTCTCCAGCCGATTGGTGCCACTCTCCTTCCGTGGCCTCACGGCGATTAAAAACATCGCTTAGAGTCGGTAATAACCAGGTTTGCACGACGATTAACTCCCTCAGTTGAACTCAGTATGACTAAGCAGCTACGGAGTTGGCATCACTGCACGGGAAGCTGGATAGTCCCCCGTTACAATCGATACGCATTGCAGACTGACGCTAGCCGTCGGCCAGTCAAGCCTCAGAAAGAGAATAAGCTCGGGACTGATTCTCCCAATTGTTCTCCGGCTCAGCCGATTCGCTGCGTTGGTCCTGTCTTAAAATAAACGGTAGCTACAGATGTATCAAAATATTTGACTACCCCTAGATACTACTCTGATTTGTCGTCGCTCTAAAGCCGTAGAACCGAACTTGAAGATTCGCAATGTCCGCTCTTTCAAGAACGAAGTAAAATGAGGTCACCCAAATTCCTCCTGACGATGTCACAACTGCCAGTGCCAGATTTTTTTGATGCCAATCGCGTGGATCGGGTGTGGCGGGTTCCTTATCAGCAAAGAGCCGCCGAAGCCGAAGCCTGGGCTCAGCAGCATCATATTACACCAGCGGCCAGCGATCGCCACCGTGTTGGCCTGCTGGCGATTGACGTGCAAAATACCTTTTGTCTACCGGATTTTGAGCTATTTGTAGCCGGACGTTCCGGGCGAGGAGCCGTCGATGATAACAGGCGGCTGTGCGAATTTATCTATCGCCATTTAGGAGTAATTACAGATATTGTCGTCACCCTCGATACCCATACGGCAACGCAGATCTTTCATGCTGTGTTTTGGGTCGATGACGCGGGCCACCATCCGCCAGCGTCGACTCTGATTCACCTCGAGGACGTTCAGCAACGAGTGTGGAAGCCGAACCCGGCGGTTGCCGCTAGCGTCACGCTCAGCGAGCAAGCTCTCGAAGACTACGCGCTGCATTACGTGAGGCGATTGACGGAGGATGGTCGGTATCCGCTGACCATCTGGCCCTACCATGCTATCCTCGGAGGCATCAGTCATGCCCTAGTGGCGGCTGTTGAAGAAGCCGTCTTTTTCCACAATATAGCGAGAAACAGCCAGACTCAGTTTGAGCAGAAGGGCAGCAATCCGCTCACGGAGAACTATTCTGCCCTCCAGCCCGAAGTGCTGGTCGGGACAGATGGGAGAGCGATCGCCCACAAGAACACGGCCTTGATCGATCGGCTCCTCGCCTATGATGTGCTTATTGTTGCGGGACAGGCCAAAAGCCATTGCGTTGCCTGGACGGTAGAGGATCTGCTGACGGAAATCAAGAGTCGAGATCCGAAACTGGCTCATCAGGTTTACCTCCTTGAAGACTGTAGCTCTCCAGTCGTGATCGGTGAAGCGGTTGACTTTACCGCTCAAGCCGATGCTGCTTTTGAGCGCTTTGCCCATGCCGGGATCAATATTGTTCGATCCTCAACGGCAATAGCTGACTGGTTTTAGTTGAGGGAGGTTGAGCGGAGCTCGCCGGCATGAGGAACCATAGTCTTTTCGCTGATCGCTGATTGGTGCTTGAATCCCACGAAGTTAAGCAGATTCAATTCAGTTGAAAATCACCACCGAAACATGCAGAAACTTTTAGTGACCGGAGCTAGTGGCTTTTTGGGCTGGCATCTTTGTCGGCGGGCCACCGACCAATGGCAGGTCATTGGGACCACCTGGCGTCAGCGGGTAGAAATTCCTGGAGTTTGTCTAATTCGGGTTGATTTAAGACATTTCAAGACCCTGCAGGAGCTGTTTGCCCACGTACAGCCAGCGGCAGTGATTCATACGGCGGCCATGTCCAAGCCTAACGCTTGTCAGCAGAGCCCTGAAGCCGCCTATTCCATTAACGTTACCGCCTCTCTCAATCTGGCTCGGCTTTGCGCGGAGGCGAGGATTCCTGTTGTCTTTACGTCCACTGATTTGGTATTCGACGGCCACAATCCTCCCTATTCAGAAACCGCGCCTGTCTCTCCGCTCAACATCTACGGCGAGCAGAAGGTGGCTGCTGAACAAGGCATTCTCAAGCGCTCTCCCCGTGCTGTTATCTGCCGTCTACCGCTCCTCTTTGGTGCAGCAACGCCGAGCGCCAGCAGCTTCATGCAGCCGCTGGTTGCTGCCTTAAAAGCTGGACAGGAACTGCGATTATTTACCGATGAATTTAGAACTCCCGTCAGTGCGGCCACCGCTGCCGACGGTTTGCTGTTGGCCCTCAACACTCAGGGAATCTTGCATCTTGGGGGCAAAGACCGGGTATCTCGATACCAGTTTGGATGTTTAATAGCAGAAGTCTTCGGTCTTTCCCAGGCCAACATTTCTCCCTGCCGTCAAAGAGATATCCCGATGGCGGCTCCGAGAGCGGCGGATGTTTCCCTCGATAGCTCAAAAGCCTTTAGTTTAGGTTATCGACCTTTACCGCTTCAGGAGCAGTTAAAGTCTTTACTAGAGCAATAACCAATCTGTCTCTGCCCTTTCCCCTTTTCCCGTCGCGAAGCGACTGAGCTGGCCATGACCAATCTCCCACAACTATCTGTATTGACCTTCCCGGTACACTTGGCCAACGACTATACGCAGTGGCTAACCGAACGTCTTCGTCAAGGCGTTAGCACCCACGTTGTTACCCTCAATGCAGAAATGGTCATGCTGGCTGAGCAGAATCCGGCCTTAGCTGAGGTGATTCGAGCAGCGGAATTAGTCATTCCAGACGGTGCCGGCATCACGCTCCATCTCCGTCTCAAGCGTCAGCGACAGAAACGCTGTCCCGGCATTGAGCTGGCAGCATCGCTGCTGAAAAATTTACAGCAAGAGTTAGTCTGCTTTTATGGAGGAAAACCAGGCGTGGCTCAAGCAGCGGCTCAAAGCTGGCAGAAGCAGCTTCCGCACCTAAACATTATTGCCAGTCACGGCTACCTCTCCCCCCCTGAACAGCAGCAGTGGAAACAAACGCTAGCAGAACATCAGCCCCGGGTCATTTTAGTTGGTTTAGGAGTCCCCCAGCAGGAACTGTGGATTTTCCAGAATCGTTCTCTGTGCCCGCAGGCGATTTGGATCGGGGTGGGCGGTAGCTTCGATATTTGGGCAGGAGTGAAAACGCGGGCACCAAAATGGTTGAGAGAGAACAGCTTGGAATGGCTATACCGTCTCTACCAGGAACCTTGGCGCTGGAAGCGGATGCTAGCGTTACCGCAATTTTTTCTAAAGTCCTTGTTTTCTAAATGAAGACAGCTAAGGCTTCAGATTACTACTGAAGCAGCTCAGCTTCTTGCTGGTAATTCAGCAGCCGCTCTAACTCGCTCAACTGCTCAGAATAGAACTGAATGCTGCTCGGGCCAGAGCTGATTTCTGTAGCAGGAGAGATAAAAGTTGTCGGTTCTGCCAACTGGTGTTGGGAAAAGCCGACCGTTCTGATAAAGGGATCTTTAGCAACCGTTTCTAGACCAACCGAACGCAGCAGCTCTACCCACTGATCTGCTATTGCTTTATCAGACTGCAAGCTTTTTGCTTGAGCAAGAGTTGCCAAGGCTTCGTGCCAAATATTAGCCTCTTGATAAAACGCCGCTTGTTCTAAGGGGCTTAATCGGCTTAATCGGCTAATTGCCACTTGCTCAAGCTCAACACGCCGAATAATTCCCTCAACGACAACATCTTCGGCGCGGTTATCCGGATTACAGATGATGGACAGATACCAGTGGTAGTCCCGATTAACTTTCAGCGGCTGTGCTGTGCTGGCTATTTTAACGCTGATAATTCCCTGTTTCCCAGAAGCCGAGAAGATTGTATCGTAAACGAGCTGGTCTTCCTGGTTGCGCAGAACAAACTCTACTGTCTGCTGCTGGTCGGCGCGAGGCAGGCGTAAAAACAAGGTCGGAGAAGGAGAGGTCGTCAGGCTCACAGATTCGTTGGGAATGAGAGCCACAAGAGAATTTTGACTGATGCAGGTTTCTCGTCTCGTGCCGCCGCCGGCTCTACGCGAAGGAAGCGGAATCGGCTCCTCCGGTTCGGCCACAGTTTTTCTGCTCTGGTAGGTGCTGGCTAAGGCTACTGGTGCAGGGCAAACTGAAAACACGGTCAGTAGCGAAGCAATACAGATAATCGGTAAAGCTTTACCAAAGTGCGATCGCTCTAACACGACAATTTCCTCTATACGGATTCAAGCTTAGGTCACTAGATAGTGTAACATTATTTGTCGATTGAGCAAGGGAGAGGCCAAAATTTAGCCGCTCAAACTTGGGTAACTGACCTGTTCTCCCGGGAATTCCTCGCCCTGAAGGAACTTCGGGCAGGACGGGCAGCACCACTAAAATGAGCAGCTCTTTAGGTAACATAAAGTAATATTTATTGCTAAAAAAGTAACTTTTTAGAGAACCCTCAACCGCGATCGCTATCCTAGGCCATGATGAAGCTTCTCCACACGGTTCGTTTGCTGTTCTTCAAGACAAAAGCTCGCCCAGGATTTTTTGGGTCAGCTTCCGGGTCTCTGGTGCTGCTCGCTAGCGTCCTCGTTACGGGAACAGTGCTGGCCGCTAAGTCCTTAAGCTGGTTTCAGTTGCCTGAGCTAGTCGCCTACGACAGCATGATTCGTCTTCGGCCAGAAGCTCCCCTCGATTCTCGTTTGCTCATTGTCGGAATCACTGAGGCAGATATTCAAAACCAAAAGAGCTGGCCTCTCTCCGATGAAGTCGTTGCTCAACTGCTCGAGAAACTCCAAAGGCATCAGCCACGGGTGATTGGTTTAGATTTATACCGCGATATTCCCCATCCGCCAGGAACAGCCTCTCTGCGGCAGCAGCTTCAGGCCGACAACGTTGTTGCTATTTATGAAATTGGCAACAACACTGGCGTCAAGCCTCCCCCGGGAGTTCCCGAGGAGCGTCTTGGCTTTAACGATTTACTGCTGGATGCCGACAATGTGCTGCGCCGGAATCTTCTCTATGCCGAGTCCGCCTCTGGGGCCCGAAAAATTTACTCGTTTGCTCTTCAGGTCAGCCTCCACTATTTAGGCGATCGCGCGGCACTCTTTGCGGCCTATCCAGACTTTCTCCAAATTGGTCAGACCGTCTTCCCGACTCTCAAGCCCAATTCCGGCGGCTATCAGATGGTTCCGCTCGAAGCTCAAGGCTGGCAAACCTTGCGAATCTACCGCTCTCGAGAAATAGCGCCCCAAATTTCTCTTACCCAGGCTTTGACCGAAGAGTTAGATCCGAACCTGATTCGGGGTAAAGCGGTGCTGATTGGCACTACGGCTCCGAGTGAAAAAGATATTTTTTTGAGTCCCTACAGCGCTACTTTAACTGGCATGTTGCGAGTGCCGGGGGTAGAAGCCCATGCTCGTACCGTTAGCCAAATCCTCGGTGCTGTCCTCGATGATTCTTCTCAGTTCTGGTTTTGGCCAGAAACGAGCGAGGGGCTGTGGATCTGGGCCTGGTCTCTAGGAGGCGGCGTTTTAGTCTGGCGCATCCACCGTCCGCTCCTATTGGGAGTCAGCTTAGCGACGGCGGTCCTGCTCCTGTGGGGACTCTGCTTCGGGCTATTTCTCGGCTCGGGATGGGTGCCGTTTGCTGCCCCAGCCATTGCTTTAGTCGCCACTGGCGGCAGTGTCTTAGCCTACAAGTTTTTCTACAGTTTTTCCTACGATTCTCTCACGGGTCTGGCCAATCGCGGTCGCTTCATCAAACAGCTACGACAAGAACGCCACAGACACCAACCGATCGCCGTAATCGTGGTGACGCTCAACCGTTTCAAGGTAATCAACGATAGTCTCGGACACCAGGCTGGAGATCAGCTTCTGATCGTGGCGGCTAATCGTCTGAGAACTTGCTTGCCCGGTAAATCTCAACTCGCGAGAGTCGGCAATCATGAGTTTGCTCTCTGTCTAAACGATATTGCTGAAATTGAAGCAGCGATCGCCGTTGCCAACTGTATCCAACAGAAGTTACAGGCTCCTTTCCGGTTAAACGAGCAAGATATCTACACCAGTACGAGCTTGGGGATTGCCTATCGCTACCCACAGAGTAGCGGCAAATTGGAAGACCTGCTGCAAAACGCTCATATTGCCATGTATCGAGCCAAAGCGCTCGGTAAACAGCGGCCAGAAGTCTTTATTGCCAGAATGCACGACCAGACGCTCAAGCGCTGGCAGCTCGAAACGGATTTGCGTCAGGCGTTGGAGCACCATGAGTTCGAGCTTTATTATCAGCCAATTGTGTTACTGGAGACGGGAAAACTGGCGGGTTTTGAAGCGTTGATTCGCTGGCGATCGCCTGAACGTGGCTTTGTCGTTCCCAGTGAATTCATTCCCATCGCTGAAGAAACGGGCTTAATCATTCCTATCGGTCAGCGCGTACTGCGAGCAGCCTGCCTGCAAATGAAGCGCTGGCACGAGCAGTTTCCCCATAACGCATCGCTGACGATTAGCGTGAATCTCTCCCCACGGCAGTTTGCTCAGCCAGAACTGCTCCGGCAGGTTCAGCAAACCATTGCAGACGTGGGACTGGATTCGCGGTGCCTGAAGCTGGAGATTACCGAGAGCATGGTGACAGAAGATTTGGAAGGGGCGATCGCTCTTCTCCAGCAGCTCAAGGCTCTCAACCTGAAGCTGAGTATCGATGATTTTGGCACGGGCTATTCTTCGTTGAGTACGCTGCACCGCTTTCCCATTGATACCCTCAAGATCGATAAATCCTTTGTCTGTCGTCTGGAGGAAAGCTCCCAGTATGCCGAGATTGTTAAAACCATTGTGGTTTTAGGACACAATTTGGGGTTAGAAATTATTGCAGAAGGCATTGAGACAGCCGCTCAGATGCAGATGCTTCGAGCTTTAGGCTGCGAGTACGGACAGGGCTACCTGTTTGCCAAACCGCTCTCGAAAGAAGCCGTTGCTAAGCTGATTGCGCAAGAGCCGCAGTGGCGATAGGCTTTTTCTCCGGTTGCAGCAATCTACTACCAAATTTTTATCTAGAAAACAGAAAAAAAGATCAGAGTTTGCTAGGGTTTTCTACCTAGAGCATCCAAGAATTTACAGAAAAGCACAGGCGAAAGAAAATCTTTTAAAGCTAAGCTCTATAGAGCATTCTGCGTTTTTCAGAGCCAATAAGATTTGCTGAAGCGGCAAATGTGAAGATTTAGTTAAGAACAATTACTGATGTTTCTTTAGATAGAGAAAAATATATTGTTTCTTGTAAATAACTTGAAAGAGTAACTCCAAAACTAGAGAGGCTAAAATCATGAACATTAATTCTGTATTAATCGCTGTCACCCTAATTTTGATCAGCGGAGTTGGAGTCGGCACAGCTCAGGCAACTCAGATTCAAGAAGACACCGCTCAGCTATTCCAACTTGAAGACATTCAAGATACGGTAACGGCTGAAGGAAGAAGAAGAGGTGGAAAGCAACGGTAATTAAAGAACTGTTCTAGTTAAGTAAACCAAATACGAGCAAATTATCAGAATAAAGAAGGACTGGTAAGAGAAAAAGTGTACGCTCAAGACAAATAATTTTAGCAATTGATCGTGTTTGATGAATTGCCGCAGGTCGAGCAGTATGCTTTAGGCTTGACAAAATTTGTAGCTTCAGTAGGCAGTTGCTAGCTACTAATAGGATTTAAGCTTCTGCTAGCCGGATTCTGATAGGATTACACCAGTACATTTTCTAGCAGTTAGCGGCTAAAGCCTCTATTAACCTGCTCGATTTGATGAAACAACAGTACTATACCTGGGTTGCTAGCAGTCTTGCTTACTTCTGTTTAGCAACCCCATCTGTTTATGCTAATCCAATTGAAGCTGATGCGACTTTAGCACCTGACAACACTGTTGTTAATCATCAGGGAAACACCTTTGAAATTACAGGTGGAGTCGAAGCTGGCACTAACTTGTTTCATAGCTTTAAGCAATTTTCTGTGCCTGATGGGAGTGTTGCTCGCTTTGTTAATGACGTTTCAGCCATCGAAAATGTCATTACCCGGGTTACGGGTTCATCTCCTTCAATAATTAACGGTCGGCTCGAAGCTGGAGGCATGGCTCCTAATTTCAACTTGTTTCTGCTCAACCCTAACGGGATTAGTTTTGGTCCAAATGCCTCCCTCGGGTTAAACGGTTCGTTTATTGCCACTACAGCGAATGCGATTCAGTTTCGTACTCAGGGATTCTTTGGCACTAATGCATCAAGCGACCCATCAGTGCTTAGGATTAATCCTTCGGCATTGCTATTTAGTCAAACCCAATCCCAACCAATCAACAGCAAGCGCTCCTCTCTCTCCTTAGCAGAGGGAAACACTCTCGGGTTCGTTGGTGGCGAGGTTTTAATAGACGCTAGCAAGCTGATAGTTCCTGGGGGCGATGTTGAATTAGGAGGACTCTCACAGCCAGGAGCAGTACAGTTAATCTGGGAAGGGAACAATTTTGACTTAGGTTTTCCTCCTGACAAGGCTACGCTAGCTGATGTCACGCTTACCAATGGAGCCGAAATTAACGTAAGGTCATCTCGCGGTGGCAATATTAACATTGCTGCCGAAGCTCTGACGATTCTAGCTGAAAGCAAGCTTTTTGCTGGAGTTGAAGAAGGCACAGGTTCTAGAAACGCTAGATCCGGGGATGTTACGTTACAGGCTCGCTCTGTTGATATTGTCAATTCTGAATTGAGAAACAGAGTTTTGGGTAGAGGGCAAGGCGGAAGCGTCTTGATAACAGTTGATAATTCTCTGCGGTTAGATGGCAATACACTGATTCAGAGCAATCTAGGCGATTTTGGTATTGAAGCAGCAGCAGGACAAGCAGGTAATATTAATATTCAGGCGCGCTCACTTTCACTCCTTAACGGGGCTCAGATACAGTCCAACACTAGAGGGCGCGGTAATGCTGGGCAGATTGATATCCGTGCCCATAGGGTAAAAATTGAGGGAGAGATCGAAGATGAAGAAGTGCCGGGGGATTTTTTTCCCAGCGCAATCTTCAGCACGGTAGGGGAAGAGGCAATCGGCAGTGGGGGAAATATTGATATTAAAGCTAGCACATTAGAAATATCTGATGGAGGACAAGTGCTAGCCGATACTTTGGGTATAGGTGATGCCGGAAGTATTTCCATTCGGGCTAGTGAAGCTGTCGCTCTTTCCCAAAGTACAGAAAACAACGGTACTCTGATTGGTAGCGGTGTAGTCTCGGGCGCAGAGGGCAATGGAGGAATAATTTTTCTAGAAACGCCAGTACTCTCTCTAACAGGTGGCGCTCAAATCGGGACGAACATTTTTGGTCCTTTGAAAGATCTTCCTGGTGGAATAGCAGACCAAGGAGGTGATATTTCAATTAATGCCTCTGATTTTGTCCTCATATCTGGGTTTGGTCTACGGGGGTTTTCCAGCGGAGTCTTCACTAGTGCTGAAGAAGATACGACGGGTACAGCAGGAAGTATCAATATTACAACAGCAAACTTTCGTATTGAAGATGGTGCATCAGTAGATGCCCGAACCGAGAATGATAGCGCTGGAGGCAATATTAAAATTAACGCGACTACGTTTGAAGCAGTTGGCGGCGGTCAAATTCAAACGAATGCTAGGGGTCGGGGTCAAGCCGGCAATATTACTGCCAATGTAACAGGCAACCTCACCATTTCTAGTAGCGAGCCTGGCTTTGAATCTCGATTAGAGAAATTTGGGGAGCAGGTAGTCACTAAGTTTGGAGCGGAGAGCGGGCTGATTACGGTAGCGGAAGAGAGTAACGGAGGCAATATTACTCTCCAAAACTTAAATCTTTTGGTGCTGCTAGATGGCGGCAGAATATTAGCTAGTGCTCTCCAAGGTCGGGGAGGAAATATCAATATTGAAGCGCAGGGAGTGTCCGTTGCTAATCCTGAAGCGCAGATTGATGCGAGTGGTGAAGTTGATGGAAATATTAATATCGAGACTCCTAATCTTGACCCCGATCAAAGACTGGTCAAGCTAGCGGTGGAAGTGGTCGATGTCGAAAACCTGGTCGCTCAAGGATGCCAACCTGGGAAAAACTTAGGTAACAGCAGCTTTACCATTACCGGACGCGGGGCTTTAACGCCTAGCCCCATCGATACGCTTTCTCCTAATTCGGTGCTCGTTGATTTCGGAACGGATGCTGAGCCGTCACCGAACGACCGTTTTGCTCCATCAGAAGCCGAATCGACTGCTGAACCAGCTCTCCCGCTTGCTCCCCCAGAAATTCGGGAAGCTCAGGGATGGATTCAAGAAGCAAATGGTAAAGTAGTGCTAACCGCTCAAGCACCAGCGGGAAGTTCTTATACATCTGGCCTGAGTTCAGCAACCTGCCGTGATTTTAGCTCTCGCTCACCCTTATCTATTTCTCCGACTACTACTAGAGATAGCACTAGTCGTCCTCGTTAGTATTGGCTCAATTCGTCGCCTCCCTGCTCAAACGCCCCCAGAGCTACCTCCTCGCGAAGACCTACCGCAACTGCCTCGCCCGATTCCTCCAGAGGATGAGATTCCTGAAGAATCGCCGCAGCTTCCTCCCCCCGAAGAACTCCTCCCGCCCGATTCGCCAGCTCCCTCAGATCTCCCCGCTATTCCCGGAACGATCACCGTTAATCAGTTTCAGGTCGTCGGCAGCACAATCTTTACCGACGAACAGCTAGCAGCAGCCACCGAGCCGTTTGAGGATCGCCCCCTCTCGTTTGCGGAACTGCTTCAGGCTCGCTCAGCGATAACTCAGCTCTACGTTAATAACGGCTACGTCACCTCAGGCGCAATCATTCCGCCCCAAGAAATCGCAGAGGGTACCGTCAGAATTGACGTCGTGGAAGGGGCTTTGGCCGAAACCAACGTGGACATTGAAGGAAGACTCGACCCAGACTATATCAGCGATCGCCTGGCGCTGGCCACTCAAGTGCCCTTAAACGTGCCTCGCCTGGTAGAAGCGCTTCAGTTACTTCAGCTTAACCCTCTGGTGGAGAGAATTTCAGCAGAACTCTCGGCGGGGGTTCGACCGGGAACCAGTGTCTTGGATGTGGAAGTAGAAATTGCCGATACCTTTAGTACCCAAATCGCTTTAGATAACGGTCGTTCTCCCAGCGTTGGCAGCTTTCGCCGCCAGGTGGAGCTCACCGAAGCCAATTTGCTCGGCTTAGGAGATAATTTTAGAGCCACCTACCGCAATACCGACGGCAGCAACGACTTTGACGTAGCCTACACGATCCCCGTTAATGCCCGCAACGGCACGTTTGCCCTCAGCTATCGCAAGGTGGGCAGTGAAGTCGTAGAAGAGCCCTTCGATTTTCTTAATATCGAATCAGAGTTCGACCGCTACGAACTCACGCTCCGTCAACCCGTCATCCAGAAACCCACACAGGAGCTAACCCTTGGCCTGAGCGCCGAGCGGACTGCCAGCGTCGTGACCTTTTTAGACGAAGAAGTGGGGTTTCCCGAATCAGGAGAAGGAATTACGCGACTAACGACCCTGCGCTTCTTTCAGGAATGGCTCCAGCGCGGTCAACAGCAGGTGTTTGCTGCGCGATCACAGTTTAGCGTTGGGTTGGATGCCCTCGATGCGACCACCAGCGATGAAGCTCCCGACGGGCGCTATTTTGCCTGGCGCGGACAGGCTCAATGGGTCAGGCAGCTAGCAGCAGATACGTTAGTGTTAGTCCGCAGCGACTTACAGTTAACCGACGACAACTTAGTAGCGCTCGAACAGTTCGGCTTGGGAGGCATTGGCAGCGTGAGAGGGTATCGCCAGGATGCTCTGTTAGAAAATAACGGTGTTCTCGCTTCGGCTGAGGTGCGTCTTCCCATCCTGCGGGTTCCCTCTCAAGACATGGTGCTACAGGTAGTTCCCTTTGTCGATTTTGGAACCGTCTGGGGTCGGTCTGATGACGAATTTAGCCCAGATACGGATACCCTGGCGGCGATCGGCATTGGCCTCAACTACGAGCTTGGAGAAACGTTTAGTGCCCGTTTAGATTGGGGCATTCCTCTAGTTGAGCTAGAGGCTAACGGCGATACATTGCAAGAAAACGGGATTTACTTTTCAATTATCTATACACCTTTCTAAACCGGAAATTTCAGTAGATTTACGGAGTATAGAAGAGCAGGATTGATTGTAGCATTGATCCGTTCAATTCTGAGGAGACAACACGATTGAAGCTGCCAACGAAGGGATAAAGTGCCGCTAGCGGGAGTGAGGGAGCTATCCTACACGAGGAAAACCTAGGGAGTTGCTAATGGCCTTTCTCCTGCCTTTGCGATCGCTCGGCGACTAATCCCTCTTTTATTCAGATTGCCTTGGGCAAAACATCTAAGCCTCATGTTTTTTCGTCATTTATTCAAGCTCGCTTTGTTAGCGATACTGGGCTTGGCGATTAGCTTAACGTCAGTGATTGGCTCTAACAGTTGGGCCGGACAACCAGTCGAGCAGCAGGGACTCGAACTCTATCAAAATGCCCAGTTTCAAGAAGCCGCTCAGTTTTGGCAGCAGGCCATTCAAGAATATCAAACCACCGGCAACCGCTTCGGCCAGGCCAGAGTTTTGAGTAATTTATCTCTGGCCTATCAGCAGTTAGGGCAATGGCAGCAGGCACAAACCGCCGTCAGGCAAGGCCTAGAGCTGCTGCAATCAGCGGTGAGGGATTCTGATTCTTTGGCCTTTACCAGAACCATGGCCCAGGCCCTCAATACCCTGGGAAAATTGCAGTTAGCTCTAGGTCAGGCCGAGACAGCGCTGAATACCTGGCAGCAAGCAGCAGACTACTACGCTCAAGCTAATAACGTCACCGGGGTAGTGCAAAGCCAGCTCAATCAGGCGGAGGCATTACAGCGACTCGGACTCTATCGCCGCGCTTTCAAGCAGCTTCTGGAGGTAGAGCCGCAGCTCGAGACTCAGCCACCAACGGTTAGGGCAGTCGGGCTCAGAAGCCTGGGAGATCTGCTGCGGCTTACTGGCAACGTGGAGCGATCACGTCAGGTGTTAGAGGACAGTTTAGCCGTGAAAGGGATCGACCCCAATGAAAGGGCTGCTACTCTCCTCAGCTTAGGCAATACCGTTCGCGCTCAAGCTGATGTCCAAGAAGCTCTTGACACCTATCAACAGGCAGCCAATCGAGCCACTACCCCCAGTCTCCGCGCCACTGTTCGTCTCAGCCAGTTTAGCCTGCTGTTGGATTTAGAGCGGTGGCAAGCGGCGGCGGCGCTCTGGCCTCAGATTGGCTCAGAAATTGCTCAGCTTCCCCTCAGTCATGCATCGATCCATGCCCGGATCCATTTTGCCCATAGCTTAACCCGCCTGAAAGCAGGATTAACGACGGCGGATGGTCCCTCTTGGCAGTCGATTACTCAATACCTAACGGACTCTGTTCAACAGGCTAGGGCCCTCGATGACGCGAGAGATTTATCTTACGCTCAAGGCTTCCTCGGTGAAGTTTATGCCCAGACCGAGCGGTGGGAGGAAGCGCAGGAATGGCTAGAAAAAGCTCTATTGTTAGCCCAGGCGGCGCGAGCGCCGGATGTTGTTTACCGCTGGCAGTGGCAACTGGGTAAAGTGCTCAACGCTCAAGGACAACGGCTCCAGGCGATCGCTGCCTATCAAGAAGCGGTGAACACCCTCGACTCGCTGCGCAGCGATTTAGCCGCCGTTGACCTCAATCTCCAGTTTTCTTTTCAAGAGAGCATTGAGCCTATCTATCGCGAGCTGGTCAGCTTACTGCTCCAGCCAGAGGCCGATGAAATCCCTCAGCAGAATCTAGCACAAGCCCGCGACGTGATTGAATCGTTTCGCGTTGTTGAACTCGATAATTTTTTGCGCCAAGCCTGTGTAACGGCTGAGCCAGTCGAGATTGAGCAACTCGATCCCCAGGCAGCAGTTATCTATCCGATTATTTTGAGCGATCGCCTAGAAATCATCGTTTCTTTCCCCGATCTTCCCCTGCGTCACTATACCAGCTCGGTCTCAGCAGCCCAACTCGAAGCGGTCATTGAGGAGCTGCGAGTTGGGCTTGTGATTCGCAGCCGACGACTATTTTATGCTCCAGCGCAGCAGCTCTACGATTGGCTGCTGCGACCGATGGCGGCAGATTTAGCTAACAGTGACGTCAACACTCTGGTCTTTGTTTTGGATGGCTCTCTGCGCAACGTCCCAATGGCGACTCTACACGACGGCGAACACTACCTCCTCGAACAGTACAGCTTGGCCCTCAGTCCAGGGCTGCGACTGTTGCCGCCCACGACTCTAGAACCAACGGCCATCAAAACGTTAATGGCCGGAGTTTCTGAGGCCAGTCAAGGCTTTTCTTCTCTTAACCATGTTGTTCTCGAGCTCCAGGAGATTGCAGAAACAGCGACTAAAAGCGTTGTCTTACTCAACGAAGAATTCACCGAAGACGCCCTCAGCAATCAAGTGAGGTTTTCCGAGCTGCCCATTGTTCACATTGCCACTCACGGACAGTTCAGCTCTAGTTTACAAGAGACTTATATCTTAGCCTGGGACAGCCGCATCAACATCCGCGAGTTAAACGAGCTGCTTCAGACGAGAACCGCCACTGACGCGATTGAACTGCTTGTCCTCAGTGCCTGCGAGACGGCGATTGGAGATAAACGAGCCGCTCTTGGTTTAGCAGGAGTTGCTGTTCAGGCGGGAACCAGAAGTACCGCCGCTACCCTGTGGGCTGTGAATGATGAAGCTACGGCCCTCCTCATGGGTCAGTTTTACGAGGAATTGACCAATCAGCAGACTACCAAAGCAGAAGCGTTAAGACAAGCGCAGCTCAAGCTGCTGCAAAATCGCTGGTACAGACACCCGTTTTACTGGGCTCCCTATGTTCTCATTGGGAATTGGCTGTAGCGGAAGCTGTTGGCTATTAGCTATTAGCAATGGGCTAGCGGCGACTCTAATAGTTTGTTTGGGGAACTATTTGATATGAAATTGCTTAACGTTTGCTACAAATGATAGGCAGGGGGCAGGAGGGTGAGAGAAAACGCATCTGTAGCATTTTTTCTGCTATTTCATATGACCTACTTTTGGTAAATGGTATGATGTGCTCGCTGAGCCTCAATTGCTTTTAAAATAGGAAGTCTGCTTAGAACAGTCTCGACTGATGAAAAAAACAAATGCGGTTCGCCTGCTAGATAATCTGGGGATTGAATATCAGTTGCTGACATACTCAGTAGATCCCGATGATTTAGCAGCTCAGAGTGCGGCTGCTAAGTTAGACTTTCCTCCCGAACAGCTCTTTAAAACCTTAGTCGCTCGCGGTAGCCAAGTCGGAGTCTGTTTTGCCGTCGTTCCGGCCAATGTCCAACTGAGTTTTAAAGCTTTAGCCAAGCTAGCAGGCGATCGTAAACTGGAAACAGTGCCGTTAAAAGCAGTACAGTCCTTAACTGGATACATTCGCGGTGGCGTGACGGCACTAGCAGCTAGAAAAAATTATCCAGTCTACATCGATGAAACTTGCCAACATTTTGAAAAAATTGCTGTATCGGCAGGAGTTCGGGGTATGCTGATTCAGTTAGCGCCTGCCGACTATATTCGGGCAACCCAGGGAATGCTTGGGGCGATCGCCATAGCAGTGACCAGTGATTAATGAGTAGATTAACTAGATAATTGGGGAAGTAATACCATTTACCGAAAGTAGTCAGATAGTTCCCAAACGAACCAAGAATTGGAGGTTCAAGGGCAAAGAGCTGCTGTGCTTCCCTTTCCCCCAACTCATCAAGTCTCCTATTACTTTTTCTAATTGGTATAACTCACTCAGGACTGACAAGCGACAACTGGTCACTGCTATAACTGGTAACTGATACAACTGGTAACTGGAAATGGCTAAACTTTCGGTAGAACTGCAACGGTACTTTTTAGAAGAAGAACGACAGCCTCAGGTCAGACTGGCCGATATCCTGTCTTTGGCGGGGGAACGGGTGTTTGGGTTCCTGTTTGTCCTGATTTCTATTCCTTCGGCCTTGCCGATTCCGGCAGCGGGTTACTCCATTCCTTTTGCCATTATTATCTTTGTCTTAGCCGTTCAGCTCATTGCCGGAGCCAAACGTCCTTGGCTGCCGCAACGAATGATGAATAGCTCGCTGCCGCTTGTGAAGGTGCGCAGCTTTGTGAAATCGGCCATTCCGTGGCTGCGGCGAATCGAGGCCTTAGCGCGTCCGCGTCTGACCTATGTATGCGCCAGCTTACCGGGGCGAATACTTCTCGGAGTAGCGATCGCGCTGATGTCTGTATCAATGATGATTCCGATCCCGCTGACGAATACTTTGCCAGCGATCGGCATTTTTGTCACTGCCTTTGGTCTGACCGAAGATGATGGCTTCATCTGCCTTGCTGGTTTGGCTATTTGTGTTCTCGGAGCCACTGTTACCACTTCGGTACTCGTGCTGGGGGCGGCGGCTGTTTATCAGGGAATTGATTTCCTCAAAGAATGGTTACAGACATTGCTATCTTGAGCTTTTGGCCAGCGCTCGTTTCGTGACATCAAGCTGTGAATCGGGGAAAATATCAAATCCGCGTGATTAGTGCTTAGCAAAGAGGAGCTGGATTTGATTAGTGGTCAAGGATTAGTCGTTAGCGACGAAGATGATTTCCACTCACTACCCCGTCTAGCTTACTGTTCAACTGCTTGTAAGACTATAGCGATTTAAACGGACGAAGGAGATTGGCACCAGTCTTTTCACTTGCGGGTTTTGTATAATATAATAATTAATCGTGGTATTAAATGGGTCGATGCCCGAGTGGTTAATGGGGGCGGACTGTAAATCCGCTGGCTATGCCTACGCTGGTTCAAATCCAGCTCGGCCCACCACCCAAATTTAGTTTTTTGGTATTGTTTTGCCCGTGTAGCTCAGCGGTAGAGCACACCCTTGGTAAGGGTGAGGTCACGAGTTCAAGTCTCGTCACGGGCTTTCAACACATCAGGGAAAACGAGCTCCTGGAGATTGATGCAGAGCCTAGGGAGCCAATTTCTAGCAAGGGGTGTTGGGGTAATATGGAGTAGTTTAGAGCGAAAACTGACCCTAAACTGACCCGATGAAAAACAGATCAAATACGGAAACTAACCCGATTTTGAAAAACTGACCTCCCAAAAGCCAACAGCTATTTGAAAAACAACGCAGCTTCTCAAGCCGTCACGATCTAACCTGTTAACATCTTAGATAGCTCGGTTTCCAGCCTGTTCGCTCTCCTTGAGAAATGCCCTTGGACTTAAATTCTTTGACTGCCAATCCATCAGCCTCCCTTGCCCCCCTAGCAACGTACCAGGAACTGAACGAATTAGTTCGCAGTCTACGCCCAGGACAGCAAAGCCTAGCCAACTGGCAGGGGGGACAGATGGCAGTTTCGGCAGTGCCTGGGGCAGGCAAATCCCATAGCCTAGCTGTCGCTGCTGCCCTGGCAATCGCCCGTTACCGACTGCACCCTCGCCGACAGTTGATGATTGTGACCTACACCCGGTCGGCGGCGGCCTCGATTAAAGCGAAGGTGCGCGATCGCCTCCAAGCGCTTAGGCTTCCTGCCGGGGGGTTTGCTGTACAAACGCTGCACGGCTTAGCGCTCAACATCGCCAGTCGCCATGCAGAACTCTCGCGGCTCGATCTCGATACCGCCACGCTGGTTACACCCAATACTAGCCATCGCCTAGTGAGAACCTGCGTTGAACAGTGGGTGAAGGCCACCCCCCAGCGCTATCAAACTCTACTAGCAGGAGTTCAGTTCGACGGCGAAGAAACCGAACGGCTACGCCGCCAGTCGGTGCTGCGGACCGAAGTGTTGCCGAGTTTGCTGCATACGGTGGTGCGGGAAGCAAAAAGTTCTGGGCTACGCCCGGAAGATCTCTGGGAATTAAGCCACCAAACCACCGATGAATATCAAATTTTGGCGATCGCGGCTGGACTCTACGAACACTATCAAACCTTGATGTCTGCTCGTAGCCTGATCGACTACGACGAGATGATTCTCGCGGCACTGCGGGTGTTAGAAAACGCTCCGGTACGTCAACTGTGGCAGAAACAGGTCTTTGCGGTGTTTGAAGATGAAGCCCAAGACTCTAGCCCTCTCCAAGAACAGCTCATCTCTATTCTTGCTAGAGATCCCGAAGGACTCGCTCCTCCCAATTTAGTCCGCGTCGGCGATCCTAATCAGGCGATCAACTCCACCTTTACCCCGGCTGATCCGATTTATTTCAACTGGTTCTGCGATCTTTGCGAGCAACAGGGAAACCTCGCCACTATGGACCAAGCCGGACGCAGTAGCCAGACAATTATCGATGCTGCTAATTTTGCTCTTCAGTGGGTCAATCATACTTGGAAAGCTCAAGCTCAGAAACAATCTCCAGAGCACCAAATCTTATCGGAATTAGGCATTCCTCAACAGAACTTGGAATTTTCTCCGTTCCGTCTCCAAAAAATTCAGCCCGTTGCCACTGACGATCCGCAACTGGATGCTAATCCAGACCCTGTTGGTCGCGGAGTCGAAATTTACACTCCAGACGACATCTACCAATCAATCGAGCTGATTGGTGAGCGCGTCAGACAGTTGTTCGCTGAAAACGCCAAAAATGCCGCTATTTTAGTGCGGGAGAATCGCCAAGGACGCTTCGTCGCTCAACAGCTCGCCTTTCTGCAGCGGGAGCACGATATTAGAGTCTATGAAGTTGGAGAGGTTGAGCGCCATTCCCACATTCCCGCAGAAATTCTGAAGCTACTGCAATTTCTCGACCGTCCCCACTCCCCCGACTATCTCAAAGCGGCCCTAGAAGTTCTCGAAAAGCGTCAGCTAATTGTGGCGCAAGATCTCAACGCGTTAGCCACCGCCCCTGAACAATTCCTTTATCCTGGTCCGCTCGCACCTCCCCAAAAGCCCCAGGTCGAACAGGCTCGGCGCTACTGCTGTAACCTGCTGCGGGCCAGAATCGAACTGCCGCACTACCAGCTCATTACCTTTTTAGGCATGACCCTTCAATTTACCGGCTCAGAACTAGCTACTGTGCAAAAACTAGCAGAACGAGTGAACCAGCAGATCGTTGGCAACAGTTCTTTAAAAACCACCCTTGCTGTCCTGCATGAAATTGTTGATTCGGAGCGTTTTGAAGGCGTCGAAGAAGACAATGACGACCAATATACGCGCTCTAGTCAACTGACGATCATCACCATGCATAAAGCCAAAGGACTAGACTGGGATTATGTTTTTATCCCCTTTCTCCACGACGATGTATTACCTGGTCAACCCTGGGTTCCCAATGCCGCCAAGTTTCTGGGTGATTTCACGCTAGCAGACGTTGCCCGCGCCCAAATTCGTCTGGCCGTTCACTCCCAGCATCAGCACCAAGATATCCCGCTTCCCTCACCGACCCAAGCCTGGAAAGAGGCCGAACAGCTCAAAAAAGCCGAGGAATTTCGCCTGCTCTATGTGGCGATGACGCGGGCTAAGCGCCTGCTGTGGTTGTCGGCAGCTCATCAAGGACCATTCCGCTGGAGCTTATTTAGAGGCGACGGCAGCGACAATTTACAGCCGAAAAAACCCTGTCCGGTGATTCCGGCCCTGATGCGACAGTTTCCTCAATCTGTTCAATAGTGGCAGCAGATTGGTCCTACTGCGTCTAATTTCTAGCTCCGTCTTCAAAATGGACTTGTCCATTTTATTTATCAAAGTCTAAATTGACCTTGCTTCAATCCACCTCTCGGCGAAGACAAATCCTGTAACTTCATCGCTTTTTCTCGCGGCTTAGAGCTAAAACTCCAGCAAATATCTGAGGCTCACCGTTGTTCCTCTAGCGGCACTGCGAGACGAATCAAGGCTCTGTAATTGCGAAACGACGGGCAAATAGTCGTTGTTGAACAAATTTTCAACACCGAGTTGCAAAGTGCCAGTGCGAAGGCGAACGCTGCTAATCAAATCGACGATGAAGTAGCTATCCACCTCTGCTAAACCAAACCCTTCTCCTTTCTGGCTTTAGTGACGACGGCGACAACGATACATCACCAAACCGGTGCTAAACAGTACAGCAGGAGCTACGCCAACAAATACATAGAGAATGCGAATCGGCAAACCACCAAAAGTACCGTAGTGAAAGTCAGCAACTAACTTGGCAATTTTATTACCCAAAGATGGCTGTAACACTTTCTGCACTGCCAAAATACTGCCCGTATGACGGTCGATTGCCACACTGCTTAATCCTGACGGAAAAATATCGTCAGGATACTTTTTTTGGACGATAATTTTTCTTTCTCCTTCAAGAGCAAGAAATGTTGTTTGACTATTCGGCAGTTCTCGATTCGCTATCTGTATGGCTTCGGTAATGCCGATTGCTTCTTGCCGCGAAGAAAGTGCTACTAATTCAGTTTCCGGGGGAGAATCAAAAAATAAGCTTAAAAAAGCTGGAGAATGATGGGCCAGAATAAATAAAATTCCTGTTACGCTAATTAATACCAATTAGAAAAAGTAATAGGAGACTTGATGAGTTGGGGGAAAGGGGAAGGGGTCAAGGGGAAAGGGAAGCACAGCAGCTCTTTGCCCTTGAACCTCCAATGCTTGGTTAGTTTAAGGAACTATCTGACTACTTTC